>CAMBHR010000047.1:0-20091 GCA_945867195.1 uncultured bacterium | reverse complement strand
AAAGGTAGAGGGATGAATGATTGTGTACAAGGCGGCATCGCGGATACGCTTACGGATGGTGATGAAACATCGTTGCTCTCAATCTTTCCGATGGAGACATGTCCTTTATACGTTTTTTATTCCCCAAAAAAACATTCACTCCTTCACATGAAGGCTCTTTCTTCTTGATTTCCAGCGGTTTCAAGTGTGAAGGCTTGAATATTCAAGCCTTCACGGCAGAGGGGGAGCTTGTGTCATTTACATCCTGATTTTGAGGCGTTTTCCCGGTGTGAAGGCTTGCTCTTTCAAGCCTTCACAGGTCAACCTTTTTAGCAAACGGTCTACTATCTCGGAAAACAGTCAACCGAAATCTGGAAAAGTCACGTTCACCGCCCGTGTGAAGGCTTTGAAATCCAACCCTTCACACTCAAAGCCTATGAAAATCAATAGGAAACGGACATTGTGTGAAGGGGTGAATGCTTTTTTCGGGAAATAAAATCCGTATATACGTGCGCGCGAAAAGTGCATTCTCAAAATAGATTTCACCTTTTTCAGCCTGATTTTCCGCTTTGCCTGCCAGGCTGAACATTGCGTGAAATTTTCTTCACAAGTCCTGGACTTTTTGAAACAACTCCAGGACTTGTAAAAGCAACTCCCGGACTTGTAAGAACAACTCCTGGACTTTGGGAGAGGAGTTTCGTCACCTATTCCACCTCCAGTTGCACACTTTCCGTTGTACCCGTAAATTCGGGGGAGTAGACGCAGACGATGCGCGAGGGGCCGGTGGCGTAAGTTCCCGTGCGGTCAATGTACCATTCCTCGGTCAGGCGGTGTGTGCCCTTGGGCAGGTGTTCGATGAAGTAGTCCGTCGAGGCATCGTGAACGGCGGCATAGGCAAAGAGGTCGCCCGTCAAGCGGTAGCCCGAAAGCGGCTGGGCGGGCGCGGCACAGGCCGGTCGGTCGGAGTTGAGGTGCACGAAATCGTAGTCGCGGTCGGCACGGACGATGAACTCGCGGCGCAGACGGTCGCCCGGATGGAGTGGGGCACCTGCGTGGTAGGGTTGCCACGCGCCCTCGCGCCACAGCGTGTAACTACTCTCGGCCTGCAGTTCCTTTCCTTCCGTCGGCACGGCGGATGCCGGTACGGTGAAGGTGGCCCGCACGCTGCCCCAAGCCGGGCCGTTGTCCGTTTTCGTCACTCTCAGGTGCGTGGCCTCCACGGCGGGCTGCTCGTCATACACCTTGCGCACATAACCTACGGAGGCCGCCGTCCGCGTGTCGGCCGGGGTGTCCACACCCACCACTTTACGGCCTTTGCAGAGCGTGAAGTGGAGCGATGCGCCCCGGGGTAGGCTGTCGCTGGGCAACAGGAGCCACACGGCATCGGCTGTGGCGCGTGAGGTTTCCCATACCTGCGTCCGCTTGGCCTGCAGCAGCCAGCGTCGCATCTCGTCCGCCTCACGGGTGTGCCCCAGCTGTTCGAGGGCTTCCACGGCGACGCATTGCGTGGGAATGCGGTACGACTGCCACGAGCGTTCGGCGCGCGGCGTGTCAAACCAGCGGCCCATGTCCGGCCGGCTCACCGTGTGTTCCAGCAGACTTTGCACCGCCAACTGTGCCTCCTCCGTCTCGCCGGCATGGGCCAACACCACGGCGGCCACCGCCTTGTCGTACATCGTCAGTTCGTGGCGCAGCTTCTTGGTGCGTTGCAGCAGGAAGCGGGCTGCGGCATCGGGTTGCTGGCCGAGCAGGGTGCGTAGGTAGAGCCAGCGCAACTGGCTTTCCGTGGGTCGCACTTCGCGTTGCAGCCGTGCCTCCGTTTTCCGCGCCTCCGCCACTTGTCGTTCCATTTCGTGTTGCAGGTACGTGCAGGCCGCGCGGAGCATATCGTGGGCGGCGGTTTGGCTGCCCGTCAGTTTTTCGGCGCGTGCCAGTAGCAAGGCCGTTTCCAGTGTGACGTGTACATTGCCCGGCATACCGGGATACCAGCTCCAAGCACCGTCCGACTGTTGCAGGGCGCGCAGTTTGTCCGTGGCCGTGAAGAGATGTGCTGCCAGGGCTTCCTCATTGAACAGTTCCTTCAGCTTCGCCGTGCGTGCCGTCTCCGTCTCGCCGCGCAATGCCCACGGCGTATCGGGTCCCGAAAGGGTTGCCAACCGCTGCGTGGCCAAGGCTTGCAACTCACAGGGCAGACTGTCGGCCCACGCTTTGATTTCCGGGTGCTGCTGCGCCAGTGCGGCGGCCAGCGAGAGAGCGTAGAAACGGGTGGACCAGCCCGTTGCACTCTGGCATTCGGCCTCGGCGGCCAACGTAGGCAGGGCCGAGAGCACATACCACACGGGATGCGCCGCCAACTCCACTTCCAGCCGTCGGTGGGTGGCATGGGGCAGGTTGAACAGCGTGTCCGTCTGCAACCGCAGCGTACCTTTTTCTTCCATATAGAAAGGCAATGTGCGGGTAACGGTCACTTCGTCGCTCCACACGGGCAACAGATGCTCCTCGCCGTCGCTGAAGTGGTCCGCCCGGGCCACGGCGCGGCAAACCAGCAGCGAGGTTTCGTCCTCGGCGCGGTAGTCAAACCGCAGCGTCTGCACCTCGCCCGGCTGGAGCTGGAAGGGACGCGACAGTTCCGCTATTGTGCGGTCCGGCTGCAAGGCATCCTCCAGCGTGAGGAGGAGCGTACCCGTCAGCGGATCGCCTGTGAGGTTCGTCACCTTGACGGGAAGTGCGGTCCGGTCGCCCCGGCGCAGGAAGCGCGGCAGGGCGGGCTCCACCATCAGCTGCTTTTGCGCCACGAGTGCGGTGTCTATCCGCCCATGGCACATTCCGGCATCGTGAGCCAAGGCCGTGAAGTTCCATCGCGTCATGCTTTCGGGCAAGGTAAATTCCAGTGCCACCTCGCCCTGCTTGTCAGTTCGCAGAGCCGGGAGGAAAAATGCCGTTTCCTGGAATTGCGTGCGCAGTCCGCCGCTGCCCGTTTCCGCCCCGGTGGCCTGTTTCATATCTTCCACCGCCACCTCCGCCAATACGTTGCCGGTTCTGGCGTTTACCGCTTTGGCGGTAGGTGCAGACAAGGCTGCTTCCCTTGGTAGGCTGAGGTTCGCCGTTTCCATCCGCGCCTGCTTGAATTTCCGGAAGTCCGGGGAGAAGAAACGGTAGTTGAAGAGTGCGGCATCCCACTCCGTGAAAGCCGGTGTGGGCACGGGCGAATATTTTATCGGGAAACTGCCGTTCATTTCCTGCTGCCAACCCGTGTGGAAAGGCGTGCGCCACGACCATCGGGCATTCGGCAGGGAGCGCACGAAGCCCACGCGGCTGAACGCCCAATCGTTGCGCGCGAAAGCGTCGAGCGAGGCATCGTACATCCGCGCCATGACGGAAGCCTCTGCCGGTGTGCCGTCGGGACAGAGCACGCGGAGCCGCCACACTTCGTGTCCGCCCGGTGTGAGACGGCTGCGGAAGCTCGACCATTCCAGCCGCAACTGCTTGTCCGGCTCCGGCTTGCGCACCGACGCGCTGAAGGTGTGCAGCTGTCCGTCGCGCACCAGCACAAAGTAGGCGGTGGCTCCGTCGCCGTAGTCCGGCTGATAGGTGAGTTGGAAATGCAGCAGACTGTCAGTGAGCAGGTAACGCCGGCTTTCCCATCGGCGGTCGGAGGAGACGAGGTCGTAGAAGAGCGTGGCACCTTCCAGCGGCGTGCCCACCCTTACCCACACCGTGTCGGCGGTGGCAGCCACGCGTTGGTAGGTGAAGAGTGCCCCTTCCTTGTCGGCAGGGCGCACATCGGCTTCCGACATCAACACGAAGCGCGCGGTGTCCGCCTGAAGCACGCTCGGCGTGCTGTATATAAAGGAGTATGGACCCGAAGGGAGGGTGCGGAGCGCGGCCGGGAGGAAGGGTGCTGCCGTGCGGAAGTTTCCCGTGTCCACCGTTTCGCCCTCGGCATTGCACAGGGAGTAGTTGCCCCGTGCCTCCAGGCTCTCGCCGGCGGCATTGGTCTGGCGCACCGTCAGGAAGGGCAACTGTTCGCGGCAAATGCGCGACGGCACATCGGCCTCCAACCATACGCTGCGCGTGGAAACAGGCAGCGAGGTCTCGCCCCGGCAAGTTTCGCCGTTCTCCGCCGTCACCGTGTAGTCCACGCGGAAAACATAGGTGCAAGGATGCGGCGCGCCCAGCTCGCTTTCGGACAAGGCGAGGAATACGGGCAGACGGAAAACGCCCTCGGCATCGGTCTGCGTTTCGCCGTGTTGCGCTGCCGCCTCGCCCTCCGCACTGCGCCACATTCTTTGCCGCTGCACCGTGAACTGCACGCGTGCTCCACCCACGGGTACGCCGTTGAACGTCCGGGCCGTGCCGCAGATTTGCACCGTGTCGCCCGGAGCATACGCCCGTTTCGGTCGTTCGGTCATGGCCGTGAAGGTGGGCCGTTTGTACTCCTCCACCGAAAAGCCCAAGTAGCCCCGGCGCGCCGGCCCCTCGGTTTGCAGGTGGAAATGTCCCGGCAGACACGTGGCCGGCAGACTGAAGCTGCCGTGGAGGTTGCCCAGTTCATCACTGCGCACGAGCAGGCTGTCAATGGCTTTGCCCTGTGCGTTGTAGAGCATCACGCAGCATTCGTAGCCCTGCTCCGTGCGGAAGTCATCGCCCCGGCGCGTATAAACCACGCCGCCCCACTGCACCTGCTGGCCGGGACGGTAAATGGCGCGGTCGCTGAAGAGGTCCACCTGCGTCTGGACGGAAGTTTGCCGCGCCTCACCGTAATAACGCAGGTTGTAGAGCGTGAAGCACTGCGAAGCCCGGTCCTGCTCCGTACCGGCAAAATACTGTATGTCACGGTGCGGCGCATCGGGCGCGTTCAGTTCCACCGTTCCCTCCGCATCGGCGTGGTACACCTTCAGCCGGGCGAGCTTTCCGTCCTTGCGCGTGGTGTAGGCCGTGACGGAGGCATGGGGCAGGGGGCGGCCGCTGCGCGTGTCGACCACCGTCAGGCGGTGGTAGCCCGGGGCGGCGGAGAAGGTGACGGCGCGCACGGCTGAGACGTGGAAGATGTACGTGTCGAGCACCTTGCCGTCGGCGGTCAGTTCAGCATAATATACACCCGGCTGCTGCGGGGCGGTGAGTTGCCACGGACGTTGTTGCCACGCGAAGGGCGCGTCGGCCGGAAGGGGTAGGGTATAGGTCACCGACATCTTGCCTCGCTTGGCCGCCCGCTTGTCCGCGCTTTCCGAGGCGTTGGCATAGTCCGCCGCACTTTCATAGAGGCGTGTCAGCCGTAGCACAGCCCGTTTCAGGTGGCGGGTGCGCAGGGTGAGGGACAGGCTGTCGCCGGGGTAGTACGTTTCCCTCCATCCGGCCAGACGGGCGGCGGGATTTTCCATCTCCGCCACAAAATTGCGCAGGCGGGCTGCACGCCGGTCCTTGCCGTATTCCTTCTCCCCCTGCCGCGCCACGGCCACGAGCAGACTGTCGTTGTGGCGCGCCACGGGGCTGGTTTCCTCGTAACGGAACCGCAGTTCGGTCAGTGCCTCGAACAGGCGGTAGCGCGTTTCGCATCCTTGGCTTTTTGCGAGCATACCCTGCAACTCACGGTAGCGTGCATCGTCCTCCAAACGGATGTTCATCGGCCCTTCGTGCGGAAAGTCCTGCAGACTGTCCAAGGTGAGCCACAACACGGCATCGGCCATCCCTGCCCGGCGATAGACAGCCAGCTCACGGCGATAGCTGTCAGCCTTTTCGGCGGCAGTGAGCACCCCGCTCTCGCGGGCGGAGCGCGCCACGACGTGAAGCACATCGTGGCCGAAGTGGCGGCTTTCAGCTCCTTCCTCCCCTTCGTTCCAGAGCGGCAGGTAGCGGTCCGTGCGTGCCTCGTGGAGCAGTTTCGGCTGTTCCATCGATGCCAGGATGTGCCGGTGGCTGCGTTCCTCCATCTCCTTGAGCGTCCACTTGCCGAACGCGCGGTAGCCGTTCGCGGCAGGGCTGTATGCCCGTCCCAGTGCCGCGTGCCACAAAGCCCGTTCGATGGGGCGTGATTCCGTTTCCAGAGCGTGTTCCATCCGTTCCATACAGGCCACCGCGCTGTCCGGCGCAATCTCGCCCCCATAGACACGCCCCAGCAGCCAGGCGCGCAGCAGCTGCGCGTCGTTCGCCTCGGCCAACGCTTTGGTACGGATGCTGTCCGTCAGTAGCAGGGCCGTGCGCGGCAGGTCGCGGCGGGCGGCATCGTCCACCTGTTTCCACAAGGCCTCGTAGCCTTGGGCGCGGACTGCTGACGGCGCACAGATGCAGACCGTGAGGATCAGGAGGCTGCGGAGTAGGAAAATATCAAAGGGGAGGGGAAATAGGATGTTGCGGCGTAGTCCCCGCTGAGGGGAGATGCTGAAGATGGGGTGCATATATGATGTGGGGAGTTGAATGTTGAAAGATAAGAGTTGAAAGTTGGGAAAGGTGTGAGGTCAGATTTTTGTTTTCCGATATCTTTTCCAAACCGTGCGGTAATAGCTGGCATAGCCCCAGGCACCGAGTAGCATGACGAGGGCGGTTTTCAGCCCGTGCGAAATCAGGGCGAGCGATTGTGCCGCCGCCTTGTCGGCTCCGTAAACGCCGGTCAGCGTCTTGACAATGGCGAAATGCCACGGCCCGGCACCGGCCGGGGTGGGCAGCAGCACGCCCACACTGGCGGCGGCAAAGACGTGGAGCATATCGGCCAGGCTCACGGCACCGAGTTCCGCGAAGCAGGGGAGCAGCCAGTAGATTTGCAGAAAATTGCATGTCCAGATGCCGGCACTGAGGGCGAGGAAGGACAGCGGACTGTCAAGCCGCGCAATGGCACTCATGCCTTTCCACAGGTTGATGAAGAAGCGGCGGATGTGGGGCCAGAGCGGAAAACTGATGCCCACGAGCAGGCACACCGCACAGCCAATAATAATATAAAAGGAGTAGCTCGGCACGGCCCAGACGATGCCCTCGTTCATGCGCTGCACCAGTCCCACCGTTTCGCGCCAGCGCAGCGAAACGGCCAGGCCGATGACGACGAGCAGGCAGGCCACGTCGGCCAGCTTCTCCACCACCACCGTGCCCAGCGCACGCGTGGAGACCTCCGCATTGCCGCGCTGCACGAGGAGCGAGCGCGTCAGTTCGCCCAGGCGCGGCGTGACGCTGTTGATGAGGTAGGAGATGAACACCAGCTCCACCGCGCGGCGCGTGGTGATGGGGATGTGGGCGGACGAGAGCAGCATTTTCCAACGCAGCGAACGCAGCACGTTGGCGACTACCCCCATGGTGAGCACCAGCGTAATCCACAGGTAGTTGGACCGCTGCGTGAAAAAATCGGCCAGCAATCCTACGTTGAAGCCACGGTAAATCCACCACATCAGGAAACCGCCCACCAGGGCAGAGAGCAAGAGAAAAATGATTTGTTTGGCTATATGGTTCATGACAGGTTGTTTCAAAGGCTGTTTAATGTCCGTCACACACGGTCTACTACGAGGCGAATGTAAGGATTTTGGGACTACATACTCCCACAATTTAGCGTTAAAAATGCCTGATTTAGCTTTTTTTCGGTAGCCACGCAGCGTTTGTTGGCATCGTTTGGAAAATGTTCCGTATATTCGCGCCCCAAAGAAGGTTAAAAGGATACACCAAAAACGAATATGGAACTTGAAAAATTCGCCCGTCAGCTCAGGCTGATGGTACTCCTTACACAAAACAGGATGCTCACCATAGAGGAGGTATGCAGCCGTGTCGGCATGAGCCGCCGCTCTGTTTACCGCTATATGGATGCGTTCAAGGAGATGGGGTTCATTGTGAGGAAGGAGGGCACGCGCTACCGTCTGGACCACAGTTCGCCCTTCTTCGGCGAGCTTGTCACGGGCATACAGTTTACTGAGGCCGAAGGGGTCGCGCTCAACCAAATCCTCAGCTCAGTTTACAACAACTCCGCCGAGGTGAGGGCACTGCGCGAAAAGCTGTCGCACCTGTACAACCCCGCCGTGCTCTCCCGTCACGGCGTGGACAGCAAACTGGCGCAGAACATCAGCCGCATTTTCCAGGCCATCAAGGAAGAGCGCGTCGTTTTGCTCAAAAATTACAATTCCCCCTCCAGCGGACAGGTGAGCAACCGCATTGTGGAGCCTTATCTTTTCTTCAATGAGAACGCCGAGGTGCGCTGCTACGAACTGGCATCGAACATGAACAAGACGTTCAAGGTGAGCCGCTGCACGGATGTGGAACTGCTCGACCTGCTGTGGGCGCACAAGGAGGAGCACACGCCCTTCTTCAACGACCTCTTCGGCTTCACGGGCGACACCCGCCTGCCGGTTTCGCTCCTGCTCGGACAGCTTTCCGCCTCCATACTGCTGGAGGAATTTCCCGATGCACAGCGGCAGATGACCTTGCAGCCCGACGGAAGGCAGTTGCTGAAAACGGAGGTGTGTAGCTATGTCGGCATCGGACGCTTCGTGCTCGGACTTTACGACGACATTGAGGTGGTGGACAGTCCCGAGTTCAAGGACTACCTTGACGAACGCATCCAACGTATTCTCGAAAAGGGATAACCGCACCGGACCTATCGCCCCGGAATGGGCATACCGCAAAAAATGATTCAAGGAAGACGCCAACGCGCCTTCCTTTTTTTCGTACCCTTGCGGGATACCGCTCCTTCTTCCTGCCGCAGCGGAGTTTCTGCTCGCCGCTCTGGTGTTTCAGGACGGCGATTTGTCAGTGTACCCTTGCAGGGAAACAACTGTACCCTTGCAGGGAAACAACTGTACCCTTACAGGGAAACACTTGTACCCTTGCAGGGAAACACTGATACCTTGGCGCAGAGAAATTTCAAATCGGCTTGTAGAAACGGCCATTCGGTGCGTGGAGACGGCGGAGCGGCGTTGGGCAACAGCGGGACGGCGGACCGAAATAACGCCACTTGGTCCCGGAAAAAAGAAAAATGCGATTGGGACGAAAGATTTAACGCTCGGTTTTTGAAATTGTCGCAGATTGACACTTTTAATCTTTTCCTTTGCGCACAAATCATTCATCCTCAAACGTAACGAACCATGAAAAAGAACGAAATCACCCTGCAATCTGCCAAAAGCGAAATCTCTCTCAACGTAACGCTCTCTGTGGAATCACTCACGGCATGGCTCGCAAAAACTTCGGCTATGCAAAGTCTGGCACGCTTCTATGCCTTCTGGCTGGAAGAGGCCGTGAGTGCGAAAAAGGCTGTCTACTTTCTTTATGCCCAGGTGTTCGCCGCCCTCACCCTGCTGCCCTGCCCCCTCCACCAGGGTTGGCGTGCCTGCGCCCTGCTGCTGTTCTGCCAGGCCGTGGGCCGCGCGTTCAAATCGTAGGCTCCTTCCGGCCCATGCGGCAGCTGAACTTTATTGATCAAAGATTTGCTTTTTCATCTTTTGTAGTTGAACGCCCATCGTACCGGATGCTCGCACCGGCAAACGGTTGGAGCGTTCAACTTTTATTTTATACCACCAGGCGGAACTGCTTCGGGAATGGCAGAGCAGCTTCATTCTTAAAAGTTCTTAAATACGAAATCTTTTACAGTACTTTGCTTTGCATAGTACTATTAGTTAACCTACATTTGCAGCGTCAGGAAGGGAATGTGGCGGTTTACGGTCGACAAAGCCGCCGTTTCCCTCTCCCCATCCACTCAAAAACCATCACCATATGAACGTAGACAATGCCAAATCGCAGATGCGCAAAGGGATGCTCGAATATTGCGTTCTGCTCCTGCTGAGCCGGGAGGCCAACTATGCCAACGACATCATCAACCGCCTGAAGCAGGCCGAGCTGATCGTGGTGGAAGGCACGCTCTATCCGCTGCTCAACCGGCTGAAGAAGGACGGGCTGCTCAGCTACGAGTGGCGTGAGTCCACTCAGGGGCCTCCACGCAAATACTACGCGCTGACGGCAGAAGGTCAGGCCTTCCTGCAAGGGCTTGACGGCGCGTGGAACGAGCTGAGCCGCACCGTTACCCTGCTCAAGCAGATGGCTCCCGGCCCAGAACCGCCTGCTACTCCGCCCACCGCCTGATCCCGTGGCGGGGGGGCTTCCCGAGAACCTTTTACTCTGTCTTATCCATCAGAAAAATCCCTATCATGAAAAAGAATATCACCATCAATTTGTTCGGCACGCTTTACGCCATTGACGAGGATGCCGTGGCTTTGCTCGAACAGTATCTTGACAACATGAAACGCTATTTCAGCCGTCGCGACGGCGGCGACGAGATAGCTGACGACATTGAACACCGCGTGGCAGAGCTGTTTGCCGAACTCCGTGCCGATGGAGTGGAAGCCATCACCATCGGGCATGTGCAGGACATCATACGCCGCATCGGCAATCCCGAAGAACTGGACTCCCCGGCCTCCGAACCCGATGAACAAGGCTCCGGCATGCCGCCCGAACCCCCTTTGCAGCGCAGCGGTAGCCAGGACGGTGCGGATCAACGCAGCCAGCGGAAGCTGTTCCGCGACCCCGACGACAAACTGCTGGGCGGCGTGATGAGCGGTCTGTGCCAGTATTTCGGCGGCACCGACCCCCTGCCGTGGCGTATCATCCTCGTGGTGCTCAGTTTCTTCAGTCTGCAAGTGGTGTCGGTGGTGTATCTCATCGCGTGGGCCTTGATACCGCAGGCACGTACCGCTGAAGACCGTCTGCAAATGCGCGGCACGCCCGTCAACCCCATGACGCTCAACGAAGAGCTGATGCGTACGGCCAACGAGGCCGGCAACTACCTGCGCTCGCCGGGTTTCCGCAACGGTACCCGCAGTGTGGTGCGCACGCTGCTGAACTATCTGGCCGTGACCTTTAAGATATTGCTCCTTTTCGTGGATTCGCTGTTGATGCTGTGCCTGTTGCTCTTCATCGGCCTCTTCGTGTACGGGCTGGCCGGCGGCGTGGGGGCACTGGTGGGCTACGGCCTGATGACCGAGCAATGGGCGGACATCTTGAACCACTGTCCAGGCGGCGTATGGCAGATGGGCGTGGCAGCCTTTTCGGCCTTGGTGTGCCTTTCCATTCTCATTTTTTCCCTGTTGCGATGGATGTTGCGCCGTCCCGACGAACAGCCCATGCGGACGGGAAGCAAACTGACCTTGCTCATTCTCTTCATTTTATCCTTAGCCTCGTCCATCACCTTCGGCGTGCTCAGCTGTATGCAGTTGGAGAAGGCTGAGCGGCAAGTCTATTTGCAGGACAACACGCGTGACGGTTATTTCATGCAGCAGTACGACCGCGACTACCTGAGCGAACGGGGATGGCAGGTGAAGGCGTACCGCAACTGCAACGTGGGAAACTCGCTTTTCCACCGTATGGAGAATTTCGTGGACGACGGCCCAATGCTGAGCTATATGCGTTTCAAGCGTACGGACAACGACCGTCCGATGGAGGTACAGCTGGAGCAGGTTGCCGAACTGCCCGCCGGAACTTACCACTTGGAGGCCGTGGCCTACGCCAAAGGCAGAGGGGTGTTCGTCTACGCCCGGTCGGGACAGCCGGCGGACGTGAAGGACGTGGCAGCCGAGGTGCCCATGGACGATCCCGACGGCAATGGCAACCTGAAGTCGTTGCCCTGCGACAGCCTGCTGCAAATGGCGTATTTCAGCGAACTGCTCGACGGCAACCGCTGGGACGATGAGGCCGACGAACACAAACGCGGCTGGAGCCGGGTGCGCTCCACCTCCTTTGCCCATCCGGGCGGCACGCTGACCTACGGCATCAGCAATCAGGCCGGACTGATTGGCCGGCAACATAACGAGAGGCCGGTCAACGGCTTCGGACTTCTGGACTTGCGCGTGGTGCCCGATAGCGTGGTACCTGACAGCTTGGCACGGTAATGCAGTAACCATTTAATCAAACATCATAAAGTCAACCTGAAAAACCGCTATGCGTCCGCAGCGGCGCACGAAAAAACGCGCGGCATGACAACTCCGTTGCAGCCAGTCCGGCTTGTGCAACCTTTGTCATGTCGCGCGTTCGTTGTGTGTTCGGGTGTCGGTGGCGTTTGTCGGGCTAATGAGCCCCGTGTTATTCCTCCTCGATGCGTAGCCCCACCGACTCCACGCCCGGCAGCATTTCGCTGCGCATCAGGTGATTGAGGTGGATGTCGGCCGATTGGCCTTGGCTGAGGCGGATGGTTTTCCAGTAATGGGTGAACTGGTGGAGCGTGATGCCCCGACCCGATGTGTCGCCCCGGCGGTCAGCGAGCTGTATTTCGATGGTGTCCGTGCAGACGCTTTCCGGTTGGTGAAAATGCTGGCGCGCCACAATCCACAGCGACTGGTAAGGGTAGGGGAATGCCGTGGCCGTCCGCACGCCCAGTTCCAGCCGGAATTGGCCCGCAGTTCGCAACGTGTCGAGGTGGAAATGCAGCGTGTCGCCCGGTTCCCATCCCTCGACGGGCGTGGAGCGATATTCAAACGCGGCAGGCCGCTTCTGGCATCCCATGAGGCAGAGCAGTATCGCCGCCACGAAGCCCACTGCCGAATGCACCGGTAGGCGGCGCGGCAAGCCTCGGCCTGTTACTTCCCGAGGCAGCCGCTTCACGGCACCGGTCTGCCCCAGCCGGCCCAGCAGTTTGTCAAGCATCCGTAGTTTCATGTCAGTTCTCCCTTTTCGGGCCGCGTCCGCCGCCCCGGTTTCCCTTTTGTCCGCCGCGTCCCGGGTTCGGTCTTCCCTCGCGGCCTGCCGGAGCAGACTTGCCTCCTCTTTCTTCCCCTTTCGGCTGTCTTTCGCGACGTGGTGCGCCCGCTGCGCCGGAGCGTTTGCCGGAGCGTCCGCTTTTGCGCTTCACCTTGTCAAAGCGCGTGAGGTCCTCCTGTTCTGCCAAGTCGAGCGTTTTGGCCGGCTGCGGCGCGTCCTCTCCGGCCAGCTGCAACGGCTTTTCGCCGGCAGCGTTCATGGCGATAATCTGCTGCGCCCGTTCCGCGCTGATGGTCACCAGGTTGGCGGCCAACCGCCGGTCCGTGCTGTAGGTGACGAGTCCGGCCAGCGTGTCGGCCTTGAAGAAGAAGTACGTGGCATCCGCCGTTTCGAGCTGCACCGTGCGCTCCGGCAGATTGCGTGCCGCCTCCATATACGTGTCCACCTCATAATTCAGGCAACATTTCAGCTTGGCACACTGTCCAGCCAGCTTCTGCGGGTTGGGCGTGATGTCCTGGAACCGCGCCGCTGCCGTACCCACCGAGTTGAAGTTCTTCATCCACGTGGCACAGCAAAGTTCGCGTCCGCAGGGACCGATGCCCCCGATGCGTCCCGCCTCCTGACGCGCACCGATTTGTTTCATCTCAATGCGCACGTGGAACGTCTCCGCCAGAACCTTGATGAGCTTGCGGAAGTCCACGCGCTGGTCGGCAATGTAGTAAAATATCGCTTTGTTGCCGTCGCCCTGGTACTCCACATCGCCGATTTTCATTTGCAGTTCCAGTTCCTTGGCAATCTGTCGCGAGCGGATCATCGTGTCGTGTTCGCGTGCCTTGGCCTGTTCGTACTTTTCCAAGTCGGCCTGACGCGCCTTGCGGTAGATGCGCCGCACCTCCATGCCCTGTTTCAGGTTAGCCTTCTGCATTTGCAGCATTACCAGTCTGCCCGTGAGCGTCACCACGCCGATGTCGTGTCCCGGCACAGCCTCTACCGCCACTACGTCGCCCTTGTGCAGATCCAGGTGGTTGTCGTTGCGGAAAAATCCCTTGCGTGTGTTCTTGAATTGTACCTCCACGAAGTCCGTGTTCTGGAGGTTGCCGGGCACATCGGCCAGGTAGTCGTAAGCATTCAGTTGCTTGTCGCTGCGTCCGCATCCTTCTGCGGCAAGCCCCCGCAGCGAGGCATCGCCCCAGCAGCAGGCATCGCATCTGCCTTTCGGAGTATCGGGAAGACCAGAGGCAGCAGGAGCTTCATCTGTGGTCGTGAGATACAAAGCAGGGTTATTTGTTTCTGTCATGTGTGGTTCTCTTTTTACGTAGAATTTATTGTAAAAGCAGCACAATCATCTTCAGCGTGAGGTCGAAGAACACCATACGCGGGTTCACGTTCGCCTCGATGTCGCGCTGCGCCAGCGAAAGTTCGTCCATGATGCCGATGACGTTGCGCTCGTTGACGAAGCGGGCAAAGCGCACGGCAAACTCCTCCTCGCGGTTGTTCATTCCGTTCAGCTCAGGGCGGTGGAAATTGTACATGAAGTTCTCCCTTATCAGCCGTTGGCAGTATTCGAGAAAACTCTTCTGCTTTTCGCGTCCCCACAGCGCGATTTGTTCCGCCCAGGCGTGGAGGTCTTTGATTTTGCGCAGGTAGCAAAGTCGCATGAGCAG
This sequence comes from uncultured bacterium, assembly GCA_945867195.1. GTDB lineage: Bacteria > Bacteroidota > Bacteroidia > Bacteroidales > Bacteroidaceae > Alloprevotella. The sequence goes on along the minus strand of CAMBHR010000047.1, from coordinate 5,797 downwards.
CACGAAGAGGTCGAAGAACTGCGCCGTGTCGGCATCCGCCGTAATCTGTCCCAAAGCCCGGATGAAGTTTCCCCCTGCGCTGTGCGCCACCGATTGCGCGTCGGCCGGTTGCAGTCCGTAGTTGCGTTGCAGTGCAGAGGCAATGTCGGTTTCGGTCAGCGGTTTCACGTCAATCCGGCGCGTACGGCTGAGGATGGTGGGCAGCATTTTTTCCGGATGGTCGGAGGTGAGGATGAACACCGTGCCGAGCGGCGGCTCCTCCAGGATTTTCAGCAGCTTGTTCGCTGCCTCCGTGTTCATCTGTTCCGCCAGCCACACGACGATGACGCGGTAGCCCCCTTGGCTGCTCACCGTGGAGAGTTTTTGCAAAATGTTGTTCGCCTCGTACACATTGATGAGCGACTGCTGGTTCTCCACCCCGATGCGCCTGAGCCACGTCTGCCGGTCGAAGTAGGGCGTTTCGCGCAACTGCTCGCGCCACTCCGAGAGGAACTGGTCGCTCACGGCACCCGACGACTGCCCCGCCGGTTTGAACACGGGGAACACGAGGTGCAAGTCAGGGTGCGCCATCTTCTCCGCCATGCGGCAACCCTTGCACTGGCCGCAGGCATCCCCTTCGGGCGTGGGACTGACGCAGAGCAGCCGCTCCGCCAGTGCCAATGCCAAGGGCAATTTGCCGCAGCCTTCCGGTCCGGCCAGCAAAAGGGCGTGGGGCATTCTGCCTTCGGCCACCATGTGCAGCAACTGCCGCTTCACGGCCTCTTGCCCTATGACGTCATTAAAGCGCATCGTGTTTGTAAGGTTATTCAGTTGTTACGGAAAAATAGAGGTTGTGCTGCGCCCATCGGTTCCCTATAGTCACAAAACCGATGAATGCGAAGCAAAAGTACAGCAAAAATTTCAATGTATAATGTATAGGGGTGTTCTATAAATGAGGTTTTAATGAATACCCCATGAGTGGACTCACTTATTCCGGCAGTCTGCTGGATTTTTTGAGCGACCTTTTGTAAGCTTTTGTAAGTCTCGTCAGTCGCATAGCACGCTATGCTCTTTCTCCCACTTTTCTCATTTGACCTACGGAAAATCATAGTTCCCGACCTCTCGCAACAATCGTTTTTTTCGTAACCGGCAGCCAAAAAATAGGCAGTTCGTTGTCTTTTCCTCCTGTTTTTCATATCTTGCACCCGTTTTCCTCTCTTTAGGATAAGGTTTAGCCGTATGCCTTATTATACAATATTCATTATAAGATATTCATTATCCATGAAAACCTCCACCCTCTTTATCGCAGCCTCCATGTCTCTGCTCATTTCGTGTAGCAACAAAACCGAAAAACCAGCTTTGGCAGGCGACACCATCGCTTCGGAAATCCAGGGCATGGTGCCCGACAAAACAGAAACCACCGCTCCAGATGTGCGTATGCACGACCTTCTGGGCAACGTGAAAAGTCTGAAACTCTATTACGACGAAACGAACACCGAATGGTGCTTCCACATCACCTTCAGTCAACAGGGCGAATGGCTCACCACCAACGGAGACACACCCATCAAGGAGTTCTTCAACAAAACCCTGCAACGCGATGCAGAAGGACGACTCACTGCATTGCGCCACGAGGTGGAAGCAACGTGCGAAATCGAGGATGACACCTACACTTATAACGACCAGGGGCTCCTCGCTACTGCCCGATTTGCCGATGACATGGGTACCAACACCGAAACCTACACGTACGACACGGACGGCAACCTCACCCAGATGGTCAGCCACAGCATGGATGCCGAAGAAGGCGAAAGTACCACCACCACCCGATACCGCATACTGGAAACAGACAGCCACGGCAACTGGACACGGCGCGAAGCCACCGACACCAATGGCGGGAAATATATCAGCAAGCGCGTCATAGAGTACTGGCAATAGGCCAATGACTGCGCCGCCAATGTGCCGACAAAGCATACAGGCACAGAGTTTGCTGTTGCATCAAAAAGAACTTTTTTCGGACAGCAATCAAAAAGAACTGCAAACGACTCCTTCAGGACAGAGGTCGTTTGCAGTTCTTCGTATTGTCTGACTATCCAAGAGGACTACGGGGAAGGTAATGATTTAGAACCACCCACGTCCGCCGCCGGGCCCCATGCTGCGCATCGGCATACCGCCAGGGCCGCGCATATCAGGAGGACCGGGTCGGTCGCTCTGCTTGTTGCCGCCCGACTTGCCTCCGGTGCCGCTGAAGATATTCAGCTTGTAGATGAAGTGGACCATGAAGTACGAGTTGATGGCGTTGCTCCAGGAGTCGGTGCGCTGCGTGGCCGAGAGCGTGCGGCTGATATTGCTTTGTTTTTGCAGGATGTCGTAGAACTGTATGCTCAGCGTGGCCGCCTTGTTCTTGAGGAAGGATTGGGCAATCTGCGCGTTCCACAGCAGTTCGTTGTTGTTCATCGAAGCGTCCGAATAGCCACGGCGCGAGTTCATGCGGATGTCCGTGGAGATGCTGAGGCCAAAGTCGAACATGAAATTGGCGTTCGCCCCGTAAGCAAAGTTCCAGGTGTCCATGTTGGCATTCTCCTGCACGGTGGCCCGGGCGTGCTGGTAGTTGAGGCGACCCAGTACACCCACGTCAAACCACGACGTGCGGTAGGACAGGTTCAGGTTCTCGTCCACGCCCAGCGTGCGGGTGGTGTTCTTCTGTGACAGGGCCTGGCCGAAGATGGTGTTGTAGTAGTCGTAGCTGCGGTCGTTTACGGGCTGCTCCGTGGCGGCCTTGGCCATCATACCCGTCATGGCGTTAGTCGAAGGCGTGCGTTCCGTGGTTTCCATACGGCTCACATAGCCCACGTCGTTGCTGTAGCTCAGGTTCGTGAAGGTGCTTATGTTGAACAGCTTGCTGGCGCCGAGGGCAGAGTTGAACATGAACATACCCTGGCTGTTCCAGTTGCCGTTGATGTTTTCGGGGCGGGTGTAGCGCACACCGGTCGCTTCGTCGTAGACCATGCGGTTCGAGATGGAGTTGATGGTCTGCGAGGCGTTCAGTCCCACCATGATGCCCTGTTGGCGTGTGGCATTGTAGCCGTTGTACTGTATGCGCAGCGTGTTGTTCCATGAGGGTTTCAGTCCCGGGTTACCCATGGAGATGCTCAGCGGGTTCGAGTCGTCCACCACGGCCAGAAGGTCCGTCATGGAAGGCTGTGATGAGGAGCCACGGTAGCGGATGTCCAGCTGGTTGGTCTTGGAGAATTTGTAGCGGAACCTTACCTGCGGCGACACCATGAAGACATCGCGCGTGATGAGCGTGTCAATGTTTTGTCCCGGGCGGTTGTAGGCCATTTTTGTCTTCTGCGGATTGAAGTCCACGCCGGCGTTGAAGTTGATGGCCGAGGTGTTGTAGCGTACGCCCACGGTGGCCGTGTGTTCGTAGTATTTATAGGTGGCATACTGCGAGTTGTTCAGGTCGCGCACATAGTTGAGCACGTCGTCGCGGGTGGGCAGCGTGCCCAGCGTGGGATAGTTGTAAGGGTCGCCGAACGAAACATATTCGGGAAACATCGAGGCATAAGGCTCGTAGGCCAACGAGTCCAGATTGTAGCGCGAACGGTCGGAGTCGCTGTACCTGAAGCCGTACTGGTAGCGCAGCTCGCCGAACCATTGGTTGCCGAGGGGTTCCACGTAGCCTACGCGGGCATTGTAGTTGTAGCTCTTTGAAGGCTGGTTGCTGTATTGGTTGAGGAAACTGGCCGGTTTGTCGGACGAGGCGTTGTAGTGTATGTCCGATATGGTGAAGGAGTGCGACTCCGACTTCGTGTAACCGGCGTTGGCACGCAGCGACACATTGCGGCCTTCCGAGTTCAGCTTGCGGGTGATGTTGAGGTTGCCGCTCACGCTGTGGCTCTTGCTGTCGCTCATGGAGAGGCGGTTGTTGGTGTTCACCATGAGTGCGTAGAGCTCGGGGTGGCGTGTGATGGCGTTATCTGCAAAGATGCTGTCCAGCGGGCTCATCATGCCCTTGATGGCATACGGATCGTCGTTGAAGGTGGCCGAGCGCGATGTGCTGCTGTTGTCCGATTCGCTGTACGAGTAGCTGGGGCGGAAGCTGATGGTCGTCATCGTGTCCGGGTTCCACTGCAGGCGGAAGCGCGCGTTCACGTTGGTGCTCTTGCTGAAGCTGTGGCTCCAGTTGTTGGCAAAGGAGCTGGAACCGCCCGAGGTGAGGAATGTTTCAGAGTTCGACGTGGAGAGCGCGTCGTTGTTTCTGTGGCGGTACATCACGCCGCCGCCCAGTTCCAGGCGGCCCGCTTCGCCTTTCTTCTTGCCGTTTTCCCAAGAGAAGTCCAGACCGGCGTTTTTCGAGGTCACCAGTCCGTTGCTGCCGCCGCCGAAACCGCGCGGTCCGCCGAAGCCCTGGTTGTTGGTGTTGTTGGCCGAACCGAAGGCCGTGACGCGTGTGCGGTCCGTGAAGCGCGTGGCGAACACACGGCCGCTGTAACGGTCGTGGCTGCCGTAGGCCACGTCCACGTTCGTCACCCATGATTCGTTCAGTTCGCGTTTCGTGGCAATGTCGAGCACAGTGGTCTCCTCGCCGTCGTCAATGCCCGTCTGTTCCGTATAGTCGCTTTTCTTGTCGTAAGCCTTGATTTTGCTCACCATTTCGGTGGGCAGGTTCTTCATGGCCGTCTCCGTGTCGCCCTTGAAGAAGTCCTTGCCGTTGACGAGAAATTCCGTCACCTTCTTGCCGTTCCATTTGATGGTACCGTCGTCGCCCACTTCCACGCCCGGCAACTGCTTCACCAGTGCTTCGAGCGTTGACCCTTCCGGCACGCGGTAAGCTGCGGCGTTGAACATCGTCGTGTCATCCTTTTGCTCTACGCGCGATGCTACTGCTGTGACAGTGGCGGCTCCCAGCACATTGTCTGACGAACTGAGCAGGATGGTGCCGAGGTCCAGCGTGTCGGTTTCGGCAGTCAGCTCAGCCGGTTTCACAGCCGGGGTAAATCCCACGAAGGAAAGGCGCACCAAGTATTTGCCTGTTTCTTTGGCCTGAAGGGCGAAACAGCCTTTTTCGTCGGTCGTCGCGGCCAGGACGGCGGTGCTGTCGGGGCGCAGCAGTGCCACCGATGCGAACTCTACGGGCTGCTTGGTCTTGTTTTCCAAGGCTTGTCCCGTGATGACCAGATGCTGTGCAGTCGCTGAGGCTGCCAGCATGAAGGAGAGGAAAAGGAATAGAAGCGATTTTCTCATTATGATGATGTTGTTTTTGATTGGCTGAGGAAACTTTGGGGTCGGTTGGGGATGCTTTTCGGTTGGCCGAGAATGTCGGACACTTACTTCGCGCTGGTTGCACCTTCACCTGTTGTGGAGCGAGGCGTGGCTTCCAGTACGCCAACTTTTATACTGACCTGATTTCCGTCAGAAAGTTTAATCACTCCTGCTGTTTTTTTTATAAGTCCGGGAGTTGTCTTCACATATCCAGAAGTTGTGAAGATAACTTCCAGACAACGATAGTGTACATGTTCTTCGTGCGCATATATCCGCAATTCGTTTCCCGGAAAAAGTATTCACCCATTCACACATAGCCCGTTTTCTCTTCAATATCAGCTGTTCCCAGTGTGAAAGTTTGGATTTTCAAGCATTCACACGGTGAAAATCCCTGTCAATCCTATAGACCGTTGTATCAGGGGGAGCTATGGTAAACTTGCCGTCAGTTTATATATAAACGGAAAAGAGATTTTGTCCGCACCAGACAAAATCTCTTTTCGTGTTGGGGTACCCGGACTCGAACCAGGAAAGGCAGGACCAGAATCTGCAGTGTTAC
>CAMBHR010000046.1:0-20213 GCA_945867195.1 uncultured bacterium | reverse complement strand
TCGAGCATTCGCTTCACCTCCTCCACGCTGAAGAAGTGGCGCGACACGTCGAGCATGAAGCCACGGTATTCAAACCGGGGCTCATCCACGATGCTCACCACGGGCAGGCTGTACGCCGTCACGTTGGGGTCGGACACACCGGCCATCACATGGGGCGGCAGCATCTTCTTGATGGTTTGGAAAGCATAGAACAGGCCGAGCACGCCCTTTCCTTTGACAGAAACCTGCTCCTGCGTTACTTTCACGTTGTAGGCCCCGTCCTTACGGGTTGAAGTGGTGGCCAACAGACTAACCTGCATCAACGCCGCGTCGTCGTCCTCTGCCACCGTAACTGCGGAACCGGTTGCCGCGTTATAATCAGCGACAAACCTGTCCACTTCATTCCGCTGCGCTTCGTCCAATCCCGAACAACTGACCACAAAACGGTCGGGCAGGCTCAGTGAACCTTCCCCCACAGTCATCTGTTTGGGTTTGGGAGTCAAGTTGACAAATGTTTGAGCGGAAGCAAAGCCTAATCCAATGATTAAGCATAACCAGAAACTCAGTAACCTGTACCTCATCATGTTCTTCATTTGTATTAGTGTAAATTAAGGTCATTGCGATGGGTTCGCCCGAAAACGCGGCACACCATTATGCCGTGCAAATATAATGCAAGGCAGGCGTTGGCGGAAAGGAAAAGGCGTTTTTTCTTTCCACCAGCGTCTGCCTTGGACTCACTTTGGCCCCGGAACGAAGCGACTATATGTCGGAAAAAGGTCAATCGTCGCCCGAACGGCCCAAGAATATCATCACATAGTAAACCAGCGTGGCCAATGAGCCGAGTGCGGCCACCACGTAGGTATAAGCGGCGGAACGGAGCGCGGCTACAGCCATGGGGTGGTCATAGGCCGAAGTCAGGCCGGCACGCTGGAGCCAAGCCGTGGCGCGGCGCGAAGCGTCAATCTCCACGGGCAAGGTGATGAAACTGAACAGCGTGGTCATGGCAAACAACGCAATGCCCAACAGCAGGATGCCGGGAAAGGACTCCACCAAGAGGATGCCGGCCAGCAGCACCCACTGCACCCATGTGGAAGCAAACGACACCACGGGCACCAGCGCGGAACGCATACGTAGCGGCGCGTAGCCATAAGCGTGCTGCACGGCATGGCCGCACTCGTGGGCTGCCACAGCGGCGGCGGCAACGGAGTTGCTGTTGTACACGCCTTCCGACAAGTTCACAGTGCCGTTGGTGGGGTTAAAGTGGTCGGTCAGATTTCCCGGCACACAGGTTACGCTGACATTATATATACCGTTGTCGTGCAACATCTTCTCCGCCACCTCGCGACCCGTAAGCCGGGAGGCCAGGGGTACCCGGGAGTACTTTTTGAACTTGGACTGCAAATTGGCCTGCACCAGAAAACTGATGATGGCAATGCCGATAAATAAAATCAAATACATGGATTTGCTACTTTATGAAGTTAATAGGGTTTTCTTCTCACTTTGCTTTTGAGGAATTCCATACATTCCCCGAGAATTTGCGCGCCCAAAAGGCGGAGCAGCGCGAAATAGACAACTGCCGCCACGGCCATCTTGACCGTCAACGACAGGAGGGGCATCTCCCTGAAAGGCAGCGCACTCAGCCACGCAGCCAGCATACTCACGGCGGCTATCACGGCGAAAGGCACTACATCGCGCAGGGCTTCCAGGACAGGCAACGCAATCATGCGGCCTACAAACCTGTGCCACACGAAAAGCCAAAGAATGTTGACACCTACATAGGCTGCCACCATGACCTGGACCCCCCACGGATACAATATGATCAAAAGCAACAACTGTGCCAAACACTGCACGATGGTATTCCACATATAGAGCCGGCTATTGCCCTGACTGACCACAAAATTGGAGTAAAGGGAGGCAATGGGCAAAAAGGCGCCGCCTACACACAGCAGCTGCATCAGCCGGGCACAGGGCAGCCACTTTTCCGTGATGGTGATGGTGATGAACTCCGCCGCCACCAAAGCCAGCCCGAAGAGTGCCGGGCACGACAGGAAAGCGGTCAGACGGAGCATTTTGCGGAACACCCGCCGCTTGCGATCGCAAGTCTCGTCGTCCATGCGGGCAAAAAGGGGCTGCGTCACGCTCCACACCATGCCGGACAGCATCGTATGCCCCATGCCCGTCCACTTGTTGGCCTGATTATAGTAACCCACCGTCACCTCGCCGTAAAGCCGTCCGAAGGCCAGGCTGAAAAGGTTGTTGTTGAGATGGGTGAAGATGTTGGTGGCCAACAGCCGTGAACTGAAGCCCAGCATTCCGCGCAGCGGACGGAGGTCTATCCGCCACGAAGGATGCCATCCGGCAAACCACCAGCTGCCCACGGTCAGCATACTGCAAAACGTGAGGTTCTGTACCACGATGCCCCAGTAGGCAAAGCCGTTCCACGCCAACACCACGCCCGTCACCCCAGACACCAGCAGGGCAGTCAACGAGAGCACCGCCGTTTCGCGCACCCTCATGTGGCGGAACAGCCAGGCACGCGGCGCAGTGTTGAGCGACGAGATGACGAAGCTCAGGAACGACACCCGGGCCAGCGGTACCAACACGGGCTGCCGGAACCACGCGGCGATGAGCGGGGCACAAGCAAAGAGCACGGCATAGACCGTCAGGCTACAGAGCACGTTGAACCAAAACACGGCATTATAGTCGGCCCCAGTGGCTTCTTTCTTCCGGTTCAGTGCGCTGATAAGCCCACTCTCCTGCAACGCCGAGGCGATGAGGGTGAAGATGGTGAGCATCCCCACCAAGCCGTAATCGGCCGGCGAGAGCAGCCGTGCCAGAAAGATGCCGAACACGAGGTTCAGCACCTGCTGCACGCCGTTGCTGATACCGCCCCAAAGCAATCCATCGGCAGTTTTTTCTTTCAGAGATTTTTCGGCCATGACATGAATGTAAAAGCCCGGCTGTACGGAACATGATGACGAGAGCCGGGCAAACCGTCCGCGCAAAAGTACGACATTTCTGACACTCCACAAGCGACAAGCTGACTTATTGGTTAACACGAACGGAATGAGCAGACACGGGGAGAAAAAGTTTGGCTTAACGAAATCGCACTTTCAAGAACAATATTTTGTTACCTTTGCGGCGTAACACTTTGCATTTAGCAAAAGGACACACCTATTTTTTAACCCTAAAAAAGTTAACAATCGACAGAAGTTAAGACGAAACATTGTATATCCTTGACTCGACCGAGTATCTGAACTAGCACTTCAAACATCTTTAGGTCGGCCAACTCTCGGATGTTCATGCCATAGTGGGCGTGGACAATAAGATTGTTGCCTAAAGTGGCTGTGCTAGGCCTAGATACCGACAATCTTCTCCACGCCCTCTTTTTTACGAAGAGGGGGCTTTTTGAGCCTGCCTATATCTAATGAAATGTAGCTAAGCATGGCTCAAATAACTGACAACCCAACACTCCGCCAACAAATTCAAGCTGGTACTAAAGGTAGGAAACGAGGTCACTCTTACGAGAACGAACTTGCTTCAAAAATCAACTCGACACCGATGCCCTATTGCAAAAGTTGCATCAGGGACAAAAAAGTCTACATTGGTTCGCCCGCAACCATTCTCATAGATAAAATTCTTGATTACCTATGCTGGGATTCATGTGACAAAATACAGGCATATCCTACGGGAAAACTTGCCACCTCAGAACATGGGAAGAAAGAAATTTTTATTGAAGGTCAATCCATTGCTTCTACCAAGAGCGACGTGGTACTCGTCGTTCATAGTTCACAATGCAAGAAGGTAATTGGAGTTTCTGTCAAACAATGCAACAACAAGACTCCGACGAATGCTCAAGTGTATTTCTCTACGGCAACCGCATTCTACAATCTTATCGCCAACAACGTGAAGCAAATGAGCAACAATGCACTTACTGCCATGCGTCAATTCTGCGGCGATGTAGGTTTCAGGCCCTTGGACGACTACGATTGTTCAGAGAGGAAATCCACCCCCGATCGGTATTTTTGGGAGGAAATAGATTCCCAAGGAAAAGCCGAATGGGAGGAACTATTCAGAAACCACCAAGATGAAGTTACCAGACTTTTACTGCAAAAGGCTTATCCGGACGACCCTTTTCCACCAGAAATCTTGCTACATAAGACCAAGAAAGCCCCCTCATTTGAAAACCAAGAAATAGCACTGTTTACCATTCACGAATTTATTGAACTTTCAAGAAGGTATTCTTCATTCACATACAGCAACTATCGCGTAAAGAAAGGCCGTCACAAAGAGCCTGTAGGCATTTCGCATCAGGCTCCAAGGTTTGGCGTAATCCAAATGCAAAGAGGTGGGCAGAAGCAGCATCCGACACAACTTCAATTCAACCTCAAAGCCGGATATTTCTATGCGTTGGACAACTTGTAGGTTTCCTTCAAGAACTTTGCTACATAATAAGCCAATAACGGAGGTACAGCATTGCCTATTGTTGTCCTGATTGCGCCGTCCTTCCCCGTGAACTTAAAAGAGTCCGGAAAGGACTGAAGTCTTAATGCCTCCCTGACAGTCAATGCTCGCGTTGCGATTGGATGTACATTGTTGCCCCCTGAAATCATATTGAAATTTGTCGTAACCGTACACCCCGGCTCGTTCCATACCTGTCTTTTATAGGTTGTGTTGTAGCCCGAAGGAGGCCTAAGGTTCTGGTCCTCATTATCATGAGCACTTTTACCCTGCGGAACATTATATAACCAACGAATGACGTGCTCAGGATGATTGGTAGATTTGTGATATTTGTCAGATGAGGAGTATTCTCCTGACTCCAGGTATTCCAAATCTGATACTGCGTCTCCGAATGTAAACTTGGGAACGGACTTATGGAATAGGTCGTCCGTCGTACCGGAAATAGGCTGCAACATTTCGGGAAGCATACCGAGATCCTTTCTCACACCAAGAAACAGCACTCTCTCCCGATTCTGAGGCACGGCATAATCCGACGCATTTACAATGAAAAACATGCCATTGTAGCCAATCCGGTCAAAAGTTCCGATTATATCATCTTTAACAAGCTGCCCGTCAGGATTTTTCATGGATGTCAGCAACCGCACGTTTTCCATGAGAATCAACTTGGGACGCACCTTGTGGGCAATGCCCAAATAGTATTGGAACAATGTATTTCGCTGGTCGCCAACATCTCTTTTTCCCGCAAGGCTGAATCCCTGACAAGGAGGGCCACCTGCCAACAAGTCAATATCAGGATGCTCTCTCAAAACATCTTCTATTTCTCTGTCTGTAATATCCCTGATGTCATTTGAAAGGAAACGTACGTTAGGAAAATTTTCCCTGTAAATGGCCCGATAGTCATCAACCAATTCATTGGAAGCCACAATATTGAAGCCTGCAGCTGATATGCCGTAGCACAAGCCTCCACAGCCTGCAAAAAATGAAATGGCTTTGGGACCACGACTATGATCCATGCGGAATTGTTCTTCTAACTGATGTAGAAGATTGCGGTATTCCTCATTTCTGGGAGTTTGGGTGTAACCCCGACGTGGATTTGCTGCCACAATTGAATAATCAAATACAAGCTTGGAAATGCGTTTCTTCTTTCTGGGCTTTATCTCACCATGAATAATCTTTTCAACCGCCAATGTGATTGTAACAATCTCATGGGCGGTCGGCATATCCTTTCCCAACTCTAATCCGGAAAGACGATATTGAGGGATGCCAACTATTTCCGAAAATTGCGCCTGACTTATCTTTATATCCTCGCGCATTTTCCTGATATCCATTATCATGATGAGTGCATTGTGAGTTACCCAAATACTCCATTGTATTCGGACCGATTGCAAAGTTATGGCAATATTTTTTGTTTCACACATTATGAGGGTATCCTAATTGTTTTATATCCTATTTTTGCAATCAAAAACCTCAAACCATGGAATTATTGTTCAACATATTCGCCTGGTTGTTCATGATTAGCCTCATTGTAGGCTTTATCGGATTCATCATTGAAGTGGTCAAGGGCTTCAGTGACGAGGTGCATGGACGCAATCGCGGTTCCGTCCTCCCTTGGCTTTGACGCTTCATCTGTCTGTTCCTTCGCAGCACGATTGTGTTCACAGAATGTCGGCAACAAGTCCTGGACTTGTTTTTTCTAATCGCCGAGTAGAAAATTCTAATCGCCGACTTGTTACAACGAAGTCGCCGACTTGCGAATGGCACTGGCTTCTCTGGCTGGAACTTGGCTGGGAATGGTGTGGTGGCGAAAGATAAGGGTGAAAGGCTGGGTGAACGATAGGGATGAAAGGGAACTACGAAAGGTATAACCGTACAAAGGAGAACTGCTTATTGCCCTACGCGCACGCGCATACATATACGTTTTTAAATTCCCGAAAAAAGTGTCCAGCCCTTCACACAACGGTCGTTCCCTACTGATTTTCAATGGTTTTTGGTGTGAAGGCTTGGATTTTCAACCATTCACATCAGGCCGCAGCCGTGTGACTATACGTGAAAGACACATGAACGGCGGGTGATACATAGGTGAAGCACACGTGAACCCTGGGCGCAGCAAACCTTCACATGGCAAACCTCCTGTAAACAAAGGGGCACCCCCTACAAAACACTTCTCACACCGTGAACACTTGAAAATCCGAACCTTCACACTTGAATCCCATGGAAATCAGCAGAAAACTTCCTGTTTGTGAAGGAGTGAATCTTTTTTCGGAAGAAAAATACGTATAAGAGAAAGGGCAAAACGAGGAGAAAAAACGAGGTGAAGGGCGACATAATGTCATGATAAACCAGAAAATGGCAGGAACTCATCTTACATTTGCTCAGTTGTCAGGGATTCATGAAGGCGACAAGGCCACCCCAGCGCAAAACAATTTTCAGCTTATTCCCTATCCTCACCCCTATTCAGCACACAACAAAAATGAAGTAACTCAGCCCCTATATTCCCCCGCCAAGAATATTTTCCGTCATTTTCCGTAAAGAAAAGAAAAGAATTTACATCTTTGCACGCCGAAAAATCATTATTAACAAATCATGGACGACTATCACGCGGATAACTACGTTTGAAGCCGACCGGAAACAGACCTCATGAAAACAGGTTGTCCGGTGCGGCTCTCTCACTCTGCGAGCAAACGAAAGCCTACCCGAAAAAAACAAAACCTGTTTTTATGCGTACTTATTGGAACTACAACAAAGCACTGCGAACCATAGAGGAATGGGTACCGGACTGCTGGGTGCAGGTGACCTGTCCCACGCCTGAAGACGAGGATTTCCTGATCAACGAACTGAATGTGCCCGACTATTTCCTGGACGACATCCGGGACAAGGACGAACGCTCGCGCTACGAATACGACGAAGGATGGTCGCTCATCATCCTGCGCATTCCTTATGTAAAGGAAGTGGCTTCACGCACACCACACACCACCATCCCACTCGGCATCATCCTGAACAAAGGGGTCTGCATCACGGTGTGCAACTACGAAACGAACATGATGATTGACTTCGTTTCCTACCAACAGAAACGCAACCAGGGCTTCACCGACTCCGTGGATCTCGTGTTCCGCCTCTTCCTCTCCTCGGCGGTATGGTATCTGAAACGCCTGAAACAAATCAACGTGCTCATCGAGGAGGCCAAACGCAACCTAGACCGGCAAATCGACAACGAGGACCTCATCGGCCTTTCCAAACTGCAGGACAGCCTGACTTACTTCATCACTTCCATACGTGGCAACGAAACGCTGCTTTCCAAACTGAAATTCAAACTGCCCGTGGACGAACTGGATGCCGACCTCATCGAGGACGTCACCATCGAAATGAACCAGGCGCGCGAAACGACCAACATCTACGCCCACATTCTCGACTCGACCATGGAAACCTATGCCAACATCATCAACAACAATATGGCCGGCGTGATGAAGCAGATGACTTCCGTTTCCATCATCCTGATGTTCCCCACGCTCATCGCCAGTATCTTCGGCATGAACCTCATCAACGGCATGGAAAACTACTGGTGGGGTTTCCCGCTGGTCATCGTGCTATCCATCGTGGTGACCGGACTCTTCTATGGCGTATTCCGCTGGAAAACATGGATTTGAGACAACATACGGCAAAAACTGAATACATTATTTGGCCGATAAAAAAATAATAACTTCATTTGCAACTCATTGAAACTGCGCCCGGACGCAGCATGATAACTGACCCTATCCAATATATTATGGACGAAACGAAGAACCCTACGGAAGTAGAAGAAGTGAAGGCCGTGGCTGAAAACGACGACCAACAGCAAGTTAGCGAAACGGTGGAACAACAAGCTGAAAACAATCCTGAAAATGCAGCTCCCGAAAACGCTGCCCAGGAAACAGCTGCCGGCCCCGGCAACAAGACTGAGGTCATCGAGCGCCTCAAGGAAATAGCAGCACAGGGCGCAGACCAGGTGGAACGCGCTGAGCTGGACCACCTGAAAATGCTTTACTACCGCTTCCACAACGCTGAAGTAGTGGCCGCACGAGATAAATTCATCGAAGAAGGAGGAAACCCGGAAGAGTTCATGCCGGCTCCCGACACCGATGAGGAAAACTTCAAGGCTCAACTGGCTCTTATACGTGAACTGCGTAACAAAGCCGCCGAAGAGCTTGAAAAAGAAAAACAAGCGAACCTGAAACGCAAGCAGGAAATCATTGAACGTATCAAGGAACTGGCCGCCTCACCCGAAGAAGCCGACAAGGGATACGACGAAGTAAAGAAACTCCACGCCGAATGGAAAACCATCGGGATGGTGCCCGCCGAAAATGCCACGGAACTCTGGAAAAACTATCAGCTCTACGTGGAACAATTCTACGACCAGTTGCGGCTGAACCACGAAATGAGGGCATACGACTTCAAGAAAAACCTTGAAATGAAAACGCACCTCTGCGAAGCCGCCGAAAAACTGGCTGATGTGGAAGACCCCATAGCCGCCTTCCACCAGCTGCAGGTGCTGCACCAGCAATACCGCGAAACGGGGCCCGTGGCCAAAGAACTGCGCGAGGATATCTGGAAAAGATTCAAAAACGCCTCGACCGTGGTGAACAAACGCCATCAGGAGTACTTCGAGAGCCTCAAGGCACAGGAGGAAGCGAACCTGCAGAAGAAAACGGAACTCTGCGAAAAGGTGGAGACGCTTGACCTCAGCAACCTTAGGACCTACCTGCAGTGGGAAGAAGTGACCAAGCAGGTGCTGGCGCTGCAGGCCGAATGGAAAAACATCGGCTTCACGCCACGAAAGATAAGTGCAGAAATCTACGAACGCTTCCGCACGGCCTGCGACAACTTCTTCAAAGCGAAAACCACCTACTTCAAGCAGTCCCGCGAAAAATACAGCGTGAACCTGGCAGCCAAAAACGCCCTGATTGAACGTGCCGAGGCTCTGAAGGACAGTACGGAATGGGCTGCCACCACACAGAAGTTTGTGGAACTACAGAAGGAATGGAAGGCCATCGGCCCCGTGGCTCACAAAGTTTCGGAAGCCATCTGGAAACGCTTCAACGATGCCTGCAACCATTTCTTCAAGAAGAAGAACGAGGCCAACGCCGGACAACGCAAGGAGGAGGAGAACAACCTGAAACTGAAAAAGGGTATCATTGCCGAACTGGAAACCCTCGCTGAGGAAGAGGGCAACGACCTCCTGCAACGGGTACGCGAACTGCAAGCCCGCTGGAACGAAATCGGCTTTGTGCCTTACAGCAAAAAGGAGAAAATCTACCGCCGCTACCGCGAACTCTGCGACAAAATCTACGACTCGCTCCACGAAAGCGCAGGCCGCCGACGCATGGACAACTTCCGCCGCAACGTGGCCGACAAGGGAGGCTCGGAACTGCAGCGCGAACGCACCCGGCTGATGAATGTACTCGAGGTACGGAAACAGGAAATCAAAAACTACGAAACGAACCTCACCTTCTTCCGCTCGAGCTCCAAGAAGGGCAACTCGCTCGTGGCCGACATCGAAAAGAAAATCGAACGGCTCAAGGAGGACCTTCAGGAAATCGTTCTCAAAATCAAAGCCGTAGAAGAACAAATCAAGGCTGAGTAATTTAAAATTTTCAATGTACAATGTATAATGAAGGCTACGCCGATGTTACGCTGATGTCATGGCCGTAGGCAATTATACATTGTACATTATACATTAGTAAGGTCATAAACCTAATTATACATTGTACATTATAAATTAAATACAACAATATGGCTAAGAAAGCTCTCCTCATGATTCTCGACGGTTGGGGCATTGGCAAGCACAACCACGGGGATGTGATTTACGAAACCTCCACCCCCTTCATGGACCACCTTGATGCCACCTATCCGCACTCCCAACTCCTCGCCTCGGGCGAAAACGTGGGACTGCCCGACGGACAGATGGGCAACTCGGAAGTGGGACACCTCAACATCGGTGCCGGACGCATCGTTTATCAGGACTTGGTGAAAATCAACCGCGCCTGTGCCGACGGCTCTATCTCCAAGAACCCCGAAATCATTTCTGCCTACGAATATGCCAAGAACAACGGCAAGGGACTACACCTCATGGGTCTGACCTCGACCGGCGGCGTTCACAGCTCGCTCAACCACCTCTTCAAGCTGGTTGAGATTGCCAAGAAATACGGCGTGGCCGAACGCACCTATGTCCACTGCTTCATGGACGGACGCGACACCGACCCGAAGAGCGGCAAGGGCTTCGTGGCCGACCTCCAGAAAGTGTGCGACGAGAACGGTGCCCACATCGCTTCCATCATCGGACGCTTCTACGCCATGGACCGTGACAAACGCTGGAACCGCGTGAAAATTGCCTACGACCAGCTCGTTGAGGGCAAGGGACGCCAGGTCAGCGACATGGTGGAAGGCGTGCAGAGCTGCTACGACACGGACTCGGAAGACCACAAGAACACTGATGAGTTCATGGAACCGCTGGTGAACGCCAACGTGGACGGACGCATCAAGGAAGGCGACGTGGTCATCTTCTTCAACTACCGCAACGACCGCGCCAAGGAACTCACCGTGGTGCTCACGCAGCAGGATATGCCCGAAGAGGGTATGCACACCATCCCCGGCCTGCAATACTACTGCATGACCCCCTACGATGCTTCTTTCACCGGCGTTCACATCCTCTTCCCAAAAGAGAACGTGGAAAACACGCTCGGCGAGTACCTCTCGGCCAAAGGGCTGAAGCAGCTCCACACAGCAGAAACGGAAAAATATGCCCACGTGACGTTCTTCTTCAACGGCGGACGCGAAACGCCCTACGAAGGTGAAGACCGCATTCTCGTGGCTTCGCCCAAAGTGGCCACTTACGACCTCCAGCCTGAAATGTCGGCCTACGAAGTGAAGGACAAGCTCGTGGCTGCCATCAAGGAGGACAAATACGACTTCATCGTTGTTAACTTCGCCAACGGCGACATGGTGGGTCACACGGGTGTGTACACTGCCATCGAACAGGCCGTGAAGGCTGTGGACCAGTGCGTCAACGAGGTGGTGACCGCCGCCAACGCCACGGGCTACGAAACCATCATCATCGCTGACCACGGCAACGCCGACAACGCCATCAACGAAGACGGTACGCCCAACACCGCCCACTCGCTCAACCCCGTGCCTTTCATCTACGTGACGGAGAACAAAGCCGCCAAGGTGAACAACGGCGTGCTGGCCGACGTGGCTCCCTCCATCCTCCACATCATGGGACTGGAACAACCCGCTGAAATGACGGGCAAAAACCTGATTGAGGACTGAACGAAATAATACTAAAAATCAATAATTTATACATTAACAAAACGCGCAGCCATTGGAAGAAAGTGCTTCCAGTGGCTGCGCCTTTTCATATTGAATACCAATGAAATAAAAAACGTCTTTTGCACATAACAGTACTTTAAAAAAAACAACCATTGTTTTGATAATTTCAAATGTACGAACTACATTTGCATCAAAGTAACCAATCATTTATTACAATGAAAACAACCAATCTGTTCCGTTTACCGCTTACTTTCCTCGTTCTGTTGCTTTGCCTGCCGGGCAAGGCACAGACCGACAGTGGGAACTACACACTCACTTTCCAAGCCAAGGGCGATTATGCCGAACTGTCCGACATAATGGTTACGAGCATGGACTCCCTTGACCTCGTCATTCCTGCCACCTGCGACATCGACGGTGTCACCTATCCCGTCATACTGCCCGCAAACGGCATCAGCAAGCTGCGCAATTCCTATACCAGGCGTTTGCGTAGCCTCACGGTTCAGGCGGAATGCGACTCACTGGTTTCTATTTACCCCTCATCGCTGCCCGGCCTCCGCACTCTCATTTTTGAAGGCAAGATGAAAGCCATGGGATCTTACTGGGACCGCTCCATCGGCAACCTCAGGAAACTGCGCCTGCCCGGCGGCACAGCAGAAGAACCCATGCGCTATTGGGGCGGCTCGTTCACGGCCGACACGCTCCTCCTCCCCGACTATTTAAGCGTTATGGGCGGCAAATTCGATTGCACGAACGTGACCGTTGCCCCGAAAGTGATGTTCAACGGGAAAGCTCCGCTCGCCAACTGCAGAGGCCTCAAGAAAGCCGTGCTGGAAGAAGGGATTACCGACCTGCCCGATATGTTTTTCTATTTTTGCGACAGCCTCAAAGACATCACCTTCCCCTCCACTCTTGAACACATCGGCAGCAGACTGCTTTCCACTCGCCTGGAAAGAACTGAAGACGGAAAAGACATCCATCACCTCGTACCTTGGGCAGAAGCCCAGCCTGAAGGTGTGCTCTACCTTGGCAAAGTGGCCTACAACTATATCGGCACCCTGCCAGACGGTTCGGAAATCACCTTCAAGCCCGGCACCACCTGCATCCACACGGAATTATTCTACAAACCTGAACTCGACCGTTATCTCTGCAACTACAAACACCTGGGCAACGAACTCACCCTACGCATCCCCAGCAGCGTGAAGTACATTCAGATGCCCTTTCAGGACAATGACCAGTTCAAGTTCGTGCTGGAAGAAGGGAATCCCTACTTCCGGGACAACGGCAACGAAATCCTGATGGACGGCGGCAAGACGCTATACTATGTGCGCCACGCTGCCGACGACAACTCTTACACTATCCCCGAGGGGGTGGACAGCATTTGCTACGGCTCACTCAGTAACCTCCCGCCCCTTGATGTCCTCACCATCCCCGCTCACGTCAAAGGCGCGAAATGGGCTGATGCCGGAATGCCCTACAACGGCGGAACGGCATCCTGCACACTCCTGCCCTCCACCCGTCTGCTCCAAATGCAAGGCAGCTGCAGCGGCGACATTCACGATGTAGAGGAAATAGTCTGCTCGGCCAACCACGTAAATCTCATCGTCCCCAGCAGGATGAATTCCCAACTGCACAGCGTCACCTACACCGATGGCGTGACCGAGCCGGGTTATATCGGCCCCGACGCCTACACAACAAACTGGCAGTTAGCCTACGCCGACGACTTCCAGCTCAACCTCGCCCCCCACATGCAGCTGCCCGACAATTTCCTGTGGAGCTACCCCCACTCCGACATCACGCTGCCCGAAGTCAGCAGCATGAGCCAACACGTATTTTCAAACCCCAGATGGAAGGATAACCCCGACGACATCTATACTTCGGGGTACAGGAACAATATCCTGACCACGGTGAATTTGAGCGGCACGGGACTGACTACCCTTGATGTCAACTTCTCTGCCCTGCCCTCATTGGCAAAGATTGTATTGCCTGATGCCATGGAACACCTGGAAAGCAATTTCCGGGAATGCACCAACCTGACCACCCTCACGCTGCCTGCCGCCTGCACTTCCATAGCCACCGAAAACACGAGTGCCTGCTTCCCCGAAAGTTTGGCAACCATCAACGGCGGCGAGCAGGTGGAAATGATAGGCACGAACGCGCTGGGCGGCACTGCCTGGATCAGCCAGCAAAAAGGATTGGTGACTCTCGGCCGATGCGCTTATACGTACATGGCCCAGACCGAAGGGGAAAAGGAAACGATTGAGTTTCCCCAAGGCATCCGCACCATCGCTCCCGGTTTCATTGCGAACGGTACTCTTCCTGCCAACTGCGTAGCACTGCCCTTCAACATACCCGAAGGCGTAACCATTATCGGCAAAAAAGCCTTCGAAAATTTCACTGCCAACATCACGTCTGAAGCCTCTTTTTCGCTCCCCTCTTCCCTGCAAGAAATCCAGGAACAGGCTCTGAACGGATTCAACCTGCGCATCAACACGCTGCACCTGCCCGCAGCATTGAAGCGGTTGGATAAAAACGCACTGAACTGGAAATTGAACGACAAAACCATCACCGACAGCCTCCATTGTTACCTGCCTGCCGCCAATGTGCCCGAAGTCTCCACCACCTCGTTTGGCAGCCTCCGGTCCAGACAGACCGCCCTCATGAAGCTCCACGTGCCCTTAGGCACCCGCGAAGCTTACGAGGCCTCTGTATGGGCAGAAATATTCAAAGGCGGAATAGAGGAAGACCCATCAATGGGAACAGGCATCCAAACCGTCGAAGCTGAAGACGGCAGCCTCCGCTTCACTGCCGACGGCGTGTATGTCAATGGCTCCGCCACCATCTACGATGCCTCCGGTGCCCTCCTCATCCAAGCCCCGAAGGGCGGACACATCGCCCTGCCCCACGGCATCTACCTCGTCCGCCAAGCAGGCCGCACAGTGAAAGTGGTTCGCTGAACCTGATGTTCACAACAATCCCCGTGCCGCCGTGTAACCTGGGTTAAAAGGTTATGAGGTTATCCTCGCTGGTTATAAGGGATTAGATTATTAGGTTATAAGTTAACACGCGGAAATGCGCTGAATATATCTGGGTATGCACGGAATTTCGTAGAAGGATTTAGGGACGAACCGTGAAATATTCGCAGGAGGACGGCGGAAAATCGCGTAAAATCAGCGAAAATACAGCACTTTTCCCTGCGCTTCCTTTGCAGGTAAATGGAAAAGGCATACTTTTGCACCGCTTTTCCCCCCAGCCGCTTTCAGGATGCAGAGTTCCCTGTTATGCTGGGGCGGGACGGACAACAATCATTTAATTACCCACAATCTACAAATGGCAGATTTAATTAAAATTGCTGAGGAAGCTTTTGCCACCGGTAAGCAGCACCCCAAGTTCAAGGCGGGCGACACCATCACCGTGGCATACAAAATCGTCGAAGGCAACAAAGAGCGTATCCAGTTGTATCGCGGTGTTGTCATCAAAATCAATGGTCATCAAGAGAAGAAGCGTTTTACCGTACGCAAAATGTCCGGCTCCGTCGGCGTTGAGCGTATCTTCCCCCTCGAATCGCCCAACATCGAGAGCATCGAGGTGAACAAAATAGGTAAAGTGCGCCGCGCCAAACTGTACTACCTCCGCGCCCTCACCGGCAAGAAGGCACGTATCAAGGAAAAGCGCACTACTATCAAGAACGACTGATTTACGGGTTTTCGACCAAATCCGCAATAAAAAGAGGCAACCACTCCAGTGTGGTGGTCTCTTTTTTGGTTTAACGACAATTCATTCCCAACCATGCCAAACGGTTATCCTGAAAACAAGGGGCACAAGGGCATCGTCTTCCCCTCGCCCATCTTCGGCCCCATCCATAGCCGCCGCCTCGGCATTTCCCTCGGCATCAACCTGATGCCTGCTGACGGCAAAATCTGCACCTTCGACTGCATCTACTGCGAGTGCGGCTTCAACGCCGACCATCGTCCTCACTTGCCCCGCCCCACGCGCCGGGAGGTGGCCGAATCCCTGGAAGAGCAGCTGCGCCGGATGCAGGACGAAGGCACGCGGCCCGACGTGCTCACCTTTGCAGGCAACGGTGAACCCACGGCGCACCCGGACTTTGCAGCCATCATTGACGACACGATCAGCCTGCGAGACCAGTTCTGCCCCGAGGCCAAGGTCAGCGTGCTGAGCAACGCAACGATGACTCTGCGCCCCGAGGTTCACCGGGCTCTGAGCCGCGTGGACAACAACATCCTCAAACTTGATACTGTTTCGCCCGACTATATCCGCCTCGTGGACCGCCCCACGGGACACTACGACGTGCAGGCCGTCATTGAGGCTCTCTGCGCCTTCAAGGGACAAGTCATTGTGCAAACCATGTTCATGAAGGGGCAACACAATGGGCAAAGCGTGGACAACACGACCGATGCCTACGTACTGCCCTGGCTTGAAACCTTACGACGCATTGCCCCCGAACGCGTCATGGTCTACACCATCGACCGCGCCACTCCGGCTACGGGGCTGCTCAAAGCCTCGCCCGACGAACTCGATGCCATTGCGGAAAAAGTGCGGCAGGCAGGAATAGAAGTGGAAGTGGCGTACTGAGGTAATTTACAATTTACAATTGGGCTACGCCGATGGTGGCGGCGGTGCCGCATCGTACTGTATGTCGGTCGTAGACCTAATATTAGTGCAAGGCGAGTGCAATAAGCTTGCTTAAATTGCCAAGCCGCAGCCGAACACATATAATTATAAATTAAAAAAACTCCCATGCTCATAGCCCTTAGCGGCGGAGCCGACTCCGTGGCACTGCTCCTGCTAATGCTCGAGAAAGGCCGGGCGGAGGCGGCAGCCCATTGCAACTTCCAGCTACGCGGCGACGAGAGCGACCGCGACGAAGCCTTCGTGCGCTGGCTCTGCCAGGAGCACGGCGTACCCCTCCACGTGAAACATTTCGACACGCGCACAGAAGCAGCCCGCACCGGCGAGAGCATTGAGATGGCCGCACGGCGACTGCGCTACGCATGGTTCGCCGAACTTTGCCGCACCCACCATTACGAAGGTATTGCCGTGGCCCACCACCGCGATGATCAGGCCGAAACCCTCCTGCTCAACCTTGTGCGCGGCAGCGGGCTCCACGGCCTTACCGGAATGCAGCGACAAACAGCCACCGGCGTGGTGCGTCCCCTGCTGCAGTGGTCGAAAACGGATATTCTGGAATACCTCCGCGAGAAGAACCAGACCTACGTCACCGACAGCACCAACGCCGACACCCGTTACAAGCGCAACCTCATCCGCCACCAAGTCATCCCCTTGCTTCGGCAGCTCAATCCGCGCGTGGTGGAAACGCTGTGCGAAACCACCGACCGGCTTGCCGAAGCCGAAACCATCTACCGCTTAGGAATGGAAACACTGCGCGACCGCCTGGTGATTTCCCGATGCGAAGAAGAAGGCTTCAGCATCCCGCTGGACGGCCTGTTCCAAGCTCCCGCACCGCGTACCCTGCTCCACGAATGGCTGAGCCCCTACGGTTTCACGGCAGCTCAGCTTAACGAGGCGTTGCAAATGCGCACCGGCGCACTGCTCCAAGCAGAAGGCTGGCTACTGACGCGCACTGCCAAGGCGCTGCAACTCACCCCTGTGCCCCAGGCAACCACCGCTTCCCTGCGGCTGCCCGAAAACGGCGGAACCGTCCTGGTAGACGGAGGCCGCCGCCTGCACCTGCAACGCCTGCCGCGCCACGCGCTGGACGCTATCCCCCGCGACAGCCACATAGCCTGCCTTGATGCCGACAGCTTCAGCCTCCCCTTGGAATGGCGCGCCCCGCTGCCCGGCGAACGGTTCCGTCCCTTCGGGATGCAAGGCAGCCAAACGGTCAACCAATACCTCACCAACCGCCACCGTTCCCGAACGGAGAAAATGGAAGCCCGGGTGGTGGCAGACACCAAAGGCATCCTGTGGCTTGCGGGTGAACGCATCGCCCACCGCGCAGCCGTCACCCCCACCACGCAACACATTCTCCTCATAACACTCGAAAACCAATGAAGAAACTCCTCCCCATCCTCCTGCTCGCCACCCTCGTTTCCATCCTCACCGCCTCATGTGGCGAGGACCGCAGCGGCGAGCAACCCTTTCCCCCTACGGTGCAAACGCTGAGTGCCGTGGCCGAAGGACCACGCGCCACGCTCGCCGGCCTGGTTACCGCCTCGCCCAACAGTTCGCTCAAAGCCTGTGGGTTCAAGTATGGCAATGACACGCTGCGCGCCGAGATCCGTGCTGCCGAACCCCTACCCTCCTTCACCGCCGAAACCGACTCGTTGGGAGCTGGCCGCTATTTCGCCGTGGCCTACGCCCAAAATGGCATGGGCACGTCTTATGGCGACACGCTGTATTTCACGGTGGACGACGTGGCTAATGAATAATTTTTCTTATCTCCTTCAATCCGGAATGAGAAAGTGGAGTATTTCTTTGGCAGGTTTTTCTTGATGTCTTCCCACAATGGATCCTGCGAGACTGTTTGAATAATCTCCTCTCTACTATTGTTATAAAATGCCCTTACTGCCAATATCTCATTACTATCAGGAAAAGCTTCTGCCATATTTTCAATTTGTGCTTTAAATGTATCGAAGTAAAGTTGCTCCTTGCCACCCGCTTTGTCTGAGTAACCCAAAACATAGGCACTATTGTCGTAAAGGTAATTGGTTACAGCGGCACTTGAACGTCCAACATGTTTTTTAACGAGATATGTGCGTGCATGGTCTTTCCCTATCCTGCAATCCTCAAAACGCAAGAAAGATATAATGACAATAGATATGCAAGACTTGGATAATTGCCTTCCACTCGGCAATCCCCGGGCAAGCTCGGATTGCTCTCGCTTAAACGGCAATTTCGCAGCGATAGATTTTGAGACTGCCAACAACAAGCGCTCTTCGGTTTGCTCGGTTGGCGTGGTGATAATGCGCGGTGGGGAGATAGTGGATAAGTTCTATTCCCTCATCAAGCCCGAACCGGAGTACTATAACTACTGGTGTAGTCAGGTACACGGCCTTTGTGCCGCTGATACGGAGAACGCTCCGGTTTTCCCCGAAGTGTGGAAGCGGATTGAACCTCTCATCGAAGGCTTGCCCTTGGTGGCACACAACAAGTCGTTCGACGAGAGCTGCCTGAAAGCCGCATTCCGGGTGTATCAGATGGACTACCCCAACTACGAGTTCCATTGTACCTGCATCGCATCACGCAGGCGTTGGCCGGGAATGCCTAACAATCTTGACGTTGCAGCCGCCCGCTGCGGATATTACTTGAAGAACCATCACCATGCCTTGGCGGATGCTGAGGCGTGCGCGGCTATTGCGCTTCATCTCCTTTAAGGGCCTTTCGGTAACAGCTACGGCACAGGGGTTCGTACTCGTCTTGTTCGCCGAGCAGTACCCTTTGGCCGGATTTGACTATGCGGTGGGAAACATGGGCCAGATTGCCGCAACGCACACAGATGGCGTGGACTTTGGTAACATCTTCTGCTATGGCCATCAACGAGGGCATGGGACCGAAGGGTACGCCCTGAAAGTCCATGTCAAGCCCCGCCACAATGACGCGCTTGCCGCTCTCGGCCAACTTCTGGCATACTTCGGGCAGTGCATCGTCAAAAAACTGCGCCTCGTCAATCCCCACGACCTGTGCCTCGGAGGCAAGGAGCAACAGGCTGCTTGCTGAGTCAATGGGGGTGGAGGCGATGGCGTTGGCATCGTGCGAAACCACGTCCTCGTCTGAATAGCGGGTGTCGATGGCGGGTTTGAATATCTCCACTCTTTGTTTGGCGAAACGGGCGCGTTTCAACCGCCGGATGAGTTCTTCTGTCTTGCCCGAGAACATGGAGCCGCATATTACCTCGATGCGTCCACAGTTGCCGTTACGTTCTTCCTGGTACATGATTGTATGGGTCAAAAATTTATAGGATGCAAAGGTAGTGAAAGGTGAACGATATGCACCAAACTTTTTCATAACTTAGGCGGCGGCTCGGCAATGAAAAAAGAAAAACCTGCGGCATCTTAATAAACCTTCTACTTATTTCTTCCAAGCCTTAGGCTTCGTTTCACAAGTCCAGGACTTGTTTTTTCTAATCGCCGAGTAGTAAAAAATAGTCCTGGACTTGTTCATGCAAAGTCACGGATCCGTGTATCCGACCGCTGTATGGCTCCTGGACGGCAGCATCGGTACATGATTCGGGGGTGAGGAAGTGGTTGCGGCTGTGGGGAAGTCATGGTATCTGTTTTACTGTGTCCGTGAAAGTTTCATTGTTTCTTTCCTTCACGCGTGTGTATATACGTAAATTATTCCCGAAAAAACTGTTCACCCGTTCACAGAATGTTCGTTTCCTGCTGATTTTCATTGCTTCCAATTGTGAAAGGTTGGGGATTTCAAGCCTTCACACTGGTAAGCGTATCCGCGATGCCGCCTTGTACACAATCATTCATCCCTCTACCTTT
>CAMBHR010000045.1:0-21412 GCA_945867195.1 uncultured bacterium | reverse complement strand
GTCAATGCCCAGCTGGCGCAGCTCAGCCATGAGGGTGATGATGCCTACTGTTCCCATGAAAACGAGCGAACGGGTAGTGGGCCGCTCATTCTTCAGGAAAGAAAAGGCGGCCATGCTGACCATGAGTATGAAGAGAAGGGCTACAAACATGAGAGCGTGGATTAGTCAAGGAGAATGCCTTCGTTGCCGTGCGGCATCTGGGCGGCTAAAGCTTGTCAGGCTTCAACTTCTGTCTTTTGGCGGTACATGAACAGAACCGTGCAAACGAGGAAAGCCAGCACCATAAGGGCGGCCACTGTAATGATACGCTTGGGGCCCGCGTGTTTCACGGGTACACTGGCGTTTTGCAGGGTGGTAAAGGCCGGAATGCGTTCTTGCAGTTTGGAGTCGGCCATGAGTTTTTGTTGTGCCAGCGAGCTGTAAGCCGTGTAAGCCATTTGCACCTCGTTTTCCAGCTGGTCCTGTCGTGTGCGGTAACTCTGCATGTACACATCCTGGTGCGCATCGCAGAATTGGGCGTACTCTTTGCATTTGTCCAAATATTTCTGATGCGCCTCCTGGCAAATCCGGGTGATATGTTCTACGTCGTTGCGTGCTTTCTTCGTGCGGTAGTCCGTGATGAAATCCTGCAGGCGTTGCTTCACCGTATCCGCCAACTGGGCCGCCACCAAGGGATCCTGTGCCGTGGTGGTGATGGTGATGACGTCCGTCTTTTTGTCCACATTGCAACTGATGGAGCTGGCAATGCCCTTCACCACCTTGTCTTCTATTTCCGTTAGTCTGAAAGGGTCAGGCTTGTAGCCTTTCGTCTGGTTCAGCCGTCCCGGGTCCTTTATCCAGTTTTTCACCGTGGCGATGGCCACGGTCCAGAAGGGGGCTGTTTGTTTTTTGGTGATGAAGTCCACGTAGCGTCCTTTGAACGAGCCGTCCTCCGTTTCCACCTGCACGTCCATGAGCGGCACCAGAAAGTCCGTGGAACTCATCAGGTCGGGGTAGAACATGGGCGTGATGGCATCGCTGGAGTTCATGTTTCCCAGGTTCACGCCGAACATATTGGCCACGCTGCTCAGGCCTCCCATGTTGCCGCCTCCGTTGGTGTACTCCGGTGCCAGCATCACCTGCACCTGGTAGTAACGGGGTATGCACAGCATGATGGCTGAGGAGATGACGAAGGTCAGCGTGAGTGGCAGGATGTATTTCTTCCGGCACTGGTAGATGGTGCGGACAATGAGGTCCAGCCGTATCTTGCCATTGAGCGAGGCGTTCAGCATATTGGTTGATTCCATAGTGATAAGGGGAGAAAGGTTTTGAAATTCGTTTGTTTACAGCAATTTTCCGGATATGGCAGACTTCACAAGCGGGCTATTGGGTGATTTGTTTGATGACCTTGGCCGGACTTCCCACGGCAACGCTGAATGGCGGGATGTCGCGTGTGACAACAGCGCCGGCTCCGACCACGCTGTAGTCGCCAATCGTCACACCGGGCATGACGCACACCCCTTCGCCCAGGTGTACATATTTGCCTATTTTGACCGGTCCCCGGCTCACCAACGGCCTTTTGCGTGGGGGGAGGAGCAGTTCTTCGCGCGAGGTGCCGCCGTGCGTATGGTCCGTGATGTAACAGCGTGCCCCCATCGTGCTCCATTCGCCAATCTCCACCCGGTCTATGCAGCCGATGTGGCACATAGCCTGCACCACCACGTGGTCATGCAGTATCAGTCGGGGCTTGAAATGCTGGTTGGTGGGTTGGAAATAGTCGATGCACTGCACGCGGGCGTTGAAGTGCATTTCCACCTGGTCGCCAAACTCCATATAGCGCAGGCCGAAAAGGTGCAACTGCGTACTTCCCAGTTTCAGCTCTCCACACTGGCGGAATTGGTGCCTGATATAGGCCGAGTACAGGTTGCGCCACAAGATGGAACACCTCTGGCAGAATGCCGGCCAGCCGCATTTGGCAAAAGGCCAGGTGATGATGTCAAACAAGCGGAGCACTAATCGTTTCATTTTCTATGTAAAAGCTGGTTGGTTTTCTGAAGTACAAATTGCCGTTCGCCGCGTTCCAGCCCCGTCAGGGCGACGGTGCAGCCTGTCCATAGCAGGCAGCAGACGATGAAGCCGCCGTGCGCAAGCAGTGAGGCGGGTTCCCAATAACTGTGCAACCATACGGGAACGGCCATGCCTACCGCACCGGCCAGCACGATGCGTCCCGCCACGTGGCGGAGGAAAGCCCTGATGGAAAAGCCGAACAGCCGGCGGCAGATAAAGAGGCGGAACACCTGTGCCAGCAAGGTGGTACACAGCAAGGCGATGAAGATACACTCCGGTGCCTCCCATCGGGAAACGGCCCAATATCCTATGGGCAGGGTCATCAGCAGCGTCGTGCCGATGGTGATATAGTACCCGCGCACCTTTCCTGTGGCCGCCGCCCCCACCATCATCGGGTTGGCCACACAGTCGACCATCGACACGCACAGCAGCAGGCGCACGAAACTGACGGCATGGGCCGGGACGTTCTCGCCCAACCACAGCCCGAGCACGAATTCCGTTTCGAGCAGCAGCGGGATGGCCATGAACAGCATCAACATGAACGACAGCCGCGAAGAGCAAAGAATCAGCCGGTTGCACCGCGTCAGGTCATGCCCGGCATACGATTTCGTGATTTGCGGGTTGATGGCCGTCTGGAAACTGGCAATGAATTGCGTCACGGCTGTCTGCACCTGAAAGGCCACGGCACGCGCCGCGTTGGCCGCCGGGCCGCCAAAAGCGTTGAGCAGCAGGTTGATGCCCTGCGTGTTGGCCACGATGGACAGGTTGCCGAAGGTGCTCCAGCCCATGAAGGCCAGCATTTCGCGGTAGAGCGAACCGTCGCGCACAAGGGTGAACCGGATGGTGCGGTAGCGGTGGCGCACGTAGAGCCAATAGATCAGGCGCACCACGGCGGCCTCGGTACACATCAGGCAAGCGTAAGCCGGCAGCAGCAGACGGGTGGGGAAGAGGTAGAGCGAAAGGGCCGCACCCAGCTTCAGCAACACGTCCACTATCGTGATGGCGGCAAAGGCACCCATGTCCTCATGGGCCACGATGGTGGCATTGCTGGGCACACTCATGATGAGGAACATGCCCGATAGCAGCGAACATCCGAACACCACGTACACGTCCCACAGCTTTTCCATCGGGAACACCAGGTAATGGGCAATGTACCAGCTGCCCGCCAGTCCGCCCGCCACGGCCACTACCACGGCCAGCAGCACGTGGATTATCGTGGCGGCGGAATATACCTTGTTGAGGTAATCCCTGTTGCCGCCACCCAGTGCCACCGTGATGTAGCGTTGCGTACACGTGGTCATCGAGTTGTTGAGGAACAGCAGCACCGCCACCATACCGCCCACCACATCGTAAAGGCCATAGTTTTCCACCCCCATCACTTGCAGCAGGATGCGCGAAGTGTAGAGGTAGACAGCCATTTGGAACAGCATCCGGAAATACAGGATGACGGTATTCTTGGCCACTCGTTTGTTGGAAGTGTCGGGTTGCAACGGGAGTACTGTCGTGTTGGGTTGATAAGTTGCCTTTATATGAAAACGCCTCGCTCGGTGATTTATTGTGTAGAAGCTTGGCGAGGACTGGCGTGCAAAGGTATGAATTTTATGGTACTGCGTGATATATTTGCTTGAATTGTTGATGGGGTGTCCAAAATTGTTTGGTGGAAATCCGGCCATCCGTGGGCACTGAAGCCGGTTGTTCGTTACCACCTGCGCCCTGCTTCCCACAAGTCCCGGACTTGTTTTGTCAAGTCCCGGAGTTGTAAAAACAAAGCCTGGACTTGTTCGTACAACTCAAGGACTTGTTTTATATTCAAGTTTCGCAAGTGTAAGGTTATGAGGAATAAGGTTATGAGGTTATAAAGTTACTGTTAGAAGTTTTCGCATATCAGAAAAGACGATACTCCGAGGGTAACTTTATAACCTCATAACCCAGAGAGCGAAGCGACCCTAACCTAATAACCGATAAGTTTCGCAACTTGCGAAACTTGGCTTTTATATATACGTGTTTCTGCCTTTGTAAAAATGCTTCAAACCTTCATGATGGTTTATTTCAACTGATTTTCAGGTATGTTGGTGATGAATGATTCGGCCTTTCTCCTTTCAATCGCTTTCCGGAAACTTCAACGTGGCACTGGTAAGTCCATGCCCTGCTATCTTGCCACCTATAGCCATTTGAAACCATCCGTTCCGGCTGACTGTGCCCGACATGAAGTTTTTGACAGATTGATGAAACTTCTGACGTTCTGATATTTCATCAGAAAGAAGCCTCAAAATCAGGTGAAATATCCCGGCGGCTGAATGTTTGAAACTTTTTCCCCAAGGGCGAAATTGCGTATAATACAGCAATAATTCGCGGAATAATTAGCTGCAATCCTGTTTTTCTGATGTTTGTTTGCTTTTTCTTTGAATAAGAAACACTACCTTTGCGCCTGTCGGAAAAAATGTCAAGGAAGAGTGGGCAACCATTCCGTAGTTTTTCCTTGGCTTTTTCGCCTTGCTTCTTTTGACAAACCCATTTTTTTGAACTTTCATATCCTGTGTGCTTGATGTGTGAATCATGTGTGGGGGAAAGACCTGCGGCATCAGTATCAGGATTTACAACCATAACGAGCATGTTCAAATCTTACTTCCATATTTGCCTGATGGTGGCACTTGCCACCCTTTTCTGTTTACCCCAGACGGCCGAAGCGCGTAAGAAAGACCGGAACAAGGGGCAGGGTATGGCGGCCTATCAGGCCGACGAACCGGACGGACTGGCCTTGAAGGCCGTCAAAGCGCATAAAATGGAACACGCGGCGGCGGTGTTCATCCAGACTTCGCACGCCCGCATCAACTCGAAGTACAAGGAGGGCATCGATGTGTCGCACTACCAGGGCAGCATCAACTGGGACGAGGTGGCGAGCAACACCCCCATTTCCTACGCTTACCTCAAGGCCACCGAGGGGGCTTCGCTGGTGGACAATACCTATGCACGCAACCTGGCCGAGGCCAGAAGAGTGGGGCTCAGCGTAGGCAGCTACCACTTTTACCGTCCCAACGTGGACTGGCGACAGCAGTTCGACAACATGACCGCCGTGGTGAAGGCTGAAGAGCAGGATCTCGTTCCCATCATCGACATCGAACACCGGGGCTCCGTCAGCGAGCAGCGGTTTATTGCCGACCTCAGGGCTTTTATCGAAAAGGTGACAGCTCATTACGGCAAGAAACCATTGCTTTATACGTACCACAACTTTTACAACCGTTACCTGACGGGAGAGTTTACCGATTACCACTTCATGATAGCCCGCTACCGCAGCGACAGTCCGACGCTCGACGACGGCAAAGACTACATCATGTGGCAATACACCTCGACGGGAAGTATCCCCGGCATCAGGGGCAACGTGGACCGCTCGAAAATCATGGGGAGCTATTCGCTGAACCAGGTGATGATGTGAACTGCACCGTGAAGCACTCCCGTACCTGCTTACACTGACAACAAACGCTTATTCCCAACAGGAAACAAAGAAACGAAGCTATGCTTACCATCAAACAAATCGTTGAAGACAAAGAAGCCGTCATTCGCGGCTTGGAGAAGAAGAATTTCAAGGCTGCACGCGAAGCCATCGACCAAGTGCTGGCCATCGACAATAAACGCAAGGAGGCGCAGGCCGAACTTGACGGCCTCAACGCACAGGTGAACCAGCTCTCCAAAAGCATCGGGGGGCTGATGAAGGAAGGAAAGAAGGAGGAGGCCGAAGCCGCCAAACGCCAGGTGGCCGACATCAAGGCACGCAGCAAGGAGCTGGAGGAACTGATGAAGCAGGCTGAAGAGGACAAGCGCACCCTGCTCTGCACCATTCCCAATGTGCCCTACGACTTGGTGCCTGAGGGCAAGACGGCCGAGGACAACGTGGTGGTGAAAACCGGTGGACACGATACGGTGCTGCCCGAGAACGCACTGCCCCACTGGGAACTGGCGAAGAAATACAACTTGATTGACTTCGACCTCGGCGTGAAAATCACCGGTGCCGGTTTCCCTGTATATATAGGTATGGGTGCCCGTCTGCAGCGTGCGCTCATCAACTTCTTCCTTGACGAAGCCCGCAAGGCCGGCTACACGGAAATCATGCCGCCCACGGTGGTCAACCAGGCTTCGGGCTACGGCACGGGACAGCTGCCCGACAAGGAGGGACAGATGTACCACTGCGAGGTGGACGACCTCTACCTCATTCCCACTGCTGAGGTGCCTGTAACGAACATCTATCGCGACGTCATACTCCGTGAGGACGAACTGCCCGTGAAGAACTGTGCCTATACGCAGTGCTTCCGCCGCGAGGCTGGCAGCTACGGAAAGGATGTGCGTGGACTGAACCGCCTGCATGAGTTCTCCAAAATCGAAATCGTACGCATTGACAAACCGGAGCATTCCGAGCAGTCGCATCAGGAAATGCTGGACCACGTGGAGGGTTTGCTGCAGAAGTTGGAGTTGCCCTACCGCATCCTCCGTTTGTGCGGCGGCGACATGAGTTTCACTGCCGCCATCTGCTACGACTTCGAGGTGTACAGCGAGGCGCAGAAGCGTTGGTTGGAGGTAAGCTCCGTTTCCAACTTCGACACTTACCAGGCCAACCGTTTGCAGTGCCGTTACCGTGGGGCGGACAAGAAAATCCACCTTTGCCACACGCTGAACGGCTCCGCCCTGGCCCTGCCGCGCATCGTGGCAGCGTTGCTCGAAGATTTCCAGACACCCGACGGTATCCGCATTCCCAAGGCTTTGCAGCCGTATATGGGGTGCGACATGATACGGTGATTATAATTTATAATGTATAATTTACAATTTATAATGAGGTCTGCGACCAGCATACAGGACGGAGCTGAACCGCTGCCATCCTGGCCGCAGGCTTCATTATAGACTATGAATTGAAGAACGTCTCAGACCTCATTATAAATTCTAAATTATCAATTATCAATTGATGAACGTCCATCATGCGTATTCTCTCCATTGACTATGGTAAAAAGCGGACGGGAATTGCGGTGACAGACCCGGCGCAAATCATTGCCAACGGGCTGACCACCGTGGAAACGCCCAAGCTGTTGGCTTTCCTGAGAGACTATGTGCAGCATGAGCAGGTGGAGCGGTTTGTCATCGGACTGCCCACGCAGCCCAACGGACAACCTTCGGAAAACCAGCAACGGGTGTTGGCCTTTGCCGAGAAACTCGGGAAAATGCTGCCGGACATTCCCATAGAATTCTATGACGAACGCTTCACTTCGGTGCTGGCCCACCAGACCATCTTGGACAGCGGCATCGGAAAGAAAAGACGGCAGACGGACAAGGGCTTGGTGGACGAAATCAGTGCCTGCATCATCTTGCAGTCGTATATGGAGCTTCGCCGAAGTGGCAATTTATAATGGAGCTTTCTGGTTTATCATTGAATGAGGCCTGCGTCGATGTTGTGACCGTAGGCCAAATTATAAATTATACATTATAAAATGATTGAACGGCTTCATTCTAAATTGTGAATTATAAATTTTTAATTTAAAATGATATTACCCATTTACACCTACGGCATGTCAGTGCTCCGCAAAGAGTCGGTAGACATTGCCCCTGACTATCCGGGGCTCAAACAGCTCATCGCCGATATGTTCGAGACCATGTACCACAGCGACGGGGTAGGGCTTGCCGCCCCTCAGATTGGAAAGGACATCAGGGTCGTGGTCATCACGCTCGACGTGCTCAAGGATGACTATCCCGAATATGCCGGATTTAACAAGGCGTACATCAACCCCCACATCCTGGAATACGATGATACGCACACCGAAACCATGGAGGAAGGCTGTCTGAGCCTGCCCGGCATCCACGAACCGGTGAAGCGTCCCACACGCATCAGGGTGAAGTATCAGGATGAAGATTTTCAGGAACACGAGGAGTGGGTGGAAGGTTATCTGGCCCGCGTGATGCAGCATGAGTTCGACCACCTTGACGCTCATCTCTTTGTGGACCGGCTCACCCCGTTGCGCAAACAGATGGTGCGCGGAAAACTCGGCCAATTGCTCAAAGGCAAATTCCGCTGTGGCTACAAAGTGAAGTGTCCCAAATAGCATGACCGACAGATGACCGGCTATTTCAGCAACATATTGCATACGGCTCGCAAGACTGGCTGCCAAATCGTGGCAGCTGCCTTGCGGGTCGTTGTCGTTTGTCTGCTGTGCATGAGGGGACTGGCGGTGCAGGCGCAGGTCGATGCAGAGATGGTCACCATCATGGGGCGCAACGCCCTGAGTGTGGACGATTACCTCACGGCCATCCGGTATTTCAACCAGGCCATTGAAGCCAAGCCTTTCCTCTCGCGTCCGTATTATTACAGGGCTTATGCCAAGTTCACCCTGGAGGATTATACCGGCGCGGAGGCAGACTGCACCAAGAGCATCGAGCTGAACCCGTTTATCGTGGAGGTGTACGAATTGCGCGGACTCTGCCGCATCCACAACGACGACTTTGCCGGTGCCGTGGCGGACTATACCCGCACCCTCAAGGAGTTGCCCGAGGACCAAGGCTCGCGCTACAACCGCGCGCTCTGCTTGCTGCAAATCAAGGATTACGCCGCAGCCGACTCAGACCTCAATTACCTGCTCAAACGGTGGCCCGGATTTTACCGCACTTATATGGTCAAGGCACAGGCGGCTATCGAACAGGGCGACACGGTAGGTGGACTCTGCTGGATTGACAGCCTGCTGGTGAAAAATCCGCGTGAAGGGAATGCTTGGAGTTTCAAGGGCCGATATGCGCTGACGCAAGACGATTACGCACTCTCCGACTCCTGCCTGACCCGTGCCATCGAACTGCTGCCCAACGACTTTGAACTCTTCATAGCCAGGGCTCAGGCGCGCCACGCCTTGGGCAAGTTCGGACTGGCCGTGGACGACTATGACCGCACCATCGAATTGCAGCCGGAACATTTCGTGGCGCACTACAATCGCGGCCTGCTCCGCTCCTTCATCGGCGACTTGAACCGCGCCATCGAGGACTTTGATTTCGTCATCCATATCGAGCCGGACAATACGCTGGCCATCTATAACCGGGCGCAGCTACGGCAGCAGACGGGCGATTTCAAAGGAGCTATTGAGGACTATTCACGGCTCATCAAGGATTACCCTAACTTCTATTACGGCTACCTGGCGCGGGCGGAGTGCCGGCGAAGCATAGGGGATGTGAAAGGGGCTTTGGCCGACGAGACTTTCGTGGCCAAACATGACCTTGACGTGGCTTTCGGCAGGGCACGCAAAACCACTGTGCGGAAGGTGAGGCTCCGCTCAGAACATGAGCTGGACCGTTACCGTGAACTGGTGCAGGAAGACCCCGATACCACGCGCAACATTTTCGGCACGCTCTACGGCAAGGTGCAGAACGAGAAGGTGAGCGACGAACTGCTGCCCATGTACGCCCCGGCCTTCCGTCCGGTTTTCAGCCACGGCTATCATGCCATAGGCTTCATGCCCGAAATGGCAGCTTTGGCCGTGGCGGACACCGACCGCCGCCGCTATTGTCTGACAGCCGAAACGGATGCCACCGCCGCACAGGATGCTGATGCGGATGCGGCACTTCTGGAACGTCTTTCTCCCTCGCTGTCCCCCTTGACCCGTTCGCTTCTCCTTTCTTCTATAGCCGTGGCGCGTTATGATTATACTTCGGCCCTGAACGAGGTGAACCGTGCCGTGCAGGCCGACACCCTCTCCGTCCTGGCACGGATGCAGCGGGCAGCTGTGCTGATGCGCAGTGTGGCGGCATCCACCTTGGACGCGGCGGACGTGAAGTCGCGCAAGGCTTTGGCATCAGCCGACCTCGCCGAGGCGGCGCGCCTTGCACCGGCCAACGCTTATGTCGTCTACAACCAAGGCTGCCTCTTGGCGTACCAAAACGCTACGGAGGCTGCCATCAAGGCTTTCTCCCGTGCGCTGGAAATTGACCCGCAATTGCCAGAAGCATACTATAACCGGGCATTGCTCTATGGGCAACTCGGCGAGACGCAGCAAAGCAAGGCTGACTTCAGCAAAGCAGGACAGCTGGGGCTTTACAAGGCTTATGCCCAGATGAAGGGTATGAAGGCTGCAACTAAATAGCCGTATGATTTGAATTGTTTTTCAATCTAACCTATATCTCCAAACTATGACATCCCGAAGTACCATCCTGGCACTGGCCGCAGCAGCGGTGCTGACGTGCAGTGCCCAAAGCAAGAAGGGGCAAACGCCTTATTGGCTCAACCCTGCCGTGAACCGGGTGAACACCTTGGCTCCTCATTCAGACTTCTTTGCTTATGAGTCGGTGGCCGCAGCCGCTACTGCCGACAAGCAGAAATCGGCGCGTTATCTCTCGTTGGAAGGCAAATGGAAATTCCATTTCGCCCTCCATCACAATGATGCTCCCGAGAACTTCTTCCAGACCGGCTATGATGACAGCAGCTGGGAACTCTTCCCTGTGCCCGGACTGTTTGAACTCAACGGCCACGGTGACCCTATCTATAAAAATATTGGCTATGCCTGGGCCACGCAGTTCCATTCCGATCCCCCCTTCGTGGAGGAGAAGAATAACTACACGGGGTCGTACCGCCGTACCATCAAAGTGCCGGCAGACTGGAAGGGACAAAAGATGTATCTCCATGTAGGTTCTGCCACTTCCAACCTTAGCCTGTGGGTAAACGGAAAGTTCGTGGGCTACAGCGAGGACTCCAAAGTGGCGGCCGAATTCGACCTTACTCCTTACCTTGTACCGGGCAAGGACAACCTCATCGCCATGCAGGTGATGCGGTGGTGCGACGGTTCCTATTTCGAGGACCAGGACTTCTGGCGTTTCACCGGCATTGCCCGTGAGGTATATCTCTATGCCCGTCCGCAAAGCCATATTGCCGACCTCTTCATCACGCCTGACCTCACCGACAATTACCGCAACGGTACGCTCTCCGTGCGCCTCACTCCGGAGAACTGCCAGGGAAAACAGGCCGTGATCACCCTTTCTGACGAGATGGGCAACACCGTGAAGACGGAGAAAGTACAGCTCGGCAAGCAGGTGGAGGAACTGGTGTGGAACATTGAAAACCCACTCAAATGGACGGCTGAAACGCCGCATCTCTATACGTTGCGTGTGGACCTGAGCGACGGGAAGCAGGTGTTGGAAAGCCTGTCGCAGCACGTGGGCTTCCGCAAGGTGGAAGTGAAGGGCGCACAACTGCTGGTAAACGGCCAACCTGTTTTGGTCAAGGGTGCCAACCGCCACGAACTTGACCCCGACGGGGGCTATGTGATGAGTGTGGAGCGTATGGTGCAGGATATCCGCGTGATGAAGCAACTCAACATCAACGCGGTGCGTACCTGCCACTATCCCGACGACCCGCGCTGGTACGACCTCTGTGACCAGTACGGCCTTTATGTGGTGGCTGAGGCCAACCTCGAATCGCACGGCATGGGCTACGGCGATAAGACGCTGGCACGGGTGCCGAAGTTTGAACAAACTCACCTGGAGCGCAACCGCAACAATACGCATACGCTCAAGAACCATCCTTCCGTCATCATCTGGAGCTTGGGCAACGAAGCCGGTTATGGTATCAACTTTGAAAAGGCTTACGATGAAGTGAAGGCCTACGACCCCTCACGTCCGGTGCAGTACGAAAGGGCTGGGCTGGAACGGGCCACCGACATCTACTGCCCCATGTATGTGCCTTATGATTACTGTGAGCAATATGCCAAGGACGAAAAGCAGAAGCGTCCGCTCATCCAGTGTGAGTACGCCCATGCCATGGGTAACTCTGAAGGTGGCTTCGCCGAGTACTGGGAGCTGGTGCGCAAATATCCCAAATACCAGGGCGGTTTCATCTGGGACTTCGTGGATCAGGCCATCCGCAGCAAGAACAAGGAGGGCAAGGAAATCTATGCCTACGGCGGCGACTTCGGACGCTATCCCGCTTCTGACCACAACTTCAACTGCAACGGCTTGGTAAGCCCTGACCGCAAGCCCAATCCGCACGCCGACGAGGTGGCCTATTATTATCAGGACATCTGGACCACGCTGAAGGATGCCGCATCGGGTCAGGTGGAGGTGTTCAACGAGCATTTCTTCAAAGACCTCTCCAATGTTTCCCTCAGCTGGAAACTGTTGGACAACGGCAAGGAGGTGAGCTCCGGCGGACCGGTTGCCGTGAAGGCCGGCCCGCAGCAGAAGGTGACGCTCTCCCTGCCCGGCTTCCGGCAACAAGGCAGCGGCGAACAGGTACTGCAGGTGTTCTATACGCTCAACAACTCCGAGCAGCCGCTTCCTGCAGGCCAGTGTGTGGCTCGTCAGGAGTTCGTTCTTTCCGACTACCGCTATCCGCAGATGGAACAGCTCATAACCGAACTCCCTGCCACGCTCAAGGTTGCCATGCCCGGCAAGAAGGCTGTGGCTGGGCAGAAGGAGTGGGTGACGAAGACCGAGCAGCTGGCTTGCCTCACGCTGAAGGCCGGCGGCACGGAAGTTACTTTCAACAAAAGTACAGGATGGGTGGATTACCTCGATGTGGAGGGCAACCCGATGTTTGAAAAGGGGTACTCGCTGCGCCCTGACTTCTGGCGCGCTCCCACCGACAACGACTACGGAGCAGGTTTGCAGAACAGGCTTGCAGCATGGAAAAATCCGACATACAAGCTCGAAAGCCTGAAGGAACAGGGCGTTGGCATGGCACGTCAGGTGGTGGCTGAATATTCTCTGCCAGAGTTGCAAGCTAAGCTGAAGCTGACCTATACACTTACGCCTACCGGGAAACTGGTGGTGAACCAGCAGCTGACGGTTGATGAAAAGGCCAAAGAAAAGCCTGTCTTGCCCCGCTTCGGTATGTCGTTGGTGATGCCGGAGGCTTTCGATAAGATTGCTTACTATGGTCGTGGACCTATCGAGAACTACGTGGATCGTCACGCCTCCACTTTCCTTGGACACTACGAAAGCTGTGTGGCTGACCAATATTATCCTTATGTTCGTCCGCAAGAGAGCGGCAACCACACGGATGTGCGCTGGTGGGGCGTTTACCACGCTGAGAACGGAAACGGCTTGAAGTTCTACGGTCCGGCTCCGCTCGAAATGGCCGCACTGCCTTATCTCACCGAAGACCTCGACGACGGCCCTTCAAAGGATGCCCATCAGTCCCACTCCGGCGACCTCACGCCGCGTCCCTTTACCGTGGTGCATATCGCCCAACGCCAAATGGGTCTCGGCTGCATCGACTCTTGGGGAGCCTGGCCCATGGAAAAATACCTCATTCCTTATGCCAATCACGAGTTTACTTTTGTGATTGAGCCGGATGGATTGTAAATCTTACGGTCTGAATGATTGACCACACAATAGCGGATCCGATATGAAAACCAATGCGTTTTCATGTCGGATCCGCTTTCCATTGCAGGGGAGGTTGCCGTCAGTTGATTTTATAGTCGAAGGCTGGCGTGTTGTCCAGGAAATCAATCAGTTCCTTGTCCACCGTCAAACGGTGCAGTTTGCTTTGCAGCATCAGATTCTGTTGCTGGCGGATGTCGACGACGTTGAAGTAAACGTCGGTGTTGCCTTTCGACTTCTTGATGATGCTGTTCAGCTCAATGACATCCGGCTCCGTCAGCGCATCGAGGCGGATGGAGACAGTGATCGATTTGACCTTCTGGTCCTTCACATCCGACAGGAACTCCACCCGGCCTATGTTCATATCGTACATCCCCTCCTTCCATCGGCGTTGTTCCACGCGGGCTGTGATGAAGAGGGAGTAACCCTCGTTGAAATATCCCTTCAGTCTGGCCCATTCATCGCCGAATAGGGCCAGCTCGCCGGCACCGCTGTAGTCCTCCATTTTGACGAAGCCGCAGGGCTTGCCGTTGCGGGTCTGTGTGTCGCGAACGGAGGTGACGATGCCGCCGAAGGTCAGGTCGCGCCCGGCAAGTTCGCTCAGGTTTTCCAGCTGCACCATCTGCGTGTTGCACACCTTTTCGATGATGATTTTGTAGGCATCGAGCGGATGGCCGGAGATGTAGATGCCAATTAGGTCGCGCTCCTTGTTCAGCCGCTTCAGATCACTCCATCGTTCAATCTCCTTGGGAGGTTCCGGCTTGGCAATCTCAATGGTCTCAGCCGGTCCGAAGAGCGACAGGCTGTTTTCTGCCTGATCTGCCTGATAGCGGTTGCCGTAGCGCACCAGCAGGTCAAGGAACGTGTTGCCCCGTTCGTCCGGTTCGACGTATGCTTCGCGGGGGATATTGCCGCAGCTGTCGAATGCGCCGGCCAAGGCCAGGCCTTCAAGCGATTTCTTGTTGCAGGTAGTCAGGTTGATACGCTCCACGAGGTCGAAAACCGACTTGTATGGGCCGTTCTTCTCGCGCTGGTTGATGATTTCCATCACCGCCGCTTCGCCCACACCCTTCACGGCTCCCATGCCGAAGCGGATGTCCCCTTGGTGCGTAACGCTGAACTTCAGGTAACTCTCGTTGATGTCCGGCCCCAGGGTACTGATGCCCATGCTCTTGCACTCGTCCATGAGTTTCGACACCGTGTTGATGTCCGCCAGGCTTCGGCTCATCACGCCGGCCATGTATTGCGAGGGATAGTTGGCTTTCAGATAAGCCGTTTGGTATGCCACCCAGGAGTAGCAGGTGGCGTGGCTCTTGTTGAAGGCATACGATGCGAAGGCACGCCAGTCGTTCCAAATCTTCTCGAGAGCCTTCGGGTCGTGTCCGTTGGCCTTTCCGCCCTCAATGAATTTGGGGTACATGTGGTTCAGCTTGTCAATGAGCTTCTTACCCATCGCCTTGCGCAGGGCATCACTCTCGCCACGGGTGAAATCGGCTATTTCCCTCGAGAGCAGCATGACCTGCTCCTGATAAACGGTGATGCCGTAAGTGTCCTTGAGGTACTTCTCCATACAGGGGAGGTCGTAGGTGATAGGCTCATCGCCATGTTTTCGGGCTATGAACGACGGGATGTACTGCATGGGACCCGGGCGGTAAAGGGCGTTCATGGCGATGAGGTCCTCAAAAGTGGAGGGCTGGAGCTCGCGCAGATACTTCTGCATACCTGTAGACTCGAACTGGAACGTACCGATTGTGCGGCCGTCGCAATAGAGCTGGTAGGTGGCCGGGTCGTCAATGTCAATATCGTCGATGTTGAGTTCGATGCCCAGTGAGAGCCGGATGTTCTCCACCGCCTCTTTGATGATGGAGAGCGTTTTGAGGCCCAGGAAGTCCATTTTGATGAGTCCCGTTTCCTCGATCACCTTACCCTCATACTGCGTGCAGTGGAGCTCCTCGCCCGTTTCCTTGTCCTTGGCGGTCGACACCGGTACCCAGTCCGAGATGTTGTCGCGGCAGATGATGAAGCCGCAGGCATGTACGCCGGTGTTGCGCACGTTGCCCTCCAGCATCTTGGCGTAACGTATCGTGTCGCGCAGCAGCGGGTCGGGCGATGTCTCCGCTTCGCGCAGCTCGGGAATGGCGGCGATGGCATTGGTGAGGTTCATTTTGGGCACTTTGCCATCAGGTCCTTCGGGCAACTTGTCCGGGATGAGTTTGCACAGGTTGGACGACAGCCCGATGGGCAGTTTCTGCACACGCGCCACGTCCTTCAATGCCAGTTTGGTGGCCATGGTGCCGTAAGTGATGATGTGCGCCACGTTGTCGGCCCCGTATTTCTGCGTCACCCAGTTCAGTACGCGGCCACGCCCGTCGTCGTCGAAGTCAACGTCGATATCCGGCAGGGAGATACGGTCGGGGTTCAGAAAACGCTCAAACAGAAGATCGTACTTGATGGGGTCAATCTGCGTGATGCCTAGGCAGTAAGCCACGGCACTGCCTGCCGCCGAGCCACGGCCTGGCCCCACACTCACACTCAGCTCCTCGCGGGCCGCACGGATATAGTCCTGCACGATGAGGAAGTAGCCCGGGAAACCCATCGTCTTCATGATGTGCAGTTCAAACTTGATGCGCTCGTCCGTCTCGTCGTCGAGTGGTGTTCCGTAACGCTTGGCCGCCCCTTCGTAGGCCAGTTTGGCCAGGTAGTCCGCTTCCAGCTTGATGCGGTAGAGTTTGTCAAATCCCCCCAGCTTCTTGATTTTCTTCATCCCCTCCTCATCGCTCATCACCACCTTTCCGTTCTCGTCGCGGGTAAATTCTTCAAACAAGTCCTGTTCCGAGTACTTCTGCCGGTACCCCTCTTCCGTGCCGAACTCTTCCGGTATGGCAAAGTTCGGCATGATGGGCGCATGGTCGATGGAGTACGTTTCCACCTTGTCGCATATTTCGCAGGTAGTTTCGAGCGCTTCGGGCAGGTCGGCGAAGACCTGGTTCATCTCCGCCCTCGTCTTGAACCATTCCTGCTTGGTGTAAAGCATACGGTTCGGGTCGTCCAGGTCGCGCCCTGTGGAAAGGCAGATGAGGCGGTCGTGAGCTTCGGCATTTTCCTCGTCCACGAAGTGGCAGTCGTTCGTGCAGATATACTTCACGCCATATTTCGCCGCCAGTTTC
The DNA here is from genome assembly GCA_945867195.1 of uncultured bacterium. GTDB lineage: Bacteria > Bacteroidota > Bacteroidia > Bacteroidales > Bacteroidaceae > Alloprevotella. The sequence continues at coordinate 4,868 of CAMBHR010000045.1, read as the reverse complement.
AGGATTTCCGCGTTCACCTTCACCTGTTCCGGATACGTGTCGCGGTTGGCCCTCACGTTGGGGTTCGTCACCTCGTGGCGTTGCAGTTCCAGGTAATAATCATCGCCGAAAACGCCTTTGAACCACCTCACCGTTTCCTCCGCCTCCTCGATGCGTCCCTGCATGATCTTCTGTGGCACCTCGCCGCCCAGACAAGCCGAGCATACAATCAGTCCTTCGTGGAACTGCTCCAGGTCCTTGTGGTCGGTGCGTGGCCGCATATAGAAGCCGTCCACCCAGCTTCGTGAAACCAGCTTGATGAGGTTGTGGTAGCCCTTCTCGTTCTTGGCCAGCACCACGAGGTGCCATCCCGACTGGTCCTGCCTGTCAGTTTTGCGGCTCTTGTCGCCGCTTCGTGCCACGTACATCTCGCAGCCGAAAATCGGTTTGAAGTTCGCCACGGGGCGTTGTTTTGCCAGCGTGGCCTCACATTCCGCAATCAGCTCATCTGTCGATTTCCCCTCGTCCGCCACATTGCCGTCCTTGTCCGGCTGTGGTGTGTACGTGCCGGCCTGTAGCGCGGCCAGCTTCTCCTCGGTAGCCTTCACGATGCCTTTGGCCTTTCCGCATACCTTGTTGGTGTAGTTGAAGAACTCCTTGATCCCCATCATGTTTCCGTGGTCCGTCATCGCCATGCCGCGCATACCGTCGCGGATGGCCTTGTCGACCAGGTTGGGAACGGCAGCTTGGCCGTCGAGGATAGAGTATTGGGTGTGGACGTGCAAGTGGACGAAGTCGTGCATATGTTTCATTCGTTTGGTGGGTAGTTACCTTTGTTGAAAGACAGGTGCAAAACTACAAAAAGCCAAGAGGGCGCAGGGGCTTCGCCGCTGAAAAATTGTTTTGTCTGAAGAAATGATAAAAAAACTTTGGATGGTATGCAAACTTGGGCTACTTTTGCTGTGGTCTTTAAAAAACCGAATTTCAAGCCTATAACCACTTTAACTAATCAATCTTCCGTCAGGAAACCTCTGGCAATCTTGTACCTGTTTTGTGAAAAACGCTGTTGCACAAGGCGACTTCGACGGAGCAATACAATCTAACATCATGAGAGTAATCATTGAACCTGACTATGAGAAACTGTCTCAATGGGCAGCCGACTACGTAGTGAACAAAATCAATGCAGCCAACCCCACTGCCGAAAAACCCTTTGTGCTGGGACTTCCCACCGGTTCTTCACCCATCGGAATGTACAGGGCTTTGGTAAAGGCATATCAGGAAGGCCGTGTCAGCTTCAAGCATGTGCTCACCTTCAACATGGACGAGTATGTAGGTCTGCCCGAGGAACATCCCGAAAGCTACCACTCTTTCATGGCCAACAACCTCTTCAACCACATCGACTGCCCCAAGGAGAACATCCACATCCTGAACGGCAACGCTGAAGATTTGGTGGCTGAATGCGCCCACTACGAGCAGATGATTGAGGAAGCCGGCGGCATCGACCTCTTTATCGGCGGCATCGGTCCCGACGGACACATCGCTTTCAATGAACCGGGCAGTTCACTTACAGGCCGCACCCGCCAGAAGACATTGACAACCGATACCCGCGTGGCCAACTCCCGCTTCTTCGGTGGCAAGCCCGAAGACGTTCCCGCTACTGCACTGACTGTAGGTGTCGGCACCGTTATGTCTGCCAAGGAAGTACTCATCCTCTGCAACGGCCACAACAAGGCCCGCGCCCTTCAGGCCGCCATCGAAGGCCCCGTTACGCAGATGTGGACCATTTCCGTTCTCCAGATGCACCAGCACGGCATCATCGTTTGCGACGAAGCCGCTTGCGAAAACATCACGCACGGAACCTACAAATATTTCAAGGATATTGAGAAGAACAACCTCTAAGCGGTTGCACACCCCTACCATATAAGGAGGTTATCAAGCATCGGCGCGAATGGCAGACCATTCCTCCCGTTGCTTGATAACCTCTTTTTCGTGCCCCGTCAGTTGGCGCATGGGTGGTCAGCTTTGCGGCCTTGTTTGGCAGAGATGCAGCCGGTAGCAGAAGCGTAGGGTCGCAGGGATTGGGGCAGATACAAAAAAGACCGGGAAACCTGTCGGCTGTCGGGACAGCACATCCCAGACACATTTCCGACAGGCTTCCCGGCATTCTTGTTATGTGGCCGGAGCGACGGTAGCCGCTGCCTGTTATCCGTTCATGGAAGCCAGGAACTCCTCGTTGTTGATGGTATCCTCCATGCGCTTGCGCACATCCGTCATGGCCTCGATAGGGTTCATTTCCGAGATATAGTTGCGCAGCACCCACATACGTCCCAGCACCGAAGGGTCTTGCAGGAGGTCGTCGCGGCGGGTAGACGAAGCCACAATGTTCACGGCGGGGAAGATGCGCTTGTTGGCCAGCGAACGGTCCAGCTGCAACTCCATGTTGCCCGTACCCTTGAACTCTTCAAAGATCACCTCGTCCATCTTCGAGCCCGTGTCGATGAGCGCCGTGGCGATGATAGTGAGCGAGCCGCCGCCCTCGATGTTGCGTGCCGCACCGAAGAAGCGTTTGGGCTTTTGCAGCGCGTTGGCATCCACACCACCCGAGAGAATTTTTCCCGAAGTCGGTGCCACCGTGTTGTAGGCGCGTGCCAGTCGCGTGATGGAGTCGAGGAAGATAACCACGTCGTGTCCGCATTCCACCATGCGCTTGGCCTTGTCAAGCACGATGCCGGCAATCTTCACGTGGCGTGAGGCCGGTTCGTCGAAAGTCGAAGCGATCACCTCGGCCTTCACCGTACGCATCATGTCCGTCACCTCTTCGGGGCGTTCGTCAATGAGCAGCATCATGAGGTACGTGTCCGGGTGGTTCTCGGCAATCGAGTTGGCGATGTCCTTCATCAGCATGGTCTTACCCGTTTTGGGTTGGGCCACGATGAGAGCGCGCTGTCCTTTGCCGATGGGGGTGAAGAGGTCCACGATGCGGCACGAGAGCGAATCGCTCTTCTTGCCCGTGCAGAGCTGGAATTTTTCCTCGGGGAAGAGTGGCACGAGGTGTTCAAAGGAAACGCGGTCGCGCACCTGGTCCGGTGTGAGCCCGTTGATCAGCTTCAGGTCCGTGAGCGCGAAGAACTTCTCGCCTTCGCGCGGAATCTTCACCTTGCCCTGCACCACGTCGCCCGCTTTCAGGCCGTACTGCCTGATTTGTGCCGGCGACACGTAGATGTCGTCGGGCGAAGCCAGGTAGTTGTAGTCAGAAGAGCGGAGGAATCCGAAGCCTTCGGGCACAATCTCCAGCACCCCCCGTCCGTCGAGCAAGTGGTCCTCGGGTGCAGGAATGGCCGGTTGCACCGGAGCCGGCTGTGGTGCCACCCGGCTGGTGGCCGGTGCGGCTTCGCGTGCGGACTGTCCGTTGTTGCCGTTCAGCCGGGCCTGCATTATCGGGTCGTCCTTGAAGCGGTGGAACTTGGGGCGGGGCGGGTTGGGCTGGTTGTTTGCGGGCGGCATGGCAGCCTGTTGCCTGGCGGGCACCGGGTTGCTGCGCACCTGCGGCACGTTCAGTTCAGCCCCTTCGTACATGAGGGGGATGTCCTGTAGTATGATAAAGCCTTCTTCGTTGTTGGGATTTGCGTTCTGTGAAACGGTGGGTGTGGCAATAGCGCGTTTCATGGGGCGTGGCAACCGTGACTCCAGGGTGCGTTTCACCTCTTCCATGTCAAGTATGTCAGGATTTTGTATCGGCAGGTTGTTTTGGGATGAGCGAAGCTGTTCGGCCAGGAAATCGGGCAAATCGTTCATTTCCCGTTCGTTGTCATCCTTTTGAGGTTCAATGTCTTCCGTCTTTTCCTTTTGTGTGGCAGTTTCCTCTTGTTTTTTGCGTGCGATGGCCTTTTCAGCCAGAGCCTCACGTATGGCTGCCTCTCGTGCGGCAATATCGGCTTTGCTGGGTCTTCCGCGTTTTCGTTTGGGCAATTCGACAACAGCGTCCGCCTCGGTAGTGTCGTCTGTCTCCGGGCTGGTATGGTGTGTAGTTGTCTCCTCTTGGTTTTGGTTTTCGGCCTTTGCGTGCTGTTTCCCCTGTGTGGCGGCGGCAGCATTCACAGCCTGTGCATCAAGGATGTCGTAAACCAAATCGTCGTGTTGTTTGTTGTCAATATCGGCAATTTGCATTTCCGCCGCCAGTGTTTTCAGTGCGGCCTCGTCCTTTGCCAATAATTCTTCTTTGGTATAGTTTGCCATTATATATTGAAATAGTATGGTTCGGTGAATATGTTTTCGTGAATGTAAATCAGTGGATTTTCTGTTCTTGGGTAATGTAAATGATTGTGCAGCCGCCAAAAAGTGCAAGGATTTGCGTGTTGCAACTCCCGTCTTGGCACATAGATGCCTACTGCCGTAGTTTCCGATAGGGGGATGGTGGTGGAATTGAAAAGAAATGCTAACGATGTCCTCCTTTACAAAACGACTGTCGGACATTGTTGTGAAGCGAAAGCCTTGGAGGCTGCCAAAATGGGTATCGAGATTGATTGAAGTCGTCGGTTCAAATCCCTTTACGTCTTAATCGCCTGCAAAATTAACAATAAATTTGAAACGCCGAATGATTTCGTCAATTTTTATGCGAATGTTGATAAGGAGTTTCGGTGGTCATGGGATTTTTAGGTCGTGAGGTTATAAGATTACTATTTAAGCGGGCGATGTTCAAGCGTCACAACAGTAACCTTATACCCCCATAACCTGATAATCGAGTTACGCAGTAACCAGGTGGCAGGGCCAGAGTTCCGTGTTGGGAAAACAAACAAGACTGTAACCGGAAAGTTACAGTCTTTTAATAGGATACTGTGGGCGCTGACGGATTCGAACCGCCGACCCTCTGCTTGTAAGGCAGACGCTCT
>CAMBHR010000044.1:0-21738 GCA_945867195.1 uncultured bacterium | reverse complement strand
TATTGTATATAAGGAATTCTTCGCTCAATCATGCGTCCTGTTGTCCAAACTCCATCAGGTAGGCCTTGATGAAGGCATCAATCTTGCCGTCCATCACACCGCCCACGTCGCTGGTCTGGTAGTTCGTACGGTGGTCCTTCACACGGCGGTCATCAAACACATAGCTCCTTATCTGGCTGCCCCACTCAATCTTCTTCTTGCCGGCCTCCACCTTGGCCTGCTCGGCCATGCGGTGCTGCAGTTCCTTGTCGTAGAGCATAGAGCGGAGGATACGCATGGCATTCTCCTTGTTCTTAGGCTGGTCGCGCGTCTCAGTGTTTTCAATGAGGATTTCCTCCTCCTCACCCGTATAGGGGTCCTTGTACTGGTAGCGCAGGCGCACGCCCGACTCCACCTTGTTCACATTCTGTCCTCCTGCACCACTGGAGCGGAAGGTGTCCCACGAAATGCGGGCCGGCTCGATGTTCACCTCGATAGAGTCGTCCACCAGCGGGGTGACAAAGACAGACGCAAACGAGGTCATGCGCTTGCCCTGTGCGTTGTAAGGACTCACGCGCACCAGCCGGTGCACCCCGTTCTCGCTCTTCAGGTAGCCATAGGCATATTCGCCCTGGATTTCCAGTGTACACGTCTTTATGCCCGCATCATCGCCGTCCTGCACATTGCTCACCACACACTTGTAGCCGTTGTTTTCGGCCCAGCGCATATACATGCGCATCAGCATCTGTGCCCAGTCCTGGGCTTCAGTGCCGCCTGCACCCGAGTTGATCTTCAGCACTGCATCCATGGGGTCTTCCTCCCTGCGCAGCATGTTCTTCAGTTCCAGGTCCTCCACAGCGGCCAGTGTACGCGCATACAGTTCGTCCACTTCCTGCTCGGTGACCAGTTCCTCCTTGTAGAAATCGAAAGCCGTTTCTAGCTCACCAGCCAGAGTCTGCACCTTTTCGTAGCCCTTGATCCATTTCTCCAGGCCCTTCACCAACTTCATCTGTGCCTCGGCACGCTTGGCATCGTCCCAAAAGCCAGGGTCCTGCGTGCGGATTTGCTCCTCTTCATACTGCATTTTCTTTCCTTCGATGTCCAGGTATCTGCACAGCGATTCCGTTCGTTCCTTTACTTCCTTGAGTTGTTCAATTGTTATCATTCCTCGTACATCTTTTCTATCTGTGCTGCGTAATTTTGGTAGAGCACAGGTCTTTTTACTGTCAATTCTCCTTTTTCCATGGAAAGCGCTTCGGGCAGCAGCGTAATCTTCTTCACCTGTTCATAGTGGGCAAACTCCTGCTGGAGGGTGTCGATGCGGTACATCATGAACTTGTTCACCTCCGGGTTTTCACACAGCTCCCTACGGCTGGCAAAGTGAATCCCATGCTTGGCAAAAAAGTCCTCCAGCAGCTGATAATCGGGAATGACCAGGGCCGACACGAACTTGCGTCTGTCTGCCACCACCACTATCTGGTCGATAAAGCGGTCCACCACCAGTTTGCTCTCCAGCATCTGGGGGGCAATGTACTTGCCGTTGCTGGTTTTGAACAGGTCCTTGATGCGGTCGGTCAGATAGAGTTCCCCATCCTTCATATAGCCCGCGTCGCCCGTGTGGAACCATCCGTCAGTATCTATGGACAATGCCGTCACCTCGGCCTTGCGGTAGTAGCCCTTGGTGATGGTGTCGCCGCGGAGCAGGATTTCGTTGTTCTCGCCAAAGGACAGCTCCACACCGTCCATCAGACGGCCCACCGACCCTACGGTGATGCGCTGGTTCCAGCGGTCGCACGAAACGGTGGCCGTGCTCTCCGTCAGGCCGTAGCCCACAATCATCATCAGGCCCGCCGAGTGGATAAACTCCTCTACCACAGGACTCACCGCCGCACCGGCAGTGGGGAAGAAATTGTGGTTCTCCAGTCCCAAGTTCTTGAGCAAGAGTGAGATGACCGTACGTTCATAAAAGAGGTAACGCATTTTCAGTGTCACGGGCGGCACCAGCCCCCGCATCCGGTAATCCACATTGTACGCCTTCCCTATACGGAGGGCGTCCTGCAACAGCATCCGCTGCACGGGACTGCTCTCTGCCATCTTGTTCTGCACAGCCGCATACACCTTTTCCCAGAATCTGGGCACGGCACACATGCAGGTAGGGTGCACCTCGGTCATGCTTTGCAGAATGTCGGCAGGATTCCTGTTGATTGCCAGCGTGCAGCCCGTGGCCAGGCAGAGATAGGACCATGCCCGCTCAAAGATATGGGTGAAAGGCAGGAAATCCATCACCACATCCTTCTCGCTCAGGTTGATGGCATGTTCGTGGGCTGCTATTCCGCTCCTGTACATGCGGTGGGTAATCATCACGCCCTTGCTCAGGCCCGTAGTACCACTGGTGTAAAGCACGTTTGCCAGTTCATCAATGTCGTACTGGGCACTGCGCCGTGCCACCTCCTCGGCATACGGCTGTCCCTCGCCCATCTTCAGGAACTCCTCAAACGAGAGGCTCATCTGGTCCTGGCTGTCCTTCTTCACCGAAGGGTCGAAGATGACAAGCCGCACCACATTGGGCGAGAGGCGCAGCACACGGTAGGCCGTGTCGTACTGGTACTGCTCGCCCACAAAGATGAAACGTATGTTGGCATCGCTTACCACATACTGTACCTGCCTCTCGCTGCTGGTTGCATAAAGCGGGATGGTGACAGCCCGGATTCCGTAGGCGCCAAAGTCCACAAACAGACACTGGGGCATGTTCTGCGAGAAGACGGCCACATTCTCCTGGATGCCTACGCCCAACGCCAGCAAAGCATTGCTGACGCAAGACACCGTGCGGGAGAACGCGTTCCATGAAATGGGTTTCCACACCTTCTCCGCATCATCGCGAAACAGCAAAGCGTTCCGCTCACCATAGATTGCCGCCTGAGTATGTATCAGCACAGACAAAGGACTCCTACTCTGCATCGTTTTCCAGGTTTTTCACATACAAAGATAGGGTTTCTTGTGTTAAGAGCCAAATTTATTTGCGTTTTTCTAAAAAATAATCTACCTTTGCCCACCAAAATGCCGCAAAACAATGGATTTTACACATGCTACGCAAGAAATTGCCGCGCTTCTGGCACGTCTGATTGAGATTCCGCGCACCAGCAGGCAGGAACAGGAAGCGTCTGACTTCCTCTTCCATGAGATGACCACCACCTATGGACTGGACACGCACCGCGACGGCTGTAACCTCTGGACCATCGCGCCCGACTACTCCCCGGCACGCCCCACCCTGCTGCTCAATGCACATATCGACACGGTGAAACCTGCCGCCTCCTGGACATACAACCCCTACCGGGCCACCCATTGCGAGGACAAGCTATACGGACTGGGCAGCAACGATGACGGTGCCAGCCTGCTCACGCTTCTGTTCGCCTTCCGCCACCTCCGCCACCAGCCCCGTGCCTATAATCTCATCTATCTGGCCTCTGCCGAAGAGGAGGTGAGCGGCAAGAACGGCATCGAGCATGCCCTTCCCCTACTGCCTCCCATCGATGTGGCACTGGTGGGCGAGCCCACGGGCATGCAGCCCGCCATCGCTGAGAAAGGGCTGATGGTGCTCGACGTAACTGCCCACGGAAAGGCCGGCCATGCAGCACGCAATGAAGGCGACAACGCCATCTACCATGCCATCGACGACATACAATGGTTCCGCACCTTCCAGTGGCCGCAGGTATCACCCGTACTAGGAGCCGTGAAAATGAGCGTCACCATCGTGAATGCAGGCACACAGCACAATGTGGTGCCCGACACATGCACCTTCACCGTGGATGTGAGAAGCAACGAGTGCTACACCAACCGCCAGCTCTTCGACCTCATCTGTCAGCATGTAAAAAGCGAAGTGAAGCCCCGCTCGTTCCGCCTCAATTCGTCCAGCATTCCCCTGTCCCACCCTCTGGTCCGGCGGGCCGTCCAACTCCATCGCACTCCCTTCGGTTCGCCCACCCTCAGCGACCAGGCACTGATGTCCTTCCCCTCTATGAAAATGGGGCCGGGCAACAGTTCCCGCAGCCACACTGCCGACGAATACATCTGCCTGAGCGAAATTACCGAAGCACTCCGTCTCTACACGGAAATGCTCAACGGTCTCCAGCTCGATTCTCTCTCCAACCCCTAATGCAAAGGGGCACCCCACGCCTCCTCTACAACCGCATTGTCCAATACAGTGGGGGACATCCATGACCCCATCCCCGCACATCACATCGCAACGGTTCAGAACATTCAAGCCCCAAGAGGGGTGGCATAATTGAGTATGACAACATCATGCCACCCCTTCGGGTTCTTCGTCCAACCCCGAACCATGAAAGGAGAGGGGTTCAGCATCGGTTCTACAGCATGCCCGTCACTCCACACGGATGCTGTCCATGGGATTGGTCGTGGCCACACGCCAGCACTGGGCAGCCACAGTGAGAAGCACCACGCTGCTCACGGCAATGAAGGCCAACGGGAAGAGCCACCAGTAGATGGGCGTATGCTCGGCAAAACCTTCGAGCCACAGGGAGCCCATCCGGTAGGCCACAGGAGCGGCAATCAGCATCGACACCACAAGCGGCCAGGCATAGCGGCCCATGAAGAGTGCCAGCACCTCGCCCACTGTGCTGCCCATCACCTTGCGGATGGCTACCTCACGGCGGCGATACTCCGTCTCGAACATCGTGAGGCAGAACACACCGATGAGCGTGATGAGGATGCAGAGCAGGGAACAGAGCTGTATCTGGCGGATGAAACCGTTTTCCTCCTCATAGGCGGTCTCCAGACACTTGTCGAAGAAATGGACATCGGGAACAGGACCCTCGGAGAAACGGGCCACTACCTCCTCCACCTGACGGCGCGTCTGCCGCATGTCCACACCCGGAGCCACGCGCACCGACATCTTCTTGCAGGCCATCCATCCGGCATAGCGCGGACCGAACACCACGAAGGCCATAGGCGAATTGCTGTTGTCCATGCGAGTGGAGAAGATGCGCACATTCTTGCAGACACCCACTACGGGCAGGTCCCCGGACACAAGCAACTGGTCCACCTTGACCCAAGGATAGGTCTGGATCATGGCCTCGTTGACGATATAGACATCACCGTCCTGCTCGCGGAAGTCACGGCCTTCCACCACCTCTATGCCCCAGGTGCGCAAGAACTTCCAGTCCACGGGTATGGCGGTAAAGTTGCACTTCTGGTCCTGGGAGCCTCTGCCCCATCCCATGTACATGTCACCCTCGCCGAGGAAATGCGCCGAATAGGTCACAGAGGCCACACCTGGCAGTTTCTCCAGTTCCATGCGCAGCGAAGCGTGTTTCTCCACAGGCACCATGTCTGCCAGTTCAGCCACCAGGAGGCTGTCCTTGTCATAGCCGTAGGCGGAATGATAGATGTAGTGGCTCTGGCTGTAGATGATGCCAATGAAGGAAACCATCACCAGGGCCGCGCACAGTTGCAGGCCCACCAGCCATCCGCGCAACGTCCGTCCCTGCGGAGAGAGCCCTACACGCCCCCTCATGGCAGCGACAGGGGCAAACGAGGTGACATAGCGGGTACTGTAGGCTGTGGACAGGATGCCCACCACCACGGCCACACCCATCAGGACGGCCACAAGCAGCAAGTTGTCGGCCAGCTGGATGCTACCCTTGAAAAGAGGAACCACCGACCCCACCTTGCTGAACAGATGAACAAGGAAGAAGGCCAGCAATGCAGCCGCGAGGCTCACGGCCACCCCCTCGGCCAACAGCTGGACGCGCAGTCGCCAGAGTTTCTCGCCCATCACCTTGCGCAGGATGACGGAGCGGACCCGCATGGGAGCCTGTGCCATGGAGAAGTTGGCATAGTTGAGCACGCACACTATGAACAGCAGTACCAGTGTGAACTCCAGCATATAGAGTGCCTTTCGGTTACCCTTGTCCTCCATCGGGTTATGTCCGCTGAAATAGGTCTCATTCAGAGGGATTGCCTCGGCATGAAGTTTGGAGGCCTCATCCCTGTCCCCGTCCGAGAATTCCCTTCCGCCGGCAGAGGCCCAGAACTCATAGAAGCGTAACAGGCAATCATCCAGCAGGGTGGAAATCGACTCCACAGCCACATTTTCGCCCAGGCGGATGAAACAGTAGTAGTTCCAGTTGCCAATCTCGTACTGGTTCTCCGTTCCCATGCCCCTGTAGACGGCATTCTTGAGGATACAGTTGTCGGGAAAATCGCGGTACACCCCCTTCACCGTGACCGTGCGACGCTGTCCGCCGGAAAATGCCATCTCCTGGCCGGCCACGTCCTCGCGCCCATAATATTTCATGGCCAGCGAGGCCGGGATGACAATGCCTGTGTCGGAAGGCTCGAAGGTGAGAGTGCCATCCACGCGCTGTGCGCCGAAAACCTCCAGGGTATGTCCGTTTTCCGCATAACAGGGCACACTGATGACGCTTCCGTCCTTGTCAGCCATCATGAACCCGTCCATCCTCAGATAGGCCACTTTCTCCACCTGCGGCAGTTCCGCAAGGTATTCACAGATGGGGCGTGCCAGCGAGGGACACCATTTGCCCTCTCCGAACATGCCGCACACATCCACACGGCACACACGTCGGTAGTCCGGGATTCCGTGGTTGTACTGCGCACTGTAGATTACCTGCGTGAGCATGATATAGCCTCCCGCCACAGCCAGCACGATGCCCATGAAATTGAGCAGGCTGGCCACCATGTGGCGTCGTAACAAGTATAATAATGTCTTCATATCCTTCATGTGATTAGGGTTCATTACAGGACGGTATTCTCCACCACCTCGCCGTCGAAGAGATTGATGATACGGTCGGCATAGGCCGCATCGTGCTGCGAATGGGTCACCATCACGATGGTGCTGCCCTCGGCATGCAGGCTGGAGAGCAGTTCCATCACCTCCAGGCCGTTCTTGGAATCGAGGTTACCCGTAGGCTCGTCGGCCAGGATGAGCCTGGGTTTGCCCACCACGGCACGGGCAATGGCCACACGCTGCTGCTGGCCGCCCGAGAGCTGCTGCGGGTAATGTCCTGCACGCTGGCTCAGGTTCACCTTGCGCAGGATTTCCAGCACACGCTCGCGGCGTTCCTTCCTGCCGATGCCCAGATAGCGCAGCTGCAGGTCGATGTTCTCCTCCACCGTGAGTTCCTCGATGAGGTTGAAACTCTGGAACACGAAGCCGATGCGTCCCTTGCGGAAACGCGTGCGGTCCTTCTCGCGCAGATGACCCACCTCCTCGCCATCAAGGAAATAGTTGCCGCCAGTGGGGTTGTCGAGCAGCCCCAGGATGCTGAGCAGTGTGGACTTGCCACAGCCGCTGGGTCCCATGATGGCCACAAATTCACCGTCCTTCACTTCAATGTTCACTCCGTTGAGTGCCGTGGTTTCCACCTCTTCCGTGCGGAATACCTTTGTCAAATTTTCAGTCCTTAGCATAATCGTTGGTTCTATATACATTAATTATTATTATATATTGCAGATGGAATGGGTGTCTCACCTGACCACCACTTTCTCGTTGTCGCCAAATGGCTCGTAGCCGCTGGTTATCACCTGTTCGTCCGGTTCCAGTCCGCTGAGCACCTCATAATACTGTGCGTTTTGGCGTCCGATGCTGATGGTGCGGCGGTAGGCCGTGTGGCCCTGCTTGTCGAACACGAAGATCCAGTTGCCGCCCGTGCTCTGGAAGAAGGTGCCGCGCGGCACCATGATGGCCGTCTCGGGCTTGCCCAGTTCCAGGTTGAGGTAGAAGGTCTGCCCGATGCGCAGATTGTCCGGGCGACCGTCCTGGAAGACCAGATCGGTGCGGAACTTGCCATCTCTCACCTCGGGGTATACCTTTCGCACACGCAGGGTGTAGGTGGTGTCGCCGCGCTCCAGTGTGGCCGTCAGCCCCGTACGCACACGGTCGATATAGTGCTCGTCGATATAGGCCTCCACCTTGAAGTCGCTCAGGTCGTTGATCTGCCCCACCTTGAAGCCGGCCGCAATGCTTTGCCCCAGTTCCACATTGAGCAGTCCCAGTTCGCCGTCGATGAGGGAGCGCACCTCCAGCCGATCCCGCCTTTCGCGCACCAGCAGCACATTGCGCCGCATGTTCTCCAGGTTGTCCTCCATCTGGTCCATCTGCACCGACCGGTAGATGCTGTCCTGCTGCAGGCGCTGCTGCACCAGCTCGTACTTCTGGCGTGCCAGTTCATAGTCCTCACGGCTCTGCAGATACTCCTCGCGGCTCATGAGCCGACTGGCATAGAGGCGTTCGCGCTGCTTCATGGCACGCTCCCTGCGCTGCATGTCAGTGGCCAGCGTTACCAGTTCGGTACGGTTGGACAGACGGTCCTGCTGCATGGCCACCTGGGTGTTGCGCAGCAGGTTCTGCTTCTCGGCCAGTTCGGCCTCGGCGGTGAGAATCTGCAGGTCGAGTTGGCTGTTCGACAAGCGCAGAATGACATCGCCCTTCTTCACCCTCGTGCCTTCCTCCACCACCTTCTCCCGGACGATGCCGCCCTCCTCGGGCGAGAGCTGCACCACCTGGATGGGCACCACCTGTCCGCTCACACGCACATAGTCGTAAAACTGGCCCTTCACCACGGTGCTCACCGTAATCATGTCCTTTTCCACTCTCACCGTGCTGGCATGGTTGCCCAGCACCAGCCACAGCAGCGACAGCAACACCAGGCCACCTGTCACTACATACGGCACATGTTTGGGGCGCAGCCCCTTCTTCTTTTCTATTCTTCTGTCCATAACGGCATACCTTTATAATAATTGAGAATTCTTGTCAGATAATAGTTCTGCAGGCGGCTCTGCAGCAGCTGGGCACGACTCTGCAGGAGCGTCACCGCCGCCGTCTGCACTTCGATGGCCGAGGCCAGCCCCTCTTCATACTTTTGCCGGGTGAGGCGCGAAGCCACACTGTCGGCCTCCACCCGTGCGGCGGCCTTCTGCAGTTCCTTGCAGCTGTTGCGCTGGTCCGTTGTGGTCTGCTCGATGAGCACACGCAAGTCGTCCTGCCGCTGTCCCAGTGTTTCCTGCGCACGCGCCACATTGTTGCGCTGCCGCCGCAGATTGGCCAGCAGGCCCAGGCGGTTGAAGACGGGGATGCTGAGCGTGGCATAGACGTGTTCGCCCCGGTTGTTGCGGAACTGACCGCCGAAGCCGGTGGTCCCCCTGGCACCAACCTGCCGATAGTAGCTGGTGGAGATGCCCGCGCCCACCGACAGCGAAGGGAAAAAGGCCCCGCGGGCCGAACGGAGGCCCAGGCGTGCCACCTTCAGGCTATACCCGGCCATCAGCACCGACGGGTTCCACCCACATGCCTGGGCATACAGTTCCCCGACCCGGCAGACGGTGAGGGGCGACGTAGGCACAGCGGCAGTGTCGAGTTGCAGCGGCTCGTCCACGGGATAGTTCATCAGCGTCTTCAACGCAAGCAGGGCATTGGAGAGCAGGCCCTCCTGCCGTGTCACCTCGCAGTCGTCCGATGAGTAGGAGGCACGGATCTGTGCCGTGTCGGCCTCGCTGCGAAGCCCCACCTCAGCCATGGCACGCGACTGCACCAGCAGTGCCATGCTCTCCTCGCGTTTCTGTCGGGCCAGCCGGAGCGCACCCGTCTGGTAAACGGCATCTACATACTGCTTGAGCACCTGCTGAGCCACCTGCTCCTGCTGGGCCAGTACCCCCTGGCGTCCCAGAAGCACCGAGACACGTGCGGCATGAAGGTCATTGTAGCGCTGCAGGCCGTCAAACACGGGGATGGAAGCCGAAAGACCGTAACTGTTGTAGAGCGTGCTCACGGTGGTGTAGGTATTGGTCTCGGGGTCGATGGCACGCCCGAAGTTCACCTGACCGCCCACACTTCCTCCCACCGAAGGCAGGAAAGCGCCTGCTGCCCGCATGCGTTCCGTTTCGTAGTCCGCTAGGGTGAGCTTGCTTGCACGCACGCTGCGGTTGTGCTCCACGGCATACTGCATGCACTGGTCGGCGGTCCACACGCGCTGTGCCGGGGCAGTGGCTACCAAAGAGGCCCACATCACAAATAGATTAAGTGTTCGTTTCATTGTCGTTTGTCCGTAGAATGATTGTTTTTGTACGGCAAAGTTACGCCTCCTCCTCTTCATCACCAAGAAAAAAACGGGTCTCAGACCTTCCCGCACAAAATAATTCTTCCATATTGTATGAAAATCATACACTCCCCCGTGCCGCTGTCCCGAATAATATGCGTAACTTTGCACCGCATACAAAAAACACAACGCCTATATGGACAAATACGGAAAACTACTGGCAGTAGACGACAATCCAGCCATCCTCACCGCCCTGAGGCTGTGTCTGGGAGGTGCATTCGAGGGTGTGGTCGCCCTCAGCGACCCGGCGAAGATACTGTCCGTCATGGAGCGGGAGAACATCAGCGTGGTGCTGCTCGACATGAATTTCACGCTCGGCATGAACACCGGGCACGACGGACTGCTGTGGCTACGCACCATCCGAAAGAAATTTCCCCACATACCCGTAGTGCTGCTCACTGCCTACGGCGACATCGGTCTGGCCGTAAAAGGGATGAAGGAGGGGGCGGCCGACTTTGTGACAAAACCGTGGGACAACAACAAGCTCCTCGGCATCCTGCGGGAGGCCGTCGAGCGTAGCCGCAAGGTAGCGCCCCTGGACGAGGTGACCATGGACTATGTGCACAAGGTGGTGGAGCGTTGCGACGGCAATATCAGCGAAGCCGCCAAACTGCTGGGCATCACACGGCAGACACTCTATGCAAAAATAAAAAGGACATGACCCTCACGCTCACACCCCTTCATCTAGGACTCCTGCTGGCCGCCGCCCTGGCTGCTGCAGGCTACCTCGCGCACCACCAGCGCAGGCTCAAGCGCCGCGCCCACCTGATGCGCGAAGCTATGCGCAACCACGATTTCACCTTCAGCCTCCCCATTGTGGGCTGGATGCCGGGCGAACGAGCCCTGCTGCGCACGCTCAACGAGCTGGGCCAGGACATACGCATACTGGTGGCACGGAACGAGGTGGAATCGTGGCAGCGCCTCACGCGCGTGCTCACCCATGAAATAATGAATGCCACGGCCCCCATCTGCAGCATCAGCCAGCTGCTGCTGGAAAATCCCCCCGCTGCGGCCTCGGACTACAAGGAGGGCATCCTCACCATCCACAACATGTCGCAGCACCTCCTCACCTTCGTGGAGAACTACCGCAAGCTCACCCAGAAGCAGCAGCCCGTCTGCACAGCCGTGGACCTCCATGCCCTTGTGAGCCAAATCCAGGCCACCCGTCCCGCACTGACATGGGAAACAGACATACCAGAAGGCACGATGGTGCAAACCGATGCACAGATGCTCACCCAGGTGGTGCTCAATCTGGTGAAGAACGCCGTGGAAGCCGGTGCCACCGCCGTCTGCCTCCAGTGGGCCGGCAGTTCCCTGCTGGTGAGCAACAACGGCCGGAACATCCCCGCCGAGGTGGCCCGCAACATCTTCATTCCCTTCTTCACCACCAAGCCCCAAGGCTCAGGCATCGGGCTGGCACTCTCGCGCCAACTCATGATTTTGCAAGGCGGCGACCTCACCCTCCTAGACAAGCCCTCCATCGGCTACCACGCCAGTTTCTGCATATCGTTTGGGGAACAGGGACCAACAGACCCCCTCAATCCCCCTGTTTAGGAGGAGGATTCACGCCCTGGAAGGGCAAAAGCCATCAGCCCAGGGCAAAGCGAAGCGGCACCCTGGGTTATCAAGCCCCCCACACACAAAAACCGTCGCCCTACAGGGGCAAAAGCCAGACTATCAGTAAGGTTATTGATATTGACCCCGACATGTAGTCCTGCTTTTGCCCCTGTAGGGCGTTTTTCAATTATCCATTTTGTTACCCAGGGTGCCATTCCGCTCCGCTCCATTCTGCCCTGGGCTGAGAGCAGGTTGCCCCTCCAGGGCGCACCATGGCGTAACCACGGATATGGGATTATGTCACCCCTTCGGGGTTTTACGATTACACCCCAACAAGAAAGGGCGGCATAATTCCATATCAGGGGGCGCGAATCCCCACATGATGCCCATTGCAGGCATGGATATGAAATCATGTCACCCCTTCTTTGAAGATAGGGAAGTCACTCCAAATGTCGGATGAACCATTAATTGGGGACATTGAAGTATTTCCAATGTCCCCAATTGTGCTATAGGATGTGCCGGTTATTCTTTCTTACACAGTGTGTAGTTGAAGTTTGTGTTAATGAGTTTCCACGTCAGGTGGTAGGGGTCGTCATAGCCTTCCTTGTTGAAGAAGTCAAGAGGTACGATACCAAGCCGGTAGACTGTTTTCTCTTCGCTGTAGTTATTGTCAAGAATGCTATTGAGAGCACTGCACATATAAGGATTAAGGTCTTCGTCCCATGCATAGTCCCATGGAGTGCGGACAGCAAGGGCATTACATGAAATGGTGTTGTATACGATGTACAGGCGGTCCTTGTTCGCAGATTCACATGCACTCTTGAAGGCTTTTTCTATGGCGTCACTTTTATCCTTTGTGTCATGTTCCTGATAGAATTTAAAGTAGAGATCCTCGATATATATTTTCTCGCCGTCTGCGTTAGTATATGAACCTGTACCATTTTCCGGCCATCCGTTTTCCAGGTCTACACCATACGCATCGCTGGAATTGTTCTTGAAGCGACGCAGCAGAACGATTTTTCCTCTGAGGTTCTCCAACTTTTCAGTGTTCTTTCCCGTATACAGGCGTTTCTTGAGGACATCATTCTTGCTGGCAAAATCCTTGAACTTCTCGGCCAGCTTACTTCCTTTCTCCTGTTTCACAGACATCAGGATGGTCTCCTTATCGTGTTCCTTCAGGAAACGGTCCATCTGGTCTACGACATCCGAGAACGGAAGGCCCAGATCGCCATCCCCATGACAAAGTCCCAGGTCATCGTTCAGACGTATGTCAAGGAAGCGTATGCCACAACACAACTGCGTGTAGACATCAAAATTCTGGCAACGATAGTAACCCGGGCCTATTTTATATGTGCCGGTGTCATGAGTGCCGGGAATCGTGAGTTCGCGATAGTTCGTACTGCCGGGAATATACGACATCCAGTTGGCTACGGGATCATCATGATACGGCTCGAACACGAGCACTGTGGGCGCACTTACATCTGTATTCGCCACATACACCTCATCTCCCTTGCAGCAATCGATAATGCAGTTTTCTTTAAGGCCCAGATACAGAATAGGGTCTGTGCCCGAATCATCACGCATTATCTTGAAGCCGATGGATTGGCCGGACACGTTAGTCACACGGTACCTTCCACATCCGTCCAGCCTGAAATTGTCGCTTGCACGATTACTCTGGCCATCCTTATGGCCCTTGGCACATTCAACAAAGACAGACCCAGAAGCATAATTGCCGCCATCGATGGCTTTACAGGTGACCGTAAACCCACTTGATGCGCCCTCCGGGTCAGAGATGTACAGATTGTCCAGCGGTCTGCTAAGTGTGATGCTTCCGTCGCGCAGGTTCTGGAAAATCACATCATCATCTGCCTTAGGAATGTCCTGCCATACATCAAACTCTGCCCCCTTGTCGGTACAGGTCCATAAATAGAATTGCTTATCAACAAGTCCTTTTGTTGAGAAATTGTCACTTGAACGATGCGTCTGGAGGTGTTTATGATCCTTCTCACTCTTGATGCTCACCGATTCGTTTGAAGCCCCATAAACAGGGGCATCCGGATTTACATCGTCATCATCGTCCGAGCAAGAACTCATCGCGAACGGTACCGTGGCCAACAAACAACACATCAGGCAGAACTGCCATAATGGGCCAAACACTTTTTCAACATTTTTTTTCATAATTCCTTGAGTTAAATTAATGGTTACAGATAAGTTTGAACAAAATATATACATTCATTTAATGTCAGCGGGAAAAGCAGGGTCAATTGCAGCAACCGGCCCGATGCCCTGCCGTGAACACACCGTGCGGCCGGAGCGCCTTGTCAGTCGAAGGCCGGAGCATCACTGCCACTGTCGCTGCCGCCGGAGGACTCGCCGCCCGTGTCGCCGCCCGAACCGGTGTCACCACCACCCGTGCCCGTATTGTCGTCTTCCGTACCGCCGGTGGTGCCGCCGTCGTCGGGCGTGCCGCCTTCCGTGCCGGGAAGGGGCTGCGAGGAAGTGGCTTTGCGGTTCATGGCGTTGCGCATATACTGCGTGATTTCGGTGTTCACATAGTTGATGAAGGAGGCATAGTCGGCTACGCCGTCGAGGATAGCCAGGGCATCAATGACCTCCACAAGGTCGTCGTAGGCATCGTCGGTGGCGAAGCGGGCGGCCCTGAGGGCACCCAGCACCTGCCCGCTGCGGTCGTCGGTGCGCTGGAGCAGCATATCGTTCAAGCGGTCGTTGGCCTGCTTGAGGTTCTCCACCAGACGGGTCAGCCCCAGCGTCTCCACGTGTGTGGCAAGGGGGGCTTGCAGATCGGCCACGAGGTTCAGGAGCAGTCCCGTTTCCTGCTGCAGGTTGCTCTTGGTGTCGATGTTGTAGTCCTTGATGCTCTGCCAAAGGTACTTGGCGGCCTCGGCCTCCTCCTGCATGGGTATGTCGAGGAAGCTCTTCACCATGGCGCGGAACTTGGTGTAGAGCGTGTCGCGGTCCTGGTCGGCCTGCTTGATGTCGTCGCTCTTGAAGTTCTTGCGGCTCAGCGTGAGGCATTCGTCCTCCTTGGCCACAGCCGTTTCGAGGATTTCCACCATCTTGGCAGCCTTGTTCATCACTTTGGCGTCGCTCTTGGCTCTGTCGAGCACACTTTTCACGAAGAGGAAATGAACGCCGTTTCTCATACTCTTGAGATAAACAGATTTGAAATGTCTCATGACGATCATAATTTTGAGGTTATTCTATTGTCGCCAAGCGGAGTTTCCGCAAGACCGAGGTTGGTGAAACCGAATGCGAAGTTAAGGAAAATTTTCCAATACAACGCCATCTTCGGGCAAAGATTTGAACAAAAAGGGGGAAAAAACGTGCATTTGGCATGCGGCGGACCTGAAATGAATGATATGACAAGTTTCTGAGCAGAATCATGCCTGCAAAAATTTTGCAAGGCATTTCCCAGCCGGAATCATCTCTGCAAAAATTTTGCAAGGCATTTCCCGGCCAGAATCATCCTTGCAAAAATTTTGCAAGGCGTTTCCCCGCCGGAATCATCTCTGCAAAAATTTTGCAAGGCATTTCCCGGCCAGAATCATCTCTGCAAAAATTTTGCAAGGCATTTCCCGGCCGGAATCATCTCTGCAAAAATTTTGCAAGGCGTTTCCCGGCCGGAATCATCTTTGCAAAAATTTTGCGAGGCGTTTCCCGGCCGGATGCAACTAACGCCCTGAAGGGGCAACCTGCCATCAGCCCAGGGCAGAGCGAAGCGGCACCCTGGGTTATCAAGCCACACACACAAAAAAACCGTCGCCCTACAGGGGCAAAAGCCAGACTATCAGTAAAGAAACCGAATGTTTATCCCCTATGCGTAGTCCTGCTTTTGCCCCTGTAGGGCGTTTTTCAATTATCCGTTTTTAATACCCAGGGTGCCATTACGCTTCGCTCCATTCTGCCCTGGGCTGGTGGCAGGTTGCCCCTCCAGGGCGTTTTCCTTTCCCCTCCCCCTAAACAGGGGGACCGAGGGGGTCTGGCTCGGCTAGAAGCATCCGTAGGCATCGCCCTTCATGGCGAGCTGGCAGGAAGAGCCCTCGGCATGGCCGGGCTGGCCGCCACCCACGAAGATGCTGACATTGCCCGCCTGCTGTACGAGGTTGCCCTTGCGGTCACAGAGCGCCAGGTCCTCGGGGGTGAGGGTGAAACGCACCTCGCGCTCCTCGCCGGCCTGCAGATGCACACGGCGGAAGCCCTTGAGGGAACGGATGGGACGGATGGTCTGGCCGTCCTGGGGATGGGCCACATAGAGCTGCACCACCTCGTCGCCCTCACGCTTGCCCGTGTTCTTCACCTTTACAGCCACTTCCACCTTCTGGCCCGTGGTCACTTCGGGCTGGCAGGTGAGGCCGCTGTAGGCAAAGGTGGTGTAGCTGAGGCCGTAGCCGAAGGGATAGCGCACCTGGCCCTTGAAATAGCGATAGGTGCGGTTCTCCATCGAATAGCTGTCGAAGGGAGGCAGGTCGTCCACACTGCAATAGGTGGTCAGAGGCATGCGTCCGCCGGGGTTGTAGTCGCCAAAGAGCACATCCACGATGGCCTCGCCGGCCGACTGGCCGCCATACCATGCCTGCAGGATGGCATCCACATTGCTGCTCTCCCATGCAAAATCCATCACCGAGCCGGACATGTTCACGAGCACGAGCGGGCGACGGGTAGCCTTGAGTGCCTTCAGCAGGTCGAGCTGTACCTGAGGCAGGGAAATGTTGGTGCGGTCACCGCTGGCAAAGCCCGAGAAGCCTGCTGCACCTGCATCGCCGGCCTCACCCTCATAGTCGGCACTGATGCCACCCACAAAGATGATGACATCGGCCTTCTTGGCGGCTGCCACTATCTCCTGGACGGACGGGCCTTCCTTCAGGGGGCCTGCAATGTCCGTGCCTGCATAATAGTCAATCCTAATGTGGTCGCCATAGCGGTCCTTCAGGCACTGGAGGGGCGTGATGTTGCGCGAGGGCACACCGAAATAGTTGGCCAGCTGGGTAGACTGGTTGTCGGCATTGGGGCCGATGAGGGCAATGCGCTTAATCTTCTTGGCATTGAGGGGCAGCATATTGCGCTCGTTCTTGAGCAGCACCATCGACTCACGTGCCATGAGCAGGGCATGCCGACGGTGGGTCTCACACTCTATCACTTCACGGCCGATACGGGAATAGGGCACCATCTCCTGGGGGTCGTACATGCCCAGCTTCATCTGGATGGTGAACAGGCGGGCCAGGGAGGTGTTGATGTCGCGCTCGGAATGGAGCCCCTTCTCCACGCCCTGGGCCAAGAGCTGGTAGAGGTCGCCACACTCCAGGTCGGTGCCGGCCAGCATGGCATCACTGGCGGCCACGATGTTGTTGGGATGTGTCTTGTGATAACTGGCAAAGTCGGACACGGCCCAGCAGTCGGAGGTTACATAGCCCTGGAACTGCCACTGGTTGCGCAGGATGTCCACCAGCAGGGGGTCGTTGCCGCAGCAAGGCTGTCCGTCCACACGGTTGTAGGCACACATCACGCCATGCACACCGGCCTTGCACACAAGGTCGCGGAAGGCGGGCAAATAGGTGTCCCACAGGTCGTAGAGCGCCGGACGCGCATCGAAGGAATGACGCACACCCTCGGGACCGCTGTGCACGGCAAAATGCTTGGCACAGGCCACGGCCTTCAGGTAATGCGGGTCGTTGCCCTCCAGACCGTGCACCATGGCCATGCCCATCTGGCCTGTCAGGTAGGGATCCTCACCGTAGGTCTCCTGTCCGCGTCCCCAACGCGGGTCGCGGAAGATGTTGATGTTGGGGGTCCAGTAGGTGAGACCGTAGTACTGGGGCACGCCGCCCTTCTTCAAATACTCGTTGAAGAGGGCGCGGCCCTCGGTGCTGGTGACATCGCCCATGCGGCGAAGTGCCTCGGTGTCGAAGGTGGCGGCCATGCCGATGGCCTGCGGGAACACGGTGACCTTTTCCTTGGTGCGGGCCACACCGTGGAGCGCCTCGTTCCACCAGTTATAAGCCGGTATGCCCAACCGCTCAATGGCCGGGGCATTGTGCTTCATCAGTTTCACCTTTTCCTCCAGGGTGAGGCGGGCGATGAGGTCATCCACCCGCTCCTTGACGGAGAGTTTGGGGTTGCGGAAGGGATAATCGGTGGCCGACTCCTGCGCCACAGCACCCGTGTGGATGCAACCCAGCAGGACAAGGCCTGCAAACAGTTTCTTCTTTTTCATGATTCGGATTTCTACTTTAAGGTTTAATATAAGTATATTAGTATTACTCCATGCTTATCGTCTCTGTGCCATGGATGATGCCACTGGCATTGTAGGCATCCACGGCAAACCAGTACACGGGCTCTGCGTTCAGCCCCGTGAGCCTGAGTTCGTGACCCTCCAGCACCTGATGGCTGGAATAGAGTTTGTCGGGCGCAATGCCATAGCGCACCACATAGCCCTCGGCACCCCTTGCCGGCTGCCATGTGAGCGTGGCCTGGCAGCGGTCCTCGGGATTGCGCTCAGCCCTGAGCCCACGGGGTACGGAGGGAACCCGCCCCCTGCCCAGCCCGAACACGCGGAGGTCGCGCAGCGACACATTGGAGGAGAGGGTATACGCCACATTCTCCCACTTGATGTAGCGTGCCGAGAAGGGACGTTCAAACTCCACGTAGTCGTGGGGCGTGTCGGTGTACTTGTCGGAACGGTCGGCAATGAGGCTCCACCTCCTGCCGTCGTGCGAGGCATAGAGGCGGTACTGCTGATAGAGACTATCCGCCATGCCACGGGCCGTGGCTCCATACTCGTCATAGTTGACCTGAATGGCCTGGATGTCGCATTCGTCCATGAGGTCCACCTGCAGCCATTCCGCGCCATTGCCCTGGGCCACCCACGATGTGCGCGACTCCTCGTCCACAGCATTTGTGGCCGGCTGGTCCTCCAGAGAGGAAGAGGCCTGCACGGGCCGGTTGCACGACAGCAGCATCCACACGGGACCGCCGTCCTGGGCGGCGTTTTCCGTGCCGGGCAGGAAATGGGGATAGTCGCCTAGATAGGTATCGGTGTAGAGCTGTCCGTCGGCATCGAAAGCAGAGGGGTAAAACGAGAGCCTGCGCTCAAACATGTGGCGCACGCTGATGGCATTGGTGGCAGCCTTCCACCACTGGTCGCCGGCCTGGAACAGGCAACCATGGCCGGCTCCGCTCATGAAGCCAGCAGGCTTGGCCGACACGGGGCTGGCCATGTGGTAGCGGAAGGGGCCCATGGGCGAAGTGGAAGTGTAGAGCCCGTCGGCATAGGTCTTCCACTCCGTGCCCGGGGCGGCATACTGGAGGTAGTACATGCCGTCGTGTTCTGTCATCCAGGCGCCCTCGATATAGGGACGGCGCTCCAACTCGTTGTGCTCGCCCGTGCGTTCCCAGCCGTGCGATTCCTTGTCGCTGTTGAGGCAGTCCACCACCTCCGACACGTTTTCCAGCGTCTGCAGGTCGAGCCGGCGGGCATGGATGGGGTCGGCCGGCGAGCAGCCATAATAAAGGTAGAGCTTATCGCCGTCCACCAGGAAAGCAGGGTCCCAGAAGGAGTCTATCATGCGGACAGGTTCCCAGCGTCCCTCCTCGGGACAGTCGGAGCGGTATACCATGCCCTTGCCATGGGTGGAACCCACATAAGATACCCATCCGTCGTAGACCATCACCGCCGGGGCATAGTCCTCGATAGGGAGCACGCTGTCGGGAATCACCACATGGTGCCACGTCACGAAGTCGGGGGTCACCCAGTAGCCCGACGACTTGGAGGCAAAGAGCAGATACTGGTCCTTGAAGCGCACCACCACGGGGTCGGCGGCCTCACGGATACCCTCTCCGCCGTCGATCAGCATGAAACGGTAGTCGAGGTTCAGGGGGTTACAGAAGGTCTTGGGCTGTGTGGCCACCACAGCCTCTATGTCGGCCGACGGGCGGCAACCGCCAAGGATGCCTGCCAGGGCCAGAAGGGCAGTTGAATGTATATGTTTCATATCGGTTAAAAACTGGTTTTATATGCGTATCTTTACAGTAGCAGAGCGGCCGGCCTTCACACTCACCCGTCGCCGCCATCCCACGGCCAGCAGGGAGAGTCCTGCACAGGCCAGATGCCATTGTTTGCTGAAAATACGTTTTTTCATTGTGTGTGTCGTGTATTTAGGTTTTTAGGTTATTTATAAAGGTCATTTTCCAACCCAGGCCTCTGGATTGAGTTTGGAGGTTTCCTTGCGAAGCTGGAAATGAAGCACACAGTTGCCCGATCCATCGTCGGCCACGGTGCCCAGTATGTCCTTTGTGCTCACCCTCTGCCCCTTCGACACGATAGTGGACGAGAGATTGCAATAGACCGAGATGTAGCTACCATGGCGCACCAGCACATTCTTGGTGCCGCCGAACTGGAACACAGCCGTCACCACACCGTCAAAGACAGAACGCGCACGCGCCCCTGGCTTGCCAATGTAATTAATGCCCTTGTTGTCGAGCTGTACATTCTTCAGCCCCTTCACATTGTACACGCCAAAATGGTTGCCAATCATGTACTGGCCCGTGATGGGCACCGGCAGGCGGCCCTTGTTCTGCACAAAGGAGCCGTTGAGCTGTTTGTCCTGCGGAGTGAGCCACGAACCACGGCTGGAAGCAGTGCTGCCCGTCGAGGAGGACGATGACGAGGCGGCGGGTTTTTCGGCAGCAGCGGTCTTGCCGCCCGCTGTCGACTTGCCCTTGGCTGCTTGCTGTCGCTTGCGGCGCGCCTCTTCCTCGGCGGCTTTCTTGCGGGCAGCCTCCTCAGCCCGTTTGCGTGCCTGTTCTATCTCGTAGGCTATGAGGTCGTCGATTTTCTTGTCGAGAGCAGCCAGTTGGCGCTGCTGGTCCTTCACTGTTCCGGCCAGGCCCTTCTCTTTCTTCCGAAGGCCCTCCACCACCTTACGCTGGGCCACCTGTTGCTCTCCTAGTTGCTTGCGCTGGGCCATTACCTCCCTGAGCAGGCCGTTCTTGCGGCTTTTCGACTCCAGAAGCTGGTTCTGCGCATTCAGCAGTTCTATCTGCTTGCCCAAAATCTGGTTGCCCAGGTCGCGCTGGTAAAGTGCATACTCACGTGCAAAACGTGCCCTGCGCAGAAGCTGAGTGAAGTTTTGTGCCGAGAACACAAACAGCATAGGACTTGTCAGCTGCTTGCAGGTACGGGCATAACGCACCGCATGACGGAACTTGCGTTTTTTTTCGTTGAGCTGGCCCGTGATGCGAGAGATGTTTTTCTGCAGACGTACGTTCTGCTTGTCCAGTTCTGCCATCTCCGTTTCAAGGCTGCGGATATGGGTGAGGCGGTCGTCGAGCTTACGGTCGATCACCTGTATGTCGCGCTGTCCGCTCTTTACCTTTTTTGTAGTCTCCTTCAGTTCCTGTTGCGACTTGCGCAGTTTGTCCTGCAGTTCGGTTTTCTGACGCTTGAGCGCCTTCACCTTCTTGCTGTTCTGGGCCAGTGAGCCCATAGTGCACATTCCCACTATCAGACATGCCAGCCAACGGACGCAACAGACGTTTCTCATTTCGACAGATTCATTAGGATGTTCATGATTGACTCCACGGTAATCTCCGTGTACTTATTGCTCAGTTTCGTGCGCGTTTCCCAGTCGGCACTCACCTTGGGCGTGCCCAGCACAAAGGTTGCCTGCAAGGGTTTCTGGGAGACCTGGGCCGACAACTGCATCTGCCGGGGAAAGGGTGTATCACCAAAAGGCTCAAAGGACGCATATTTCCAGGTCAGGCCCTTATCGGCTGCTTCATCCGTTCCTCCGATGCGGGTGTGAGTGAGCTGCAGGTCAGTGTCCTTTACCACGAAGGAGAGGCACACCTTTCCGCTCTTCTTCTGCGTAAGGAGCAGTTCGTCATTGAGCGACGTAGCGATGAAATCGGAGGATTCTGGCATTCTCTTGTCCTTGCCCAGACAAAAGAGTTCATTCCAGAACAAAGCCTGGAAAGTAAAAAAGTCCACCCCTGCATCCACAAAAAAGCGCACATCAGCATACGGGCGCTTCACATAGCGATGGTTCATACGGTC
>CAMBHR010000043.1:0-21953 GCA_945867195.1 uncultured bacterium | reverse complement strand
AAGTTAGTGCAAGGCGAAAGCAATGGAAAGAAAAAGCGCAGATTTTTATTTACATGGCTGAGCCGCAGCCTAACTTATGAAAAGTTAGTGCAAGGCGAAAGCAATGGAAAGAAAAAGCGCAGATTTTTATTTACATTGCTGAGCCCACCTGTTCATCTAATGATTTTGAATTAATGATTACTGATTGGACTGAAAAACTCAGAATTATCAGAAAAATCCGTAATCAGAAAGAGACTGACATCTGTAATCAGACATTATACATTAAAAAAGATTCCCCATGTTCCCCTTTCTCCTTAGCCTCCTGCTCATTGCCGTCAGCATAGCATTGCTATCCGTCCGCCTATTCGTGGGGAAAAGCTTTGTCAGGACCCACACAAGCCAGAACAAAGCCATGCGCGAACGCGGCATTGGTTGCGTACAGTCACAGGACGCAGCAGCAAGAAGAAGCAAACCCACTGCCGTCCATGAACGCAGAAAACCGTAAGAAAACAACAAAACAACCATACAACATGAAACAAATTCCAAAACTCGTTCTTGGGGTGCTCATCGCAGGGCTCGCCCTCACAGCCTGCAACAAAAAAGAACCTGCCCAACAAGTAAAGCCCAACGGACTACCCAAAGCCGGAGCCCAAGCCGCCAAAACAATGGAAGTGGCCATCGTCGACATTGACAGCCTCGCCACACAATACACCTATTGTAAAGACGGACTGAAGGCACTCGAAGCCAAACAAGCCAATTACAGACAACAACTCAACAACAAAGCGCAGGCACTGCAAAACGCCGTGATGGCATTCCAGAAGAAAGCCCAAAGCGGAGGCTTCACCTCACAACAAGAAGCCGAAAACGCACAGGCCGCGCTCCAAAAGCAGCAGCAGGCACTCCAGCAATTCCAGGAACGCATCGAAAACGAAATGGCCAATGCCACAGAGCAGTACCAAAAAGTGCTCCGCGACAGTCTCAACAGCTACTTGCGCGACTACAATAAGGATCAACGCTACAAACTCATCCTCAGCAAGAGCGGCGACAACGTCCTCTATGCCGCCCCCACTGCCGACATTACCGCTGATGTGATTGCCGGACTGAATAAACGCTACAAAAAATAGTTTTTTTCAAAAAAACGAGTGCTAATGTTTGCGCAAACCACACGAATGACCTAAATTTGCACCGCAATTAAGGAAGCACCCATCGCTTCCGCAAAGGAAAGTTGCCGGAGTGATCGATCGGGGCGGACTCGAAATCCGCTGTACGGCTTGTCCGTACCGGGGGTTTGAATCCCTCACTTTCCGCCCGACAGAAAGAGACTTGCCCACAAAGCAAGTCTCTTTTTTCATGAATAAATGTTTAATGAATAACGTGTCGGAACGCACCTTGGCAATTCAGAACACGAAAAAAGCTGCACCTTGAAAGATGCAGCTTGTAAAGAAGTAGCGCCTACGGGAATCGAACCCGTATACCATGCGTGAGAGGCATGTATCCTAACCATTAGATGAAAGCGCCATGTGCGGAAGCTGGGGGATTCGAACCCCCGGTACGGTAAACCCGTACGTCAGTTTAGCAAACTGGTGGTTTCAGCCACTCACCCAAACTTCCAGAACCATGTTTTGGTTGCGTTTTCTCTCAAACGCGGTGCAAAGGTAAGGCTATTTTTGAAACAAACAAATATTTGCTATAAAAAATCTGAGAAAATGTACGTTTCGGGAAGATTCCGGGAAGTTTTCGGACAATTCTAGGCCTGTTTCAAGGCGTATGTGACACTACCTTGAAGTCAGCATTTTGTGGATCCAGACAAATTGCAAACGAGGGTTATAAAGCTGATGTGCCGGAAACAACAGAATTTTGTTACATTTGCACAGCCTTTACATCAATCAGGCTGCGGCTCGGCCAAAGAAAGACTGTTTTTCTTATCACATAACCTCACCATGACGGGCGAAATCATCACGAAATACTTCACCGGATTGACCGATGAACAAAACGCGCAATTCGGACAGTTGGACGCATTATACCGCGAGTGGAATGCGAAAATCAATGTCATCTCACGCAAGGACATTGACAACCTCTATCTGCACCATGTGCTCCACTCGCTGGGCATTGCCAAAATCATACGGTTCAGACCCGGCACACACATCATGGACATCGGCACGGGGGGAGGCTTCCCGGGTATTCCTTTGGCCATCCTCTTCCCGGAATGCCAATTCAAACTGATCGACAGCATCGGGAAGAAGGTGAAGGTGGCACAGGCCGTGGCGGAGGCCATCGGACTGAAGAATGTCAGGTGTGAGCATCGCAACGTGATGGAAGAGAAAACGACTTTCGACTTTGTGGTGAGCCGGGCTGTGATGACAGCACCGGAATTGGTGAAACTCATCAAAAAGAACATTCATCACCGGCACCATAATGCCATGCCCAACGGCTTGATCTGCCTGAAGGGCGGCGACCTCACCGCCGAACTGGAACCATTCCGCCGGTCGGCCATGCAATGGGACCTGACCGACTTCTTCGACGAGCCGTTTTTTGAAACCAAAAAAGCCATTTATATCCCTCTCTAAAGCCATGCAAATCACGCGTTTCATTGTCAACATGATTGAAGAAAACTGCTACCTGTTCTGGGACGAGACAGGTGAGGCGGCATTGGTGGACTGCGGTGCATTCTATCCGGAAGAACAAAAGGCCATCAGTGATTTCATCGAATCCAAAGAACTGAAACTGACACGGTTGCTCAATACGCACGGGCACTTCGACCACATTTTTGGTGCATCGTATATATATAATAGGTATGGTGTGCCCATTGAGCTGTGCCGCGCGGAACAGGAAACCTATGAGGCTTCCATCGATCAGATGAAGCGTTTTCTGCACAGGGAGCTGCCACTGGAACTACCGGCGGAAGCCCGCTATTTCAATCCCGACGACAAGCTGGAAGTGGGGAATCTGCACATCCGTGTCATCCCAACCCCGGGCCATACGCCGGGCGGTGTCTGTTTCTATATAGAAAAAGAGGGCATTCTGTTCAGCGGCGACAGCCTGTTCCGCCACGAAATAGGCCGCTGCGATTTGCCCGGAGGCAATGAAACCCAGCTGATTGAGGGTCTTCGGCAGCGCATACTCACCCTCCCGGAGGGCGTGCGAGTGTTGCCGGGACACGGCGATGCCACAACCATCGGCGAGGAAAGGATAGGAAACCATTATCTTAAATGAAGATTTTAGGGATAAAGATTATGGGTTATGAGGTTATGAGGCTGAAGTTTCGGATGTGAAAAGGTAATGTTATGCCTTTTCCACAAGTCCAGGAGTTATACGGACAAGTCCTGGACTTGTTTTGCCAATTCCAGGACTTGTGCGGACAAGCCCAGGAGTTGTGCGCACAAGTCGCCGGGTTGTGAAGAGGACTTCACGTAATGTCCGGCCGAACAAGCGAGGCGGTTCTGTCACGCTGAACATGCCGCCATCTGTTTTGAATCTGCCCTTTACGTACGCGTATATACGTATTTATTTCCCCGAAAAAGCATTCACATCCTTCACACAGAGCGCGTTTCCTCCTGATTTTCAGTATTTTTGGTGTGAAGGGCTGGTTTTTAAAGCATTCACACGGGCGGTAAATGCCCGTGATGGACGGAGGGAGCAAACCTTCACACCGGGAAACCGAATCAAAATCAAGAAGTAAGCGATAGAAATATGAACGCGCGGTGTGAATCTTTGAAAAGGCAATGCTTCATACTCTTTTCCGCTGGAAATCAACGGGAAACAGTCGGGACATGAATGATTGAATGTTTTTTTTGAGGATAAAAATACGTATAGAGGAGTGTGAACAGGAGGCAGTAAATGGTGAATGGCTCCGTGAACTTTTTGCATGTGTTACCCTACTCCCGAAACTTCAGTTATGAGGTTATAAAGTAACTGGCTGGAAAACCGGAGTTCGCCAAAGAAACTTTATAACCTCATAATCATTATCCCCCAAAAAACAGCCTAAACAATCCATCTTTCATCTGAAAAATCAGCCATACAGCGTACTTATTACCCTAAAAAATCATAATAAACCACTTTTAGCGAGAAACTATAAGGAATGCAAAAGTTTTTTGCCGTAACTTTGCGCACACTTGTAGATGTGTTTTAAGGGAAAAACGGCCTTACCAAGCCATGACATCTTACACGAAGTGCCGAAGCACATATTTCAGAAAACAAAAAACAAATAATAATACACTATCATTCAACAACATGAAGAAAATCGCTTTATGGATGCTTTCCGCCGCGCTGCTCACAGCCTGCGGTAGCAAGTCGTCGCAAATGCCCGAAGCCAACAAGGACTTCGCAGTAGAAACAGTGAAGACCACTGAAGCAGATCTGAAAACTTCATATCCCGCCACCATCAAGGGTATGCAGGATATCGAAATCCGCCCGAAGGTGTCGGGTTATCTGACGAAACTGCTGGTTGACGAAGGTGCTACGGTGCGCAAAGGCCAGCCGTTGTTCCTTATCGACTCCGAACAATACCAAGCCGCTGTCAACTCGGCCAAAGCCCAGGTGCGTGTCTGCAAGGCCAACATTGCCACCCAGAAACTTACCGTTGAAAACAAGCAGGCTCTGTTCGATCAGAAAATCATCTCAAGCTACGACCTGCAGATGGCCAAGAACACCCTCGAAAGCTATGAGGCACAGCTGGCTGCAGCGCAGGCCAGTCTGCAAAGCGCACAGGACAATCTCCGCTGGTGTACCGTCACGAGCCCTTCGGACGGTGTGGTAGGCATGATTCCATACCGCGTGGGTAGCCTGGTCAGCGCATCAAGCGCACAGCCCCTCACCACGGTGTCGAACATCAGCCAGATGTACGTTTACTTCTCCATGACGGAAAAGCAACTGCTGGGGCTGACACGCGAACAAGGCGGCCTCTCTGCTGCCATCAGCAAGATGCCGGCCGTTTCGCTGGTGCTCTCTGACGGAACGGAATACAGCCAAAGTGGTGTGGTAAGCACCGTGAGCGGTGTCATTGACTCCAACACGGGTTCGGTGCAGATGCGCGCCACGTTTGACAATGCCGGACATGTGCTCCGCTCCGGCGGAACCGGCTCCATCCTGATACCTATCCACCAAAAGGATGCTATCATGATACCGCAAAAGGCCACCTATGAAATTCAGAACAAGAAATTTGTCTACGTAGTGGGCACGGACAACAAGGTGCAGAGCCGCGAAATTGAAGTTTTGGTACAAAACGACGGACAAAACTACGTGGTTTCCAACGGTCTGAAAGTTGGCGAACGTATTGTGATTGACGGTGTGAACCGCCTGAAGAACGATATGCAGATTAACCCCATCACGCCGGCGCAGGCAAAGGCTGCCGAGCAAAAGGCCAAGCAGGCACTGAAAGATGGTAAGATGCCGGGACAAGAATAATATAGTGTTTCCGGCGCACGGCTACGGAATGGTGTAGACTTCCACCGTAACTTACGCAGAGAAGCCATACAACCATAACGCACCGGAAAACAACTGCTTTACACCCGCAAACCCTATTACAACCATTCAAGATTAAGTTCCATGCAATTAGATAGATTTATCAATCGCCCTGTGCTTTCCACTGTGATTTCAGTGGTCATTGTCATTCTGGGTGTGTTGGGACTGGTTTCGCTTCCCATCACGCAGTATCCTGACATTGCACCGCCAACGGTAGAGATTAGCACAACCTACACGGGTGCTAACGCCCAAACAGTGTTGAACTCCGTAATCGCTCCTATCGAAGAGCAGGTGAACGGTGTGGAAAACATGGACTACATGTCGTCTACCGCCACCAACACGGGAGAGGCCAGCATCGACATCACCTTCAAGCAGGGCACCAACCCGGACATGGCTGCGGTGAACGTGCAGAACCGTGTGTCGAAAGCACAGGGCCTGCTGCCTTCTGAAGTTACGCGCGTCGGCGTGGTCACACAGAAGCGCCAGAGCTCCATGCTCGTTATCTTCTCCATCGTCGATGCCTCTGACAAGTACGAACAGGACTTCATCGAAAACTACGCCACAATCAACATCATCCCCCAGGTTCAGCGTATCAAGGGTGTGGGTGATGCCATGGTGATGGGTGCCGACTACTCCATGCGTATCTGGCTCGACCCCGAAAAGATGGCCGAATACCACCTCATGCCTGCGGACATCTCGGGGGTACTCGCCGAACAGAACATCGAGGCTGCGCCGGGTAACATCGGCGAGCGCGAGAACCAGACCTTCCAGTACACCCTCCGCTACAAAGGTCGCCTCAGCGAACCTTCGGAATTTGAGAACATGGTCATCCGCTCCACGGCCGACGGCAACGTGATCCGGGTGAAGGACGTGGCCCGTGTGGAACTCGGCCGTACGACCTACTCCTTCGCCGGTCGCGTAAACGGTCACCGCTCGGTATCGTGCATCGTGATGCAGATTGCAGGCTCCAACGCTACGCAGATTGTAAAAGACGTGGAAGCCCTGCTCGCCAACTGCGAGAAGGACCTTCCCGAAGGATTGGAAATCAAGGTGGCACAGAGCGTGAACGACTTCCTCTTTGCCTCTATCCACGAAGTGATCAAGACGCTTATCGAAGCCTTCATCCTCGTGTTTATCGTGGTGTTCCTCTTCCTGCAGGACTTCCGCAGTACCCTCATACCCGCTGTTGCCATCCCCGTGGCCTTGGTAGGTACCTTCTTCGCACTCTACCTCATCGGCTTCTCCATCAACCTGCTCACCCTCTCGGCCATGGTGCTGGCCATCGCCATTGTGGTGGACGACGCCATTGTGGTGGTCGAAGGTGTGCATGCCAAGCTTGACCAAGGCTACACCTCCTCACGCAAGGCCTCAATCGATGCCATGCGCGAACTCGGCGGTGCCATCGTCTCCATCACCCTGGTCATGATGGCCGTGTTCATCCCCGTGAGCTTCATGTCGGGCACGTCGGGTACGTTCTACCGCCAGTTCGGTCTGACCATGGCCATTGCCATCGGCTTCTCGGCTGTCAACGCCTTGACCCTCTCGCCGGCTCTCTGCGCCATCCTGCTGAAGCCCCACAAGAAGGAAGACGAGGAGGAAGCTTCGCTCAAAGAACGCATGGGAGTCGCCTACAAGGCGGCCCGCCAGACCTTCGTGCAGCGCTATGTCGAGTCTATCGGCCGCATCCTGCACCCGAGCGTAACACTCATTCTGGTAACGGTGGCCATCCTCGGCATGATCTTCGGGGCATTCAGCTTCGGCTCCCACCCCGTCATTGCAAGCATCTTCACGCTCTTCGCCGTGCTCGGCCTCATCGGACTCTCGACGAAGAAGTTCATGAACTCGTTCAACAACTCCTACGAGCGCATCCTGCAACGCTACAAGAAGGCCGTGCTCAAGTTCATCCAGCGCCCGATCCTTTCGCTCGGACTGACTGGCGGCTCCATCGCACTG
Source organism: uncultured bacterium (assembly GCA_945867195.1). GTDB lineage: Bacteria > Bacteroidota > Bacteroidia > Bacteroidales > Bacteroidaceae > Alloprevotella. The sequence goes on along the minus strand of CAMBHR010000043.1, from coordinate 14,561 downwards.
CTCATATGGCTCATGAACATCACGCCGACGGCCATGGTGCCCAACGAAGACACGGGTACCATCATGGGCGTGGTGACCATGCCTCCCGGCACTTCGCAGGACCGCACCGAAGCCTTCATGATCCGTGTGGACAGCCTCATCCGTTCCGTCCCCGCTGTAGAGCAGAGCACACTCATCTCGGGCTACAGCTTCATCGGCGGACAAGGTCCCTCCTACGGTTCGTTTATCGTGAAGCTGAAGGACTGGGAAGAACGCTCGATGATGGAAAGCTCGACGCTCATCTTCGCCAACCTCTACCTCCGTTCGCGCGACGTGTTCAAGGATGCCCAGGTGCTCTTCTTCCAGCCGCCTATGATCACGGGTTACGGCGCTACCAACGGCTTCACCTTCAACCTGCAGGACCGTACGGGTGGCGACCTGAACAAGTTCTACGACATCAGCAAGGACTTCCTCGCCGAACTCGTGAAGCGTCCCGAAATCGAATCGGCACAGACGGACTTCAACCCGAACTTCCCGCAGTATATCATCGACATCGACGCTGCCAAGTGTAAGCGTGCCGGCATATCGCCCTCCGACATTCTCTCGACACTGCAGGGCTACTACGGCGGTCTCTACTCGTCCAACTTCAACCGCTTCGGTAAGATCTACCGCGTAATGATCCAGGGCGAACAGAGCGAACGCGCCAACTTCGAGAGCCTCTACAAGGTGAAAGTGCGCAACGGCTCGGAAATGGCTCCCATCACGGAGTTCATGACCATCAAGCCCAGCTTCGGCCCCGACAACATCAACCGCTTCAACATGTACACCTCCATGGCGGTGAACGGTAACCCGGCCTCGGGCTACACCTCGGGCCAGGCCATCAAGGCTATCGAAGAAGTGGCCGCACAGACACTGCCCCAAGGCTACTCGTTCGAGTTCTCAGGCCAGTCGCGCGAGGAACAGTCGAGCGCTGGCAGCACCACGGCCATGGTGTTCGTCCTCTGCTTCGTCTTCATCTACCTCCTGCTCTCGGCCCAGTACGAAAGCTACGTCCTGCCTCTGGCCGTACTGCTCTCCGTGCCCTTCGGTCTGGCCGGATCGTTCCTCTTCATCCAGGGTATGGGCAGCCTCAGCCTCCTGCCCGGCGGAGCGGGACAATTCTTCAACATGATATTCGGCAGCGCGTCCAACAACATCTACGTGCAGATTGCTCTCATCATGTTGATGGGTCTGTTGGCCAAGAACGCCATCTTGATTGTAGAGTTCGCCCTTGACCGCCGCAAGATGGGCATGAGCATCTCCTGGGCAGCCGTGTTGGGTGCCGGTGCCCGTCTGCGTCCTATCTTGATGACTTCTTTGGCCATGATTATCGGTCTTCTCCCCATGATGTTCGCCTTCGGCGTAGGTGCCAACGGTAACCGCTCACTCGGTACCACGGCCATCGGCGGTATGTTAATCGGTATGATTTGCCAAATCTTCATCGTGCCCGTGCTGTTTGTCATCTTCCAGTATCTGCAAGAGAAAGTGAAGCCTATGACTTGGGAGGACATCGAAACAGGCGAGGCCGACTCTGACATTGAACAATACTCTAAATAGCTGAGATAGGGGGTGGTTCGCAAAACCGCTGAAAGTATGCTTGCAAGGTACAGCCATACCACCGGTTTTCCGGACCACCCCATACTCGCAACCCCTACAGACAAGAAAATGAAACACATCATCTATATCCTCGGTTGTTCCGTCCTGCTCACCGGTTGCCACCTTTACAGCAACTACGAGCGGCCGCAAAGCATCGAAAGCGGAACGGAAAAGCTCTACCGCGACACAACCGAAACACAAACCGCCCTGCAGGCCGATACTGCCAACTTCGGCAACACCCCCTGGCAGGAAGTGTTCACAGACCCGCATCTGCAGGCACTCATCAGCAAGGCGTTGGAGAACAATACCAACCTGCGCAGTGCCGACCTTACCATCCAACAGGCAGAAGCCGGTTTGAGCGTGGCACGCCTGGCCTACTACCCCACCGTAACATTCAGCCCCCAAGGGAACATTTCGAGCTGGGACTTTGGAAAAGCCACCAAAACATACAATTTCCCCGTCAGTGCCAGCTGGCAGATTGGCTCACTCGGCAAGTTGCGCAACGTGAAGAAGCAGGCCGAAGCCACCCTGGAAATGAGCAAAGCGGCCAAGCAGGCCACGCGCACCGCCATCATCGCATCCGTAGCCAACCTCTACTATACGCTGCAAATGCTCGACGAACAGCTCAAAACCACGGAAGCCACGGTGGACATCTGGGCTGAGAACGTCAGAACCATGGAACTGATGAAAACGGCGGCCATGACCAACGAGGCTGCTGTGGGACAGACCAAGGCCAACTACTATAGCCTGCTCAGTTCCGTGCCTACACTGAAGCAAAACATCACGCAGACAGAGAACGCGCTGTGCAGTCTACTGCACGAAGCACCGCACGCCATTGCCCGTGGCACTTTCAATGCCGATGCTTTTCCCACCTCCTTCTCCACAGGCGTACCCCTCCAGCTGCTGGCCAACCGCCCCGACGTACACGCTGCCGAGATGCAGTTAGCTTCCAGCTTCTACGATGTCAATGCTGCCAAGAGTTCATTCTATCCCTCGCTCAACATAGGTGCGCAGGCCGCATGGACCAACAACGCCGGCATCATCGTCAACCCCGGAAAGATCTTGGCTTCCGCCTTTGCATCGCTCACCCAACCCATCTTCATGAACGGACAGCTTAAAGCCAACCTCAAGGTTTCGCAGTTGAAGTATGAAGACGCGCAACTCCAGTTCGAGCAGGCTCTGCTCAATGCCGGACAGGAAGTGAGCAATGCGCTGACCAACTATCAGGCGGCAGGAAACCGGCAGGCTACCCGCCTGAAGCAGGTGGAGACGCTCACTACCACGTTGGAAAACACCAAAGAACTCTTCCAGCGCAGTGCCAGCACCACCTACCTTGAAATCCTCACCGCTCAGCAAAGCCTTATCCAAGCACAGCTTAACCTCATTCAGGACAAGTTCGACAAAGTGCAGGCTGCCATCAGCCTGTACCAAGCCTTGGGTGGCGGACGGGAACAATAACCGCCCCTACCCCAGTCACACCATATAATATAGAATGGCATACTAACCCGACTTTTTAATCCAAGTAGGCGGAAGGAGAGGCTCGATGTGCCAATTCCACCGCCTGCTTTAGCCTGTTTAAGAAGCCAACAATACCTTTCCCCTTATGATTTCTCCTTTAGCATACGTTGACCCCAAGGCCCAGTTGGGAAACAATGTTGAGGTAGGCCCCTTCGCCTACATCGAAGCTGACACGGTGATTGGCGACAACTGCATCATCAAGCCCCATGCCTCCATTCTCAAAGGAACCACCCTGGGCAGCGGCAACACCGTTTACCAAAATGCTGTTATCGGTTCCACTCCCCAGGATTTCCACTATGTGCAGGGACAGCCCACCCACGTAGTGATTGGCAACAACAACCACATCCGCGAAAACGTGGTGATTGCCGGCAGCACCTATCCCGACAAAGCCACCCGGATTGGAGATGAGAACTTCATCATGGACCGCGTTCACATCTGCCATGACGTTCACATTCATGACAAATGCGTTGTGGGCATCGGCAGCTGCATCGCCGGCGAAAGCGAACTGCACGACTACTCCATCCAAAGCAACGGCGTAGTGGTGCAGCAGCACGTCCGCGTGGGCCGCTTCTCGCTCATCCAGAGCGGATGCCGTGTAGGAAAGGACGTACCCCCCTACGTCATCCTCGGCGGCAACCCCGCCTCCTACCATGGTGTCAACTCCGTCGTGCTCAAACACTTCAACGTAACCGACCGTGTACTGCGCCATATTGCCAACACCTACCGCATCATCTACACCGGCAACTTCAGCCTCGAAGACGCCGTCATCAAAATTCCCGAACAAATACCCATGAGCGATGAAATCGACAAAATCCTCGACTTCATCAAGGGAGCGAAGAACGGCATCGTGCGCCATCTGAAAGAAGACTGACCCAACCTTTCTTCACACCAACCTACTGATAGGAGGAATGCAACCGACTGGCTACATTCCTCCTATTGGTATTTTTACCGCAAACCCTCGTTGAAACTTGCGTCAAAACTATGCCTTATTTTTCCGTATTTCACTTTTTGTCGTAATTTTGCACCGCCAAATTGTGCAATTTTAATGTTTGCTCCTAACTGGCGTTCTTTTACCCCATTCCGGCTCTGGTTCACTCGCTATTGGCGCGGTGTCCCGGGCATCTTGAGAACAATGATTATACCCAACTTTAAACCATATCATCGTGGCAGAAACTAAGTACATTTTCGTTACCGGCGGCGTGGCCTCCTCGTTAGGCAAGGGCATTATCTCCGCTTCGGTCGGCAAATTGTTGCAGGCCCGTGGCTACAACATCACCATTCAGAAGTTCGACCCCTACATCAACATTGACCCCGGTACGCTCAACCCTTATGAGCACGGAGAGTGTTATGTGACGGACGACGGACAGGAAACGGACTTGGACCTGGGCCACTATGAACGGTTTACCGGCATTCAGACCACACGTTACAACAACTTCACGACCGGACGTATCTACCAGAGCGTCATCGACAAAGAACGTCGGGGCGACTATCTGGGAAAGACAATCCAGGTCATCCCCCACATCACGGACGAAATCAAGCGCGACATGCTGTACCTCGGCAAGAAGCACAAGTACGATTTCGTCATCACGGAAATCGGCGGCACCGTGGGCGACATCGAAAGCCAGCCCTTCTTGGAGGCCATCCGCCAGCTGAAGTGGGAGCTGGGTCGCAATGCGGTGTGCGTTCACCTGACCTATGTGCCTTACCTCGCCGCTGCCGGCGAGCTGAAGACGAAGCCCACGCAGCACTCCGTGAAGGAGCTGCAGAGCCTGGGCATCCAGCCGGATATCCTCGTCCTGCGCACCGAACACGACTTGAGCTCCGGCCTCCGGCGCAAGATTGCCAATTTCTGCAACGTATCGCCCGACGCGGTGGTGCAGAGCCTGGACCAGCCCACCATCTACGAAGTGCCGCTCCGTATGCAGGAGCAGGGGCTGGATGCCACCATCCTCCGCAAACTCGATATGCCCGTGGGCGAGACTCCGGGGCTGGGTCCCTGGCGTTCCTTCCTGGACCGCCGCCATAAAGCCACGGAAGTCATCGACATCGGCCTCGTGGGCAAGTACGACTTGCAGGATGCTTACAAAAGCATACTGGAAGCCCTGTCGCAAGCCGGCACGTACAATGACCGGAAGGTGAAATGCCACTTTATCAACAGTGAGAAGATAGAAAAGGATAACGTCGCCGAAATGATGAGCGGCATGGACGGTTATGTAATCTGTCCCGGATTTGGCCAGCGCGGCATCGAAGGGAAAATCCTCGCCGCCAAATACTGCCGCGAGCACAACCTTCCCACCTTCGGCATCTGCCTGGGTATGCAGATGATGGTCATTGAGTATGGCCGGGGTGTGCTGGGCTACGAGGATGCCAACTCCATTGAGATGGATTCCAAGACAGCCCACAACGTCATCGACATCATGGAGGACCAAAAGAACATCACCAACATGGGCGGCACCATGCGTTTGGGCGGTTACGAGTGTGCCTTGCGCGAAGGCAGCCGCGTGCGTGAAATCTACGGCAAGGACATTATCCGCGAACGCCACCGCCACCGCTACGAATTCAACAACGACTTCCGCGAGGAGTACGAAAACGCCGGAATGCACTGCGTCGGCACCAATCCCGACACCGATCTGGTGGAAATTGTCGAGGTGCCCACCCTCCGCTGGTATGTCGGCACACAGTTCCACCCGGAATATTCCAGCACGGTGCTGAAGCCCCATCCCCTCTTCCTCGATTTCATCAAGACGTGCAGCGAGTTGGCAGCCCAATAAATTCCAACGATTTCGTTAAGCCAAATGAGCAAAGCCAAACTTGTTTGAGCTTTGCCATGGCGAGAAATCGCACTTTTAAGAACCGTTAGAATGTATATTGAGCACTGCTATAAAATCTCTTAAGGCAAAGAATACGCGGAGCATAGCTACGGTCCGAAGGGCCGTAAGCGTGCCCGCATTTTCTTGCATGGCTCAGCTCCATCAATACAATTTGACATTTCTCTATAATTAAAAGATTTACTTCAATAATTCATGGATAAAAACACCATTATCGGCCTGATACTCATAGCACTTGTGCTGATAGGCTTCAGCTGGTACAACACCTCTCAGATGCCCGAGGCACCGGCTGTACCGGCAGAACAGGCCGCTGTAGTCGATACCGTTAAAGATGCCGCCGCCTTGCAGAAAGAGGTGGCCCGGAAAATAGCGGCCGACAGTTCGGACGTCTTCTTTGCCCAAACCCAGGGCAGCAATCGCGAGATAGTACTCCAAAACAACAAGGTACAAGTCAAGGTTGCCACACAAGGCGCGGCGGTAAGCGAAGTGCTGCTGAAAGAATACAAAAGCTATGCCGACTTCAAGGACGGCAAGGACAACTCATTGCTTCTTTACACCCGCAAGGATGCCTCCTTCAACCTCACCTTCGACACCAAGGAAGGCAATTTCTCATTGGCCGATTACTACTTTACCCCCGTTTCCCAAACCGACAGCACGCTGACCCTGCGCCTCACCGCAGCCGATGGCGGCACACTTGATGTGGAGTATTCGTTGCTGCCCGACAATTACCTCCTCAACTTCACGGTGAAGGCCAACGGACTGGCCAAACACATTCCCGCTGCCACCAAATCCATGCAGCTGAACTGGGAAGACCGTGTGGCCCAGCACGAAAAAGGCTTTTACTTCGAGAATATGTACTCCACGCTCACCTACAAAGTCCACGGCGACGACACCGAGAAACTCTCCGAGGCCGAAACCGAGCAGGAGAGCGTGACGGGACAGGTGGATTGGGTAGCCTTCAAAAACCAGTACTTCAGTGCTGTGCTCATGGCCGCCGAGCCTCTGGCGCAGGTAGACCTCCAAAGCGAGCAGCTCGACGAGAACAGCGGCTACCTTAAGCACTACACAGCCCGGATGCAAGCCGCCTTCGACCCCACAGGAGCGAAACCCACGCGGATGCAGTTCTACTTCGGTCCCAACAATTACCGCCTGCTCCAGTCGATGGACGACAACAAAATCTCCGCCCACGACAACGACCTTCAGGAGCTCGTCTACCTCGGCTGGCCCATCGTTCGGTGGATCAACCGCTACTTCACCCTCTACGTCTTCGACTTCTTCACCCGCATGGGGCTGCCCATGGGCATCGTGCTGCTGCTCATCACCCTGCTGCTCCGCGTCATCGTCTACGTGCCGACACGCAAAAGCTACATGAGCAGTGCGAAAATGCGTGTGCTGAAGCCAAAGGTAGATGCCATCACGGCCAAATACCCCAAGCAGGAAGATGCCATGAAGCGCCAGCAGGAAATGATGACGCTCTATTCGCAATACGGCGTGAGCCCAATGGGCGGCTGTCTGCCCATGCTCATCCAGATGCCCATCTGGATTGCCATGTTCAACTTCGTGCCGAACGCCATCGAACTCCGCCAGCAGAGCTTCCTCTGGGCCGAAGACCTCTCCACCTACGACAGCCTCATTTCCTGGAACTTCGACATCTGGGGGCTTGGCAACCACCTCAGCCTCTTCTGCCTCCTCTTCTGCGCCACCAACTTGCTCTATAGCTTCATGACCATGCGCCAGCAGCGTGAAACGATGTCGGGCGAACAGGCACAGCAGATGAAGATGATGCAGTGGATGATGATGCTCATGCCCCTGTTCTTCTTCTTCATGTTCAACAAGTACTCCTCAGGACTGAACTACTACTATTTCATCTCCCTCCTTTTCAGTGCCCTGACCATGTGGTGGCTCCGCCGCACGACCGACGATGCCAAACTCTTGGCCAAGCTGGAGGCCAACTATGAGGCAAACAAGAACAACCCGAACAAGAAGCCCAGCGGACTCGCCGCACGCCTTGAGGCACTGCAGAAGCAGCAGGAAGAACTCATGAAAAGGCAACAGAAATAATGTATAATTTATAATGTATAATGTATAATGATGCCTGCGGCCATGAGACAGGAGGTGCTGTTTCGTCCAGAATGTCGGTCGTAGACCTCATTATACATTTTACATTACCCTCGGCACAGCCCTCATTATACATCTAAATTATAAATTTTAAATTGAACCAGATGTCCCTCAAAACCATGCTGACCGCCACCCTCCTCGCCTGCGCCACAGTGCAGTCCACCGACGCACAGCCTGCAGATGCAGACTTCATCGGCAGGCAGACCCCCGTGTTCCGGTCCGACCGCATGACCCCCGAAGCCCTTTGGGCCATGGGACGCATTGGCGGTTTCCAACCCTCGCCCGACGGCAAAGAAGCGGTCTATTCCGTGACCTATTATAGCGTAAAGCAAAACAAGAGCCACTCCGTGCTCTACACCCTCAACCTGAACGACGGCACATCACGCCAGCTCACCACCGGCACCCGGAGCGAGAGTGGGGCGGTGTACATCCACGGCGGCCGGCACATCGTCTTCCTCTCCGCCGAGAGCGGCAGCAACCAGCTCTGGCAGATGAATGCCGACGGCACCGGACGCAGGCAGATTTCCCATACCGATACTGATGTGGCAGATTTCCTCTTCTCGCCCGACGAGAAGCAAGTGCTACTCGTCATGGAAGTGCCGCAGCACCATTCCATTGAAGCCAAGGAGTCCGACCTCCCTCTCGCCAGCGGCATGGTCATCAACGACCTTATGTACAAACATTGGGACACCTACGTTACCACCGCGCCCCATCCCTTCGTCGCTACCTTCGACGACCAGAGTGTGGAAGTGCAGAAGGACTTGCTTGAAGGTGAACCCTACGAAAGCCCCATGATGCCCTTCGGAGGCGTGGAGCAGCTCGCGTGGAGCCCAGACAGCAAACAAGTGGCCTATACCTGCCGCAAAAAAGTGGGCAAAGCCTACGCCATCAGCACCGACAGCGATATCTTCCTCTACGACCTCACCACTGGCCAGACCCGCAACCTCTGCAAGCCTGCTGATTATGTCGCTCCCGATGTGGAAGCCGACCGCTCCCTCCAGCACCAAAGCGTGAACCGACCCGCCACTGACTGCAACATGGGTTACGACCAGAACCCACAGTTTTCCCCAGACGGTCGCTACATCGCCTGGAGTAGCATGGAACGCGATGGCTACGAGAGCGACCGCACCCGCCTCTGCGTGCTTGACCTCCAGACCAGCCAGAAGCGTTATGTCACAGAACAGTTCGAGAGCGGCGTAAACGAATTTTGCTGGGCTCCCGACAACAAGACCCTTTACTTCACCGGCGTGTGGCACGGCAAGACCCAAATCTACCGCACCGACCTCCAAGGTCGCCACAAGCCCCTCACCGACGACGTGGCCGACTACACCCTCCTCGGCCTATCCACCGATGGCAAGACCCTCTACGCCAAGCGACACAGCATGAGCCAGGCCGACGAGGTGTATCGTTTGCAGCTTGGCAAGAAGCAGACCGCCGCAGAACAGCTTACCCACGAGAACCAGTATTTCTACGAACACCTCGCATTCGGCAAGGTCGAAGAACGCTGGGTGAAGACCGTGGACAAGAAGGATATGCTCTGCTGGGTCATCTATCCGCCCCACTTCGACCCTGCGAAGAAATACCCCGCCCTCCTCTTCTGCGAAGGCGGCCCGCAGTCGCCCGTGAGCCAATTCTGGAGCTATCGCTGGAACTTCCAGATCATGGCCGCCAACGACTACATCATCATCGCCCCCAACCGTCGCGGCCTGCCCGGCTTCGGCATGGAGTGGCTCGAAGAAATCAGCGGCGATTACTCCGGCCTCTGTATGCAGGACTACCTTTCCGCCATTGACGACCTTGCCCGCGAACCCTATGTGGACCGTAACCGCCTCGGTGCCGTGGGTGCCAGCTTCGGTGGCTACAGCGTTTATTGGCTGGCCGGAAACCACGACAAACGCTTCAAAGCCTTCATTGCCCACGACGGTATCTACAACACCCAGCAGCAATACGTAGAGACCGAGGAACTCTGGTTCCCCAACTGGGACATGGGCAGCGCGCCCTGGAAGCGTGCCGCCGACGGCCAGGTGCAGAAAGTCTTCGCAACCTCGCCCCACCTCTTCGTGGACCGTTGGGACACCCCTATCCTCTGCATCCACGGCCAGCGCGACTTCCGCATCGAATACACCCAGGCCGAGAGTGCCTTCACCGCAGCCCGTATGCGCGGCCTCGACGCACAGCTCCTCCTCTTCCCCGATGAGAACCACTGGGTGCTCAAGCCCCAGAACGGCATCCTCTGGCAGCGCACCTTCTTCCGCTGGCTCGACAAATACCTCAAGAACTAATTCAATTTAATAATTTATAATTTACAATTTATAATGAAGGCTACGCCCATGGTGTGGCGGTTCTGCTTCGTCCTGTATGAACGTCGTAGACCTAATATTCGTGCAAGGCGAGTGCAATAATCTTGCTTAAATTGCCGATCCGCAGCCGAACATATGTAATTATAAATTATACATTATAAATTAAAAATTGAGGAACGACTTAATTATAAATTGTAAATTATAAATTATAAATTATTGAACTTTATGAAAGAAACAATCCAACGCAAGCTCAACGACAGCGCGGCAGCGCGGTGGACGGCGCTTGTGCTCGTAGCCCTGATGATGTTCTTCGGCTACATGTTCGTCGATGTCATGTCGCCCATCCAGGCACTCATCGAAAACCAGCGCGGATGGAACCCCGATGTGTTCGGCACCTACGCCGCCTCCGAGTACATCCTCAATGTGTTCGGCTTCCTCATCATAGCCGGTGTCATCCTCGACAAGATGGGCGTGCGCTTCACCGGCGTGCTTTCCGCCTCCATGATGCTGGGCGGTGCCGTCATCAAGTTCATCGGCATCACCGAATGGTTCCAGGCAACAGGTTTTGCCGAGTGGCTCAACTCGTGGTGGACGGCCTTCCCCGCCAGTGCCAAGATGGCCGCTCTCGGCTTCATGATATTCGGCTGCGGCTGCGAGATGGCCGGCACCACCGTATCGAAGGCCATCGCCAAGTGGTTCAAGGGCAAGGAAATGGCCCTCGCCATGGGTCTTGAAATGGCCATTGCCCGTGTCGGCGTGTTCGCCATCTTCTCCATCTCCCCCCTCATCGCCGCCAAGTTCGGCACCGTCGTGGCACCCGTTGCCTTCTGCACTGTCCTCCTCCTCATCGGTCTCATCACCTTCACCGTGTTCACCTTCATGGACCGCAAGCTCGACAGCCAACTCGGCGCAGAGGTAGAAGGCGAAAGCGAGGAGGAATTCAAGTTCAGCGATCTGGGCAAAATCCTCTCCTCACAGGTGTTCTGGATAGTCGCTCTCCTCTGCGTACTCTATTATAGCGCCATTTTCCCCTTCCAGCGTTATGGTGCCAACATGTTGCAGTGCAACCTCGACGGCATCTCCGCCGAGGCCGCTTCCGACATCTTCCGCTGGTTCCCCATCGGAGCCGCCGTCATCACCCCCTTCCTTGGCAATTTCCTTGACCGTCGGGGCAAGGGAGCCACCATGCTCATCGGCGGAGCGATCCTTCTCATCTGCTGCCACCTCATTTTCGCCTTCCTCTTGCCTCAGACCAAGAGTGAGCTGCTGGCCTACTCCACCATCGTCCTGCTCGGCATCTCCTTCGCCCTCGTGCCCGCCGCCCTGTGGCCCAGCGTACCCAAAATCATCGACGAGAAAGTCCTCGGCAGTGCTTACTGTCTCATCTTCTGGGTGCAGAACATCGGACTCTGTTTCGTGCCCAAGCTCATAGGCAGCCTCCTCACCAGCACCAATTCCGACAATCCTGCCGTGCTTGCCGCCAAGGCAGCCGGCGCAGAGTTCATCCCCTACGACTACACCGTACCCCTCGTCGTCTTTGCCGGCTTCGGCGTGCTCGCCCTCCTCATCGCCCTCTACCTCAAGGCAGTGGACAAGAAGCGCGGCTACGGACTCGAAGAACCCAATATCAAAGGAGAATAAAGAATAACCAATGGCAAACTCCCAGACCCTTCTTGCACTCATCCTGACAGCCGCAGTTCCCCTCGCCGCAGCTGCTCACGATACCGATGAAACCCATCCCCAGGCCGCCTACACCGACCTTGACTACGAGACACCCGGCTACACGCTGAACATCAACAGCAGCAATCCCGTCGTGCAGCAGATGCAGCCCACCTTCAAATTTGGCGGCTATATCATGGAGAAATACAGTTACTCCGACCGCAGCGGCCAAACGACCAACGGTGGCTTCGACACCCGCTTCGTGCGCCTCTATATGGACGGTAAGGTGTATCAGGACTTCTACTACAAACTCCAGATGGAAGTCAACGGCCAGCCCGGCGTGGACAAAGGCCCCCGCATCGTCGATGCCTTCGTCGAGTGGCAGAAATACGACTGCTTCCGCGTCAAGCTCGGCCAGTTCAAGCGCAGCTTTGGCTTTGAAAACCCCTACAGCCCCCTCAACGTAGGTCTCGGCAGCTACTCTCAGGCCACGCTGAAAATAGCCTCCATCAGCGACCGCATAGGCGAGCACAAAAGCTCCGGCCGTGATGTCGGCGTTCAAGTGCAGGGCGACCTCTTCCCGGCTGCCGACGGTCATAAGTGGCTGCATTACCAGATTGGTTTCTTCAACGGCCAAGGCATCAACCACGCCGACAAAGACCACCACAAGGACCTCATCGGCGGCCTTTGGTTCTCCCCCCTGAAGAACCTCGCCATCGGCGGCTTCGGCTGGAATGGTAAGTACACCAACGAAGCCTACAATCCCGCCAATCCTAATTCCATGCGCAGTGCCAAGCGCGTGCGTTGGGGTGCCGGCCTCAAGTATGAGGACAAGTGGACCGTGCGTGGCGAGTACATGAGCTCCGTCGGCGGCGTAGTCAGCAATGCCACCTTGCCCGACCGTTCCGATGCCTGGTACCTCACTCTCGGCGTACCTGTGGCCAAGGATGTCAAGGTCTATGGACGCTACGATTGCTACCGCGATGCCAAGACGTGGAACTCCCTGATAGCCAACTACGGCCTCTCGGGCAATTACTACTTGGGCAAGAACCTCATCTTCCAGCTCAACTACACCTTCACTGACAACCGCTCCGCGCGCCGTGCCGCAGTCCCCACCGACTCCCGTTACAACACCATCGACGTACAAGTAACCGCCCGGTTCTGACGCATCCGGCATATCAACTATCCATGCAGGTTCATCTCCTCAGGGAAATGAACCTGCATTATTTTTTGAGATATTCGCTTGGCTTTCAATCCACCACCTAACCCATGCTAACCGAACCCATGTAGGAGTATGACGAAACGGTGTGGGGGCACGACCGGCCTTTCTTTGCGGAAGAAACGCTATATTACTGAAGTTTCGGATGTGAAAAGGTGTGATATGCCTTTTCCACAAGTCCGGGATTTGTGCGGACAAGTCCGGGACTTGTGCGAAAAAGTCCAGGGCTTGTTTTGCCAACTCAAGGACTTGTGCGGACAAGTCGCCGGTTGTGAAGAGGACTCTACGTAATGTCGGGCCGGACAAGAGATGCGGTTCTGTCACGCTGAATATGCCGCCATCTGTTTTGAATCTGCCCTTTACGTGCGCGCATATACGTAATTATTTCCCCGAAAAAGCATTCACATCCTTCACACAGAGCGTGTTTCCTTCTGATTTTCAGCGTTTTTTGGTGTGAAGGGTTGGAGTTCAAAGCATTCACACGGGCGGTGAATGCTCGTGATGTGCGGAGGGAGCAAACCTTCACGCCGGAAACCGCCTCAACATCAGGAAGCAAGCGATAGAAATATGAACGCGCGCTGTGAATATTTGAAAAAACAATGCTTCATACGCTTTTCCATTGGAAATCTGCAGGAAACATTCTTTACTTGAAGGATTGAATGATTTTTTTGAGGATAAAAATGCGTATAGAGGAGCGTGGACAGGAGGACAGTAAATGGTGAATGGCTCCGTGAACTTTTTGCGGGTGTTACCCTACTCCCGAAACTTCAGTATATTATCCTTTCTGCGATTGTGAGGACCGGGCGATACTGCTGTCGCGATTGGTGCGCGATCTGCTGGGACTGCGCACCTTGTTGGTGTTCTATCCCGGACATTTGGCCATGGCCGTGGCCTTCAATGAGAAGGTGGATGGAGATTATATCGTCTGTCAAGGGCAGCGTTTTGTAGTTTGCGACCCTACCTATATCGGTGCACCTGTCGGCGCAACCATGACAGGGATGGATAATGCCAAGGCAACGGTCGTCTTGCTGGAACCATGATGCCCGTGCGTCGTTTCCTTGGCTGAAATCTGTACGTGCAGTGGTCTTCCGGCGGTCAAGTGAGGGTCATGAGGGGCGTTTTTTTCGTGGCAAATGCAAAAAACATGGTGAAAAGTTTGCTCGGTAAGAAAATAGCCCTACCTTTGCAACCGAAAAACGAAGCAAGGCCGAAATAGCTCAGTTGGTAGAGCATTTCATTCGTAATGAAAGGGTCGCCGGTTCGAGTCCGGCTTTCGGCTCACAGATTGAGGCAATTTTGCTCAAA
>CAMBHR010000042.1:0-23271 GCA_945867195.1 uncultured bacterium | reverse complement strand
CAAAGGTAGAGGGATGAATGATTGTGTACAAGGCGGCATCGCGGATACGCTTACTATACACGCGCGTAAAAAGAGCCTTCACCAAACAGATTAGCGCATTTTTCAGCGTGATTATTCCGCTTCGTCTGCCCAGCCGGACGGGGCTTGAAGTACTTTTCACAAGTCGCCGACTATTTCGCACAAGTCCTTGAGTAGACAAAACAAGTCCTGAACTTGTTTTGTCTACTCAAGGACTTGTGCGAGAAGCATTTCATTTTCTCTTTTTTATGCCTCTGTTTGGGGATGAAGAAACAGCCTTTTCCACTCCCGTTCAAAGTTGGGCGAGAAAAAGCCCGTGCCCAACCGCCCGATGATTTCCTCGCGGCTGAAAAACCTTCCGCCGTCGAGTTCAGCCGAGGGGCGCGGGGTGGCCGTAGTCACTGTGCGGAACACGTTGACCAGTTCCCGCTCGCGTGCCGACTCGAACACATAGCGCGTGATGACTTCCGGCACAAAATCCGTCAGTCCTATCTCCTCGCGCACTTCGCGTTGCAAAGCCTCCTCCACCGTTTCGCCCCAATCCACATGGCCTCCGACAGCCGTGTCCCATTTGCCCGGCTGGATGTCCTTCCAGTCAGGGCGGCGTTGCAGGTACAAGTCACCTTGCGGGTTAAACACGTGCAGGTGAACCACCGGGTGCAGCGGTTTCGTGCCGCCATGGCATTCGCCGCGTGTGGCACATCCTATGACGTTTCCCTGTTCGTCCACCAAGGGAAGCAATTCGTTTTGGTTGTCTTGAGGCATGGAGTGTATGTTTTTGGAATGACAGACTTTTTGTTCGTAATAAAGATGAAAAATACAACGCTCCGCTTAGGGCAGGAGCAGTGAACTGTCGCCGTAGCTGAGGAAACGGAAATCGTGGTCCAAGGCGTAATCGTAGATGCGCCGCCAGTCGTTGCCCACCAAGGCCGACACCAAGAGCAGCAGCGTGCTTTGCGGCTGGTGGAAGTTCGTCACGATGCCGCGCACGATGTGGTACTCGTAGCCCGGGGCGATGATAATCTGCGTGGCTGTGTGCAGCACCGGCAGTTCGTGGCGCGTCATGTAGTCCAGCAGCAGTTCCAGCGACTCGCGGGCCGTGAGCGGCTTCTTGCCCGAGGCGGCATATTCGTAAGGCAGCCATTGCGGCACCTGCAAATCGTCCGGCGCGGCATCCGGCTGCGCTTCAATCATCACGCCTATATAATATAAGCTCTCCAGCGTGCGCACCGAGGTTGTGCCCACGGCAATGCAATGTCCGTCGTGCGCCAGTAGCCTTTCGATGCTCTCGCGCCTCACGGCAATCCATTCCGCGTGCATGGCGTGTCCGCCTATTTCCTCGCTCTTTACCGGTTTGAACGTGCCCGCCCCCACGTGTAGCGTAATCTCATTGCGTTCCACCCCTTTCGCGTCCAGTGCCTGCAACACCCGCTCCGTGAAGTGCAACCCCGCCGTGGGAGCCGCCACCGACCCCTTGATCTTGCTGTACACCGTCTGGTACGTTTGCAGGTCGCTCGGCTCCGTGTCGCGGTTCAGGTAGGGAGGGATAGGCAGTTCGCCGATAGCCTCCAGTACCTCCGAGAAAGTGACGTTGTCATCATCCCAGCAGAACACCACCTCGTGGCCCGTGCCGCTCAGTCCCTTGCGTTCTGCCGTCAGTGTCAGCGTTTTTCCGCCCACGCAGATTTCCCTTTCCAGTTTCCCCTCCTTCCACTTTTTGAGATTGCCTACCAGACACGTCCAAGTCACTTGGCGCGTGGTGGCAAAGTTCTGCTGGTAGTCCAGGGGCGTGTGCGGTTCCAGGCAGAACACCTCGATGAGTGCCCCCGTGCTTTTGTGAAAATGCAGCCGCGCCTGAATCACCTTCGTGTTGTTGAACACCATCAGTTCGCCTGCCGGGATATACTGCGGCAAGTGGTGGAACACATCCTCGCTGATTTCGCCGTGGCGGTAAAGCAGCAGTTTCGATTCATCGCGCACCGCTTTCGGGTATTTGGCAATGCGTTCGTCGGGTAAAGGATATTGGTAGTCCGCAATGCGGATATGTTTAGGGTCAAGCATGAATGATTTTTGACAATGAAAGGGTCAGAGTTCTTCCGGGAAGGCTACGGCGCACAGCGTCTTGTCTGCCGCAAGGCCGTTGCAGCCTTCCCCGAAGCATCCTGACCCCTGTTTACTTAGTTTAGCGTCCTATGATTTTCTCTCCGTTCAGGATGTAAACACCCTTGGCCGGTTTCGTCACGCGGCGGCCACTCAGGTCGTAGCAAGGCACATCCTTTCCGGCGGCTTCGGCTGTAGCGATATCCGTGGGCACCGTTTCCTCCTCCACCAAGGTGAAGGCATACTGGCAGCCGGTGTCCGACGTGTTGGTGCCGCCGCCCCAGTTGTACACCTTCCAGCCCAGATCGGATTTCGTTTGGTTGAACTGCACGTCACCGCTCACGATGATATAGTAGCCCGTAGTGGCAGCCTCCTTGAACTCCCAGCCAGCGTCAGGCTCCGTGGCCGTCGTGGTCAGGGCCGTGTTGTAAGTGGCCACGGGCGACACATACGACTGGTCCTTGCGGTTCACGATGTTAAAAGTGTTGTCACCCCTGTCCTCAAATTTCCATGCCGAAGCCTCGGTCGCTGTCGTTTCGCCCGTCAGTGCCTCACCCACGCCCTGGGACGTGGCGTAACGGTTGCTGCGTAGCGGTGTGCAGAATGAGTACCAATAAAAATGCGTGTCAGAGCTGAGTTTCGGTGTGGAGGGCAGTTCCACTTCTTGGAAAAAGTATTTGCAGCCCGTGTCCGTCGTGTTTGTGCCGCCGCCCCAGTTGAATACCTTGTAGCCGTTTCCGCTGTTCGTCTGGTTGAACTGCACCGAGCCGCTGGTGATGATGACAAATCCCGTTTCGTCCGCTTTCTTCACTGTCCATCCCGCTTCCGGTTCGGTGGCCACGGTGGTCAATGCCGTGTTGTTGGCCGCTGCCGGCGAAATGTACAGGTTGTCCGCCGCGTTCACGATGTTGAACGAGCCGTCATTGCGCGCTTCGAACCGCCACGTGGCCGAGCGGCTCGCTGCCTGTTCCCCCATGAGAGCCTGTCCCTCCCCTTTGGAGGTAGGGTACAGATTGTTGCGATAAGGCGTGTTGAACGTGTACCATACAGGAACTTCTGCCGTGCCCGTCTTCGGCTGGTTCACCTCCGCACCGGCCACCGCCGTTTTCAGCTGTTCCAGCGCGTCCGTCAGCCGGGCCGCCTGTTCGCGGCGCACCGTTTCCGGCAGGTCCTCCTCCAGCGTGGCGCGCACCTCGTCGGCCGTGGCACAAGCCTCAGTTGCGATGGCTGCAGGGTAGTAGCCCACCGCATCCTTGCATTGGTTGAGCACGTACGTGTCCAGTTCGTCCAGCGCGTCCGCCACCGCCTCGGCAGCCGTGTCCAGCGTGCGGTTGGGCGAGTAAGTGATGCCTTCGAGCGCGTTCTTGCCCTCGGTGTCCGTCAGCACGAAAGTAAACTGCCACTTGTCGCGGCCCGTGCCTCCGTTGTTCACGTGCGGCAGTCGCAGCAGCACTTTGTTCCATCCCTCCTTCAGTGTCAGCTGCACCACGGGGCGTGCCGTCAGGTTTTCGTTTGTCAGTCCCTTCTCCGCGTTGTCCTGTGGAATGGAAGCATCCGGCTGTTGCCATTCCGGAGCGGCAATCTCCACGTCGTTCAGCCATATTTTGGAGCCCCTGCGGTCCCATGCCCCTGCAGGAGGAGCCGTTTCGTTGCCAGAGCGGCTGTACGTGTAAAATTCAATCTGCGCCCCAGCCTGTTGCTCTTTGGGCGAGTACACATACGTCCAGGCATACGCCGTCTGGTTCGCGGCAGGGTTGGCAAAGAACGAGGGTACGGTGGGGTGCCATATATGCCTCAGGTAGATGCCCGCTCCTGTAGCCGCCTGCGTGCCGTAAGTCTTGCCGCCATATTCAAAGAAATGGGGTAGCACCGCGTCGGTACACATTTCGGGAGGCAGAGCCAGGGTCTTGTCGCCGTTGTTCGGGAACGGTTCCGTGATGCGCCAGCGCACGTTCGTCTGCTTAACATAGGCAATCGGTTCGTTTTTCAGCGAGTGTGCCTTGTGAAAAAGGAAGCGGCGTTCAAAGTCGGCAAACTCCTCAAACTCCTCGCCTGCGTTGGGCAGCGTGGTGCCGCCCACTTCGACATACTGCTTTCCGCCGCCGTACCAGGCGCGTTCCGCCGAGGCAAGGATGTTCGCGTAGATGTTGTTCTGCCGCACAATGTCCTCCTCCGAGGCCGTCTTCGTGTCGTTCCATGCCGCGCTGATGGTGCCCGCCACGTCGGCGGTGCCCTGCTGTTCGTAGTAGATGTTGCTCTTGTAGATGCCCACCAAGTCGGCGTACACGTCGAAGTGGTTTGTGTAGTTATAGCGGCAGTCAATGTTGGGCAAGCCCGTCACCACTCTGCCCGCCGTGGCCCACATCTGCGTCATGTCACATTGTTCGGCGGTGGGAGCTCCCGCCACCAAGCGGTTCCACATCACCACTTTCTTTCCCTTGCTGCGCACATAGTCCGCCATTGTCTTCAGGAAGTTCGGGTAAGTGATGGTCACCTCGTCGCCGCCGATGTGGATGTAGGGCGCGTTGGGGAAAACTTCCACCACCTCGTCCAGGATCCGTTTCAACGCTTCCACGCCCTGATCCGTCTGCATGTTGAAGCCCATGGCCTTGGTGAACACATCGCTGTGGCCCGGCATGTCGATTTCCGGGATGATCGTAACGCCCCGTTCGGCGGCGTAAGCCTCCAACTCGCGGCACTGGTCCTGCGTGTAGTATTGTCCCGGGTAGCGGGTCATGTTCTCGTCCGCCGTTAGTTGCGGATACGCCTTCACCTCGAAACGCCAGGCCAGTTTCTCCGTCAGGTGCCAGTGGAACACGTTCACCTTGAAGCGCGCCAGCTTGTCAATTTCGTTTTTCAGCTCCTCCATGCTCAGGAACGAGCGGCCCACGTCGTGCATGAAGCCGCGCACCTTGAACGCCGGCCAGTCCGTAATCGAGAGCGTTTCCAGTTGCGCCGTTCCCTCGTAGCCTTCGGCCAGCTGTTGCAGCGTTTGCGCCGCCCGGATGACCCCCGTGGGTGTCAGTGCCTGGATTTGTATGGCATCCGTGGCGATGACCAGTTTGTAAGCCTCGTCGGGGAAGAGGTTCACCTGATGGTTGAACGCTCCGGGTATTTCCGGAACCAGCTCCACCGTTACCTGCGCCTCTGCCGTTTCGCTCAGCGTGCAGCCGTAGCCAGTCAGCACGCGGCGCAGGTAGGCGCAGTCCGTAGGGTCGTGCAGTTGTACGTCACGGCCCAGCGCAAAGGGCTCGCAGTCTGTATGTACCAGTTCGTGCGGTTTGGGAAGCAGTTCGTCAGATTGGGCTTGCGTGGGCAGGGGCAGAGCCAAGCAGACACACAAAGCCAGTCCTGAAGTAAGAGAAACGATTCGGTTCATGGATAGACAGGTTATGAGTTCGAGATGTTGCAAAAGTATAAAAAAATATTTATCCGCTATTGTTTATCCGCTTTTTCACATAGCTGACATCCGGCTTTGGATTTTGTGAGTGCCTTTTCTGACAGAATAGTTCGGGTGTGGCATTTTCCCTTGTCTCGTGGGATTTTGCAGCAGTTTTTCAGATATGATGAGAAATTGCCCTACCTTTGCCCACGTCAATCACCTGACCGGCCGATGTGAGCCGGCATCATTTTTCCCTGCCATGAAAAATTTCCTATATATAATAGGTGTACTCTGCTGCATGGCCGCCACTGTTGCGGCACAGACGGTGAGCGAAGCCGATGCAAGAAGCAAGGCGCAGGCTTGGTTTGTGCAACATGGCGCGCCCACGGTCAGCACGCCAACCCATGGGTCGTTGCGTCTACTCCACGAAACACCCCGTGCCTTTTTGTTTGCCCAAGGCGGCCGTTTTGTGCTGATAGCCTCCTCCCAAACAGAACCCGAGGTGCTGGGCTACGGAACGGCGGCAAACAGCGGAGCCCTGCCGCCTCCCTTGGAAGCCATGTTGGGACATGCTGCCGCAGGCCGTGCGGCTTATCCGCCGCCAGGCAGCAGTTGGAAGGCCGTTGAGCCGCTGCTGACCACCGTACGTCACCAGAAAGCACCCTACAACAATGATTGTCCTTATTACCTCTATTCTGACAGCACACTCAGCACCACGCGCTGCGTGGTGGGCTGCGTGGCTACGGCGATGGAGCAGATTCTGACCTACTACCGCCGCGAATATGTGCTGCAAGATACGCTGCACGGCTGGAGCAACGAGCATTACGAAATCCCCGACGTGTTGCCCGGCGAAAGGGTCGAAACCCGTTGGGTGCTGGACAATTATGACAACACTCCCGCCACGGCAGAGGAAGTAGATGCCGTGGCACGGCTGTCATACTGGTTGGGCGTGGCCTGCCGGATGAACTGGGGGGTGGGCGAGAGCAGCGCGGCTTCTTTGCGTCTGGTCGAACCGTTGCAAAGGGCTTTCGGCCTGAAGTATGTGCACCATCTGGACAGTTACCAATATGCCCCGGCGGCCTATTGGAATTATATCGCAGCGGAAATTATGCAAGGCCGGCCGGTGTACTATGCCGGTTCGCTCATGCGCACCGGAGGGCACGCCTTTGTGCTCGACGGACTGGACGACAAGGGGATGTTCCATGTGAACTGGGGCTATGGCGGTGACTTCGACGGCTATTTCCGCTTGGACGTGCTGGCGCATTTCCAGCCCGAGGACGAGCGTTGGGACGAGTTTGTGGAGAATGGCTTTTTCTGCAACCAGGAGGCCATTGCCGTTTGCCCCGATTCCGTGCCCGGCATCTGTCCGCCCGACACGCTGGAGCGCACAGGACGCGAAATCCGCGTGCTCGGCGCATGGACCGTGCAGGAGCCTGTGACAGGTTGCCATACGCAGCTGATGCTTGACGTGCGCAACGAAAGCGATCAGGCCCTCACCACGCCGTTTGCCCTGGTACTGGGGTCAGAAACCGATACGGCACGCTATGAACAAGGCGACTGGCTGGCCTTCACAGGGCGTACGCTCGATGCCGGCGAACGTGACACGCTGAGCGTTCACCTGCAGTTCAAAAGGAGCGGAAGGCAGTGGCTCTACATCACCCCCGACGGTGTGCTGACGCTCGACAGTCTGCAGCTTGACATCGCTCAGGGAGGTACAGCGGCGATTGAAACCGGCGAGCCGCAGGTGGAGTTTCCTGCCGCTGGTACGGCACGCCTGTTGATACCGCACTCAAATCCTTCTGCCACGGACCGCGCCGCGCAGAGCTTTGAGTACGACCTGCTCGACGTGGTCTCCTGCGACAGTTGCATCAAGCAACATTGGATTTACCTGGAGCCGGCGGCCACCTTGACCGATACGGTGCAGTTCACCTCGCTCGTTCCCGGTCGCCACTACAAGCTGAGGGTGCGCCGCCGCTGGCCCATCGTGCAGACGCTTGACTTCACGATGCCCGTGCCCGAAGGCATTGGCGATGCCCGGCTGCCAGAAGGGGCATTGCCCGCAGCGTGGTACACCTTGGCCGGCCAACGCATCCTTTGTCCGC
Organism: uncultured bacterium; assembly: GCA_945867195.1. Classification (GTDB taxonomy): domain Bacteria; phylum Bacteroidota; class Bacteroidia; order Bacteroidales; family Bacteroidaceae; genus Alloprevotella. The sequence continues at coordinate 15,669 of CAMBHR010000042.1, read as the reverse complement.
TCGCGCCCGGCGTTTACCTGAAAAGGGTGGGGCTGCGGACGGAGAAAACCATCATCACCCGGAAATAGATTCATTATGCTACACAAAGTTCATATCACAACCTACTTACAGGTCATGGGCGAGAACGGCGCAGACAAAATCCGTTCGGAGTGCTACGGCGCTTGCATCACCGAGGGCAACGATGTGATGCTGCGCTATGCCGAGCCAGACAACGACGGCACGGCGCACCTGCTGATTACGGACGGACTGGCCGACCTGAAACGGCAGGGCAACACGCGTGCCCGCTTCACCTTTGTCGAGGGCAAATTGCAACCGTGTTTCTATGCCACTTCCGTCGGTGCGCTGGACCTCAGCATCTTTACCCATTCCCTCAGCTTTCAGTCCACGCCGCAAGGCGGCACGTTTGAAGTGCGTTACACGGTGCTGGTGGGCGGAGCGCAGGTTTTGGACAATGTGCTGCGGATAGTTTATAGCTTTCAATAGATGGCTTTAGTTTTCTATCGTTTCGATAGATTGCTATAGTATCTCATAGTTTCCTTTAGCCTTTCAAAATTCTAATCCCATGCTTTCCCGATTTCTCCAAAACAATGAGGATCGTTTCCTCGAAGAGCTTTTTTCCCTGCTCCGCATCCCGAGCATTAGCGCGGAGCCCGAACACCACGCCGACTGCCTGCGCTGCGCCGAACGGTGGCGCGAACTGCTGCTGGCAGCCGGAGCGGATCACGCCGAAGTGATGCCTTCGGAGGGTAATCCGCTGGTCTTTGCCGAAAAGAAAGTGGACGATGACGCACCTACCGTGTTGGTGTACGGCCACTACGACGTGATGCCCGTGGCACCGCTCGAAAAGTGGGCTTCGCAGCCCTTTGAACCCGAAGTGCGCGACGGACGCATCTATGCACGCGGTGCCGACGATGACAAGGGACAGAGCTTTGTGCAGCTCAAAGCCTTTGAGTTCCTGGTGGCGAACGGCCTGCTGCGCCACAACGTGAAGTTCATTCTGGAGGGGGAAGAGGAAATCGGATCGCCCTCGCTCAACGCCTTCTTAGAGCAGCACCGCGAACTGCTGCGTTGCGACATCATCCTGGTGAGCGACACGTCCATGCTCGCTGCCGACCTGCCTTCCCTGACCACTGGGCTGCGCGGACTGGCCTACTGGGAAATTGAGGTGACCGGCCCCAACCGCGACCTCCATTCCGGTCACTTCGGCGGAGCCGTGGCCAATCCCGTCAACGTGTTGTGCGAAATGCTGGCCAAGGTGGTTGACGGGCAGGGACGCATCACCATCCCTCATTTCTACGACAAAGTGGAGGAACTTCCAGCCGAAGAACGCGCCATGATAGCCTCCATACCCTTTGATGAGGAACGCTACAAACAGGCCATCGGGGTGGACGAGTTGCGCGGCGAGGCAGGCTATTCCACCATCGAACGCAACGCCTGCCGCCCCTCGTTCGACATCTGCGGTATTTGGGGCGGACATACCGGCCAAGGCTCCAAAACCGTGCTGCCCTCCAAGGCATTCGCCAAGGTGTCGTGCCGTCTGGTGCCCCATCAGCAGCATGAGGTCATCTCGCAACTGTTCATTGACTACATCCAGAACATCGCTCCGCGTTGTGTCAAGGTGGAGGTACGCCCGATGCACGGCGGCGAAGGCTACGTGTGTCCCATCAACCTGCCGGCTTATCAGGCTGCCGAGGCAGGATTTGCCGAAGCCTTCGGCAAACGCCCCTTGGCGGTGCGCCGGGGTGGCAGCATCCCCATCATCAGCGACTTCGAGCGCGTGCTGGGCGTGAAGACCATTCTCATGGGTTTTGGGTTGGAGAGCAACGCCATCCACTCGCCCAACGAGAACTTCCCCCTCGATATGCTGCGCAAAGGCATCCGTGCCGTTGTGGGATTCCACCAGCACTTTTCCAGAGCGTAGCCCGTGGGGTAAAGCTTGGCTACACATTATATATAAAACAAACCAATTTTGACCATGAAACCATTCTTGTCGCTCTTCGCCGCCCTGTGCTTGCCAGTTGCATTGTCGGCACAGCCCCAAATGTCGTGGATTTCGACCGACATCCACGTGTCGCAACACGCTCCGGCACCAACTGTGCTTACCACCGACACCACGCTTATTGTCTGGCGCGGCGAGCGGGCTTCCATGCAGGCATTGGTCTATACGCCCGAAGCCACAGAATCCTTGCAGCTACGCCTCACGGAGTGGAAAAACGGTGGAAACAAAGTGGCCGCCTCACAGGGCACGGCGCATTTCGTAGATTACGTTACGACCGACAACTTTCAGTACTGCGGCTACCACCCCACGCACCTCACGCCTTATCAGGTGCCTGACTTGCTCTCCAACGCAGCCACACACCGCATCGGAGCGAGGCAGACGCAGCCCGTGTGGTGTACCTTTGAAGTGCCCCGGACCGCGAAGCCCGGCGTGTACAAGCTGAGGCTCGAACTGCTCGACTCCGCCGCACAGCGCGTAGTGGGCAAGCTCAACCTGTCGGTCAAAGTGCTTGGTCGCACCCTGCCAGCACCACAGGAACAGGCTTTCCATGTGGACTTTTGGCAACAACCTTATGCCGTGGCGCGCCACTGCGGGGTAGAGCGGTGGAGCGATGCCCATTTTGAGTCACTGAAACCTTATTTGCAGCTCCTGGCCCGTTCGGGACAGAAGGTAATCTCCACCATCCTCTTCTATGAGCCGTGGGGCGACCAGAGCTACGACAAGTTCGACCCCATGGTGCGCACGACGAAGAAGGCCGATGGCTCGTGGAGCTACGACTACACCGTCTTCGACCGCTACGTGCAGCTCTGCATGGACTGCGGCATCTCCAAACAAATCAGCTGCTACTCCATGGTGCCGTGGGACATGAGCTTCCGCTATTATGACGAAAAGCAGGCACGCGAGGTGGACCTGAAAACCGTTACTTCCTCCGCCGAATACAAGGAACTCTGGACTGCCTTCCTCAAAGACTTTGCCGCACATCTCAAGCAAAAAGGGTGGTTCGACAAGACCTGTATCGCCATGGACGAGCGCGGCCTGGCCAATATGCTCGATGCCTACCGCGTGGCGCAGGAGGCCGTGCCCGGAATGAAAATGGCCCTGGCAGGAAACTACCACGCCGAACTGGTGGACAAGTTGCATGATTACTGCATCGCCTTCGGTCAGGATTTCAGTGCCGAAGAACTCGCTGCACGCCAAAAGCAAGGCCGCGTTTCCACCACCTATACCTGTTGCAGCAACACCCATCCCAATCTTTTCAGCAACAGTCTGCCGGCTGAGGCAGCCTTCTTGCCGCTGTACTGCATCGCCAACCATTTCGAGGGATACCTGCACTGGTCGTGGATGAACTGGGACGACAAGTCGCTTACCGACAGCCGTTACCGCCTGTTCGCCCCGGGCGACACGTATCTCGTTTATCCCGGTCCGCAATCGTCCGTGCGCTACGAACGCTTCATTGAGGGCGTGGCCTTGGCCGAGAAAATGCGCCTCCTGCGTCAGAAGTACGCCTCCACCGTTCCTGCTGCTTCGTTGGAACGGCTGGACCAGCTCCTCCAACGATGCGAGCCGGAGGAATATCCCGAGGGCGAAACCGCCGCCACATTGGTCGACGCCGTACGCCGCGAGGTGAATGCCGAATAGCACGCGACCGCCGGCTGGTGGTCGACCTCGGCGGTCTTACCGTAGCCATCAGTGGTATCCATGGTGAACAGTTTGAAGAAATCAAAAAAATCCAGGAAGAACAGATTGATGTTTAAGGGAGATAACGAAATCGTTTCTAACTTTGCAACCATCATACAAACCATATACTTATGCGTGACTTCAACGACATTCAAGTGGCCGTGGCCGGTACCGGTTATGTCGGCCTGAGCATCGCCACCCTGCTGGCCCAACACCACAAGGTAACCGCCGTCGACGTGGTGCCCGAAAAGGTGGAGAAAATCAACCGCAGGATTTCGCCCATCCAGGACGAGTACATCGAGAAATACCTGGCCGAAAAACAGCTCGACCTCACCGCCACGCTCGACGGGCGCGCCGCCTACCGCGATGCCGACTTCATCATCATCGCCGCCCCCACCAACTACGACCCGGTGAAGAACTACTTCGACACCTCGCACGTGGAGGAAGTCATCGACCTCGTGCTTGAGGTCAACCCAGACGCCGTGATGGTCATCAAGAGCACCATCCCCGTGGGCTACACCCGTTCGCTCTACAAGAAATACGCCCTGCAGTTCCTCCTCAAGCCCGAACTCAAAGGTCGCCACTTCAACCTCCTCTTCTCCCCCGAGTTCCTGCGCGAAAGCAAGGCACTCTACGACAACCTCTACCCCAGCCGCATCATCGTGGGCTACCCCAAACTCATCGATGGCGAGGAGTTCAACGAGGAGAACGCCGCCATCCGTGCCATCGGCAACCCCGAGGCCGGACAGTTCGCGCGCACCTTCGCCGCCCTGCTGCAGGAAGGCGCGCTGAAGCCCGACATCGACACCCTGTACATGGGCATGAAGGAGGCCGAGGCCGTGAAGCTCTTCGCCAACACCTACCTGGCGCTGCGCGTGAGCTACTTCAACGAGCTGGACACCTACGCCGAGGTGAAGGGCCTCGACAGCCGCGCCATCATCGAGGGCGTGGGCCTCGACCCCCGCATCGGCACGCACTACAACAACCCCTCCTTCGGCTACGGCGGCTACTGCCTGCCGAAGGACACGAAGCAGCTGCTGGCTAACTACCGCGACGTGCCGCAGAACATGATGACGGCCATCGTGGAGAGCAACCGCACGCGCAAGGACTACATCGCCGATGCGGTGCTGCGCAAGGCCGGGTGGTACGGTTACAGTGAACGCAACGAATTTTGCCGCAACGACAATCCTGTCGCAGCACCTCCCGTCATCGGCGTTTACCGCCTGACGATGAAGTCCAACAGCGACAACTTCCGCCAGAGCGCGATACAGGGCATCATGAAGCGCGTGAAGGCCAAGGGCGCGGAGGTCATCATCTACGAACCCACGCTGAACGACGGCGAGACCTTCTTCGGCAGCCGCGTGGTCAACGACCTGGCCGCCTTCAAGGCTCAGAGCAAGGCCATCATCGCCAACCGCTACGACGACTGCCTGGCCGACGTACAGGAGAAAGTGTACACCCGTGACATCTTCAAACGCGACTGACCCAAGGTATAGAAAAATGTCAGCCTGGAAGGCAAGACGGTGCTGGTGACCGGCGCCGCCGGCTTCATCGGCAGCAACCTCGTGAAACGGCTCTTATTCAATATCCCATATTCAGGATGTTAGGAATATGGGTATTATCATGGAAGTCTTCAATCCCATTCATAGCTATGGGTTGCGTGTTTATGTTGCTAAATGACAGCGTTTGGGGCGAGGTTGTATTGGCATTTGGGTTTCGACATCCGGGACTATCCCCAAGCCTACCGGATGTTTGAAAACGAAATCACCTTGCCGCTCAATATAATATAACTGGGATTTCCCATTGGCGGAACCCGACCCTTGCCAAATGCAAAGGTTGGGTCGTCAATGGGAAATCCCACTTTTTTGTGTCAATGCGTCCACCGGCTTTCAGCCCAAGATGAGCAGCAGGCCGAGGAGGGAGATGCAAGCTCCGGCGATGGCCAGACCAATGCCGATGCGCTCATAGCCCCGGCGGTATCGGTCGAGCGAGCAGAAAAAAAGCAGCAAGGGCAAGAGCCATAACAGTTGCGTGGCCAGATAGAGCAGGAACTGTGTGAAACGGCCCGACCCCGTACCAAAAGGCATCACTCCAAACAGGAAGAAAGGAGAGAGGAGGGTGGGGAGCAGACTCACACCCGCCAAGGCCAACAGCCATTTGGGAAAATCAGCCATGGTGCGCTGTTGCCGTTCAGGCTTCGTTAATCCGGTTCACAATCCATGCGCCCACTTCCTTCGTGCCGTACTTGGCACCGCCTTCCACTTGGATTTCCGGGGTGCGTACGTTTTCGTCGAGACTCTCCTGCACCACTTTGCGGATAAGTTTTCCTTCCTCCATGAGGTCGAAGTACTCGAAGAGCATGGCCACCGAGAGAATTTGTGCCAAGGGGTTCGCGATGTTCAGTCCCTTCGCCTGCGGCCATGAACCGTGGATGGGTTCGAACACCGGAGTGCTCTCGCCCGTTGAGGCCGAGGGCAGGAGTCCCATGGAACCCGTGATGCACGAGCCTTCGTCGGTCAGGATGTCGCCGAAGGTGTTTTCCGTTACCATCACATCAAAGAAGCGCGGCTCCTGAATCATGCGCATGGCGGCGTTGTCCACATACATATAGTCGGTCTGTACGTCGGGGTACTGCTTCTCCACTTCCTGCGCCACCTTGCGCCAGAGACGGGAGGAAGCCAGCACGTTCGCTTTGTCCACCACCGTGAGATGTTTGCGACGGCGGCGTGCATATTGGTAAGCCACGTGGAGGATGCGTTCCACCTCTTCGCGCGAATAAGCGTTCGTGTCGAAGGCATAGTCCGTGCCCTCCTGCTTTTGACCGAAGTACATGCCGCCCGTCAACTCACGGATGCAGACAAAGTCCGCGCCCTTCACCAAGTCTTCGCGCAGCGGCGATTTGTGAATGAGGCAGTCGAAGGTCTCCACGGGACGGATGTTGGCAAAGAGCCCCAGCTTCTTGCGCATGGCCAGCAAGCCCTGCTCGGGACGTACCTTCGCCGTGGGGTCATTGTCGAACTTCGGGTCGCCAACGGCTGAGAAGAGCACGGCATCGGCCTCTTGGCAAATCTGGAAAGTTTCTTCGGGGAAGGGGTCGCCCACGGCATCGATGGCCGCAGCGCCGCAGAGGGCAGGCGTGAAGCTCACCTCGTGGCCGAACTTGCGGCACACCGCTTCCATCACGGCCACGCCTTGTTCGGAGATTTCAGGCCCTATGCCGTCGCCGGCGAGAACAGCTATTTTCAGTTTCATGTTGTGAGAGAATAAATCGTTGAGAGGTTATTGTATCATGTTGAGCATTTTCAGTGTGGCCTTGATGGCAGCGTCCGTCTGGTCGGCATCCAGGCCTCGGGTGCGGATGGTTTTCCCTTCGTGTTCCCAGGTGATGACCGTCTGCACGAAAGCATCGGTGCGTCCGCCGGGCGGAATCGTTACATAGTAGCCCGTGAGCATGGGGAAGGGGCGGCCCAGGCGGTGCTTGTAGATGTCGCGCACACCGCGCATGAAAGCATCATACTGACCGTCGCCCGTGGCGTGCGCCTCGTAGCACGTGCCTTCGATTTCCATCTTCAGCTGTGCCGTCGGCTTCAGGCCGTAGGCTGTGGTGACGAGGTAACTGATCAGTTTCACCTTGTCCTCCGGTGCATCGTGTTTCAGCACGTCGTTCACGATATAGGGCAAGTCGTCCTGTGTCACCATTTCCTTCTTGTCGCCCAGTTCGATGATGCGTTCCGTCACGCGGCGCGTCTGTTCCGGCGTGAGTTCCAGACCGTAGGTTTCGAGGTTCTTCAGGATGTTCGCCTTGCCGCTGTTCTTGCCGAGCGCATACTCCCGCTGGCGGCCGAAGCGTTCGGGCAGGAGGGCGTTGCAGTAAAGGTTCGACTTGTTGTCGCCGTCGGCGTGAACGCCGGCCACCTGTGTGAACACGCTTTCGCCCACAATCGGTTTGTTGGCCGGCACGGCAATGCCGCTGTAGCTCTCCACGAGGCGCGATATGCTGAACAGCTTGCTCTCATCGATGCGTGTGGCGATGTTGAAGTGGTCGTGCAGAATAGCCTGCACGCTCGCCAAAGGTGCGTTGCCGGCTCGTTCTCCGAGGCCGTTCACAGCCGTGTGAATGCCTTGGAAGCCGCAGAGCACAGCTGCCGACACATTGGCGATGGCCAGGTCGTAATCGTTGTGAGCGTGGAAGTCGAAGTGGAGCGACGGGTAACGCCTGCGCATTTTGCGGAAGAAACTCATGGCCGAGAGAGGGTCAAGCACGCCGAGCGTGTCAGGCAACATGAAGCGGCGCACCGGTTGCTGGCTGAGCGCATCGACGAGCTGGTAGACATACTCGGGCGAGTCCTTCATCCCGTTGGACCAGTCTTCGAGGTACACATTCACGGTGATGCCCAGTTCTTGTGCGAGGCTGATATCCCGGCAGATGTCCGCGATGTGCTGTTCCGGCGTTTTGTGGAGCTGAAGTTCGCAGTGGCGGCGGGAGCCTTTGCAGAGCAGGTTAATGACGCGGCCTCCGCAGTCCTTGATCCAGTGGAGTGACACGCCGTTGTCCACAAAGCCCAGCACCTCCACGGCTTCGAGCATCCCGTGTCGGGCGGCCCATTGGCAGATGTCCGTCACCGCTTTCTTCTCGCCCTCGCTGACGCGGGCCGAGGCCACTTCGAGGCGGTCAACCTTCACCTCGCGCAACAATAACTTCGCGATTTGCAGCTTCTCGTGCGGAACGAACGACACGCCGCTGGTCTGTTCCCCATCGCGGAGGGTGGTGTCCATGATTTCCATAGAGGGTGTCTGAGGTTAAAGGTTATGCTTGGTGTTCGGCTTCCCACTGGGCAATCTTGTCCTTGCTCTGCACGAGGAAGTCAATGTCATCAAGGGCGTTTTCGAGGCAATATTTCTTGTAGCCGTTGATGTCGAAATGTTCGCTTTCGCCCGTAGCCAGATTCGTCACCGTTTGGTTAGGCAAATCAATGCGCACCTGCATCTTCGGGTCGGCGGCGATGGCCTCGAACAGGCGGGCAAGGAAGCCTTCACTCACGACGACGGGCAGCACGAAGTTGTTCAGCTCGTTCTGCTTGTGGATGTCAGCAAAGAAAGAACTGATGACCACGCGGAAACCGTAGCCCGCAATGGCCCACGCGGCGTGTTCGCGGCTCGAGCCGCTGCCGAAGTTGCGTCCCGCCACGAGCACGCAGCCCGAGTAGGTCGGGTCGTTCAGCACGAAGTCTTTCGGAGAGCCGTCGGCGTTGTATCGCCAGTCGCGGAAAAGGTTCTCGCCGAAGCCCTCCTTATCGGTGGCTTTGAGGAAGCGAGCGGGGATGATTTGGTCGGTATCGACGTTCTCAAGGGGGAGAGGCACGCAGGTGCTCTCTATGATATGGAATGGTTGTTTCATGAGCAATTTATAATTTATAATTTTCAATTTATAATGAAGCTTGCGGCCATGAGGCAATTTATAATTTGCAATTTATACTGAAGGCTACGCCGATGGTTGCGGCGGTTCATCGTCCTGTACGACAGTCGTCAGACCTCATTATACATTATTCATTATACATTAAAATAGTGTGCGCGGATCGGTGATGACTCCCGTAACGGCGGCTGCGGCGGCAACCAGCGGCGAAGCCAGGCACGTGCGTGAACCCGGGCCTTGGCGGCCTTCAAAGTTGCGGTTCGACGTGGAAACAGCCAGCTTGCCGGCAGGGATTTTGTCATCGTTCATCGCCAGACAGGCCGAGCATCCCGGTTGGCGGATGGCAAAGCCCGCATCGGCCAGCACCTTGTCAAGCCCTTCTGCCTTGATTTGTGCCAGCACGCGCCATGAACCCGGCACGAGCCAAGCCGTGATATTCGCCGCTTTTTGGCGGCCCTTCACGATAGAGGCAAAGGCGCGGAAGTCCTCAATGCGGCCATTGGTGCAGGCACCGAGGAAGACGTAGTCCACCTGCTTGCCCAGCATCGCCTCGCCACCGGCAAACTGCATATACTTTAGGGCCTTCTCGTCCGAGGCGTTCTGCGGTGCAGGGATGTGCTGCGTGATGCCGATGCCCATACCGGGGTTCGTGCCGTAGGTAATCATCGGTTCGATGTCCTCCGCGCGGAAAGTCAGCTCCTTGTCGAACACGGCATCGTCACCGCTCTTGAGCCGGCTCCATTCCTCTACGGCCTTGTCCCAAGCTTCGCCCACCGGCGCACCGGGGCGGCCTTTCAGATAGGCAAAGGTCACCTCGTCCGGCGCGATGAAACCGCCGCGAGCGCCCATCTCGATGGAGAGGTTGCAAAGCGTGAGGCGGCCTTCCATCGAGAGGGAGCGCACCGTGCTGCCCGCGTATTCCACGAAATAGCCCGTGGCACCGCTTGTGGAGAGCTGGCTCATGAGGTAGAGGGCCACGTCCTTGGCGGTAACACCTTTGCCCAGCTTGCCCTCCACGTTGATGCGCATGGACTTCGGTTTGGCCTGGAGGATGCACTGCGAGGCCATCACCATCTCCACCTCCGACGTACCGATGCCGAAGGCCACGGCACCCATGGCACCGTGGGTCGACGTGTGCGAGTCGCCGCACACAATGGTCATGCCGGGCAGGGAGAGGCCGAGTTCAGGTCCTACGACGTGGATGATGCCGTTGTTGGGGTGGAGCATGCCGAAGTGCGTGAGGCCGAAGTCGCGGCAGTTCTGTTCCAGCGTGTCCACCTGTTTCTTCGACACAGGGTCTTCGATGGGCTTGTCCTGGTCGTGGGTGGGTGTGTTGTGGTCGGGCATACAGTAGATTTGTTCCGGACGGAAACACTTCAGGCCGCGCGCCCGCATTCCGGCGAATGCCTGCGGACTGGTCACCTCGTGGGCATAGAGGCGGTCAATATACAGTTGGTCGGGACCGTCTTCCACGTGTTGTACGACGTGGCTGTCCCAGATTTTGTCGAAAAGAGTGTTCATGCGTATTGTGTTTGTTTGGGGGTATATATTCGAGGGTTATGAGGTGTTGCGCTTCGCGCAGGTTATGAGTATTTAGGTTATGAGGTTATGAGGTTATAATATTACTGACTAAAGACTTCAGTCGCTTAAATAGTGACTTTATAACCTCATAACCTGCGCGAAGCGCAATACCTCATAACCTGAAAACTTATAACCTGAGCGCGCAGTGCTATGATTTCTTGAAACTGTTGATGGCATCAATATAGGCTTCCACGCTGGCGGCCACGATGTCCGTGTTGGCACCGAAACCGTAGTAGACGGAGCCGTTGTATTCCACCTGCATATGGACCTTGCCCACGTCGTTCGAGCCCCGGTTGATGGCTTGGATGGTAAACTCCTTCAGCGTCATCTGTCGGTGGATGATTTGCTTCAGGGCGTTGATGGCCGCGTCCACCGGACCGTTGCCTTCGGCGGCAGCCTGGAATTTCTCGCCCGCAATGTCCAGCACGATGGCTGCCACGGGACGCACGCCGTGGCCGCTCGTCACCTGCAGGTAATCCAGCTTGATGTTGTGTGAGGCCGCCCGTTCAGCACCGGCCAGCACGAGGATGTCATCGTCCGTCACCTCCTTCTTCTTGTCAGCCAAAGCCAGGAAACGCTGGTAGATGTCGTTCAACTTCTCCTCCGCCACCTCCACGCCGAGCACTTCGAGGCGGTGCTTCAGGGCGGCGTGGCCCGAGCGGGCGGTGAGGATAATCGAGTTGTCGTCGATGCCCACCTCCTTCGGGTTGATGATTTCGTAAGTCTCCACGTTTTTCAGCACGCCGTCCTGGTGGATGCCGCTGGAATGGGCAAAGGCGTTGCGGCCCACGATGGCCTTGTTGGCCTGAACGGGCATGTTCATCAGCGAGCTCACCATGCGCGAGGTGGCCGCGATTTTCCGTGTGTTGATGTTCGTGTCGATGCCCAGGTGGTGGCATTTCAGTATCATGGCAATCTCCTCCTCTGATGTATTGCCGGCCCGTTCGCCGATGCCGTTCACCGTCACTTCCACCTGGCGTGCGCCGTTCAGCACACCCGCTAGGGTGCAGGCCGTGGCCATGCCCAGGTCGTTGTGGCAGTGGGTGGAGATGATGGCGCGGTCAATGCCGTCCACGTGGTCGCAGAGGTATTTGATTTTTGCGCCGTACTCGTGGGGTAGACAGTAGCCCGTCGTGTCGGGGATGTTCACCACGGTGGCCCCCGCCTTGATGACTGCTTCGACCACGCGGGCCAAGTATTCGTTGTCCGTGCGTCCCGCATCCTCAGCGTAAAATTCCACGTCCTCCACGTAGCGTTTGGCATATTTCACCGCCGCCACGGCGCGTTCGATGATTTCCTCGCGGTTGGAGTTGAACTTGTAGCGGATGTGGCTGTCGCTCGTGCCGATGCCCGTGTGGATGCGCTTGCGTTTGGCGAAGCGCAGTGCTTCTGCGGCGCAGTCGATATCCTTTTCCACGGCACGTGTCAGGGCGCAGATGGTGGGCCAGGTCACAGCTTTGGAGATTTCGATAACCGAATTGAAGTCGCCGGGGCTGGAGATGGGAAATCCCGCTTCGATGACATCCACGCCGAGGGTCTCGAGCTGTTTCGCCACCTGGATTTTCTCCACCGTGTTGAGTTGACAGCCAGGCACCTGTTCTCCGTCGCGGAGCGTGGTGTCAAAGATGTAAAGTCTGTCGCTCATATTATATATATACTATGTATTTTGTTTTGTGTTCAGGATAAGCAAAAGCCTCACCTCCGTCAGCAGCATGGGAAGTGAGGCTTTATGTTTATGGGAAAAGCAAGGCAAACGTCCGTCCATCCGTTTTGCCGTGCATACCTCTTACTTCCGCGTGCCGTCTGCACGCAGGCTAATCAGTATGCTCAGTGGAAAAGAATGTAGGTGAAGGTTTGCCATGTACCTGTCGGTTTTTGTGTCGGTTCGTCGGTCGTCAGTAAGCCGGACTTGGCTTGCTGTAGGTTTCTGACCGCGTTCCGTGTTCATTAGTGCGGCAAATATAGATATATTTTTACAAAACGAAAGTCTTTGTTTTGAATTTTTTAAAATCTGTTTAGCAAATGCCGTTGCAGAAACCGTCGCTGCTTCCGTATCCGTCCTACGGCTTTCAGCCTCCGCTCCCACAAGTCCGGGACTTGTTTTTTCTACTCCAGGACTTGTTTTTTCTACTCCAGGACTTGTGCGAAATAGTCGGCGACTTGTGAAGCATACTTCACGCCGCGTGCGGCTGGGCAGACAAAACGGAATTATCACGCTGAAAAATGCGCTGAGCTGTTTGGTGAAGGCTCTTTTTACGCGCGTGTATATACGTATTTTATTTCCTGAAAAAAGTATTCACCATTCACACAATGCTCGTTTTCTGATGATGTTCAACAGTTTCGAGTGTGAAGGCTTTGATTTCAAAGTGTTCACAGGGGCAGCATAGCCTTCACACGGGCGGTGAACGCTTGTGAAAGGTGGAAAGAGTAAGCCTTCACACCGGAAAACCGCCCGAAAATCAGCAGATAAATGATAAAAACGCCACAGCGGAGGTGAATACTTTGAAATCAAAGCCTTCACACTCGGATCCCCTGAAAATCAAGCGTAAAAAGCCTCCATGTGAAGGGGTGAATGTTTTTTTGCGGATAAAAAAACGTATAGGAGCGTGTGAACTTTAGGGGAAATAGCTGTTTTTCAGCAACAGCATCTTTATCTTTTCAGGGGAATGCGTCGTCATACAAAAAGAGAGCAGGTCTCAACCCCGCTCTCATTGGTCTTGCCATGAGGCATTTTGCCTCAGGTGTACTCAGATGTTAAACTGTTTTCCTTTGTTGCCGTCTTCATAGCCTTTGGCATAGCCTTCGCGGTAGCCCCGGGTGTAGTTTTGCTTTTCGGCCTGCGTGTGGAAGTTGCTTGTTTCGTCGTACGTTGCCCTGTGCGTTCCGGCGGCACCGTCATCGCATCCGGCACCGTAGCCGTCCTCGTAACCCGCTTCGTAAGGGTCGCGCTTGTCCTTGCCCAGTAGCGTGTCGGGCAGGACGGAAAAGTCCAGGCTGTCCGCTGTGGGTGGCAGCAGGTCGGGGGCAATCGTCGTGTCGGGGATGGCAATGTGGCGGCTGGCCGTATCGGATGGCAAGGGTGCGCTCAGTAGTTTTTGTCCTGTGGATGTTTTTTTCATGTACACAATGCCGCATACCACCAGGAGGCAGCCAACGATAAACAAGGCTGCGCGCCAGCGGTTGCGGGGATGTGAGGAGTGGTTATAGTTCATTTCTGTGATTTATTTGTGTTCGGTGTTTTTTAGTTTCTGCGTTTGCGTCCGGCATCAATGCGCAGGAAGATGAACAGCATGAGGGTGAAGCCCCACAGTGAGGAACCGCCGTAGCTGAAGAAGGGCAGGGGGATGCCGATGACCGGTGTCAGGCCCATCACCATGCCGACGTTGATGAACACGTGGAAGAGCAGGATGCTCAACACGGAGTAGCCGTAGACACGGCCAAAGGTGCTGCTCTGACGTTCGCTCAGGTAGATGAGCCGCAGTATCATGGCAAGGAACAGCAGGAGCACGGCTGCCGAGCCGAGGAAGCCTTCTTCTTCGCCCACGGTGCAGAATATGAAGTCCGTGTCCTGTTCCGGAACATATTTCAGTTTGGTCTGTGTGCCGTTCATGAAGCCTTTCCCCTCCAGTCCGCCGGAGCCGATGGCTATTTTGCTTTGGTTGACGTTGTAGCCGGCATTGCGGTTGTCCTCGTTCATGCCCAGCAACACTTGGATGCGTTCCCGCTGGTGTGGCTCCAGGATTTGGTTGAGCGCGAAGTCGGAGGTGTAGAGGAAGGCCGTGCTGCCCAGGGTGAAGAGGGCGATGAGCAGGCAGGTGCTGACGCGCTGGCCCAGCGACTGCCACGCCAGATAGCCCGCCATGAAGAGCGACAGCCCCAGCAGGCACCAGCTGATGTCGAAAGGCACTATCCAGTGCGAAACGCCCAGCGCCACGACCACCACGGCTATGCCTATGCGGAGGAACAGACGGCCATAGCCCGTTTGTGGGGCATAGACCTGCACCATCCCGATGGTGAAAAGCCATATCATCAGGAGCACGGAAAACTCGCCCACCGAGCAGAGCGTGCCCGGCAGTTCCGTTTCGCTGAAGCGGATGCCCACCACGAAGTAGGCCACGGCGGCCACGGCGGTGAACAGGATGCAGCCCGGCATTCCCTCACGGTAGAACATGAGGAAGAAGGCCAGGTAGACCAAGGCCGAGCCGGTTTCGCGCTGGAGGACTATCAGCACCATGGGCAGGAGGATGAGTCCTGCCGCCTTGGCGAAGTTGCGCATATCGTTCAGGCTGAATCCGTACTGGTTGATGAGTTTGGCCACCGCCAGTGCCGTGGCGCATTTGGCGAACTCGGCAGGCTGCACGTTGCAGAAGCCCAGACTGACCCATGAACGCGAGCCTTTGATGTCCTTGGCGACGAACGGCGTGATGAGCAGCACCAGCATCATGCCCCAGTAGAGAAGGTCGGCCAGCGTGTCGTAATATTTGTCGTCCGTCATGAGGATGACGAAGGCCAGGGTGAAGGCGCAGCCAATCCACACGAGCTGCTTGCCGGTGCGCACTTCCCAGTCAAAGAAGTTGGTGTCGCCTATTTCGTGGGTGGCCCCGCAGATGCTGAACCAACCACAGGCCAGCAGGATGACGTAAAGCAGGATGATGACCCAGTCTACGTGGAGGATGGGGTATTTTGTCTGATTGTCCAACACCTTGTTAATTTATAATGAATAAAGAGGCCTGCGGCCATGAGTTAATTTATAATGTATTCAAGTTTCGCAAGTTGCGAAACTTATCGGTTATTAGGTTAGGGTCGCTTCGCTCTCTGGGTTATGAGGTTATAAAGTTACCCTCGGAGTATCGTCTTTTCTGATATGCGAAAACTTCTAACAGTAACTTTATAACCTCATAACCTTATTCCTCATAACCTTTACACTTGCGAAACTTGAATACATGAGCCCACTTTAAAAAGTAAGGCCTGTTTAAAATGTTTATATTTCACGATAATA
>CAMBHR010000041.1:0-24189 GCA_945867195.1 uncultured bacterium | reverse complement strand
TACTACCGCGATACCATTTACAACTATGTTAGTCAAAGATATGGTGGTGTGGCATGAAACAAAGAATGGACGAAAATGAATCTATCTTGAAAGTATACTTAGTAAATTGGCATACCTCTATAAATTACAAAAGTGCCAGCAAAGAATATTTTGCAAAATATGGGTTATAAATATTTTTTAATTTAAATCAACATCTTATCAAGATTGACAACCAAACAAGCAGACCCTCTGATTTTCAGCAGATATGCCGATTGTCAGTGGATTTATTGTTCCCAAATTGGTAACCATCCGAAAAAAGCCGCCTTGCCAGGAATTGGCTGTATTCTGACCTTTGCGCAGTAAAAATATGTTCTACTCGGATGGTTACGAAGATGGCTTGCTCCTCTCCTGGCATATACAGACTCCGCCAACCTGCCTCTTCCTCAGCCTGCTTTTTCCAAGCCTTAGGTTTCGTTTCAAAAGTCTAGGCTTTGTTTTTTCAACTCGCCGAGTTGTGAAAAGAAGTCCCGGACTTGTTCATGCTATGTCGCGGTTGTCCGGAGTCGGGCTGCTTTATAACCTCATGACCTTAGGGGCAAAGCGACCCTAACCCCATAACCAATCAGTTTCGCCACCCCGCGAAACTTATATACGTCATTTTATCCTCGAAAAAGCATTCACACGTTCACAGAAAGCCAGTTTCCTGTTGATTTCCATTGGTTTCAAGTGTGAAGGTTTTGGGATATCAAGCCTTCACACCAACTCCCAAGCCTTCACCGGTACACCGGATTTCGCTTCACGGGCGGTGAAGCGTGTGAAGGGTTGAAACTCCCAAACCTTCACACTGTTTCCTGATGAAACTCATGGGAAAACGACCTGCCTGTGAACGTGTGAATGTTTTTTTCGGGAATAAATTACGTATATAGATGTGTGCATGGGGCACTGGTGTGTAGGGCAACGGCAAGCCATTCGTCCTGCTGCTTCAGCAAGAACCCTTCCTCACCATTTTCTTTTCCTTTCGCATGCAGAGCACTTCTTGTTTCTTACGAACCTCATTCCTGCCCCCATTCCTGACAAAACCCGATTGTAAACATTACCTTTGCCGCCATCATTACCAAACCAACAAGCTGAAATATGAGAAAGATGAGCAGAATGGCCGCATTCCTTTTCGCACTGGCACTTTCCTGGAACGGGAATGTCGGGGCGCAGAATGCCGATTTCCATGTCGTGCCCCTGCCCAAGGAGGTCAGGGCCACGCAAGCCGGGAATTTTGAACTGAGCGCGAAAACCCTTATCAGTTATCCGCAGGGCGACAAAACGCTGAAACGCCACGCGGAGTACCTGGCCCAATTCATCGAGGAGGCCACGGGGCTCAAACTGACGCTTACCACGGTACCCGTGCAGCGCAACTGCATCCGTCTGTCGGCGGCACTGAAGAAGAGCAATCCGGAGGCATACCGCATCCGCGTCAACAGCGAGATTGTGCTGATTGACGGTGCGTCAGCGGCGGGCCTCTTCTACGGCATTCAGACCTTCCGCAAGGCCCTGCCCGTGGGTACGGTGCAGCGCGTGGTGGTGCCCGGCACGGAAGTCAGCGACCAGCCTCGCTTTTCCTATCGCGGCGCGCACCTCGACGTTTCGCGCCACTTCGTCAGCGTCGACTCCGTATGCCGCTTCATCGACATGCTGGCCCTGCACAACATCAACCGTTTCCACTGGCACCTCACCGACGACCAAGGCTGGAGGGTGGAGATAAAGAAATACCCCCTGCTCACCAAAATCGGCTCGCGTCGCTCCGAAACCGTCATCGGCCACAACACCGGCAAGTACGACGGCAAGCCCTACGGCGGTTTCTATACCCAGAAGGAAATCAGGCAGGTGGTGCAGTATGCCGCCGACCGCCACATCACCATCATTCCCGAGATTGACATGCCCGGCCACATGCAGGCGGCGCTGGCGGCCTATCCCGAGCTGGGCTGTACGGGAGGACCCTATGAGGTGTGGAAAATGTGGGGCGTTTCGGAGCACGTGCTCTGTGCCGGCAACGATAAAACCCTCCGTTTCATCGAGGATGTGCTGGCGGAAATCGTGAAGCTCTTCCCCTCGGAGTATATCCACGTGGGCGGCGACGAATGTCCCAAGACGCAGTGGGCGCAGTGTGCCAAATGCCAGGCCCGCATCAAGGCCGAGCACCTGGAGGCCGACGGCAAGCACA
The DNA here is from genome assembly GCA_945867195.1 of uncultured bacterium. Lineage (GTDB taxonomy): Bacteria > Bacteroidota > Bacteroidia > Bacteroidales > Bacteroidaceae > Alloprevotella. Next base: position 21,995 of record CAMBHR010000041.1, on the reverse strand, counting down.
GTGCCGAGGAACGGTTGCAGAGCTACGTCATCCACCATGCCGAGGAGTTCCTGCGCAAGCAGGGCCGACGCATGATAGGGTGGGACGAAATCCTGGAGGGCGGACTGGCACCCGGTGCCACCGTCATGTCCTGGCGCGGCGAAGGCGGGGGCATCGAGGCCGCCCGGCAGCAGCACGATGTCATCATGACCCCCAATACCTATATGTACTTCGACTACTATCAGAGCGACACGCCGCAGTATGAGCCCGAAGCCATCGGCGGCTACGTGCCCATTGAGCGTGTTTACGGCTATGAGCCGGTGCCCGCCGTGCTCAGCCCCGAGGAGCGTAAATATATCATCGGCGTGCAGGCCAACTGCTGGGCGGAGTATCTCAAGAGCTACCGTCAGGTGGAGTATATGGAACTGCCGCGCATGGCAGCATTGAGCGAGGTGCAGTGGTGCAGCCCCGAGCAGAAGAACTATGAGGCGTTTGTGCAGCGGTTGCAAAGGCTGGTCAGTGTCTACCGCCTCAAGGGCTATAATTACGCCAAGGTGATTTACCGTGTCAAGTCCGGCTTCCAGGCCGACACCTTGCAGCACGCCGTGGTGGCCACGCTCTCCACCATCGACGATGCACCGGTTTATTACACCTTGGACGGCACTGCACCCACCACCGCCTCGCCGCGTTACGAAGGCCCGCTGCGGTTGACGCAAAGCGGCACGCTGCGTGCCGTGGCCGTAAGGGGTGGGGAGGTAACGCCCGAGGTGAGCGAAACCTTCACCTTCAGCCTTTCTACCGCCTGCCCCATCCGTTTGCTCAGCGCGCCCCACGGCAGTTACACCTTTGCCGGAGCGCAGGTGCTGAACGACGGACGTTGCGGCCGCTCCACCAACTACCGCACGGGCGAGTGGCTGGGCTTCTGCGGCAATGACCTCGAGGCGGAGATAGACTTGGGTCGCCCCACCCGGGTGAGCAGCGTGACCCTCCACACCTGTGTGGAGAAGGGCGATTGGATATTCGATGCACGGGGTCTCGAAGTGTACGGTTCTTCCGACGGCAAGACCTTCACCCCCTTGGCTTCCGAAACCTACGCTCCGCTCACGCGCGACGATGCCAACCGCATCTGCACCCACCAGTTGGACTTCGCGCCGGCCACGGTGCGCTATGTCCGGGTGAAGGCCGTTTCGGAAAAACAGCTGCCCGAGTGGCACAGCGGTGCCGGCCACCCCGCCTTCCTCTTTGTCGACGAGGTGCAGGTGAATTGACGCTTGCGCTTTCGACATTTTTCCGGAATTTTACCGGACACCCCAATTTCCGAAATATCCCGCCCTTTCCGGGCAGACACAATGAACGCCCCACGTGCCGCGAGCACGTGGGGCGTTGGTATTCCGGTAAGAGTAGGGAGAGGGTAGGGGGGAAGGGTTATTCCTCCCAGTTGCTCCAAATGTCCGTTTTCTTTTGCGACCAGGCATCCGATGAGGACGAAACCTTGGTGTCTTCCGACTTGTTCAGTTGGAAGGTCCGCGTGCTGCTGTCCAGAATGTGTGCTTCAAGGGTCAGGGAAATGCACTGTGCCGTCGGACGGATATAGTTCTTTTTCTGCATGTCAGATAAGATGGGTTAAGAACAGCAGGTGCGGGGCCGGGCTTGCAAGGCAGGCTTGCGGAGCGGACCCCGCACCTTGGAGTTCAGGTTATTTTACGATAATTTTCTTTTTGCCGCTGATGTAGACACCGCCGGTTTGCGGACGCAGCGTGCGGCGGCCACTCAGGTCGTAGAGGGGCAGGTTGTTGCCTTCGGCATCGCTTTGCACGCCGTTCAGGTTCGTCACCTCGCCGCCGAAGTCGAAGCGGAAGCCCATGGCCTGCGACTCCGTCAGTTCCAGGTAAGCCTTGTAGGCCGGCAGGTAGTCGGCGGTGTAGAGATAGAAGCCGATGGCGCCCGACGTGCGGTTGCCGTTCAGCACGTAGGTCGTGGCCGATGTGTTGCGTGCCTCGTTGCTATTGCACACACCCTTCAGCAGGTTCGTGCCATCCAGCGTTCCCAGCTGCTCGTCGGCTGCGGGAATGAAGCGCGCTTCCGTGCTTGCATCCTCCTTGCCCACCAGCACGACAGCCGTGTTGGCAGGAATGCCGCCGTTGAGCTGTTGCAGCGTCATCGTTTCCTCGCTGTTGTCCACCGCTTTGCCCCAGTAAGCCGTCACGCCTTCGGGCACGATGGCGTTGAAGGGCAGGCAGAGCGAAGCGTAGGTGTTGCCGTCGGCCGTCGTGGGGGCCTTGAGTGTAACCAGGTTGGCATATTCCATGGGGTGGAACAGCAGCGTGGTGCCCTCAGCAGCCGTTGCGGCGTTGCCCACTGCAGAGGCAGAGGCCGTGAGCCAGCTGTTGCCAGCGTTGTTGGCCAGACGGAGCACACCGAAGTCGGCTTCCGTCTTCTGCAACGAGAGCAGGTTGTCGGCTTTGGCATAGCTGGCGGTCAGTGCGCTGGAGCCAGTCGGTACGGTGAGGTACTTGCCGGCATTGTTCACCAACAGCGTTTGTCCTTCCACATTGTGGCACACGAAGGTAGCCGTGGCCGGGATAGCCGTGCCTTCGGGACGCTCGGCCAGTGCCAGGCTTCCGTTTCCGGCGTTGTAGTCCAGGTAGTACTCGGTATCGTCAATCTTCGTGGTCAGTGCATAGGCATAGCCGTCCTGCAAGAGCTGGATTTCTTCCGTGGCAGCCTTGTAGGTGTTGATAGCCTGCTGCAAAGCGTTCAAAGCTTCCTGCGAGGGAGCGTAGGCCTGCTGCTGTGCCGTGGTGATGGCGGCAGCCAGCGTGGTGCGGGCTGTAGAGCCGGTGGTCACATCGTCGGCAGCGGCTTTGGGATAACCCGTACCCGTGTGCTCCAGTGTGCGCTTGGCCTCCAGGACCAGGGCGTTCATGGCGGCAGCGTCGACCGTAGTGGCGTTGCTGTCCACACCGTCGAATACATACACGCTCGAAGCCGGGAAGTTGAGTGTCAGCTCCTCGTCGATGTCGATGGGCGTTCCCACAGTCAGACCCTCCAGGTTGGCCTGGTCAAATGCCTTGGTGAAGGTGATGGTGCCCGTGACGTGTGCGGGGATTTCGAGCGCCTTGCGCAGGGTGGTGGTGAAGCTCTGTGCCGAAGCCTGTCCGTTGCGCAGGGCGAGGGTGGCCTTCTTTCCGTTCCACGAAGCCCAGCCGTACACTTCGCTCTTGGTGCCCGTCCAGGGGTCGCCGCCTACCCAGTGAATGTCGGGCAGCACGTCGGCGTTGCGTTCCTGCCAGTCGATGCAGTCGGCAATCTCCTTCCAGAGCGAGCCGGCGGGGTGCGTCTCGTCGGAGACGGTGTTGGTCAGTTCGTAGTCGTTGTAGAGTTCCACCATGCCCGAACCGCAGGCGAAGGCGCAGCGCAGTTCGCGCACGATACCGGCGTAGTTGCGGTCCTGTGCACCGCCATGCGTGGAGAGGATGAAACCGTGGGTCATCAGCGTGTTGATGGGGCAGAGGGGCGAGTTGGTCACGTAGTTCTGGTGAACGAGGTTGTCGCGGTAGGTGATCCAGCGCTCGCGGTCGGAGCCTTGGTTGCCCACCTTGTCGTAGTCGTTCTCCTGACGCCATACGGCATCAGTGAACTGGAACCAGAAGGGCGAAGCCCAGGTGCCCACGCTGGTGTTGAGGAAGATGTCCGGCTTGATGGCACGGATGTCGCGCTCAATACCGATGATGCCTTCAGCGTTCTCCTCGCCCGTAGTGCCTGGATCGGGACCAACAGACGAGAACTGCGCGCTGATGCCGTCGAACTTGAAGAAGCGGAAGTCGTAGTTGTTGATCATGTACGAGCAGGCATCGATGAACACCTTATAATAGGCGGGGTTCGAGAGCTGCATTCCGCCGCGTCCGGCGTTCCAGTAAGCACGGCGATAGTTGCCCGATTCGCCGTAGCCGCCCACCGGGCCGAGCCATGCGCCCATGCCGCTGCCCATCTTGCGGGCCACCGCATCGGGTTCGGTAAAGCCGTTGGGGAAGTTGGGGTTGAAGCCCCAGGTGCCGTATTCGTCCCAGCCGTCGTCCCATACAAAGGCTTTCACCTTCTTGTCGTACTTGTCGAAGAGGTTCGTCTTCCACTGGTTCACCACGTCGGTACACTGGCCCACCTTCATGTTGTTCGAGTAGTCCGCGCTATTGTTGCGGTTGATGTTCAGCTCGTACCAGGAGATGTAGCAGGGGAAGGCGCGCCAGGGCACGGCACGTTCGCGTTCGCTGTAGGCGAGGAAGGAGCGGCGTGACTGGTCGGTGTATTTCATGTCGGTCGTTTCGCCGCTCTGTGCAATGAGGCCTACGACATGGCTCACCTTCCAGGTCTTGCCCTGCGCCAGTGTGGTGTTGCGGCGCCAAACTCCCTTGATGGGGGTGGCTGTTTCGGCGTAGAGGTGTAGGGTGTAGGTGAAACCAAGGTCCACGGACATGGTTCCGCTAGAGTTGAGTGTCTCCTTGTTGGAAACGTAGTAACGGAGTTCGTAGTTGCCAGAGGGCTGGCCGCTAATGGTGAAGGTGTAGTTGTTGTTGCTATTGGAGGTACCCGTTGTACCAGCATGGTAGTCGCTGGCTACGATGCTACCGTTCTGGTCCGCCAGTTCCACACCATAAATATTCAGACGCTTCTGTCCACTCACCCAAGTGAAGTTCACCTTCATCTGAGCCGATCCCACACCTTCGGGCAAGTCCAGATGGAGGCTGCGGGAGGCCATATAGAGTTGATTGGCTTGTGCACCAGCCTCGATGAGGCGGTTCTGGATTTCGTAGGTATTGGCCTTCCACCAAGACGAAGATTGCCAGTTGCCGTTCCAAGTGGTGGTCGTGGCATTCAGCGAGCCAATGCTTTCGGACAGATAGAGTTTCATCTCGCCCGTTGCAGGCAGTGCGCCCTGACAGTCGGTGCTGCAATAGTAGCGCACCTGATACATACCATCTTCTGGAACAACGAGGTGGTAGAGGTTGTTGTCCTTTGCGGTACCACAGTAGCCGAAGTGGTAGTCGTGGGCTACTACATTGCCTCTCATGTCAAGCAGTTCCACGCCGACAGCATCCAGACGCTTGGAACCAGAGAGGTATTTCATCTCTACGGCCATACCGCCAGCGTTGATGATATATGTGCGGGTGAAGCTCTTGGTGTTGGCCGCCGTCACGTTGACCGTTGAAGCGTCCACGATTTGCAGGTTTGTGATGCCCGCGGGCACGTTCGTTGCAGCAGTCCAAGTGCTCGTCTGCCAACTTGTGGTCAGAGGGGCAGAGGCTTCCGTCAGTTCGCCTTCCACTGGCGTTAGGGCGAAATTCATCTTACCAGAGGTTGGCAGGCTCGACTGCTTGTCAAGGCTACAATAATAGCGGAGATAGTAGGCACCAGCCTCGGGCACAATCACCTGGTAGGTGTTGTTCTCTTTAGCATTACCGCTGTAGCCAAAGTGGTAGTCGGAGGAGAGTACTTGTCCTCGCGCATTCAGCAATTCCACACCGACAGCGTCAATGCGGCTTGAACCGCCTACATATAGAACCTCCACATTCAGGGTACCTGCGCTACTGATTGCGTAGGGATTAGTGAAACTCTTGGTGTTGGCAGCAGTGATATTATAGATGTCTGAACCATCCTTTCCTTGCAGGCTGGTGATGCCTGAAGGCACATTTGTGGCCGCGCTCCATGTGCTGTTGGTCCATGTTTCGTTGCTGGCCGTCGTGGTGATGCTACCGATAGCGGTCAACGCCATTGAAGCCTTACCGGCATTCAAAGTTACCTGGTCTCCGCTGTAGTCGGCAGCATGATAGCGTATCTTAAATGTACCAGCCGGCACGATGAAGGTATAAATATTATTCGTGAGGCTTCCTCCCATTGTGCCGTGGTGGTAGTCGGCAGCAATGACATTGCCATTACCATCTACTATGTCAATACCGAAAAGATTGAGTTTATGGTTACCGCTGGTGTATGTCACGGTGGTAGTCAGTTTGCCTGCTGTTTCGAAGGTGACAATCTTCTCCATCTTGCGGTTGGTGGCAGCGGAAGTTTGCAGAGCAGTCACTTCAGCAGGCACATCGCTGGTGTTGGTAGGCCAACTGCTTGCTCCTGTGGTCCAAGTAAACTCTTGCGCCGAGCCGCCAACGGTCAAGGTCTTGTCGGCCGTTCCACTGACATTAGTAATCAGTTTAATTACAGGTGCGGTTCGGGCAGGCTTGAGAGCAACGGCCTTCATCTGAATTGCTTTCTGCTGGGTGGTCTGCTCGCCTTGTTGCAAGTCGCGCACAATTTCCACATCGGCCACGCCACCGCTGTAGGTGATGTTACCCGTGCTGGTGATGGTTTCCGTCACGTCGTCCACGAAGAAGCGCACCATGTAGTTGGTGGCTGCGGGGACGTTGAGCGTATAGACGTTGTTGGAGTGCGAATCGCCTGTGGAGCCTGCGTGGTAGTCGCTGGCCACCACTTCGCCCGTGAGCGGGTCGCACAGGTCAACGCCCTTGATGTTCAGCTTGTGCGTACCCGAGGCAAAGGTCAGGGTGATGGTTTGCGAGCCTGTCGTGTTGAAGTGCAGGTAGCCGCGCTTCACGGCCAGATTCTCCAGGGTGACGCCCGTCATGCCCGAGGGGATTTCAGAGGGCCGCCAAGAGAAATCGCTGGCTGTCCATCCGTCCTTCGTGAAATGGTCAAGGTCGCTGGCCGCACCGCTTGTCTGCACGCCCATCGGTGTTTCCAATCCGGCGAAAATCTTGTTGCTGGCAATCACTGCGCCTCGGGTGTTGCCCACCACGACGGGCGGCGTGTTGCCCGTGACGTTGTTGACGGTGTAGAGCATGGGGGTGATTTCCTCCATAGCCACATTTGCACCGCTGGCGGTAATTTCCAACTCCGTGCGCAGGTAGTGCGAACCGTCGCGCAGCACGGCGCGCCACACAATCTGCAGGTTGTCGTAGGTGTAGTTGGCCACCAACTGCTTGCCGTTGAAGCGTTCTGCGCCGCGCACGGCGAAGGCGTTGCCCGTGAGGTTTTCCACGGTCACAGTGCCGAGGGTCATGGCCGAAGAGCCCACCTCGTCATTGTTTTGCAGTTTGATTTTGAAAAGGTTCTCCTCAGCTTGGAGATCCATGGCAGTGCAACCGCCGAAGGTCAGCTTTCCGTTAGCCTTGACAAAGGAGGCGGAGAACAGGTCGTTGGACAGCGTGTAGGTGCCCGTGACTTCGGTCAGATTGGCCTGCCCGGGCTGCGTTTCCTGCGGGAAAATCACAGCCTGTGCTTGCGCTGTCTGCGGCGTGCCGAGTCCCAAGGACGACAACAGCCACGCCAGTGCAAAGCATTTGCGTAGTAATCTGTTCATGGTTTTAAAATATAAAAATTGTTTTTTCAGTAAGAGATTCGGGGTGTTGCCGTGTTAGTCCGACAGAGAGGACGTGCCGTGCCCTGAGTGCCTTGGCGTTCAGGTAACGATGAGCCTTTCCCCTCCTAACGGTTTTTCACAGCAAAGACTTCGCGGCAAAATTATTTAATATTATTTTACCCCCCCCAGAAGAAAATAGAAAAAATTAAGCAATGAGCAGTGCTTTTTCCTTTTTGGTTGTCAATTTCTGCAAGCGGAGCGTGCGTTTTCTGAACAGGGCGGGCTTTTACAACGGGCGGGATGTGTTTCCCATATGCAACAACCGGCACGCTTTGGGTGGCGTGCCGGTTGCAGAAGAGTATAGGATTTGTGCGATTAGGGTGGTTCTAATAATTCTGATGCGGAGGTTTGCGCCCTATCGGAAGTGGATTTTTGTAAGTAGGCGAAAGAGTATAGCGGGCTATGTGACTGAACCTACTTACAAAAAGACGCTTTCGAGAGGGTGCAAAGCAACCATCAGAATATCAGAATATATAAATCAGAATTTTTAGAACCACCCTTATTTTTTTTTGGTATTGAAATGGTAAATGACGTGGAACATCACGAAGCGTTGCACACAGTTATACCAGTTGTTGCTGGTGTATTCGGCACGGGCCCAGGCGTAGGAACGGCTGCGCTGGTTGAGAATGTCTGAGGCTTCGAGCTTCAGGGTGAGCTGTTTGCCTGGCAGCAGCCGCTTGGCCACCGAGGCTGTCCAGATGGTGCGCCAGGGGGTGTAGTTGGCCGAGGCTAAGGCATATTGGTAGTTCGCTTCGACCGAGGATTTTATTTCCCAATCGCCCGGGAAGGTATATTGCAGCGAGGTGAGAAAATGGTGTGACGTTTTGCCGGTGGAGGTGGCGGAGGCTAAGGGGCTGCGTTGCCGGATGAACACATTGTAGTAGTTGAAAGTGCCGAAGAACTGGCCGGTGCGGGCTTGGAGCGTGGTTTTGGTGTAGAGCAGGTGCTGATGGTTGGTGTAGCGGAAAGGTTCACCCGCCGTGGTCTGAGCAAAGTTGGGCTCGTGCATGTAGTCGTAAGATACACTGACGGACCAGTTGAACTGCTGCTGCTTGTCGAGCGGCATGCCGAAGTACACGCGGGCCGTGCCGTTCCAGCGGCCATTGACTGTGGTGAGCCGGGTGGTGGTGATGCCGGTGACGGGGTCGTAGGTGGAGCGCGACACCGTATGGCCCAGCCATTGGTTCCAGTTGAGGTCAATGGAGAACATTTTGCCGTTCTTCAGGTTTCCCGTGTAAAAGATGCCCACGCTCTGCTGCTCAAGTCGGGGCAGATGGCCGGCGGCGAGCTGCACGTGGAGCGGGTCAGAGAGGTCGGGAATGTTAATTTGCAGGTCAAGCTGCTGCGGCTGTGTGGAATAGCTGTATTGCAGGTCGAAATTGCCCATGGAGTCCGTTTCGTAGCGCAGCTGGGCAAAGAGGCGGTAGTCCGTGGCGTGGCGCGAGAGGATTTGCGGTTCGTAGTCGCCCTTGCGGTAATCCATGAAGTCATAGCAGAAATTCCACGTGCTGCGCACCGAGGCGTAGAGGTGCTTCGACTTGTATTGCAGGTAGCCTTCGGCCTTGTGCCTATGCGCTTTTTTCAGCGAATTCACCGTGGTTTCCGCCTCGCGGGTCAGCATCCGCCAGTCCTCCTCCGTGGGCAGGGTGCCGTAGTGCGCCAGGTAGCTGTCGTAGTCGGCAAACACGCCGCCCATCCTGTCAAGCAGGAAGCCCTGCGCGTCGGACTGCCTGCGCGAGTTGGCGAAACTGTAGCTCAGGCGCAGCGTCTGCAGCACGGGCAGGGGGATGTTGAGGTCGGCGGATACTTGCTGCTCACGGACGGAGGATTCCTTCTCGTTGTAGCGGTTGAGGAGGGTGGGATGCGGCGTGGCGGAGGGCTGGAAATAGCGGTAGCCGTTGAGCGCGTGGGCCTGTGTGTCGTTGTGCTGGTTGTTAAGTAGGTGGTTGATGGAGATGCGCCAGTTGTTTTCGGTGAGCCGTTGGGTCAGGAAAAAGGTGTGGTAATAAGCGTTGGAGGAGAGGGTGGAGGCAGTTTCCGCCTGCCAGAGCGTGACGGCCTCCCCTGCGGGCCACCCTTCGGCACCGCTTTGGCGGAGCAGGCCGATGGGGTCATTGGCGAGGGAGAACACGTTGGCGTTCCACTGTCCCGTGGCCTGGGCCTTGCGCCCTCGGGTGGAAGTGTGTGAGAACCAGGGACGAAACTCCAGGTGTGTCGTGACGGTGGGCTTCCACGTCAGGGAAATCCTGGCTGCCGTGATTTCCTCGCAGTTGCGGTCGTGCCCGTTGGAGGCTTCGTAGCGGCTCCCCTCGTCCAGGAAGTATTGTTTGTTTTCGCGGCTGCGGTCGTTGTGCTTGCGGTAGTCCCAGGTGGCGTGGCCGTCAATTTTCACAAACCCTTTACCTTCCTCTTCCTCGCGGTTTTTGAACATGAAGGTGGCACCGGGGCGTTTGTAGGAGGTTTTGCCAGGCGAGCTGCCCGAGCCGTTGTCCTCCCAGCCGCCGCTGTTGTCGGTTGACTGGTACTCGCCCGTGTTGGTGAGGCCGGAGTAGAGGCTGATGCGGGAGAGTGCGTTGAAGGTGTTGGCAAAGCCGCGCAGACGGTAGTAGTCATCGGTGGCATAGCCCAGATCCACGTTTCCGGTCCAGGTGTTGAGGTAATTTTTGCGCAGTTCCACGTTGACCACCTGTTCGCGCTGGCCGTCGTCAATGCCCGTGACTTTCGCCTGGTCCGTGAGGCTCTCGTAGGCTTTCACCGTCTTCACCATGTAGGCCGGCAGCTGTTCGAGTGCTGTCTTCGTGTCGTCGCGCATGAAGTCCGTTCCGTTCACCATCAGGCGATCCACCTTCTTGCCTTTGAAGTAGAGCACCCCGTCGCGCAGTTCCAGTCCCGGCATTTTGTTGATGACATCGTTGAGCATATCGCCTTGAGTGGCAAGCAGTGCGTTCATATCGTAGACCACAGTGTCTTTTTTGTTGGTGAAGACGAGGCGAGTGGTGGTGGCTGTGGCTTCGCCGAGTTGGCGGACTATGGTGTCTGTGCTGAGGCTGTCGGTCTGTTGCGCCCGGAGCTGCATGGGCAAGAGTGTAATCAGCGGTATGGTGAAAAGCAGTTTCTTGTTCATGGAAAAAGGTTTGTTGGGGGTGATAGTGATTTGATAACGCATGAACAAGGGGAAGTGCAACAGATTTTAAGGGATAAGGTTATAGCTAAGGTTATGAGATTTTAGGTTATGAGGTTATAATATTACTATTTGAGCGGGCGATGTTCAGGCGTTACAGTAGTAACTTCATAACCTTATAACCCCATAACCTTATAACCTCATAAGCTGAGTTGCTTTTTGCGCAACTCAGCTTATGGAAACACCTTGAACTCGTAACCTTGCGAGCGCAGCCACTCGATGGCGCGGGGCAGGGCGTAGAGCAGTTTGTCGTGGCTTTTGATCGAGTCGTGGAAGGTGATGATGCTGCCTGGACGGGCATAACGGCGCACATTGAGCAGCACGTCGCGGCCATTGAGGCGCGTGGAGTAGTCGCGGGTGACGAGGTCCCACATCACCACCCGGTAACGCTGCTTCACCTTGATATACTGGTCCCACTTCATCCAGCCGTGTGGCGGACGGAAGAGGTCCGTGTGCAAGTACACATTGGCCTTGTCCACATTGCGCACATACGACCGGATGCCGTGCAGCAGTCCGCCGATGTGGTTGTAGGTGTGGTTGCCCAGCCGGTGTCCTTGCGCCTTGACCATTTCAAATTCTTCGGGATGCTTGCGTATGTTGTCGCCCACCATGAAGAAGGTGGCCTTGATGTCGTAGTGTGCCAGCACCTCCAGCACCCAGGGCGTCACTTCGGGGATGGGGCCGTCGTCGAAGGTGAGGTAAACGGCACGTTCCTCCGGGTTCATGCGCCACAAGGCGTGGGGGTAAAGCCAACGGAGAAACTTGGCAGGTTGTTCGATAATCACGGGATAATGTGTTTGGATAACGCGTGAACTGAATAGATGATGGATGAACGCAGCCAGCCAAGGGCGTTGCCGGGGCGAGCGGTCCTTTCTCCGCTGCTCCTTGGCGTGGAACCATCATCAGAAAAGACGTAGCCGGGAGGCGCCATCACACCGGGATAAGGGTGACATACGCTTCCCAGCTACGTCCGTGACAATCTGTAGGTTTATTGCATTTGTTGCTGGTACAAATCAAAGCCCAGCTGGAAGCCTTCGGTGCGTCCGGCCTGCTCTATGCGTTTCTCATACAGCGCAGCCTGTGCGTCGTTCACCGACCTCAGCACGTGGCTGGCCTCGATGATGCTCGTCACCATATAGTAGCAGGTGCGGCCGTAGGTCTGTACGCGGTCCGAGCCCAGCGAGTTGATGTATGTGAGGTATTGCAGACTGTAGTCCAGCACAGCTTTGGCCACCTGGGCCGCCACTTTGGTGTTGCCCGCTTCTGCCAAGAGCGAAGCCAGCTGCGAGTCGTCGTCCGTGTAGGGGACGGTGGTGGGAGGCAGTTCTTTCAAACATTTCTGCAGTACCTTCTGCGCCTCGGCCTTCTTGCCTTTTTGCAGCAGGCTGTTGGCCAGCATGAGGAACATCCTGCGGTGTGTCTGGCACATGCGCATCACCGTTTCGTCGAGGTAGATGCCCGGCGTGTTCACTGCGCCGTATTTGAAGCGCGTCATCATGTTGCGGTACATCGTGTCGCTGTCAATCATGCCCATGCCGCCGAAGTCGAACGGCGTGATGCGGTAAGCCAGTCCCTCGAGCACCAAGTAGTTCTCCAGTCCGGCATAGTTTCCTACGCCCAGCGTCACACTCATGTACATCGGGCGTTTCCAGTCGGCGTGCGCCAGCATCTCGTAGATCATGAGGTCCGAGCGGTAGAGTCCGCCTTGCTTTTCGTAGGCGTTGCGGAGCGAGATGACCATCTTGTCGGGAATGTTTTCCGGTCCGAGGGGCAGGAACATGCCGCTTTCGATGACCGCCTGCTTGTTCACGCTGATGACCACCGAGTCCGTGGGGATATAACCGCCGCGTTCCTTCTTGGCGTAGTGGTCGATGATGTACGACATCTCGTAGGGGTCCACGTTCGGGTTCTCCTCCTTGATGCTGTCCAGCTCGGCCCTGCCTTCCGGCTTGATGGGGTAGTAGGCGTGCTTGCCGTTGTCCACGTAGAAGAAGCGTTCCCAGGTGATGGGCAGAGCCGGCGAGTCGTAGGCCGGGCGGCGCATCTGGTCGGTGTACCAGTCGGTCTGCAGATAGGACAGGTTGCAGACGCGGGCATCGGTGCGGTTGCCCTCCACCTCCTGGTTGTACCAGAGCGGGAAGGTGTCGTTGTCGCCGTTGGTGAAGATGATGGGCTTGCCCTTTTCGGGGAGCGTGTTCAGGTAGTTGAGGCCGAAGTCGCGGCAGGCGTAGCGGTTGGAGCGGTCGTGGTCGTCCCACGTCTGGCTCACCATCTGCAGCGGCACGAGGATGCCGATGAACGAAGCCAGAGCGGCGGCGAGTGCGGGTTTCTGCTTCAGGAATTTTTCCAGCCCCTTGGCGATGGCGGCCACGCCAAGGCCGATCCAGATGGCAAAGGCATAGAACGAGCCGGCATAGGCGTAGTCACGTTCGCGCGGCTGTCCCGGAGTCTGGTTCAGGTAGAGCACGATGGCCAAGCCCGTCATGAAAAAGAGGAAGAACACCACCCAGAACTGGCGGATGCCCTTTTCGCCACGGTAAGCCTGCCAGAACAGGCCGAGGAGGCCGAGAAGCAGCGGCAGGCAGTAGAACACGTTGTGGCCCTTGTTCTCGCGTAGCGACTGGGGCAGCAGGCTCTGGTCGCCGTACAGGGCGTTGTCTATGAAGGAGAAGCCCGTGATCCAGTTGCCGTGTTCCAGTTCGCCATGGCTTTGCAGGTCGTTCTGCCGTCCGGCGAAGTTCCACATGAAGTAACGCCAGTACATGAAGTTCACCTGGTACGACAGGAAGAAACGCAGGTTTTCAAACTGCGTGGGCATTTCGCCCATCATGTCGTAGCCGTCGGGAGTGCTGAAGATGACAGACTTCGTGTCAATGCTGCCCATCCATTGCTCATACTTCACGGCGTGGCCTGCGCTCCACATTCGCGGGAAGAGCATGGTCAGGCCGGCGGGGTACTTCACGCCCGTTGTCTCTTCAATTTCCTCGTAGCTGTCGGGTTCGTTGGCATTAGCCTTTTCGCGGCGTTGCGTGCGCATATTGCGTTTGTACTCAATGGCACCGGCGGCGTAGGCCTGGCTCTGCGAGCAGTAGGCTTCGCCTTTGAAGAGAGGGTACGAACCGTATTGTTCGCGGCTCATGTAGGAGCCGAGGGTGAAGATGTCCTCCGGAGAGTTCTGGTCCATCGGCGTGTTCTGCGTGGAACGGATTACGATGACGGCATACGACGAGTAGCCTATCATCAGCATCAGCATACACAGCAGCGAAGTGTTGAGGAAGCGCTTGCGCAACACGTAGTTGCCGTTCTTGTCCTTCAGTTGCAGCACGAAGCCCAGCACGCCCAGTACCACAAGTCCCAGCACGATGGAGAGTGCGCCGTGGCCCATGAAGGGAATGCCGAGCAATGCCACGCTCAGGCCGTAGAGCAGCGTGGTACGTTTGCGGCCCGGCGTGGTGGTGCTCCAGATGGCGGCCAGCACCACGGCAATCAGTGCGATGATGTAGATGATGACACCCGTGTTGAACGGCATGCCGAGGTCGTTCACAAAGAACCATTCAAACCAGCCGCCCACCTTCACGATGCCGGGCACCACGCCGTAGAGCACGGCGGCCACGAGGAGCATCGAGATGGTCAGCGCCACCAACGAGCCTTTCAGGTTCGCGTCGGGCTTACGCTTATAATAATATACCAGCGCGATGGCGGGCAGACAGAGGAGGTTGAGCAGGTGAACACCGATGGAGAGGCCCGTGAGGTAGAAAATGAGCACCAACCAGCGGTCGGAGTGCGGCTCGTCGGCGTGTTCCTCCCATTTCAGAATGAGCCAGAACACCAGCGCGGTGAACATGGAGGAATAGGCGTACACCTCACCCTCGACAGCCGAGAACCAGAAGGTGTCGCTCCACGTGTAGGCCAGCGCACCCGTCAGGCCGCAGCCCATGATGAGCACCGTCTGTGCCCACGTGGTGACCTTGCCGTCTTCGATGAGCAACATCCGCGCCAGGTGGGTGATGGTCCAGAAAAGGAACAGGATGCAGAGGGCCGAGAGCAGAGCCGACATGATGTTGACGCAGAATGCCACCTTCGAGGGGTCGTCGGTGAACTGTGTGAAGAAATTGCCGGTGAGCATAAAGAACGGTGCGCCAGGGGGGTGACCCACCTCCAGCTTGTAGGCCGTGGTGATGAACTCAGGGCAATCCCAAAAACTGGCCGTCGGCTCCACCGTCATGCAGTAGGTGAAGGCCGCAATGGCAAAGGTAATCCATCCCAAAAGGTTGTTTACCAGCTTGTACTGTTTCATGTGAGATATACGCGGTTTGTAGTTGTTATTAGTTTGTTTTCCCTTTGTGAGCCAAGAAGGCGCGGCAAAGTTAAATGTTTTTACTTAGATGCGCGCTTTTGCCTGATAATTAGTATTTCAAGTTTATGTGGAAGGGTTATGAGGGATAAGGTTATGAGGTTATAAGGTTATAAAGTTACTGTTAGAAGGTTTTGCAAAATATAAAATACTGCGTTCCAAGACTAACCTCATAACCTTATCCCTCATAACCTCAGGAGCGAAGCGACCATAACCTTATCCCTCATAACCTCCGAAACTTAAATTGATAATTTGATGTTGCACCTTACGGTTCCATGGCATCAATATTACGCTTCAAACCTTCAAATTTTGCCCTTTTCACCGCACTTTTCCGGAAAATCTCAGTGTATTGCTCGCGTGTGAGCTGCTGCCAATCGGCCTTGTCCATACGGAGCAGGGTGGGGCGGGGCTGCAGCTCCTCCACCTCGGTGTTGTGGGCAAAGCGTTCGTTCCACGGACACGCTTCGGCGCAGCGGTCGCAGCCGTAGAAGCAAGGAGACATCCGTCGCGCCTCCTCCGTAGGTAGCGGGCCACGGTGCTCAATGGTCAGGTACGACAGGCAGCGGCGGGCATCGAGCAGACCATCGCCGCGCAATGCCCCTGTCGGACACGCTTCCACACAGCGGCGGCACGTACCGCAGCGGTTAGGCATAAAATCATCGTATTCATCGCATTTTTCAGTCAAGATAAGTTCTCCGAGAAAGAAATAACTGCCTGCCTGCGGGATAATCAGCTGGGAGTTCCTTCCCTGCCACCCCAGTCCGCAGCGTTGCGCCCAGTATTTCTCGTCCACCGGTGCCGTGTCCACGAATGCCCGGCTCCCTTCGCCCGCTTCCGGACCCAGCAGTTCCAACAGCTGGTGGAGCATCCCTTTCACCACCTCGTGATAGTCCGTGCCGTAGGCATAGCGTGCCAACCGCCACTGCGTGGATGGCGGTGCCGGCACACGGTCGGAATAATAGTTCACCGCCACGCTCACCACCGTTTGCGCCCCTTCCACCAGCAGGCACGGGTTGAGCCGCTTCTCCACATGATTTTCTAAGTACGCCATGTCCGCATGACATCCCTCCGCCAACCACCGGCGCAGTTCCGCCGCGCGTTCCTCTGCCACCGGACCGGCGGGAGCCAAGCCGCAGGCCGAGAAACCCGTCTCGGCAGCAAGCCGTTTTATCTTGGAAGCGGTAAGCATGGTCTTCCTATTGGTAAATCAGTGTCGTGAGCCGCTCCGGTCGGTACACCTCGGCAGCCACTGCTTGCATCTCCTCGGCGGTCACCTCGTTGATGTCGCGGCACAGCCGGTCAATGTCGCGATAGCGGTTGTAGTGGGCAAACGTCTTTCCCAGAGCCAGGGCATAATTCTCCGGCGCGTCGGTCGAGATACCTATCTGTCCCAACAGCTGCTTCTTGGCCGCTTTCAGCCGCGCTTCCGACAGCGGATTGTCGGTGAAACGGCGCAATTCGCGCTCCAGTAGCCGGCGGCATCGCGCCACGTCGTGCGCGTCACAACCGAAGTACACGTTCCAGAAACCCGTGTCTGGATACGAATTCAGATAAGAGTCCACGCTATACACCAGCCCCGCCTTTTCGCGCAGGCTCAGGTTGAGCCGCGAGTTCATACCCGGTCCGCCCAATATGTTGTTTAGCAGCGTCAGGGCAAAGCGGTGCGGACTGCCACCGCCGTATGCCGGTCCACCCACCATCACGTGCGCCTGGTGCGTCTGTTTCGTCACGATGCGCAATGGCTCAGCCGGTACCGCTGGCACGAAGGGAGGCTGCGTAGCCGGGAGGGAAGGCTCCGCCGCTCCGAAGTCAGACGTGAGCCGTTCAAGCGTGCGCACGATGGTGCGGAACGGCACGTCGCCGTACACATAAAAGGCCGTGTGGCAGGGGAGATAATAAGGGCGTACAAAGCGCAAAGCGTCTGCCGTGGTGTACTGCCGCAGCCGTTCGGCGCGCCCCAGGATGTCACGCCCCAACGGTTGTCCGGGATACATCATCGACTCAAACTCATCGAAGATAAGTTCCGAGGGAGAGTCCTGATAACTGTCGATTTCATCGCAGATTACTTCCACCTCCTTGTCAATCTCCGCCTGCGGGTACGTGCTGTGGAACACGATGTCCGTCAGCAGGTCCGCCGCTCGGGCAAAGTCGTTCTTCAGCACCGTAGCGTAGTACACCGTTTCCTGTTTGGTGGTAAAAGCGTTCAGGTCGCCGCCCACGCGTTCCAGGCCGTTCGTGATGTGGCAGGCTCGGCGGCGCGAGGTACCCTTGAAGGTAAGATGTTCGATGAAATGGGCCATTCCGGAGTCAGCCTCCGCCTCATGGCGCGTCCCGGCACAGACCACATAGCCGCAGTACACCACCTGAGAATGGGTAGGTTCGTGAATGAGGCGCAGGCCGTTCGCCAGCGTATAGGTTTGATGTGACATGATACTACCGTTTGAAATATTTGCCCACCACGGGCAGGTTCGACAAGGGGAAATCATAATGCACCGTGTGCGCCACAAACAGGGCAATGCACCCCGTATTGATGAACAGCCGTAGCCACAGCGCGTCAATCCATGCGGCGGCAGCCTGCATCACGGCAAAGAACAGCAGCGTGATGGCCACGTACACCGCCATCTCCTTCAGCGGGTAGCGGATGGGG
The DNA here is from genome assembly GCA_945867195.1 of uncultured bacterium. Taxonomy (GTDB): domain Bacteria; phylum Bacteroidota; class Bacteroidia; order Bacteroidales; family Bacteroidaceae; genus Alloprevotella. The sequence continues at coordinate 4,405 of CAMBHR010000041.1, read as the reverse complement.
TAGTAACGCTGTCCCACCACGTAGCTGAGCGTCATGGCCGTGGCGTAGCCCGCAAAACCGGCCCAGGCACACGCCATGTAGCCGTAGGTCGGGATGAACAGCACGTTGACCGCTATCAATACGGCACAACCTATGCCAGAGAACCACGCCCCCCAGATGGTCTTGTCGATGAGCTTGTACCAGAACGAGAGGTTGAAATAAATTCCCATCATGATTTCCGCCGCCATGACAATGGGCACCACTTTCAGCCCTTCCCAGTAGCTGCGGCCTATGATGTGTTTCAGGATGTCGATATACCCCATCACCATGAGGAAGGCCAAAAGGGTGAAGATAAGGAAAAACTTCATCGCCTTGGCGTAAGTGTCGCGGTTGTCGCGGTCCTTTTGCCGGCCAAAGACGAACGGCTCGTAGGCATAGCGGAAAGCCTGCGTAATCATGGCCATGATCATGGCAATCTTCACGCTTGCGCCGTAGATGCCCAGCTGCACCTTCCCTTCCTGTCCCTCGACCAAGCGCGGAAACAGCATCTTGTCGGCCGTTTGGTTCAATATGCCTGCTATGCCCAGTACCAGGATGGGCCAGGCGTAGCCCAGCATCCGCCGGGCCAGCACCTTGTCGAACACCCACGGGAAGCCCGTCAGCTCGCGGCGGAAGAACAGCGTGACAAAGGCGGTGCAGAACAGGTTGATGGCGAACGCATAGCCCACACCGTAGCTTGGGTCGTAAACCGCCGCCGCCACATCGTGCGTGGAGGGATTGTCGTAGAGCCAGGGCAGCAGGAGGAAATACACGAGGTTGAGCGAGATGTTCATCACGATGAACAGCAGTTTCAGCGCGGCGAACTTGATGGGGCGGCGCTGGTAACGCAGGTAGGCGAAGGGGATGCACTGGAAAGCGTCGATGGCCACGCATACCGCCATCATGCCCAGGAACTCCGGGTGTGCGGCATAGTCGAGCGCGTCGGCGATAGAAGGCAGGAAACCGAAGACCAAGGCCAGGAACACCAGTCCCACGCCGCCCACCATCCAGAGCGTGGTGGAGTAAACCCGCATGGGGCGTTCTTCTTCTTTGTTGACAAAGCGGAAAAACGTGGTTTCCATGCCGAAAGTGAGGAGTACGAGTAGCAGGGCCACGTAGCTGTACACCTCTGTAATGACACCGTAGCCACCTGTCGAGGCGGCGAGCTTCGCCGTGTAGAGCGGTACGAGCAGATAATTGAGGAAACGGCCCACAATGCTCGACAAGCCGTATATGGCTGTGTCCTTGGCCAGTGATTTCATGCCGCCGGATTTCGCGGCGGACGAAGTGTTTGTTTCAGACATGATATATGAAGGAGTATGAAACTGTAATTTTGAACAAATCCCACTTAGAAAAACAAATAAGCGATGCCGATGGCAGCCAGGATGCCGGCCAAATCGGCCAGCAGGCCGCAGGCCACAGCGTGGCGCGTCTTGGAAATGCCCACAGAACCGAAGTAGACGGCCAGGATGTAGAAGGTGGTGTCGGTCGAGCCTTGGAAGATGCAGCTGAGCCGCCCCACGAACGAGTCGGCACCGTAGGTGGTCATCGCATCGACCATCATGCCTCGCGCTCCGCTGCCCGACAGCGGTTTCATCAGGGCCGTGGGCAATGCTCCCACCCATTCGGCGTCGGCACCCGTCAGGCCCACCAGCCATTTCACGCTCTCCGTCAGCCAGTCCATCGCGCCCGAAGCGCGGAACACGCCGATGCCCACCAGCACTGCCACGAGGTAAGGGATGATGCGCACGGCAGTCTCAAAGCCCCCCTTGGCACCTTCCACGAAAGCGTCGTACACATTGATGCGCTTGCGCACCCCGGCGGCGATGAAGCATATTATTATAAGGAACAGCAGCACGTTGGCCGATGTGGTGCCTACGGTGTTCATCATCGCGCCGTCGAGCTGGCTGAATCCCCATATCAACGTGGCCACCAGCAGCGACAGGCCGCCCAGCGTGGCCAGCAGCACGGGCTGTAGCAGGTTGATGCGCTGGAACAGGCTCGTGATGATGACACCGGCCAGGGTGGAGATGAAGGTGGCGATGAGGATGGGGATGAAGATGTCCGTAGGCTGCGCCGCCCCCATTTGCGCCCGGTACACCATGATGCTTACGGGAATGATAGTCAGGCCCGAAGTGTTCAGCACGAGGAACATGATCATGGGGTTCGATGCCGTGTCCTTCTTCGTGTTCAGTGCCTGCAACCCCTCCATGGCCTTCAGTCCCAAGGGCGTGGCCGCATTGTCCAGTCCCAGCATATTGGCCGAGATGTTCATGAAAATGTTGCCGAACACGGGGTGGTTGCGCGGAATGTCGGGGAAGAGCCGCGTGAACACCGGGCTCAGCCACCGCGCCATGGCGTTCACCACGCCCCCCTTCTCGCCGATTTTCATCACCCCCAGCCACAGCGACAGCACCCCCGTGAGGCCCAGCGAAATCTCAAAGGCCGTTTTGGACGTGTCGAACGTGGAGTTGATGATGGCCGGAAACACCTCCGTATCGCCCAGGAAGATGAGTTTCACCAAGGCAATGACAAAGGCAATGCCGAAAAATGCAATCCAGATGTAGTTGAGAACCATGGTCTGTACGTTTTGGCGGCAAAGTTACTTCTTCTTTTGGGTTGGAATGCCCATGGGCCGAAAAGTTACAGGCGTTGTTTCCGTGGCAACGTGGGGCAGAAAGGGGGGATTGCCGGCCGTCCCGTGCTCCATCCTGTGAGAATAGTCATTTTGTTACAAGAAATGGCTACCAAAGTGCTGAAAACTTTAGTTTCTGTTAACACAGAGCCTACAAAATACAGAAATTTGTGCCGAAAGTCATATCATGTAGTGTTTTTAGGTACAAAAAAATGATGACTATTTCATCTCAAACTCATTACTTTGCACAATCCATAATACAATTTTTCCATTATCAACCGATTAACTTCTTTCATATGCATATTGGCACACGAATTAGGAAGCAACTCAATGAACGGCATCAGACCGTGGTTTGGTTGTCTCGCCAGTTAGCTTGTAGCCGTACAAATGTGTACAAGATTTTTGAGAAGTCAAACTTGGATACGGCACTGCTCATGCGCATTTCCATCATTTTGAACTACGATTTCTTCAAGCTTTATTCCGACCAATTCCAGAAGGGGGAATGTAGTGAGGATTGAAAGGAAATAGTCATTCAAGGGTTACTCCATAGAAAACATTTATTCATATTCTTAAGGGCGGTGTAAGGACGCTTGTACAGCCCATGTTTTTGTTTTGTCTGCGGAATTAGGCAGGCGCGCAAAAAGGCGGTTTTCCGGAATAGTCTTTTTGCTCCTTTCGCAGGCCATATTGTTAGGGCCAAATACATAGAACCCTAAAGGTCAGAACACCTACTCATTATTATTGGTGTCCGGTGAAAGTTCAAGAATGCCGATAAACATTGAAACCTCAGCAAGTTAAGCCCCTATGGCCGTTAGGCTGCGCCCTGAAGGGGCAACAGCCCCCAGCCCAGGGTAAGCGACCGTAGGGAGCGACACCCTGGGTTATCCCGACGTTTGACCTTGTCGCCCCAACGGGGCAAAAGCAGTGCAAGGTGAGCGCAGAGCAAAAAGCAAAGCCGCAGGATATTCTTTTTCTATGCCGAGCCGCCGCCTGCTTTATGTAAAAGTATTACGAGAGTCCGCACTGCTTTTGCCCCATTGGGGCGACAAGGCCGGATGGCTGGGTAACCCAGGGTGCCGCCTCGCTACGCTCGGCTTTGCCCTGGGCTGTGAGCTTTATGCCCCTTCGGGGCGCAGCCTGACGGCCTTGAACTTTTACCGGACACCAATAATTCGCAGAAATGTTCTACCAAGTCAAGGGACTTTTTCGTAAGGCTGTCGATGCCATCATATCCCTTGCCACTCCCGACAGACAAGGAAGACACCGAGACATCTTTCGCAACGAGGAAGCAGCAGCAATCAAGGAGACCATGAACGAATTTGCCGACACTGAATCAGAACGAATCAGCATCGGCAAATGGCTTGTTGATTATGCTTCCTCCAAGTCGGAACTGTCAATCTTGAATGTATATCACGCCCAATGTGAAGTGGACGGAGTGGCACAAGGAAGGTATGACTGGAGGATAGAGAGAGGAGAACGGAACATGTCTTTATAACACATTACTTTCGTTCAAGTGTCAATTCTAATCTTTGGATGCCCTTCTTATTTGCATTGGCAAGAATAAGTACGTATGTAAGTTGCTCTCCTTTATTCATCGTGGTAGTCACGTAGCGGAAATCGTCTTCCGTAACGATATATTTCAGCATGGGACCGCCGCCAGATGCCACCACAAGACGTATCTTGTCAGAAAGAGGAGAGGTAAGCGTATCCGCGATGCCGCCTTGTACACAATCATTCATCCCTCTACCTTTG
>CAMBHR010000040.1:0-25048 GCA_945867195.1 uncultured bacterium | reverse complement strand
CCACTATGCGGTTCTTCTCCGCACGACTGAATTTTGATAATGGCATTGTACTAAATTTTGATGGTTTTTTGGTCAACCTATTTCAGTACAAGACACACGGGCGGTGAACGCTTGTGAAGGGTGGAAAGAGTAAGCCTTCACACCGGAAAACCACCCGAAAATCAGCAGACAAACGGCAAGTCACGCCACGGTGGCGGTGAATACTTTGAAATCATAGCCTTCACACTCGAAACAACTGAAAATCAGGCATAAAAATCCTTCATGTGAATGGGTGAATACTTTTTTGCGGATAAAAAATGCGTATAGAAGCGTGTGAACCATTGGGGCTAAAAAAACGCCTCATGACCCTGTACCCCAATAAAAAACACTAATTTCGCCACGTAAATGCATCGGTATGTGTATGCGTTTCCGTGGTTTGAACTTTCTTTTCCTCATGGAACAACCAACTAATCAATTCAACGAACTGGGCGAAAAGCCGGTGGGGAAACTGCTCATGCAGTATGCCATTCCGGCCATTGTAGCCATGGCGGCCTCGTCGGTGTACAACATCATCGACGGTATCTTCATCGGTCAGGGCGTGGGGCCTGAGGCCATCATGGGACTGGCGCTGACGGGGCCGCTCATGTCGCTCACGGCGGCTTTCGGAGCCATGGTGGGCGTGGGCGCAGCCACGCTGATGAGCGTGAAATTGGGACAGCGCGACTACGGCACGGCCAAACGCATCCTGGGCAACGTGATCCTGATGAACGTGGGGCTGGGACTCCTCCTGGGCTTCGCGCTGCTGCTTTTCATCAACCCCATCCTGCGCTTTTTCGGGGCGAGCGATGTCACGCTGCCCTATGCCCGGAATTTCATGGAGGTGATACTGGCTGGCAATGTGATAACCCACCTCTATCTCGGCCTGAACGCCATGCTGCGCTCCACCAACCGCCCCCGGCTGGCCATGTACTCCACCTTCGGCACCGTCATCCTCAACTGCATCCTCGCCCCGCTGTTCATCTTCGTACTGGGGTGGGGCATACGGGGCGCGGCACTGGCCACAGTGATGGCACAGACGATGATGCTGTGCTGGCAGCTGAAACTGTTTTCCAACCCCGAGGACTTTATCCGGCTGGAAAGGAAATTGCTTCATCCCGACTTCAAAATCATCCGGGAGTCAATCCTGGTGGGACTTCCGCAGTTTCTCATCAACCTCTGCGCCTGCCTGGTGGCTGCCCTGATGACGCGCAGCCTGACGAACTACGGCGGCGATGTGGCGGTGGGTGCCTTCGGCATCTGCAACCGTCTGGTGCTGTTTGTGGTGATGGTGGTTATCGGCCTCAACCAGGGCATGCAGCCCATTGCGGGCTACAATTTCGGCGCTGGCCGCTACGACCGCGTGGTGGGCGTTCTGCGCCACGCCGTGGTGGTGGCGGTGGGTATCACCACAGCGGGCTTTGTGGTGGGCACATTCTTCTCCACCCCCGTCGTCACGCTGTTTGCCAAGGACTCGCCGGAACTGATCGGCATGGCCGCCCACGCCCTGGAGTGCATCGTGATGATGTTCCCTATTGTGGGCGTGCAGATCGTGTCGACAGCCTTTTTTCAAAGCATCGGGATGGCAGGCAAGAGCATCTTCTTGTCTCTCACGCGCCAGCTGCTTTTCCTCGTGCCGGCCATCTTCATCCTGCCCCACGTCTTCAGCGACCCGCTTGAAGGGCTGTGGCACGCTTCGCCCATGGCGGATGCCCTTGCCTCGGTCCTGGCCATCACGTTACTCATCAAGCAGGTCAGGAAATTCCGCCGGGCCTGACAAAAGCTCCATACGTCCCGGCATAACCAAACCTTCTTATCCTCCGTCACCATGGAACCTTACGTTATCAACATTGGCCGCTCATTAGGCAGCGGTGGCCGCGCCATCGGCAAGCTGCTGGCACAGCAACTGGGCATCGGATATTACGACCGCGAGATACTCCAGATGGCAGCCCGCGAGAGTGGGCTTTGTCCCGAGGTATTTGAACGTACGGACGAAAAGAACCGTTTTCTGCACACGCTCGGCAACATCATTCCGTTCGTGGGCAGCGGCAACACGTACGTGGCCGGCGAATTATCCAACGAACACCTCTTTCTCATCCAGAGCGAGGCCATCCGCAAAGCGGCGGCACAAGGCTCGTGCATCTTCATCGGCCGCTGTGCCGACTACGTGCTGCGCGACCATCCGCGCTGCGTGAACATCTTCATTTCGGCAGATATGCCCGACCGCATCAGCCGCCTGTGCCGGCTCACGGACTGCACCGAAAAGAAGGCGCGCGAAATGATTGAGAAAGGCGACCGCCAACGGGCCGCTTTCTACAACTTCTACAGTTCGGGCACCTGGGGAGCAGCCGCCACTTACCACCTCTGCATCAATTCATCCGTGCTGGGCATCGAACGCACGGCTGACTTTATCCGCCGGTTCGTTTCCGAAAAACTGGGCTTGAAGGACTGATGCGCCTCAAACCGATGTTCTACCCCCAAAAAAAGCTGACATGAAAAAGTATCTCATTACGCTGCTGTGTATGCTCATGTGTTTCTCCACTTCCATGCAGGCACAGCAACAGCAAATGCTGAAACGCAGCAAAAGCATTTTCCTCTTTCCCGAATTTGTGGAAGGAAAGGTGAAACAGTCATTCGGCCGGTTTGCCAAGGCGAAGGTGAACATTTACTTGAAGGACGCCTCGCTGATGTACATGGAGAATGACAAAATCATGCGGGCTTATACGGACAACATCTTTGGGGTGGTGTTCGGCGATACGCTGGAGTTTGTCAAGGTGGACAACGCCATGGCGCGCGTGGTGGCCCGCAAGGGGTACAACTCGCTGCTCTGCGTCACCACGGTGAACATGGCGCGCTACCGTGAGGAGGAGTCGGGCGGCACGGGGCTGGACTTCTTCGAGCTGGAGGACAGCGGCGTGTTCATGAACCTGAACCAGGACCGGCGCGACGAGGACCTGGGCATTCCCTTGCAGGACAAATATTACTTCAGTGCTAAGGGCTTCATCTTCCCTGCCAACGAAACGGCCTTCAAAAAGGCCATCAAGAAGGAGCAGCAACAGCCGTTTAAGGTGCTGATGGAAAACCGCTTCTGGAGCTGGAAGGACCCGGAGTCGCTGACTATGCTGCTGGATTTCCTGCCGGAATGATGATTTAATTTACATTGTACATTATACATTGATAAACGTCGTATGCTGAAATACTGGATATTGGCGGCCCGTCCCAAGACCCTCACGGCGGCACTCATCCCCGTGGCCACTGCCACGGCCCTGGCCTATGCCGAAGGTTGCTTCCGCTGGCAACCCGCACTTTTCTGCGTGCTCTTTGCCGCCCTGATGCAAGTGGCGGCGAACTTCATCAACGACCTTTTCGACTACCTGAAAGGCAGCGACCGCTCTGACCGCCTGGGTCCCGAACGGGCTTGTGCCCAAGGATGGATCAGTCCGCGTGCCATGCGCGGAGGCATTGCGGTGGTGCTCTTGGCCGCCTGCTCCGTCGGGGCGTGCCTGATACCCTACGGTGGCACTGCCCTGATAGCCCTGGGCGCACTCTGCGTGGTATTCGCCTTTCTCTACACCACGCTCCTGTCCTATCTCGGTCTGGGCGACCTGCTGGTATGGGTGTTCTTCGGTTTCGTGCCCGTTTGCGGCACCTACTACGTGCAGGCCGGCAGCCTGAGCCCCTCCGTATGGTGGCTGGCGGCTGCCTGCGGACTCGTCACGGACACGCTGCTGGTGCTCAATAATTACCGCGATCGCGAACAGGATGCCGTGAGCGGCAAGCGCACGCTCATCGTGGCGTTCGGTGAGAGGTTCGGCTCGCTCTTCTATCTGCTGCAAGGTGTGGCGGGCTATGTATGTGTGGCTCTCACCGCCTGCCATGGCCACATGTGGGCTGCCGTCCTTCCCCTGTTCTACCTGTTGCCACACTACCTCACCTGGCGCAAAATGGTGCAAATCCACCAAGGGCGCAGCCTCAACCGCATACTCGGCTTCACCTCGCGCAATATGCTCACCTTTGCCTTGCTCACCATTGCCGCCCTGCTGGCAGAAAGCATTCCGGCACAAACTTTATAAAGTAATTATTCCACTTGTGTTTACAAAACGACTTCTTTTTTAACGAAAATCGTAGCTTCAGGCCAATTATGTAGCACTTTTAAACAGAATGAACTAATTTTGCGAAGGAAAAGAAAGAACCTTAACATACAAGTGCGAATGAGTAATATCAACTTTGCGCCGCGAATGGTTAGCGAACTGCGGCATTACAACAAAGAGAAGTTTGCCGCCGACCTCATGGCCGGCCTTATTGTCGGCATCGTGGCACTCCCGTTGGCCATTGCCTTCGGTATTGCCTCGGGCGTTTCGCCTTCGCAAGGCATTCTCACCGCCATCATCGGCGGTTTCCTGGTGTCGGCTCTGGGCGGCAGCCGCGTGCAGATTGGCGGTCCTACGGGAGCGTTCATCGTCATCATCTACGGCATTGTGAGCAATCCCGATTTGGGGCTGCCAGGGCTGATGATTGCCACCATGCTGGCAGGCGTTTTCCTGATTCTGCTGGGCGTTTGCCGTCTGGGCACCATCATCAAATTCATCCCCTATCCCATCGTGGTGGGCTTCACGAGCGGTATCGCCGTCACCATCTTCACCACCCAAATCAAGGACCTCTTCGGCCTGACCATCGACGGCAAGTTACCGGGCGATTTCCTGTCGAAATGGGTGGTTTATTTTGAGAATTTCCACACGGTGGACTGGATCACCACTGCCATGGGACTGTTCAGCATCGCCGTGATAGCCCTCACGCCTAAGGTGTCGAAAAAGATTCCCGGTTCGCTCGTGGCCATTATCCTGATGACCCTGACCGCCTGGGGACTGAACCGCGCTGACCTCGGGTTCCACATCACCACCATCGGCGACCAGTTCGGTGAAATCAAGGCTGTCATCCCCGAAATCCAAGTGCCCAATCTTACGTGGGAGAGCGTCAAGGGTCTCTTTCCCACAGCCATGGTGATAGCCGTGTTGGGAGCCATCGAGTCGCTGCTCTCGGCCACCGTGGCCGACGGTGTGTGCGGCGACCACCACAACTCCAACCAAGAACTGATAGGCCAAGGCGTGGCCAACCTCTGCACGCCGCTCTTCGGCGGCATTCCCTGTACGGGAGCCATAGCCCGCACCATGACCAACATCAACAACGGAGGACGCACCCCCGTGGCCGGTATTATCCACGCCGCCGTGCTGCTCGTCATCTTCCTGGTGCTCATGCCCTTGGCAGCTTATATCCCCATGTCGTGCCTGGCCGGTGTGCTGGTCATCGTTTCCTACAACATGAGCGGCTGGCGCACTTTCATGCAGCTGATGAAAAACCCGAAGAGCGACATCATCGTGCTGTTCATGACCTTCTTCCTCACCGTCATTTTCGACCTCACCGTGGCCATCGAAGTGGGCTTGCTCGTTGCCTGTCTCCTATTCATGCGCCGCATGGCCGAAACTACCCAGATTAAGGTGATTGCCGATGAGATTGACCCGAACGATGAGACAGATGCCGTGGTGCATGAGGAACACCTCATCATTCCCGCAGGCGTGGAGGTTTACGAAATCAACGGCCCTTACTTCTTCGGCATCGCCAACAAGTTCGAGGAACTGATGGCCAACATGAACGACCACCCCAAGGTGCGCGTCATCCGTATGCGCCGCGTGCCGTTCATTGACTCCACGGGCATCCACAACCTGCAGAACCTCTGCGAAATGAGCCACCGCGAGGGCACGCACATCGTGCTTTCGGGCGTCACGCCCAACGTGTACAACGTGCTGGAGCACAACGGTTTCTGCAAACTCTTGGGCAAAGATCACATCTGCCCCAACATCAACGTGGCACTTGAACGTGCTGCTGCCATCGTCAGACGGTAAGCGTTTTTGCCTGAGGCTTGGCATCTTTCACGCTCTCAGTCAACCCGTTTCCGCCTTAACAAAAGGTCATATCTCTTCTTTCAGTCCATGAAAAATCTTCTCCTCATTGCATTCCTCTTTATCATGGTCTCGGCTCTGTGCTCCTGCCTGTGCAGTTACCACCGTACCATGGCCCGGATTGAAGCCGATGTGAACCAGGCATTGTGCCTGACCTTAGCGAAGATGCCTTGCGAAGCAGTCAGCACCGACACCATCCGCTGCTACCGCAGCTGCCTGACCATCAAGGAACTGAAGGATACGGCGGGCATAGCCCTGCGGACTGTGCGCCGTAGGGGTAGGTTGGCCACCGAAATGGTGGCACAGGCCAACTGCAGCTTCGCTACGGTGTGGCGGCTCTCGGACCAGCGGGCATCGGGCTCGCTCCTATTTGTCGGCCTGTTGTGGATGGCAGGGAGTCTTTGGTATATACGCAGGCGCAGACCCGTTCCGGCATTGCAGGGCGTGTGCTACGGCGGCATGGTGTATGCCAACGACCGCTTCACCACCTCCGAAGGCACCCCCATCGTGCTCACCCCGATGCAGCACACCCTGTTGGAGATGTTCATGAGTGCAGAGGGGCACATCCTGTCGAAACAGGAGATTTGCAACCGCCTGTGGCCGGGGAAACCCGATGCGACTGCCACGCTCTACACGCTGGTCAAGCGTATCAAACCTGTCATTGAGGCCAACAGCCGGCTGCGGATAGAGTCGGACAGAGGGCGGAGCTATTCGCTGAAAATCAGGTAGTTTGACAAATGTCAGACAAATGTCAGGGAGATGTCAGTGTGGAAACGCCGGCATCTCCCTGCCTCGTTTCTACTTTTGCAGCCGTCAACCAATCAGGCGATGCATATGAAACAAACGCTCTCACTCTTCGTTCTTCTTCTTTCCTTCCTCAACGGCTACGCACAGAATGAGGAAACGGCCGTCGCACTGGGCGAAGCCTCGGTAACGGGTGCCAAGGTGGTCAGCAAGGCTGATGGCATGACCGTTTATCCCACCGAAGCGCAAAAGCAGGCTTCAGCCAACGGTTACACCCTGCTACAAAAGCTGTCGCTGCCCAACCTGCGCATTGACCCTGTGCAACACACCGTACAGGCTGCCGACAACCGGGGCGGCGTGGTGGTAAAGATAAACGGCATTCAGGTGGGCATCGAGGAACTGCTGATGCTCGACCCGCAGCTTGTGAGCAAAATCGAGTATGTCGACATCCCCGGACTGCGCTATGCCGACGGCACAGCCTATGTCATCCACATCGTTGCCCGTCGGAGAAACAGCGGCTATGCTATAGGCACCGACCTGTCGGCCTGCGCCACATCGCAGCAGGGCAACGGCACCGTGTTTGGCAAGGGATGGATGGGCAAGAACGAGTTCTCGGCATCGTACGGTTTCAGCGGACACCGCTCAGAAGGAGTCCTCTCGAAGCAGACAGCCGACTACACCCTGACAGACGGCACGGTCTACACCATAAGGCGGGATGACATAGAGTCGCTCAGCCAGTCGCGGCAACACAGTATGCGGGTGGCCTACAACCTGACCGACTCCACCGCCTTCGTTTTCCAGGCAGCACTGAGTGGCACGCTGGGCAACACGCCCCACGACAACCGCCTCACCGCCATCACCGATGGTACCCGTAATGATGTGTCAACCAGTCGCGATAGCAGCCGCTTTCGTACGCCAGTCGTCGACCTCTACCTTTTCCGACAACTCTCTCCGCGTCAGTCGCTCACTGCCAATGCGGTTGGCACCTACATCGCGACCCAATCGGGTCACTACGACAACGAAGCAACCACCTACCACTACGACGTGAACGGCCAGACCGCCTCCCTGCTGTCCGAAGCCGTCTATGAAAACCGGCTGGAAGCTTTCACCCTCTCGGCGGGGCTGAACTTCCGGTACAAATGGACGCGCAACGAATACGGAGGGGATGCCTCGGCATTGACACGCACCACCCAGAATGACCTGTATGCCTTCGGCGAAATCAAAGGTGCCTTCAAGGGCTTGCGCTACGTGCTGGGTACGGGCTACAAACGCCTGCACTACCGCCAAAACGGACATCACTACGACTTCCACTCCTTCCGTCCCAAACTGACACTGGCCTGCCACATCACGCCCACCGTCCAGGTGCGCTATTCCTTCCAAATGCAGGACAGGGTTTCGCGGATAGCCATGACCAGCGAGGCGGTCATCCGCACCAACAGCATGGAATCGACCGTGGGCAATCCCGACCTGAAGCCGGCGCGCGATCTGGAACACACGCTGGGGCTGAGCCGTAACACTTCGCGCTGGCAAACTTCGGTGCAGGCGCATTTCAAGCAATGCCTCAAACCCAACATGGCACTGTATGAGCGCACGGCCGATAACCAGTTTCGTTACACCCAAACAAACCAAAAGGAGATCGACCTGCTGCACCTCATGGCATACGCCGCCTGCTGGCTACTGCCCGAGAAGCTGCAGGTGGCGGCCTACGGCGGCCTACAGCGATGCTTCAACTACGGCCATGACTACACCCACTGCTATACGTCGGGCTTCTATGCCGGCAGCCTGACCGCCTACCTCGGTCCGTTTTCCTTACAGGCTTACACCGACAGCGGCAGCCGGTGGTTTGAAGGTGAGGCCAAAGGCTACAGCTGTGCCAACACGTCATTCACCGCCTCCTATACCCACAAGGGCTGGCAGGTATCGTTGCATTGGTACAGCCCATTTGTCCGGAATCCCAAGATATCGAGCGGCGAAGTGTTCAACTGCAACCTGCACAAACTCACTACAGACTACAACCGCGACCTGGGGAACCGGCTCACTCTCAATATTTCCTGGAAACTGAGCAAAGGGAAGAAACGGCAGTCAGCCGACAAGACTATCCACCTGAAGGACACGGACAACGGCATCATCAAATAACAAAGGCCAATACTTACACCGACAGTGTGTCAAACGCTGACATACGGTCAACAAGATTTCAATGCATAACAGAGGGAAAACCGATTATACAGTTATCAATTTGGAATATGCTGTAAGCAGAACATCCTCTTTCTTCTACTACGGTGAATCAAAAAAGGAAGTGCCACGTTTTGATATTATTGCCGTTGACAAATTCGGCAAATTTCTTCTTTTCTGCCACGAAGTGAGGGTGGGAAGTTGTGCGGATGGGGGAAAGTATGTACTTTTGTTTTACTAACCAATACGTCGCAAGCCATGATCAAATTAGCCAATGCCATCAAACGTATAGAAATTTCCAGCCTGTGGAGCGGCCATAAACATATCGTGTGGGAGTTACGCCCCGACGTGAATGTTCTCAGCGGACGAAACGGTGCGGGGAAAAGTACTATCTTGAACAAGCTGGTGCACCACCTGCGCACCATCCCCGTTTCGGGCGAGATTTCCGCCGGGGCTCAGTTGGGGGTGAGGGTGGAGTTTGACCCGGCCGATGCCACGGGCATCCGCTACGATGTGCTGCGCAGTTTCGACCGCAAAATCATTGCCGCCGAACCGGTGGGCGGACTGACTGATGCACGGATTGTGACCGAACTCGACTGGCAACTTTATCTGGTGCAGCGGCGTTACTTGGACTGGCAGGTGAACGTGGGCAACCGCATGATTGCCTTGCTCACGGGCGACGATCCTCAGGCAAGGGAAAAGGCGGCAGAGGCAGCTACCCTGAAAACGCGCTTTCTGGACATGGTGGACGAACTCTTTGCCGAAACGGGCAAGCGCATTGACCGGCAAAGCAACGAATTGTCGTTTCTGCAATATGGCGAGAAACTGCCGCCTTACATCTTGTCAAGCGGTGAGAAGCAGATGCTGCTCATCCTGCTCACCGTGCTCACTGAGGACCGCCAGCCCTATGTGCTCTTTATGGACGAGCCTGAGGCCAGTCTGCATTTTGAATGGCAGAAGAGTCTCATCGGTATGGTGCGCGAGCTGAATCCCAATGCACAGGTGCTGCTCACCACCCATTCGCCGGCACTCATCATGAACGGATGGGAAGATGCCGTGACGGAGGTGAGCGACATTACCGTGGTGTGACAGGCTGTGCTTCCAGCGCGACGGCGGAGGCACAGTGAGGACTAACGACAATCTGACAAAAGCATGAAACGGTTAAGCCAAAACCTGAATTCTGACTATATAGAGGCCATGAACCGTTTGGGCGGCAAAAAGGGGCGCAAACGCATTGTGGCTTATGTGGAGAGTTATGATGATGTGTTTTTCTGGAGCAACCTGCTCCGGCCGCTCGAAACGGACGGATATTTCTTTGAAGTGATGCTGCCTTCCAAGAGCAGCCTGTGCAAAGGGAAGAAAATCGCTTTGGCCAACGAACTGGGAAGCCGGCTGGGGCGTTGCATGATAGCTTGCGTGGATGCCGATTATGACTACCTGATGCAGGGCGTTACCGCCATGTCGGCACAGGTGTGCAGCAATCCTTACGTGTTCCATACCTATGCTTATGCCATAGAGAATTACCAGTGTTACGCCCCGGCACTGCACAACGTGTGTGTCATGGCCACACTGAACGACCGCCGCGTGTTCGATTTTGAACTTTTCCTGCAACGCTACAGTGAAATCATCTGGCCGCTTTTTGTCTGGAATATCTGGTGCTATCGTTACGGCACTTACAAGCAGTTTTCCATGCTCGACTTTTACCATGTGGTGCAGCTCAACCAACTCAACTATTATCATCCCGAACAGACTCTGGAGCATCTCCAGCACTTGGTGAACGCCAAGGTGAGCCGTCTGCAACGGCAGTTTCCGCAAGGGCGCAAAACGTACAAGCCGCTGCGGGAGGAACTGCTGGCTTTGGGACTGACACCGCAGACGACGTATCTCTATATGCGCGGACACGATTTGTTTGAAGGCGTCGTGGCCCCCATGCTGGGCGGCGTGTGCGAGGTGTTGCGCCGGGAAAGGGAAAGGGAGATACAGCGGCTGGCAGAGCATTCGGTGCAGATGCAGAACGAGCTATCCGCCTATCGCCATGCCACGGCCACTGTGGAGGAAATGTTGCGCAAGCATACCGCCTACACTGACTGCCCGCTCTACCTGCGCGTGCAGCATGACATCCGCGTTTGGATGGAGCAGGTTGACAAGCCGCAACCGATGCCGGCAGTGCTGACGAATTCAGTTGAAACTGCTCATCAGGGCACTCAGATTGGCGGTGAAGAGGCGCACGGAGATGGCCAGCAGGATGATGCCGAAAAACTTGCGGAGCAGGTAAATGGTTGATTTGGAAATCAAGCGTTCCACCCGTTCCGTTGCCTTCAGCACGCAGTAGACGAACACCATGTTGAGCAACAGGCCGATGAGGATGTTCACCTGTGCATATTCGGCCCGGAGCGAGAGCAGGGTGGTGAACGAACCGGCACCGGCAATGAGGGGGAAGACCACGGGGACGAGGGTGGCCTCCTTGATGGGGCCTTGGTTCTTGAAGATGACTACGTCCAAAATCATTTCCAATGCCAGCAGGAAGATGACCAACGAACCGGCCACGGCAAACGATTCGATGTCTACATTAAACAGGCGGAGCATGGCATCACCGGCAAAGAAGAAGCCTATAAGCAGTCCGGTGGAGATAAGGGTAGCCTTCAGTGCATTGACCGGTCGGCCCTGCTGCTTGAGGTCAATGAATATGGGGGTGGAACCCAGCACGTCGATTACGGCAAAGAGCACAATGAAGGTGCTGGCAATTTGGAGCGCGTTAAGGCGCGAAAGCAGGTAAGAGATGTCCATGGGAAATTTGTTTGATGAGAATGGAATGATGACAATGAACAATTATTCATTAGATTATTCCGCAGAGCGTGTTTTGAGCAAAGCCCGTGCCGTTTCGATGATGGTGTCAACGCTGCGTGCATAGTCTTCGCTCGTAATGTTAACCTTCACGTCCGGCTCAATACCCATTTCGGTGCATTGCATCCGGCGGTCGTACATGGGACAGGCTGAGAAGCGGATGCTCCACCCGCCTGGCAGTTCGGAGGAAAAAGGCATACCGGCCCCGCCACCGGTAGTGTCGCCCACCACCGTTACCAAGGGCAGCCCTTTCAGGAACATCACGAAACTGTTGGCTGCACTGTACGTGCGCCGGTTGGTCAGTATGGCCACGGGCTTTTGCCAGCGCAGTCCGACGAAAGGTTTAATTTCGATAGGTTCGGGCGTGGAAAAGTCATCATGTCCGCTGCCCGTTTTGTGGCAGATGTAGGCACCCACGGTTTTCTCGTTGACGAAGAGCGAAGCCAGTTTTTCGGCAGCCGTCAGCAGTCCTCCGCCATTGCTGCGCACATCCACGATGAGCGCATCGCAAGAAGCCAGGGTGCGCATCATTTCCTGCAGGTTGCCATCGCCGAAGAGCAATTCGAACGAGGCACAGCGCACATAGCCCACGTTGTCCTCCAGAATGCGGTATTTCAGTCCGGCGGCCTGAGCATAATCCTGTGAATTTCCCAGGTATTTCCGTTCCAGAGAGTCGCTTTGGTTCATGGGATAAGCGTCGAACCATGCTCCGTAGCGTGCCACATCGTGCGAGGCATACAGGTTGACGTGACCGTCGCGGAGTTCACAGGCCATCTCGCCCAACACTTCAAACAACTGCCGGTTGCTCATGGACTCGTCAATGCGTACCCGATAGCTTTCATAGACCTTGTTCCAATCCAATCCGTAGCTTTCCTTCTTATAGTCGAAGAAACAATAGTGCGCATCAAGTGTGCGCCACAAAGCCTCGAAGTTACCACGGCGCGTATCGTCCTCCACCTCTTGCGTGACACACGAGGCGGTCGACATAATCAGGAAAAGTCCTAAGAAGAAGCGGAATAGATGGTACATGAGGGATAATGAATAATGTCTTAATGAATAATGAGGGCTACGCCATTCGTTAATGTATAATGTACAATGAAAAATGAGGTCTGCGCTGATGTCCAGGCCGTAGGCCTCATTTTAAATAATTCATTATACATTATCTCATTAAATCGGTGGCTACGGACGGATCAGCTGCAAGTGGCGTGTATAGCCAATCATGAAACAGTTGCGCCAGGCATGGCGTTTCAGTCCGCCCAGCCTGCTCTGCCTCACATTGGCCAGGTAGCCCAACATCCAGTTGGCCCTGCACAGCGGCAACGTAAGGTATGCCTGCAAACGTCCTGTGGGACAGTTTCCCGGATGCGTAAAGTGGACAATTCCTGAAGTATGACCCAAAGAGAATATTTCGTAGTACGACTGGCCATATTCCGGCGAGAACTGCGCTCCCGCCATTTGAATGTCCGTTTGCACCGTCACCTTGGCCGGGCGGCGGAAGAACCGGAAAGCATATTGCGCCAAGGCCGTGGCGGACAGACTGATGCCTAGCCGTCCCTGTGCCGGATTGTTGCTGCCCCGTGTGTTATAGGTAAAGCCGCCGGTCAGTTCAGCCAAGCCCCCTGCCGCCAAACGCCAGTGCGGCGTTTGGTGCAGGTCGTACAGACAGCCCCCTGCGGCGGAAATTTCCGCATCCCATTCCTTGCCATCGTCGGTGGGCGAATGCAGGTAAGCCAGATGTCCCGTGTAGAACCCTTGCACTGTTAGCCGCCGGAGTTTTCGGCTGAAGGGACGTTCCGTGCGGTGAAGCAGGCTGAAGTTGGGACCTGTGTATTCCAACGGCGACAGATAGGTGTCCAGCACATTCCCACTGCCTGCTCCCCAAAGCCAACAATGCTCCGTGACAGGGCGCACCGACGGCACGTCCGTACTGTCAGCAGCGGTCTGCGCCCCGACCGGCAGGCACCATAGGAGGCAGAGGATGCAAAAAAGCAGGGAAAGTCTCATAGGATGGTTCGGTCAGGACTTTTTCATTCCTTTGTAAACAAGCACACCTACAATGATAACAGCCACAGCCAGGATGCCGTAGCCAATCTCATGGCTGTATTTCGTGGCCAACACATAAACCGCCTCTGTGCTCTTGAGGTCAGTGAAGCGGTAGATAAGGTAACCCAGCAGTGCCAGCACACTGTTCCAAACTCCTGCACCGAGGGTAGTGTAAAGCAGGAATTTGTCCACCCTCATGCCCGCCAATCCGGCAGGAATGCTGATAAGCTGGCGCACGGCAGGCACCAAACGCCCGAAGAAAGTGGATGCCGCGCCGTGTTCGCGGAAGTATTCCTCAGCGTGTTCCACTTTAGCACGGTCAATCAGACACATATGTCCCAGCCGGCTGTCCGCAAAACGGTAGACAATGGGGCGTCCCAACCACTTGGCAAGATAATAATTGACGAGAGCCCCTGCATCCGCTCCGAGTGTGGCAAAGAACACCACCAACACGATGTTCATACTCTCGTCCGCCATGGCCTTCCATGCAGCGGGAGGTACCACCACTTCAGAGGGAAAGGGTATAAACGAGCTTTCAATGGCCATAAACAGGGTTACCACCCAATAGTCAAGGTTTTCAAGAACCCATTTGAAAAGTTCGGCTGTTTCCATTCAGATGTTGTGTTAAATAACTTTTTCCGCTGCAAAGTTAGTGCAAGGCGAGAGCAATGCAAAATGAAAAGCCGCAGGTTTTTTCATTTTGCATTGCCGAGCCGCCGCCTAAGTTATGAAAAGTTAGTGCAAGGCGAGAGCAATGCAAAATGAAAAGCCGCAGGTTTTTCATTTTGCATTGCCAAGCCGCCGCCTAAGTTATGAAAAGTTAGTGCAAGGCGAGAGCAGGACAAAAAGAAAAGCCGTGCAAAGTGAGAGAAAAGGCTATAA
Organism: uncultured bacterium; assembly: GCA_945867195.1. Lineage (GTDB taxonomy): Bacteria > Bacteroidota > Bacteroidia > Bacteroidales > Bacteroidaceae > Alloprevotella. The sequence goes on along the minus strand of CAMBHR010000040.1, from coordinate 10,391 downwards.
AAAACGTAAGTCTTTTTATTTGCCTTTTCCGAACTGTAGCCGGCTTTATGCAAAAGCCGCAGGATTTTCTTTTTTCATGCCGAGCCGCCGCCTAAGTTATGAAAAAGTTTGGTGCATATCGTTCACCTTTCACTACCTTTGCATCCTATAAATTTTTGACCCATACAATCATGTACCAAGAAGAACGTACCGGCAGCTGTGGACGCATAGAAGTAATATGCGGCTCCATGTTCTCGGGCAAGACCGAAGAACTCATCCGGCGGTTGAAACGCGCCCGTTTCGCCAAGCAAAGAGTGGAGATATTCAAACCCGCCATCGACACCCGCTATTCAGACGCGGATGTGGTTTCACACGATGCCAACGCCATAGCCTCCACCCCCATAGACTCAGCAAGCAGCCTGTTGCTCCTTGCCTCCGAGGCACAGGTAGTGGGCATTGACGAGGCGCAGTTTTTTTGACGATGCACTGCCCGAAGTTTGCCAAAATTGGCCGAAAGCGGCAAGCGCGTCATCGTGGCCGGCTTGGACATGGACTTCCAAGGCGTACCCTTCGGCCCCATGCCCTCGTTGATGGCCATAGCAGAAGATGTTACCAAAGTCCACGCCATCTGTGTGCGTTGCGGCAATCTGGCCCATGTTTCCTACCGCATAGTCAAATCCGGCCAAAGGGTACTGCTCGGCGAACAAAACGAGTACGAACCCCTGTGCCCAGCTGCTACCGAAAGGCCATCCTTAAAAGAGATGAAGCGCAATAGCCGCGCACGCTTCAGCGTCCGACAAGGCTTGGTGATGGTTCTTCAAGTCATATCCGCAGCGGGTGGCTGCTACGTCAAGTTTGTTAGGCATTCCCGGCCAACGCCTGTGTGATGCGATGCAGGTACAGTGGAACTCATAATCGGGATAGTCCATCTGACAGACTCGGAATACGGCTTTTGGGCAACTTTCATCGAATGCCTTGTTGTGAGCCACTAAGGGTAATCCCTCAATGAGGGGCTCTATCTGTTTCCATACTTCTGGGAATATTGAAGCATTATCCGTATCAGTGGCACATAGTCCGTGTACCTGACTGCACCGGTAGTTATAGTACTTCCGTTCGGGCTTGATGAGGGAATAGAACGATTTCGTTAAGCCAATCTTATTTAAAGTGTCAGAGAAAATCGCACTTTTAAGAAGTAATTTGGGGTTAATCCGCCACGGATATTCTCCCTTAAATGAAAGTCCCGACAAAACATGAAGAATATACTGATACCAACAAACGCCAATCCAAAACATACAGGGTGATGGAAACAATATCTCATATCTATAAAGACCGCGAAGATTGCTGGCACATTCAAAGTAATGAAGAGCATCTTAAGGGTGTGGCAACACTTGCCAAAGGTTTTGCCGATGAATTCGGTATGGGCAATTGGGGGCGCGTGCTTGGACTGTTCCATGACAAGGGGAAGGAACGCAGGGCTTTTCAAGACTACATCAGGAACTGTAGCGGTTATCAGCCACAGCCTATAGCCACAGGCGAGCATAATCATGCCTTTGTGGGAGGCATATTGGCGAAGAAAAAGTTTGGCAAGGGGGCGGAGCACTTACTTTGCAACCCAATAATTTCCCATCATACCGGTCTGCATGACTATTGTGACGTAGAAATGGTAACCGCCAAAAAAATACCGCAGGAAGTCGACCAGAATGTGGAAAAGATACCACTTGATTGTCCACCTTTCCGCTTTTTCCCTGTTGAAGGAAGCAAGGGTATGACAGCCGATGCCAATCATCTGACGCGAATGCTTTTTTCTTGCTTGGTGGATGCAGATTACCTTGATACAGAAATGTTTATGGATGAGGAAGCTGCAAAGCTGCGCAAGCACGATATAGCATTGGAAACCCTCTTGCCCAAGCTTGAAAAATACATGGATGAACTTAAGAGCACCTGTGTTCAATCAGAAGTCAATACCATCAGAAACCAAGTGCAAGAAAGATGTGTATGTATGTCCGCTTCGGGAAAAGGGTTTTACAGTCTGACTGTGCCGACAGGAGGTGGCAAAACCCTGTCATCCCTTCTATGGGCGTTACATCACGCCCTACGCCATGGGATGAAGAGAATCGTCATCGCCATACCCTACACAAGCATCATTGTGCAGACAGCTTCCACATTGAAACATATATTTGGCGAGAACGCGGTTTTGGAACATCATAGCAATTTCGACCCGCTCACCATAAAGGATGCAACCCTGCGGCACAAGGCCAAGCTCGCCACAGAGAATTGGGACTATCCTATTGTTGTGACGACCAACGTCCAGTTGTTCGAGTCCATGTTCAGCAACAAACCATCGGATTGCCGGAAGTTGCACAACCTTGTCAATAGCGTCATCGTACTCGATGAAGTCCAGACCTTACCCACTGACTACCTCCAACCTATCGTGGATGCCTTGAAATCATACCAGAATATGTTTGGCATATCTGTGCTGTTCACCACGGCAAGCCAACCTTTGTTGGGAGGACTGATTGAAGGATGCAATCCGAAAGCCTCATTCCACGGCATTGGCAACATTACGGAAATCATACCCCGGGAATATGCCTTGCACAACAGGTTGAGAAGAGTGAAACTGGAAATGGACGATACCGGCAGCACATACGATGAGATAGCTGCAAGACTTTCAGTTCACGACAAAGTGTTGTGCATCGTCAATACCCGCAATGATGCCCGCGAAATATATGAGCGGCTCCCCAAGGAAGGCCTGACCATACACCTTTCAAGGATGATGTGCCCAAGGCACGTGTCTCGTGCCATAGGGAAGATCAAATATGCTTTGTCCGGCAACACAGAAAAAATCGTCAGGGTTATTGCTACCCAACTGATTGAGGCTGGTGTTGACATAGACTTCCCTGTGGTTTACCGGCAGGAAGCAGGTCTCGATTCTGTCCTGCAGGCAGCCGGCAGATGCAATCGTGAAGGAAAGTCGGATATGGCCACAACTTATGTTTTCAGTCTTTCGAAAGAGCACAATCTTCATGGCAACATAAAGGATGCCAATAACGCCAGATCCAGTGTGAAGAAAGTTGATGACTGGTTTGCACCCGAAACGATGACAGAGTATTTTAGGCAACTCTATTGTAGGAAGGAGACCTTTGACAAGAAAGACATCAAACTACTTCTTTATAAACCTTCTGAAATGTGTTTTGAAGAGGCATCAAAGGCGTTCAGGCTTATCGAGGAGGCTGGCAGGACTGTCTTTGTCAATATGGACAACAGTATGCAACTCATCCGACGCCTGAAAACCGAGGGTATCAATTATCCGCTCATGAAGCAGTTGTCGCAATACAGCGTGAATATTCATGAAAGGGATTTCCAGAAACTGTTGGGTTACGATGCCATAGAAGAAGTCATAGAAGGCATCTATGTAGTCAACGACCGGGCACAATACGACGAGAACATCGGGTTAAGGCTCGATAATCACTGGATGAATGAGATTCTAATTGCATAAAAAAACAGAGAGAATATGACAAAACATCAAATACCAATATTGTTTGAAGACAGAAAAATTCGTACCGTATGGGACGAAGAACAGAAGAAATGGTACTTCTCCATTGTAGACGTGGTTGGTGCGCTAACAGACCAACCAGATACCGAACACGCCCGAAACTACTGGAAGGTACTGAAACATAGACTGAAAAAAGAGGGTAATGAACCGGTTACAGATTGTAACCGGTTGAAGTTAACCGCTGAAGACGGAAAACTCCGATTGACCGATTGAACCATCAAACGACGATTGATATGGAATATACAGACAAGGAATACTGCCTGGAGGTGTGGGGCGACTACGCTTGCTTCACCCGGCCTGAGCTCAAAGTGGAGCGAGTGAGCTATGACGTGATCACCCCATCGGCTGCTCGTGCCATATTTGAAGCCATCCTCTTCAAGAAATATGCAATGAGGTGGCAAGTGACAAAGATAGAAGTGTTGAATCCCATCAAGTGGGATTCGGTGCGTAGAAATGAAGTGGGAGCTACGGCAAACGTAAAAAGCACAGGGATATACATTGAGGACAAGCGTCAGCAGAAGAACACGCTTCTACTCAAAGATGTGAAGTACCGCCTATGGGCAAAGTTGGTATTTATCCCTGTCAGCGAACGCCCCAAAGAGGCATTCGCAAAACATAAGCCTGGGGCTGACGAGAACCCGATGAAGTATTACCAGATGTTCGAGCGTAGGGCTACACAGGGACAATGCTTCACCCAACCCTATCTGGGCACCCGTGAGTTTTCGGCCTCTTTCCGACTTGTGAATCCTGAGACAGAAGAATTGGCTCCTGCTCTATCGGCAGAACAAGGAGGCAACCGCGACCTTGGCATCATGCTCTATGACATGGACTTCTCTGATCCTAAAGACATCCAAGCCTTGTTCTACAGGGCAGAAATGAAAGAGGGCGTAATCATTGTTCCACCATTAAACAGCGAGGAGATACTGCGATGATACTAAAGGCTTTATATGATTATTATAAAAGGTGTGACAACCTGCCAGCAAAAGGCTTGGAAGAAAAAGAAATAGGTTTTCTTATCGTATTGTCATCAGAAGGGCAGTTCTTGCGATTTGAGGATTGCAGAACTGGTAAAGACCATGCACGTACATATCTCGTAAAAAAGCATGTGGGACGTTCAAGTGCCGCTGTTGCCAATTACCTTTACGACAATAGTGCCTATGTTTTGGGTTACTCAGACAAAGCGAGCGGTAAGGAGCAACTTTACTTCGATACATTTAAAGCACAAATTGAGACTATTGCAGAAGCTTTTCCTGATAGTAGTGAAATACAGGCAGTAAGGGCATTTTATACCAATAGTAGAGAGGAGATTGTTCAAACAGTCTCACAGGATCCATTGTGGGATGATATTAGGAAGAATCTGTCAAAGAAATACTCGACATTTTCTTTTAGGATAGAAGGAGACTTGAGAATTGTAGCTGAAAAGAATGAGATTCTTCAGTTAGAAGAACAAGATAGCTCTGATGCAAAATTCTGTTTGGTGTCGGGGGAATATGGTGTACCTGTTGATACCACAACTGCCACTATGATTCCTGGAAGTCAGGCCACCGCAAAGCTTGTGGCTTTTCAGGTTAATTCGGGATATGACTCTTATGGAAAGACAAAATGTGGGAATGCTCCGATTTCTGAGAATGCAGAGTTTGCCTATACTACAGCCTTGAACTCGATGTTGCAGAAAGGCTCGCGAAACAAGTTTATGCTTGGTACGCGCACTTTCGTCTTCTGGGCTTCCAACAACAATGAAGCCTCTATAGAGGCAGAGGATAGCCTGTTTGACTTTCTTGGTTTTTCGGAAGAGGCAAATGATGACCCAAATGCCAAGATTACGAAAGTGAGAAGGGTGTTTGAATCCATCTATTCCGGAACAATGAAAACAGAACTTGATGACAAGTTCTATATTCTCGGACTTGCTCCAAATTCCGCTCGCATTGCTGTTGTATATTGGTCGGAAACCACATTGAAGGATTTCGCTGAAAAGATACTCTGCCACTTCAATGACATGGAGATGCATGACACCAGAAAAGACAAGAAGCCATATATGGGTATTAGGGAGATTATCTCCTCCGTTACGCTTGGTGGAAAAATGTCGGATGCAACGCCTAATCTTCCCGAAGCTGTAGTGAAGAGCATCTTCCAAGGTTTGCCATATCCTCAAACTCTCTACTCTGCTTGTTTACGTAGAATCAGGGCTGAGCAGAAGCTGACAATAACGCGTGCAGCCATCATCAAGGCATATTTGAACAGACAAAGTAATTACAACAAAAAAATTGATATTATGTTAGACAAAGACAACAACAACCAAGGCTACCTCTGCGGTCGCCTGTTTGCAGTACTGGATAAGATCCAAGAAGATGCAAACCATATCAGCAGTATTCGCGAAAGATACATGAATGCTGCAAGTGCAACTCCTTCGGCAGTATTTGCCACTATTCTCAACCTGTCGGTACACCATTCGGAAAAATTGGACGAAGGACGAAGAATATATTTTGAAAAGCTCAAACAGGAGATTATCGATAAAATGTCTGCCAAGGGGTTCCCAACTCATCTGGACCTTCAAGACCAAGGACGTTTCTTTGTTGGGTATTACCATCAGCGGCAGGATTTTTTCACAAGCAAGAAAGAACAATAATAAACCTTTAATCACATACAACTATGTCAGAACTCAAGAACAGAATCGATTTCGTTTATATCTTTGATGTACAGGATGGCAATCCCAATGGTGACCCCGATGCAGGTAACCTCCCACGTGTTGATGCAGAAACGGGTATGGGACTGGTTACAGACGTTTGCCTTAAACGCAAGGTTCGCAACTATGTGCAAATAGCTAAGGGTTTGGCGGACGGTTACGACATTTTCATCAAAGAAAAGGCCGTCTTGAACAAGTTGATTGACAAGGCTCACGATGATTCGGAAGTGAAAGCGTCAAAGGATAAGACTGAAGCTGCCCGCAAGTTCATGTGTAAGAATTACTATGACATTCGTACTTTCGGAGCTGTGATGTCAACCGGTAAGAATGCCGGTCAGGTAAGAGGTGCCATACAATTGACATTTGCAAGGTCGGTTGACGCTATCGCTACAGCCGAACACTCCATTACTCGAATGGCCGTGGCTACTGAAAAAGAGGCAGAGAAGCAAAGTGGTGATAACCGCACCATGGGCCGCAAGGCCACAGTTCCTTACGGACTCTACGTTTGCCATGGCTTCATATCTGCCAACCTCGCACAACAGACAGGTTTCTCTGAAGAAGACTTGGCTATCTTCTGGGATGCACTGAAAAATATGTTTGATGTGGATCGTTCGGCTGCACGCGGACTGATGAGTGCACAGAAACTCATTGTGTTCAAACACGACTCTGTGCTTGGCAATGCCCCAGCCAACAAGCTTTTTGACCTTGTCAAAATAGAAAAGGAGTATGATGGCGCACCTCGCTCCTTCAGCGACTACACCGTAACAATCGACAAGTCAGGCTTGCCCGCAAACGTCACAGTAGAAGAGCTAATATAATAATGTATAGCGAAGACGATATGCTCATGTTGTCGGGGATACAGCACTACAGGTTCTGTCCCCGGCAATGGGCACTCATCCATCTTGAGCAGCAGTGGGATGACAACCGGCTGACGATTGAAGGCCAATTGCTTCACAAGCACGTAGACGACCCTTTCTATCGTCAGAAGTGTGGCAACCATATCACCCTACGCTCCGTCAGTATCGCATCTAAGGAACTGGGATTGTATGGCATCAGCGATGCCATAGAACTACAGCCTTCGGAGGACATTGCTGACACAATCCAGCATCCGAAATACCCGGGTCAATGGCTTCCTGTGCCTGTAGAATATAAGCATGGCAAGCCAAAGAAGCATGAGGTGGATGAGGTGCAGCTGGCAGCCCAGGCAATGTGCCTGGAGGAAATGTACGGCATCCATATAGCCTACGGTTCATTCTTTTATGCCGAGATACGCCATCGTGTAGAAGTGGAAATAACGCCAAGACTGCGGGACATCGTCAGGGAATGCGCAACAGAAATGCACTGTATATTCCAGAGCCGGTGTCTTCCAAAAGCATCTTATGGGAAACATTGCGACCGATGTTCCTTGAAAAATATATGCCTTCCGGAGGTTAACGCGAACAAGAATGTCGCGGCCTATCTTCACAATAACTTGCTGACATGAGAAAATTACTGAACACGCTTTATGTAACTACACCTGAAGCTTATCTTAGCAAGGATGGGATGAATGTGGTTGTCTCAGTCAAGCAGCAAGAAGTGTTCCGCATCCCTTCCATCAACATAGAAGGTATTGTCACCTTCGGCTATATGGGAGCAAGTCCCGGACTCATGAAGTTGTGTGGCGACAATGGCATCTCGCTCACATTCTTGTCTCCAAGTGGAAAGTTCATCGGTCGCGTCCAAGGTGGAACTCATGGCAATGTGCTTCTGCGCAAAGCCCAATATGCTTTGTCCGACGATGAGGCATGGGCCCTTCATGTGGCAAGACTCATGATAGCAGGAAAGGTTCAGAACTACCGCAACATCCTGAGAAGATATATCCGTGATTATGGCGAATGTCAGGTGGTCGAACAAGCTGCAAAGTTTTTGGACGCCAACAAACGACATGCACTGAATGCCGAAGACAAGGCAAGGCTCAGGGGATTTGAGGGCATTGCTTCAAATATATATTTTGGGGTCCTTCCCAACCTTATTCTGAGTCAGAAGGAGGACTTCCCGTTCAATGGAAGAAATCGCCGTCCACCCAAAGATGCCGTCAATGCCATGCTCTCTTTGGCATACACCTTGATAGCCAATGACATTTCCGCTGCACTCGAGACCGTAGGCCTTGACCCCTACGTCGGGTTCTTTCATTCGCTGCGTCCGGGTCGCGCTTCTTTGGCTCTTGATATGATGGAAGAGTTTCGCGCCTATCTTGGTGACCGCTTTGTGTTGTCGCTTATCAACAAACGCCAGATTTCACCAAAAGATTTTCTCCATCAAGGTGATAATGGTGTAATGCTGAACGAAAATGGAAGAAAGACATTCATCACAGCTTGGCAAAACCGGAAACGCGACATCATCACCCATCCTTACCTTAATGAGAAAATAGAGATTGGCCTCCTGCCATACGTGCAATCCATGATGTTGGCCAGATTTATAAGAAAAGACATCGACGACTATCCTGTATTCTTGATTAAGTGAAAGGCTTATGTATATATTAGTGACCTATGATGTGGACACAACCGACAAGTTTGGTGAACGACGGCTCCGAAGAATAGCAAAGGCTTGTCTTGACTATGGTCAGCGAGTGCAAAACTCCGTTTTTGAGTGTGAACTGACGGAAGTGCAGTTCTGTTTGCTCAAAGAGCAAATACGTGGTATCATGGATACAGACTCAGACAGTGTGCGTTTCTATCACCTCAACCGGAGCGAAAACCGCCGTGTAGAAGTTCTCGGGGTGGAAACGGCATATAAAGTCGAAAGTGCAATTATCATATAGGTGCGAATGTGTAGCATTACATAATCTCCATGATTTTCGCACCATCTGATTTTCAACGTATTTCATGGGGTACAATAGCATAATTGATAATAACATGACATACTACATTTGCCATTCGCAATAATGACACTATCTTATTACGAATAATCATGTACTTAATAGTATACTGTCGCTCCCCTCGTGGGAGCGTGGATTGAAACATGATAAATTAGGCGGCGTTTTTAAGGCGATAAGTCGCTCCCCTCGTGGGAGCGTGGATTGAAACTTATTTCTGAAATAATAAATAATATATATATATGTCGCTCCCCTCGTGGGAGCGTGGATTGAAACCGAAGCCGTGATGCCTTCGGCCACCTCAGATAGTGTCGCTCCCCTCGTGGGAGCGTGGATTGAAACAATATGTGTGCGCGTATATGTGCACGCACGCGCGCGTCGCTCCCCTCGTGGGAGCGTGGATTGAAACAACTTTTTTATATGATATATAAAATGATAAATAAGTCGCTCCCCTCGTGGGAGCGTGGATTGAAACATTTGCTTGCATCTTGTTTTGCATGATAACTCGTGTCGCTCCCCTCGTGGGAGCGTGGATTGAAACGCTCTTTGACTTATGGGGTAATTGTCAATAAATGGTCGCTCCCCTCGTGGGAGCGTGGATTGAAACGCTTTTGCGCGTTTTTGTTTTCCGTGTTTAGTTGTCGCTCCCCTCGTGGGAGCGTGGATTGAAACCTTTACAGCGGCGCGCAAATTGCCGGCGGCCTTGTCGCTCCCCTCGTGGGAGCGTGGATTGAAACATTTGTGCGTGCGTGCGTGCGTGCGCGCACATGTAGGTCGCTCCCCTCGTGGGAGCGTGGATTGAAACACTATGAACGGAATACTAATAAAACAATAATAACGTCGCTCCCCTCGTGGGAGCGTGGATTGAAACGACATGGCGCGCATATCGGTTATTTGCTGGCACCGTCGCTCCCCTCGTGGGAGCGTGGATTGAAACAACGAATCCGGCTTCATACATCAAGCCCGCACGGGGTGTCGCTCCCCTCGTGGGAGCGTGGATTGAAACCAATTTTCGTTGCAATTCTTCAATTTCCGCGGCAGTCGCTCCCCTCGTGGGAGCGTGGATTGAAACATCGCGCCTTCCTCGCTTCCTCGCTTCCTCGCCTGTCGCTCCCCTCGTGGGAGCGTGGATTGAAACGAGCGCATCCCGGACCTGAAAGAAAGGTACAACCGTCGCTCCCCTCGTGGGAGCGTGGATTGAAACTACATAGCGCCACACAAACCAACATAAAAATGCACTGAAAAGGAATACCGTCCAATCAGGCCACCTGTTTTCCGCGTTGGGACACCCAACTATTTTAACTCTATTGGTTCGCGCTTGG
>CAMBHR010000039.1:0-25120 GCA_945867195.1 uncultured bacterium | reverse complement strand
TAGCCGCCGGGGCAGTGGACACGCCCGCGCAAGCGAGGGCAAGAGCCACAAAGACCGCCGCCGCGGCGAAAATCAAGATTGCGAGAATGAAGAGAAAATAAAAAGCCCCCTTGCGCCAAAGGCGAAGGAGGTTATAAGAGCCACCCGAAAAGACAGGGTCGAGCTTTCCGTATGGGTGGTTTTGGTTTATTGCCGCATCACGGGTCTGAGACCCGTACAGCCATGCCGCATATACTTCCCTACCGAAAGCTACTCAGGGGAACGAATCCAGCCTTTGGCCCCGAATAGAGAAAATTAGAAATAATGCTATGAAGACCGTAATAAAACATTACCCTAACAAGCCCTCGAATGCCCTACTCCTACAAGTAGGTAGTTCCCGAAGGAACAGCGCGTCCGCATACGCGGTCCCTGTTGTCCCGCCCTATCTCGGTACTTGTCGAGAGCCGAAGTTATGTAAATTGACTCAGAGACGCAAGAATATGATAATAAAATTATTGCTTCTCCGAGAGAAACGATTCCCTGCCTTTTTTGATTCTACCCCAAAGAAAAAAGAGCAGTGCTTTATTAATCGCCTTCACAGTGCCTTGTACAGTCAAATAACCACACACCTTTGTGAAGGCGAAAACTCCATATACTACATCGACCAATTTAATGTCGACGGAAACAGAACAACCCTCACTCTGAGGGTAAGCGACCACAATGCAAACGCCGCCAACTTTAAGAAAGACGGCTCTGAATATGGTTATAGCGTAGTCGGCAAAGAGAGTAAAAACAAGTCAGGAAAACTCACTGACAGCACTGAGTGCAAAGTAAGAGAGTTTACCTATGTGAACCCGACCGACGCAACTTACAGGAACATAATAAACCGAATAATCGTCTTCCTCTTGACGGGCGAGTACTCAGACCCAACCGCTGATGTGGCGCAGACATCAGCTTGTGGCGGCAAGCAGCCACCCAAGGTAATTACAGACGAGGAGGCTAAGGAGCAAGAGTATAAGGATGCCGAGGAAATGGCAAACAAGCTGTTCGATGAGGCAAGAAAACCTATGAATAAAAAGAAAGGTCTTTCGGGGACACCCACCGAGCCAACCGACATCAAAGAGATGTTTGACCGTCTGCCCATCGAGGGCAAAGATGTCAGAAACATCCGTTACAGGACGGAGGATATTTTGGTGTATGCGGATGAAGCAGATTTTATGGACACCCCAAGAAGTTGGGTTATACTCGCCCGGAAGCTAAAAGGTTTTGAGGCGTTCATTGAAAAAATAGAAAGCCCTAATATAGTATACAGAACTTACTCGCCTGTTTACAATTCAAAAGAATGGTGGAGCTGCTCATACTCAGACTACTATAGCCTTAAGGGAATTCTGTATTTAGTTCACATTTATAATGAAACTTGCGCCGGTGCAAGCCGAAACAGCCTGCGGGTGATTTTTGAATCTCCTGGGCAGTGTATGATGTTCACCCAAAATGGTGTGGAGTACTTATATACTTCTAAGGCGTACATGTTCAAAGGTTGCGGTGGATTTACGTGGGATTTGAGTAGGGGGATTTGGGTAGATAAATGGCATCACCATAGGCCTCTGATGTTGAAAGCAATGAAAAGGGACTTCCCCGACGGCAAATTCGTTGACCGTTTGATAGACGAAAAGCCAGGACCCTTTGCTGAGTTGCTATACGACTCCTCACGCTTTTCATTATTATGCAACAAAGACCACAATTTCGCATGGTATTTTCGCAAGGAAATACCTAAAAGTTACTCATTTAATAGAAAAGAGGATGTTAAAGGTATAGCTCGTGAGGTGTGTAAGGAAATGGGATTAGACATAGACAGTAATCGTTTTATCGAATACACGCCCAACGACATCAACAGGGCTATCGCTATCATAGAGAAAGGATTACGTGAGAAACGATTTCCCCGAGGTAAACGCTACGGCATAGCCGCTGACTTTGCCAAAGCCGCGCAAGCGAGGGCAAGAGCCACAAAGACCGCCGCCAAAGCGAAAATCAAGATTGCGAGAAAGAAAAGGGCATAAAAAAGCCCCCTTGCGCCAAAGGCGAAGGAGGTTAAAATGGCTGTGCGCTACCGAAGGGGGCCCCGCATCTCACCACAGCCGCGTTCCGAAGACCAGTTGACCCCTCACCTCGTCGGCGACGTCTGCCACTGGTGTTTATACTTCAGACGACGCAAATTTAAGAAATATAATAATTATGACAACATCAGCCGCCAAAGACGTATTGAGCCGTCTTGACAACATAAATATAGAAGATTACAAAAAATTGCACACCGGGCTTGCTATAAGAAACAAGCTCGTAACTGACTTGAGGCTGAAAAAAGGCGCTCGAATAACAGGCACAGCATATTTCTACGGTGGTTACATCGTCACAGACGACGGCAAGAAAGTCCTCAACCTCAGGATTGGCGACCACCCCGCCAACGTCAAGAACTTCGAGGAGAAAACCGACAAAGCACCCAAGGAGAAGAAAGTCTTCATAAGCATACTTTTCGGCGCACAGGCGACCGGCAAAAAGTCGCAAAAGAGCATTGTTCCAAAGGGGTTCACCGAGATAGCCTACGACGAAGAGACGCTGACGGAAGACAAAATCGAAGCCGTGAAAGAGATAGTAAAGCTTATAAGAAAGGCCGTCAAGACGGGTGAACGCCCGTTCCGCTCAAAGAAAGGCGTGAAAACACCACATCTCAATTACGGCAAGGTAGTAGCCGACAGGTCACTTCAAGGCCTAGCCGGTGTGGGTTCGCTTGCAGAGCTTTGGGGAGAGGAGACACCCACCGAGCCGACCGACATCAAAGAGATGTTTGCCCGTCTGCCCGTTGAGGGTTTGGAGGTCAAGAACATATTTTACAGGACGGAGGACTTCTTGATGTGTCTGATGCCCAAGCGTCCAGGACTGAAAAGGAAATGGTTAGTACTCGCACGGAAGACAAAAGATTTTGAGAAGTTCGTAAAAAGCAAAGAAGAAAAAGAAGCATTGATAGCCAAACCAGTTTACGACTCGCAAGAATGGTGGAGCGGCATCTACTTTGCCAAAAACGAAATTGAAATAAGACTTTACCTATCGGACTACGACAGAAGCTGTAAGACCGCAACCATACCACCACATCTCACCCGGGTTGTTTTTGTGTCCCCCGGGCAGTGTATTATGTATTCAAAATGTACTGAACGCCCTACTGTATACTTATCCACCTCTAAACAATTCCGTCCCGTAGGAGGTTGGGACGTAGGAGGTTGGGAATGGGATGGAAATTATGGTGTTTGGGTATTGGAACCCAAGAGCTTTTGGACGGAGGAAATAAAAAACATTGAGACGAGTTTCCCCGACGGCAAGTTCGTTGATTATCTCATAGACGAAGAGCCTGGTCCCTTTGCTGAGTTGATATACGACAGCTTACGGTTCTCTATAAGATGTAGCGTAAGCCACAATTACGCTTGGCTCACCACCAAGGAAAGACCTAAAAGCTTATCATCGAAAGGTTCGGATTTAATATTTAGCACCAAACACGATTTTTTGCGTGAATTTGCCATAGAACGCCATCCTATAATTTTCGGCTGCACCCGCCCCAACATCGAAAAGGCTATCGGCATCATAGAGAAGCGTTTCCGCCCCGGCAAACGCTACGGCATAGCCGCCGGGGCAGTGGACACGCCCGCGCAAGCGAGGGCAAGAGCCACAAAGACAGCCGCCGCGGCGAAAATCAAGATTTTGAGAATGAAGAGAAAATAAAAAACACACGACAATGGAAAAAACTAACGCACAGATGCTGCCCCCGTGGTGGAACGACGGGCTGCACGGCCTTCCAGCCGACCCTAACGGCAAAGCCGCATTCTCTCTTCGAGAGACCAACGGCGCAATCTTCATGGAAGACTTGAAGCGAAACCTCGGGAGCTTAACCGACAACGAGCGCAAGGCCTACGAGTGGGCCAAAACATTCCCGATAGACAGCTACAAGCCAATCGTATACGCCGCCGCACTGCCAGCACTGAGGGCGGGGTATTTGCTGCCGGAGCTAAAAGTTGATAGACACAGGACGAAAGCTGTGGGGCTCTACGTTTATACAAAAAACGATAGCATAATAGTCCTCAAATGCGATCAAGAGACGAAGTATAACGAATATATATCAGACAAACCCGACCACATTTACGTCCTAAAAAAATGGTGGTCACAGCCGAACGTCGTCCTGCATGAGCTGGGACACGCCATAGCCGACCAAGCCGGAGGACACAATGGGTGCAGAGACCCCCGAAGCACAGAGCTGAAGAAATACTGTTCCGAATTGGGAGCGATAAAAAACACTCGAACGAAAAAACTCATCCAAGAATACGTCTCTAAATACGGGGCAACCAAATGGTGCGAGTTCGACGCAGAGGTTATATCAGGCATACTCTACGGCAAGAAATACCCCAAAGAGATAATAGACCTCCTCCCCAACTTCCCCGACGAGAGGTTCATCAAGATTAAGAAACAAGGCACAAGAGAAGCATGAGAAAAAAGACAACAAGAGCAAGCCTCAACGGCTACGCAGATACCGACATTGAGAACCGAATCGATAAGGTTCGTAAGGAGTACCCCACCATTGCATTCGACAGCAACGCTGTGAAGTACTGCAACGAGCATGACGAAGACAAACGCTGTCGAAGAGCCATCACCACATTCATGGCCTACCTCTGCGACGACTACGTCAAAGAAATCGCCAACAAGGTTCTCGTAGCCCTCGGACTAAAGATGTCTGATGACACGGCGGTGGCAAAGTGCGCCCAAGCTATTGACTTATACTCCAAAGCCGAAGAACGCGTTAAGGAATGGGGATGCTTATATCCTGCGGGTTTGACCGATTTGAAAACATACCTGAGAAAACACCACGACGGAGTACTCGAATTTGCGCAAGACAACGCCGAACGCGCCCGCAAGAGGGGCTACCGTTGGCAAGGGCAAACAGTGGCTCTGAGGCAAGACCGCTACGACCACGAAGGCTTTAAACCAAACATAAGCCGTAAAGACTGCGTCGTACAGTTCACCGAGGACATCGAAGTTGAGGCGCGTTATGAACTTATCCCCATCGACTTCCTCCAGCCAAGCCACGTGAACGGGCAACCAAACATCATGCACTTCATCCCCGAGGCGCAACCCAAAGACCGCACCGACACCGTAAGCCATGCCACAGCCGAGAAACACGCCCGCGACATAAAGCCCGAGCTTCTCATGGAGTGCGCCACGGCCTACTCCGGCGCACCCGTAGTGAACAGCAGAGGCGAAGTCATTCAGGGCAACGGGCGGGCCGACACCCTCCGGACTATGTTCGCCTCATTCCCCGATAGCGTCAAGAAGTACAATAAGGCTCTCAAAAAGTTCGTCAAAGCTAACGAAACCCCGGGTTTTACGGCTCGCGTGTTGTCGGTGCACCCGAACTATGTCCTTGTCCGAGTGATAGACTGCACCGACGCGCGCGCCATTGAGTTAGGGCAATACACCGACACCCAAATGACCACAGGCGGGCGGCAGACCTTCTCCGGCACGAGCGTAGCCCGTCAGCTCGTCGCAAAAAACCGAATGGGGGCTTTCTGCGATACGCTTTTCACAGGCGACGAGGACGACGACGAGGACAACGACCTCTCCGAAATCATCAGCCAACACGGAGCTGACGCAGTGGCCATGCTGTCGCGGGAGCGTTTCATAACAGCGGCGCAGATGGCCACGGCCGTAGCCGACGGCGAGATAACGAGAGACGGGCGCGACAGCGTCCGCGACATCCTTGTAAGTGTTCTTTACCAAGGCGCGGGCGACCAGTTCGACCGTATGTTCACAAGCAAGAAAATCCCCGTCAAGGTTCAGACCGCAATCCTTCAGACCATTTTCCGCGACGTGCGCATGAGCGACGACCGCAAACTTGTGCCTTACGTGCAAGATGCCATCGTGGTCTTCTACAAAATCATGTGTACCACGCCCAGCTTCGCCAAAGCCAAGCGAATAGACGAGGCGCGCAGCATCGTGGCCTCGTGGAAAGCGCAAACCGCCATGGACGACAACGGACAGCTCTATTACCCTGCCGACCGCTTCTCCAACCTCTCGCTCGAAATGGCCGCACTCTTCCGCACATCCACGCAAACCACCATCAAGAACTTCCTCAACGAGTTCTACGACAAGCTCTCGGGCGAGGGTACACCCTCCATGTTCGCCCCAGCCGACGATTTTGGCCGTAAACTGACCATTGCCGAGGCCGCCAAGTCGCTCCTCCAAATCGACCTCACGCCCCGCGCCGCACTCAACGGGTTCAAGAGCCGCAAAAGCCGCCGCAAGACTACACTCGGAACAACATCCCCCGCCGCCATCACGACGCTCCCCACATGCGACGAAGTTGAGCGCACGGGCGACGCCAATCTCCTTGAAGCTTTCCCGCTATGCCAACAGATAGAGCCATACGCCACCAAAGTACCCGAGGCGGGCGAAGCCATTGCGGCTTTCCGACAAAAATACGCCGAGGCGACGGGCGACACGCTCACGCCCCCGAAGCCCACCGACAACGCCAAGCTCGTCCGGACAAGAGCAAGAACCACAAAGACCGCAGCAACGGCCAAAATCAAGATTTTAAGAATAAGGAGGAAATAAAAAATCCCCCCAACGCCAAAAGCGAAAGGGGGTATATCTATGAGACAACACACACAAATATGCGCATAGTCATTAGTATCAAGGAGAAAGACCTTAGAAGTATTACTCCTCATCCCGAGTTTCAAACGCTGGACAAAAATGGTCCTTTTCTTCGAGCCGCCGAGGCACAAAAATGTGGCACACGGCGATCTAAGTGCCTTTCTGGGGTCAAAGATACAGAAGAAAAGAAGAAACGCAAAGAAATAGTAACAAAAATCGAGAAGAGGCTGAAAGAGTGGGGCAAGAACCCAATCACGCACCCTTATCATTTCTTGTTGTTTCTTTTCGGAATAATTAACGGGCGAGTTGCGGCGCGTAAATGGACATTGTACTACCCCGTCAAGTGTTCTGATGGCACAACAGGTCTAATGAGGCTAAGTCACCACACCGCCAACTCTTTAAACTTCGACCTATACAACTCAGAGGACTGCTTTTACAGCATAGTTCTCTCGAATCACATAGACCCCTTGGGCAAAGAGGATATCAAGCCATTCGGCTACGGCTCAAAATCTCCCGTTTTCGAGTGGGTTTATGAAGACCCGACACCCGATGACATGAAACGGATATTAGAAAACATCCTTAACTTCGTAAAAACGGGGGTCTATGCTGATAAGCTAAAACCACCTATGCACATCACCGCTAAGGAGAAAGGGAAAACAAAAATCAACGGAATAACTAACACATCAACACACAACAAACCGATGGAAAAAATCAACATCAACAACCACGCCGAAATCTACCCCAAGGTCAAGCACATGCTCGACAAGGAGACACGAGACATGTACGAGCTGCACGACAAACACAACGATTGGCAGTTCTACGACGACCCGGTAGTCAAAGACGGCCTCGACACCCTCTTTGAGCTGATTAACCTCGAAGTGGAATACTACGAGGAAGACCACGCCCCAAAAGACGACAAGCCAAAAGACGAGCCAAAACCCGCCCCAAAGCCTACGGACGACCCAAAGCCCACAAGCAACGGCAACGACACCCTCTACACCGCCCCCGGTGTCCGCGTCTTCGTGGCCGACGGATATGTCCGCATAGCCAACGACGAGAAGCCAAGCGCGGAAATTCGTGACGACTTCAAGGCCCTCCACTTCCGTTGGAACGTCAAGGCAAAGGCATGGCAACTCAAAGACACCGAGGCAAACCGCAACACCGCCGTAAGCGTTGCCAAGAAGCACTACGGCGACGAGAAGCCCACACCAGCCCCAAACCCCACGCCCGAGCCTAAGCCAACCCCCGAGCCAAAGGACAACCCAAAGCCCAACGACGAGGCGCAGACCGTCTTCACCCTCTCGCCCGAGGTGCAGATTTTCACCAAGATGCTCAAACTCCACGGCAAGCCACTCGACGGCACACGCAAGTACAACGCCCGCAAAATCCTCAGCGAGCTGCAAAAGCACATCGCCGGCAAGACAATACGCAAGACAAGCCCTTGGGCAGGCCTCATTATGAAGGCGCAAGACGCGCTCATCAGCATCATCAACTGCGAGAATAAAGGCGTAAGCATAGAATTCACCAACGTCAAAGAGTACGAGCGAGCCAAAGACAGCGAGGTTGAGGACATCAACGCCGCACTCCTCAAAGAGGTTGCCGATGTAATGTGCAAGAGCGACATCCTTGCCGCAAGGAAAGTCCTCGACCGTATTGAGGGGGCTTTCACGGAGAAGACAAAGACCCTCGAACAAGCAGCGAAGAGCCTCAGCGACTTCATAGAGGGCAAAACGGACTACGTAGAGCCAACAGTCCGCGAACTCAACGGGCTGAAAGGCCTTTCGGGCTTCGGAGCGGTGGCCGCCGATGGCGCAATCTCCTCCACCGACTTCGCCAAGGCGGAGTTCCACCCCCTCAACTTCACGGGCGTATGGGCCGACCTCATCGGCAAGCCCACAAAACCCTTCCGCATCATGATTTACGGCAAGCCCGGCAATGGCAAGTCTACCCTCGCCCTCCGCTTCGCCGGCTACCTTAGCAAAGACCTCGGCCAGCGCGTCCTCTTCGTGGCAAGCGAGGAGGGACTTACATACACCCTCCAAGAAAAGCTCACCCGCCTCGGCGTGACGAACGACCGACTGAGCATCATCAGCTCAATTCCCACAGCCGCCCAAATAGCCGCTCACGACGTTGTTTTCATCGATTCCGTCAATAACGCCGGTCTCGATGCGGAGCAGCTCCGTGCGCTCGACAAGACCAAGAGCTACGTCTACGTCTTCCAAAGCACCAAAGGTGGCGAGTTCCGCGGCTCGAACGAGTACCTGCACGACGTTGACTGCTGCATCAAGGTAGAGGCCATGACTGCCACGACCGAAAAGAACCGCTTCGGAGCGAAGAAAGGCACGGCCAAGGTGCTTCAGCAAGGTGGCGGTTCGTCTATGTGATGGTTTGGCGGGAATGACAACCGCAACAACTGCGAGAGGATGGCTCTGCTTTTTGGAAATGAGAAATATACAATCATCCCCACCAAGAACGGTTGCGTTCGTCTCAGCTCAAAACACTGGAAAAACGGAAAGGATGTCATCTTGACGCGAGAGCAAATTTTAGATAGTGGCTTTAAATTAACGAAGGGCGACTTCAACTGAGTGAAGCCGCCCTACGGGGGTCCAAACCCTTTCAGGAGAGGACCATCGCAAAACTAGCAATAACTTTATTAAATACAATACAAAATAAAAAATGGGGACGCTAAAGCCCCCCGGTGGTACACGACCTTTCGGTCCCGTCCCGATACTGCAAACACAACACCCTTTTTTACAACGGCAAGGCGCATCTGGTGTGAATCAGACGCGCCTTGCTTATTTATATGTGTTCTAAACAGATGGTTATTAGAACAGCTTCGTTGTTGTAGTGTCCATGTAGCAAACTTCACAAATATTTGATTTATAATTACTTGAAAATCATGGCCACAAATTTCCATCTTTTTCCCCGAATTTCATAATTACTCACTATCTTTTATTTTTCGGGGCTTTACGCTCCTCGCGTCCGTCCTAAGTTTCTTATTCTCAGTCCGTTTTTTGTAAATTTGTGTAGTAATGATGTAGTAGAAAGTATGGACAACAAATGCACATACACGTACATTTTTGACCGCGAAAAGGGTCGCAATGCGGACAAATTGGAGAAACCAATCCACCTTGAAGTGAGGTGGGACAGGTCGACACGCGCCCTCATAAACACCAAGCTAAAGTGCGAGCCTCGGTATTGGGACGAGCGGCGGCGGATGATAAGCAGCAAGCACCCGAACGCCATCCCCATGAACGCCTACCTCGACGAGCTACGCAACCGCCTGACGGCGCAAGAGTACGAGCATCGGCGAGCAGGACGGGCATTTACGCCCGAAGTGGTCTACGCCCTTGTCAGAGGCCGCAAGGCCGAGGAGCGGACGGCTATGGACGTACTGAGGGAGAAAGCCGCCAAGATATGCTCACGCCTCAACGCCCTCACGGGTTGCAGTTATGACAGCGCACTTGCCAAGCTTGCCGACTATCTGAAGCGGACGAGGCGAGAGCGGATTACCCTCTCAGAGTTCAGCACAAAGGTAATAGAAGATTGGGACACGGACATGAGGGAGAGCGTCAAAGCCACGACGGCAAACACGTACCACTCAAAGATAAGCGCCCTTTTCCGCTCACTGGTGGAAGAGGGGGCATTGAAGTCGTCGCCGTACGACAAGTTCCACAAGGCAGTAATCCACACCCAGCCGCGGCGGTCTCTCACGGACGGAGAGTTACAGTTCTTTGAGACGTTAGACCGCAGCAGGATGAGCGAGAAGCAACAGCAGATAATAGACCAGTTTCTTTTTTCGTGCTACACGGGGCTACGCGCATCGGACAGCATAGACCTTCGCCCGCGTGACATACGGCGCACGGCAGACGGCCTGATGCTTGACAGAATCACAATCAAGGGGCGTGGCGCACACGTCGTGATACCCCTTGACGTGATTTTTGGCGGCAAAGCGGCTCGTATTGTGGAGCGGTATAACTTGACAGACGACACGCAACCCGTCTTTAACCTCTACCGCCCTAAGGATGCCACAATATTCTGCGTTACGGTATGCTCATTGTTCAAGACTTTGGGCGTAGCTGAGGGAATCTCATTCCATACGGCCCGGCACACGTGCGCCAGCCGTCTTGCGGAGGCAACGGGCAACGTGATGCTCATCAAGTCCGTACTTGGGCATTCGCGAATCGACACCAGCATGATATATATCCACACGTCGGCGGCGGCGATGGCCGAGAGGCTGAAGGGTGTGGATTGGGGTTAGCTTGTGGCGTGTGCGTTTGCGCCGCCGTGGCGGAGGTGCGTAAGCGTGTGTGTTTAAGGCTTAACACAGCGGGGCGTGGTAGAGACGTGGGGGACGGTGGCGGAGCTGTGGGGAGGGTGATTGGAGGTTAACAGGGACTTGCGACGCGGCGAAACTTAGTATATTTGCGGGTAATGGATACATTTTTGGTTTCTTTCCACATAAACAACCAAGCGGACTACGACAAGGTAGCGGAGCGTCTTCGCTCTTACCCCAAGTGGGCGCGAGTGGTGAGGAGTGTGTGGTTCGTAAAAACAGACACCTAATTAACAGATGTCCGAGAGAGCATCAGCTCTATAATAAGAGGGAACGGTGGTGGCTCTGTGTTCGTCTTGATTATCGCAAATAACGCATGGGGGACATATGCGGTGGAGAAGCGAGTTACGGACTGGATGAAAGAGAATATTTAGTCACTCCTTTCTATTGCACTTCCTTTATAAATAGCTACATTAGCAGGTGTTAAAACATAGGATTATGGCAACTTATATCATTCGCATAGATGAGCGCAACAAACGGGGCAAGGCTTTAGCGCAGTTTCTGCTCACCCTCGGTGCGATAAAAGAAGACGAGTATGACGGCAAGCCGACTGACGGGTATGAGAACCCCAGCCCGAGCGGAGACCCGTTCTTCGCCCGAAAGGATACGATGGAGCAAATTAACAAAAGTTTGGCAGAAGTCCGAGCTGGAAAGTATAAGGTGATAACTAACGTAAAAGATTTTTTGGGAGTTTGATTTACGAATTAAGATTTTCGGAAGGAGCTTTGAAGCAGATTGAGCGTCACAAGAAAGCGGGGAACAAAAGCTACCTTAACAAGCTAACTAAGCTATTGGAAATAATACGAGTAGTATATTTGCATTGTAAAGTATCTAAACTAAGTTTACCTTTGCCTTGTCAGAAAATGGACAAAACGAACAAAGATATACAAAACCCACGACCATGGAATCCCCTGCACCCCTCACACCCCTACAACGTCAACGCTGGGAGCGGAACGTCGCGATTCACAGCGACTTCAAAGCCCTACGCAAAAGGGGCGACCTTACCAAGGGCGAAGCCGCCGAGCAAGTGGCGCAGAAACACAAGGTGACAATCTTCACCGTTTACCACATCTACGCCAAGGTCGAGAGCTACCTCACGGAGCAGAACCAATCTACCGACCCAGCAGAAACGAGTAACTAACCCCAAACGGTGCAAACGACGTGCCATCAGACCCCTTATAAGGGTCATTATCAGGCAAATAGTTAGCACGAAAAAACATAAGACCAAATGTGCAAGATAACGGAATACGTCTACACAGACGGAAATTTAGTCTCGGCCGAAGATGTCTATAAGGCCACGACCGCCGAGACTGTCTACCACTTCGGCGAGATAATAAAGCAACTGCGCTCTCTTCAGGAAAAGGGAGTATTGAGAATCAAGCGCAACGAATTCCCCGAGCTAAGCTACGTCCTCAGAGGGACAGAGGAGACCGAGTTCGTGGTCAAAATGCAAGACCCCACCGTAATATGAGCAAAGTATTGAAGACCGTCTACAAGGACTGCCGCATCGACCAGCAGTATGAGCTAATCAACGCCCGCCACCCCCTTGCGCTCCGGACATTCAAGGAGGCTGTCCGCCACGTCCGCACCCTTGCCGACGAAGGTCACATCGAGATAACGGAGGACGACGCTTTCGCAATCCGATACAAATACTGCGACGACGAACCCAGCACGGTGTTTGCCATCCGCCTCATTCCGAGCTAAAACAGCACACCCCCCCACACCCCACGCACCATGAAAGAGGAAATAAGCTTTAACGACATCCCCCGCGTCCTCGGTGAGCTGCTGGACAAAGTCGACGAACTCATCGGTCAGAACAAGCAACTCCGCGAGCAAGTGGCCAAAGTGACCTCACTAAGCGACACGGGACTTCGCCCCGGCATCTACTACCGGATATGCGACAAACGGCTCTTCACGGGGTCCGGCGCACCGTTCCGCTCGTACTCCTCCATCTACAACGCCATCAACAAAGGCCTCCTCCAAAGCCATCAAGGGCTTGACGGACACAGATGCATCACCCTTGCCGACATTGAGGCATATCGCACCGGGAATGCGCCCAAACTGGACAGCTCCGACTGGATAGACACCTCCAAAATCTGAAACGCACCGTCTTGCCCATGAACAGCATAACCGAGAAAGAGACGCGCGGCGAATGCCCCGTTTGCGGAACGAGCTGGCAAGGCCCGTCGTTCGTCTACATCTACACGACATTTCTCAGCAAGACAGGCCACGGCGACCTCTCTGACGACGAGATACGGGTAATAGCCCACCGCCACGCCTCGCCCCATCAGAGCCGACTACTCCAAAGCCCCAACGACGACAGCGTCCGCATTTGCCCCGACTGCGGGACGAAGTACATGGTTGCGAAATCCCCAACACATGGAAGAGACCGAAAATGAAAACATCGTCAGCAAAGAGAGCCTCGCCAAGAGGACGGGAATAGAGAGACGGCGCATCTTCTACATGGTTCACCACTCCCCGCCACTCATGGCACAGCTGCGCCTCTCGGGCTATCGCAAGATGCAACGCTCCCTCACGGGGCGGCAATATCGCCTCATTTGCGCCTACTTCGGCATAACGCCCGAGGAAGGCAAAACCGAAAAATAAAACAACAAGACAAAACATGAAGAACAAGATTAACCTTAAAAACAGAATCAACATGAAGAAAAAGTACCCCTTCGGCTTCGACCAATGCACCACCACCAAGGAAGTCTACGACCGCCGCGACAAACTGACCCGGATACTGGACGGACGGGACAGCACCCTCTACCTCGGGGCTATCAACGAATCATACGACCGCATCGCCGAACTCATAAGCTCTCACTACGAGCGTCGCGAAACCGCCCAAGACCCGACCGTCAGCAAGATGATGGCCGACATAATGAACGGCGACAAAGTGGACGAGCGCATTGAGGACATCGCCAGCATCTTTCAGGACACCGACGTTCAGAGCAAACTCGGTGGCTTCATTGCAAGCGTAATAGCAGCCCTCGCACGAGGACGCAGAAAAGAGGCGTGAGACACATGAACAGGTACAAATACGGCTTCGACCGTTGCAAGACATTCGCCGAAATACGCGGGCGCAAAGCCAGCCTATCGAAGCTACTCCACCCCGACCGCGGCGGCGACGCCCTGCTCTTCACCGAGATGGCGGCCGAAGCAAGCGAAAGGTTTGACGAGCTATCCGAGCTGCCATTAGGCGGCAAGAGAAACAGCGAAAGGAGTGGCAAGGGTGGCGAAGATAAGCCCGACATCCTAAGCGAGCTATTGGATGCCGCCCTGCAAAGCGAAGCGGTGAAGCGCAAACTTGCCGACGTGGCCGTTAACGCCCTCTCGGGGTTGCTAAAAAAGAGATAACTATGAGATTCGAGATACAGCACGACAGCGGGGCGGGAAACCGCCTCGCCATGATGCGCCTACGCTCTGAAAGGGGTTATGAAGGTGTGGGAATCTTTTGGGCAGTCGTAGAGTTGCTTGCCGTCAACGACGGGCGGCTCAGCTCCGACCGCGAAGACATCAACATCATGGCCCGCTCGCTCGGGGTGGACTGCGAGACCCTGACGCTCGTCATAACCGCTTACGGACTATTCGACGTGTCGTCAGACGGCACATTCTCCTCCTCCCTCGTGGCCGAGCGGATGACAGCCTCCACGACCATTGCCGCCGATGGGGAGCAAGAGACAGCCCGCCGCCGCCAAATAAGCGACAAAAGGAGAGCAGCCGCTAACGCCCGCTGGGCGGTGAAGAACGCCGAGGCGATGCAAAACGATGCAAATGCAGATGCAAACGGCTATGCAAATGCAGATGCAAAACCCGATGCAAACGGCTATGCAAAACCCGATGCAAAAGAAAGCGAGTGCGACAGCCCCGAAAGTGCTGATATTTCGACAATTACAGACGCAGAAACGCCCGAAATGAAGCAAGGCGGCGATGCAAAACAATGCAAAACCGATGCAAATGCATTTTTTGCATCGGAAAAAGAAAGAGAGAAAGAAATTCCCCCCCATACCCCCCTATTAGAAAGAGAGAAAGAAAACGTACTCCCCCCAACCCCCTCCGGGGGCGAGAGCCGCAGACGTTCTTCTCGATTCTCTTTTTCGGGGATGAAAGACAAACCGGCATGGGTGGCGGAAGAGATGGCCACGCTCTTCGCCGCATGGCTGG
Organism: uncultured bacterium; assembly: GCA_945867195.1. Taxonomy (GTDB): domain Bacteria; phylum Bacteroidota; class Bacteroidia; order Bacteroidales; family Bacteroidaceae; genus Alloprevotella. The sequence continues at coordinate 9,957 of CAMBHR010000039.1, read as the reverse complement.
ACTACAAGCGAAGCCGCGGTTCGGGTTACGCCAACGAGAAGACAGCCAAATCCTGCTACGACCGCCTCATGACCATTGCCGCTGGCAAGACATCGACCGCCGCGGAAATCGTGGCCCGCTCAATCGCGAACAACTGGCAAGGCCTCTTCCCGATAGATAGCGGCCGCACTGGATGGACTAACCCTCTCGTCTACCACCAAAGCCCGACAACCGAGTACAAACCGTTCTAAAAAACCCACAACCCTATGCAGACATCAAGCACAGCCCGTCCCTCCCGCTCCGACCGCTACGCCGCCCGGGTTGCCCTGACGAACTTCTTCGCCGCACACAAAGACCTCGCCGCCGTGGCATCTCCCGCGCCCCGGGTGTGGTGGCACAGCCCCCTACCCCTCAACGATGTCAAACGCATCCTTTGGGCCGCCCTCCGAGAGACCCTTGCCGCCCTCGGGCAAGAGGCTCGCCCGCTGCCCCAATACGCCGAGGTTGCCGAATGGCTTGCCGACAATCAGGGGCGGGGCCTCCTGCTCTGCGGGACGTGCGGACAGGGTAAGACAATCCTCGGCCGCTACGTCCTCCCGCGGCTCCTCTTGGAGATGCATCGCAAGATTGTCCACCCCGTCGACGCACAGGCCATGAACTCCCAGCTAAGCGAGATGCTGAACTTTCACATCATCTCCATTGACGACATTGGCACAGAGCCGCAGAGCCAGTTCCGCAACTGCGCCTTTGCCGACCTTGTAGACCGTGCCGAGAAGAAGGGCGGCCTCATGATAATCACCACCAACCTCAACGGCGAACAGCTTCGCGAGAGGTACGGCGACCGTGTTCTCGACCGTCTGCGTGGTCTAACCCGTCAAGTTTACTTCACCGGACAAAGCTTTAGGGAATGATTAAGTGCGAAAAGACTATCAGAGTGTGGTTTGGACGGGACAACCGTCTCGGTTTTCATCTCCGTCTCTTGCCCAGCCTCAGCCTCGGGCAGTATCACAAAGACGTTGGCGGCTTCTACCTCGCCCAGTGGCGCGTCTACCGCTACGTTCACCTCTCGTGGCTTGTTTGGCGGATGGCGGTGACTGTGGATTGGATGGAGGAGGGGTGAAAAAAAAAGGAAAAACTTAGTACTCTCGAACGGTGAGAGAACAGCATATAAGTGTAAGATACGTTTATTAGTGAGCGATTTTAATTGCGCAATTAGTAGAGTCTTTTCAATTGACCCCGCCCCGAGGCAAACGTGCCGAGAGCGGCGGGAATGAAGAAAGCCCTCTCTGTCGAGATGACAGGGAGGGCGTTTTTTTGCTTGGTTTTTTGCCCCATCAGACCAGAATATAATTATCCCTAACTTCCTCAATTGACGAGTTCAACAGGCTTGCGGCTCTTGAAATAGTGATGACCTCAGAAGCGAGAGCTCTGTAAACCAAACTTTCAAACCTGAAAGACCTTTCGGGGACGAAAACGCTTTGCGTAACTTCATTCTTGAACTTTTCTTTTTTCATGAGGTTGCAAAAATACCTGTGCCGTTTTTCTGAAATCACGCCAGCATACGCCGCCTTATGCATCAAAGCCGGCACAGAAATGCCAAACAGGCGTTGGAGATTACGAAGCTCGCTCAGAATTATGTCTTTTCGTTTCGCCCCAATTAGTTTGATGAATACGCTCCGCGGCAGCAGGACTTCGCTTGCAAACGAATCGCATAACGCCTCAACATCTTTGTCGGTGACTTCTTTGCCGAACCTCAGGACAATGTGAGCAAGTTCGTGAAGTGCAGTAAACCTTTTTGTTTCGGCATCAAGGGATTCGTTCAGTACAACAAACGGCCTGTTTGTGTTCGCATAGCCACACATCCCGCGGAAATCGGCAGGGGCTGACACTTCAACAACCCTTATGCCGTTTGCCTCCAAGTTGTCGATGACGCTGACTGCGCTCTCTTCGCCAATGCCCCAGTCCCGCCTGAGGCTTAGGGCGGCGGCGCATACGTCGTCAAGGTTGCTAACGGCATACCCGAAACTTGAGTCAAAGCCTACGCCCACCCCCAAACTATCCTCAATGTCGTTATATCGCTCTATCTTATCTTTTACGGTCTCTGTTACCATGTCCAGCTCCCTCGCGCTGATACTGCTTTTCTTTAAATACCGTACCTCGCTTATTGCATCGGCTGTCGGACGGAACAAGTAGTCCAACGTCACGCCCAAGGCTTTCTTTAAAGCTAACAGAGTGCTGCTGCCGGGAAAGTTGTCCCCCCTCTCAAATTTTGCCAATGCATCCTTTGAAATCTTAGGTGAGAGCCGTTGGCTAAGTTCGTCTTGTGTCAAGCCTCTCATTCGACGTGCGCTTCTAATCCGCTCGCCAACACTTTTCTTCATTTCATCAAAACCCTCTTTGTCTTCGCTATCTTTCATATCGTCGCAATTTAAAGTGCATCTGTTTTCCGCTAAAAGTAGTGATTTTTTTCCCGTCTGCACCCGCAATTTCACCCTCTCGAAATGTTAAAAAAACTAAGAGCGTCAACGTCCGTCAACTGGCGTCAACGTGCGTCAACGTTTTTCGGCGGGGGTCTTGACAAACGCCTCCGCCGAATTGTATCTTAGCACTACCGCAAGTAAAAAAAGCAATCGCTAATGGCAAACATACCAGCACTGGCCGTCGGAGCGGCGGCAATCCTCTGCACCCTTGCACTGGTTGGCAAAGGCACATCCTTGGCTAATATGGTGAGGCTGCTCTCGATAACGCCCAAGCTCAACGGCAAACCAAAGTTCTCCTTCACGACCATAACACTGCCTATGGCCGTGGACATAGAAAACCGCAGCGACCAAGAGATAACGATGGGAATCACCTCGCTCATTGTCTACTACAACGGGACGAAGATTGCCACCACCAAACCCACCGACACGAGCGTTGTTATCAAGAAATACAGCACATCGACCCTCAGCGGGCTGAAAGTGGATATTGGCTACCTCTCGCTTCTCTCCGTCGTCAAGGACATCCCCGAAATTATCCGCTCGGGCGACTACTCGGGCTTTCTCTCGCGCGTCAGCCTCAACATCACGTGCATCCTCAACGACTCAATAGTCTTCGACATCAGCCCCGCACTTGGCGAGAGCAAGCAGGTGCAGGTGGGCGACAAATCAACAAAGGTCAGCGGACTGGGCGATGACGCGACAGGCTTCCGAGCCGAGGACAGAGTAATGCACGGCACACTGAACGACTATATAGGGCTAATCCCCGACCGCAGCGAGTTGCGGAAACGCGACCTCATTGTCAACGTCGATGCGTCGGTCATGGACACAGCCCGCCTGATGCACACGGTGGCAAGAAAATACCGCGGCGACACCGCCCGACTTGCCGCCCACCTCAGAAAGGCGACACTACGGGCAACACTCCAAAACATTTGGGACTTCGTGGCTAACCACATACGCTACGAGCGAGACAGCCCCGTACGTGAGCAGGTGCGCCGACCGTTGCGCACACTCTACGACCAAAAAGGCGACTGCGACTGCTACTCAACACTGATAGGCTCAATGCTCGAAAACCTCTGCATCCCCTATAAGTTCCGCCTCGCCGCCTACAAGGGCGACTATCAGCACGTCTACGTAGTCGTGCCTGACGAGAACGGCAATATGCTGCCCGTCGACCCAGTCAACGAATTTTGCTTCAAGGAGAAGAAGCCTACTAAACACATCGACATCTAAAAAATGAGAGACCTCAACGGAATACCATTGCAACTTTTGGACGGCATCGAAGACAGCCGCACAGCCGGGCTTACTCCCGAGATGCGCGTCGGGGTTCTCCAGCTCCAACAAATAGGCAAGGCCCACGAGATAAACCGCCAACTCGCCATACAGGCCGCATCCCGCGGACTGAACAACCGCACCCTCGACGGCTTCGACACCGTAAGCAGGGGCTACGACTTCGCCGGATTCGGGGAGGACGACGACAGTGACGACGAGATGATTCGCGACTATCTCCAGCGAACCAAGGAGACAATTGACGCGGTACCCGATTCCCTCTGCGGCTACGGCGACTCCACAACCATGAGCCGACTGCTCGGCTTCGTGCTTGACAAGTGGGACACCGAGGAACGTGAGGACGCTCTCGACACAGCCACCGCCATTGAGGAGAAACTCATTGCCGCGGGCAAGATTAACCCCAACGTCGCGGGCGACCAGCACGACGTTACCCTCGAAGAGGTCTACACCCCCGACGCATACACCTACTCTGACGGCACGGTGCAGGGAATGTACGACTACGCCGCCGCAGAGAACGCCGCCGACCTCGGCAGCTTCTTCAAGCGAGCCAAGAGGGCAACGGGCAACAAGTCCCTAACCGCTGAGGCCAAAAACATTGTCGACACAAACCCCGCAACGAAGAAAAGCAAAGGGCGTTTCCGAAAACTCGCCAAGAGGCTCAGGACGAGCGCACCAAAGACGGTCAGGGACGAGAAGACCGGCAAGGTGAAGACCATCATGATTTCCGTAGTCCCCAGCCGCAAAGCCATGCTCCGAGCCGAGAAAGGCGTGAGCGGAATTGGCCGTCAGGACGACATGGAACTCCTCATGCGCGGCACGGAAATGGAGTACGGCGTGAACGGACTTGGCCCCGACGGCGCACTCCTCTCCATCAAGAACTACCTCACGAGAACCCGCAACTACATCGTTGCCAACCCGCTTGAATGCTTCGACAGCGTAGAGGAGGCGCAGGCCTACGCCAACATCTACAACCGACTGCTGGCAAGCTGGGAAAGCCCCAAGATGAGAGACCAGCTCCTCACCCTCATGGAGCAGGGCGGCGTTGAGGGACTTTGCGGTCTTGGCTCTCTCGGAGCGTTGAACGGCAGACTCCGCAAGAAGCTAAGGAAAGCGTTCAAGAAAGTAGGCTCGGCGGTCAAGAAGGCGGTCAAGAAAGTGGGTACGGCGGTCAAGAAGGTGGGGCAAGCCGTCAAGAAAGGCATGAAGAAACTGGGCAAGGCGATTAAGAAAGTAGCCAAAAAGGTTTGGAAATTCATAGTGCGCTTCAACCCCGTCACATTCCTAATCCGCGCCGGAATCCTCGGAGCTTGCCGCCTCAATATGTTCAAGCTGGCGAACAAATGCTACCCCGGAAGCCTATCCAAGGCAGAGGCCCTCAAAATGGGAGTGTCTGAGGCAGAATGGACAAAGAGCAACAAGGCGTACGGACACCTTAAGAACGCCTACACCAAGCTGGGCGGCAAGGAGAGTAAGCTCAAATCCACCCTCAAAAAGGGCAACAAGAAAAAGTGGCAAGGAGCGGAATACCCCACAGACGGCAACAGCATCAAAGCCGCCGCCAAAGCCACGCCCGAGACCAAGGACGAAGCCAAAGAGACAATCAACGAGCAGACAGAGGCTCGCAAAGAGATGGTGGCAAAGGGCGCAGTGGCAGATAAGACCGTAAGTGCGGACACGGCCTCAGTCACCGTAAAGACCGAAGTCGAGGTAATCGAGAACGAGCGCACCACCAAAGCCGCCACCCAAATGCGCAAGACGGGCGAGGACAGTGGCAAGCTGGTGGTCAACGTCCCCAAGGGCGCAAAAGTGCTTGTGGACACCAAACAGGCAGACGCAACGTGGATTGCCGCCACGTATGGCAAAAGCACGGGCTACGTCAAGAAGACGGCTTTGGCGGGACTTGGCGACGTGCCTGACTACGAGGACTACCTCATTTGCGGCCTCTCGGGCCTCTACGAAGAGGGAATCATTGCCCCGGGTCTTGGTTGCGAACCCGCCACGATGACGGCAATCACCGCCGCAACATCGGTAATTGCGGGTGTAATGTCGAAAATCAAGACAATATTCGGCACGGCCAAGGGGGTTGTCGACGACGCTAAGGACACCATCAACGCTGGCAAATCGATTGTCAAAAACCCCAAGGGGGCGATAACCCAAGTGCAAAAGATGGCCAACAAGTACGGCGGCAAGGGTAACGCAGTTTCAAAGGGATTGCAGACCGCCCAACAAAAGGCTCAGAACGTGGTAAACCAAGGGCGACAGATGGCACAGACCGCCAAAGCCGCAGCCGTCAACAAAGTCGCGACGCAAGCGCGGCAGGTAGTCCAAAAAGCACAGACCGCCAAAGCCACAGCCGTCAACAAAGTGGCAACACGAGCGCGGCAGGTAGTCCAAAAAGCACAGACAGCCAAAGCCGCAGCCGTCAACAAAGTTGCGACACAAGCGAAGCAGGCGGCGCAGAAAGCCAAGACGGCAACAACAGCCGTCAGGCAAGCCGCGACACAAGCGAAGCAGGTGGCGCAGAAAGCCAAGGCGGCAACAACAGCCGTCAGGCAAGCCGCGACACAAGCGAAGCAGGTGGCGCAGAAAGCCAAGGCGGCAACAACGCCCGTCAAGCAAGCCGCGACACAAGCGAAGCAGGTGGCGCAGAAAGCCAAGGCGGCAACAACGCCCGTCAAACAAGCCGCAACACAAGCGAAGCAGGTGGTACAGACCGCCAAGACGGCGGCCGCACCCGCACAACAGGCAGCCACGCCACGCAAGACAACGACACAACAGACAACAGCAAAGCCCAAGGCTGCAACGGCGGTCAGTCAGACCACACAGCAGCCGACGGCGGCCACAGTCAAGGCGGCGGCGACACCGCCACAACAGACCGCACCACAGCAAGCGAACACAGCCGCCTCGGACACGGGTTCGGGAAACAGTAAGAAGCTCCTGATTGTCGGCGGCATCGCAGCCCTCTTGGCTGGTGGCATTTACTTAGCTACACGAAAAAAACAATGATAGGAACAATAATCAACATGGCCATCAACCAAGCCGCCGCCATAAGGCAAACCCCGACGCAAAAGGGGGAAGTGCTTTGCACGGTCGGACTTGGCGAAACGGTCAACGTGATAGGCAAGCAGGGCGACTGGTATTTGGTGGACAACTTCGGCATTCGGGGCTACATCCACAGCCGCTACGTAGCCCTCCCCGGCGGTCAAGAGGTAAACGGCATTTGGGACACGATAAAAGACGGGGCTAAGAACATTTGGGACAAGATTACGGGCAACACCCAAACAGCAGCCGCCACCACGGCAAGCCTCGCCTCCGCCACGGCGACGACGCTCTACGTTGCCACGCAGAAAGACCCCCTCAACCTCCGCGCCTCGGCCTCGACGGCCGCCAAGTCGCTCGCCAAGATTCCGCGCGGCGCGGCTGTTGAAGCCCTCTCGTCAGACAGCGGCGGATGGACGAAGGTCAAGTATAACGGGCAGACGGGCTATGCCTCGTCCTCGCTCCTCTCTCTTACCCCGCCGAGCGGCTCTTCGACATCGAAGACCGTCCCCGCACCAGTTGACACCTCGAAAAATGTCCCCGTGTCGGTGGACGACGCAGGGACGATTGTAGACCCAAACACACAGAACAACATGACAATAACGGACAAGACCAAGAAAATCCTCCTTACGGTCGGCATCGTGGCTGGCGTTGGTGGACTTGCTTACTACTTCCTCAAGAAGAAAAAGAGCGACACCTCAAACCTTAGCGGTTACGGACGCAGGAAGAAGAAAAAGAAGAAAAGGAACGCCTCTAAGCAACTCTTACCGATGGCGTTCTAACAGAACTAAACACAAACCTAATATGAGTAAAATCAACACAAAAAACTTTTCTGAGCTTGCCAAGCGCGCCGCTTGCGTAGCGGCAGGTCTCGTGGTCGGCTCGCAAATCAGCAAGCTCGTCAGCGGCAACCGCAGCGTTGACGGAACTGACTTGCTCGGTCTCTCTGGCACAGCCAGCAAGTACACAACCCCCGCCATTGTGGCGGCAGCCGGATTCCTCGGCAGCTCCATGAGTTCCAACCCCATGATGAAGGACATCTCCCTCGGCATCGCCGTAGCGGGTGGCGCAGGACTTCTCAACGCAGCCACGGGCAAGAGCATCGTAGCCCTCGGCGACACTGAAGACCAGCCTCTGCAGATTATCCCCGGCATTGGCGACATGGAGGAGGAGGAAGAGCTTGCGGCTCTCCCACAACCCGACGACATGAACGCCGCCAACGAGTTCTCCACCACCTACAACGAGGTTGTAATCCCCGGCTCTGACGTGGAGTTTGCCACTGAGGACGACAGCGTTGACGGACTTGCAGGCGACGAGCTTCTCTAACATTTGTAAAAAACTAAAAAACACACAGCAATAATGGCAAACCAACCTAACAACAAACAAGTGCGCCGCAACATCTTTGTCGGCTCTAAACTCGCAACGGGCAAGGCAGAGTTTGAGGCACGCCTTGCCGCCATCGACACCAACCTCGCCGCCGCCATCAAGGCTGGCTCTGTTCACACCGTGGATTCCGCCCTCTATGCCGTCCGCCACCTCGAAAGCGACACCACCGTCGAGCTTATGCAAGCCGCCGACGCTAAGAAGGTAGGCATCACCAACGTAAACAAGCGACAGCTTGAAGCCAACACCTACATGCTCGTCACCGGCATCCAGCTCCTCGAAGGCACAGCCGACAAGACTGACGAGGCCACGCTTCAGGACGTGAAGTGGGGCATGATTAACGACGGCATCGCCAACGGTGAGCTTGAAATCAAGAACGGCGACAAAATCATCTTCCCCCGCAACTCTTGCGAGATGTTCCGCACCAACGCCGAGGGCAACACCAACGGCCTCGCTGGCTACGTGGCTCTCGACTGCCCCAAGTTCCTCGCACCGCTTACAGACGTTGTGCCAACCCTCTACCTCGCCAAAAGTCAGGAAGGCAAAAAGGCTGTCAAGCTCGTACTCTACGGCACTAAGAGCAACAAGGCCTAATAGCCCGGCTCGCTCCCTTTTACTGCTTTGATTCATGGCAGGGGCGGCAAGCGCATTTCAGAGACTGGCCTTGCCGCCCTATTTTTTAAACCCCACACGCAGAGATGTTTTACTCCATTCCGATTGACAACGAGGAGATTGTCACCTCCACACCCAAAGAGGCGCGCGCCATAACGCACCTCTACTTCGAGAAGAAGAACGAAGGTCTGCACACATACAAGAAGGACTTGGACCGCGTCTCCATCTTCGTCGACGGAAGGCAGATTGCCAAGAACCTCCCTGTCATGCCCTTTTGCACGTCTGTACCCTACGGCACAGACCGCCACGAGTGGCAGAAAACAGCCCTTGAAATAAACATCAACGTCGACTTTTCAGAAGTCAAAATCTCAGCTGGCAACATCAACGACTACAACGTCGTCTTTGTCTGCTCAGAGAAAGAGTGCGACGAGAGCAAAGGCTGTGAATTTGTTGAAATGCAGGAGATAGAACTGCTATCCAACCCGCACAAGGCAATAGAAGACGGCTTTGCGGCTACGAAAGACGATAAGAAGACCGAAGCCCGCAATATTCTTTTGGGCAAATGGAAGAGCCTTTCGGAATCCAAAACGAATATTGCGAACTTGGAAAATGATATTACCACCGCCGAAGGGGACTTTGCCAAAGAACAAAAGAACCTCGAAGAGAAACAAGGGGGACTCACAAGTACAAACGCAGAACTCGACGCAAAAAACGGGAAACTTACAAGTACAAACGCAGAACTCAACTCAAAAAACGAGGAACTCACAAGTACAAACGCGGAACTCGACGCAAAAAACGGGAAACTTACAAGTACAAACGCAGAACTCAACGCAAAACAAGGGGAACTCAAAAGTACAACTGAGGAACTCAACGCAAAACAAGGGGAACTCACAAGTACAAACGCAGAACTCAACGCAAAACAAGGGAAACTCACAAGTACAACTGAGGAACTCAACGCAAAACAAGAGGAACTCAAAAGTACAACTGAGGAACTCAACGCAAAGAATAAGCTACTCGGAGATAAAAATGATGAACTCACAAAAGCTGAGGACGAGCTAAAAGCATTGAAGGACAGCCAGTCCAAAGAAGAAGACGAGCAACAGACCACCGAGGACGGCAAACCCAAGGAAGAGGGCGAGCAGACGACCACCGAGGACGGTCAACAGACCACCGAGGACGG
>CAMBHR010000038.1:0-25139 GCA_945867195.1 uncultured bacterium | reverse complement strand
CTTTTTTGACTATATATTTTTGCGTTCATCACTCGAAATGCCGGATGAACCAAAATTTTCACACGGCGAGCTGTTTCGCCAATTCCTGGGCTATAAAAAAGGGAGGAAGCCTTTGGATGAAGACCTCCTCCTTTTCTTGTCACAAATGTAAGCATTTTTCGCCGAAAGGCCAAATCGCGAATTTTCATTTTAACATTTCGCACGTGTCCTCCTGCCACCCCGATTTCCGGGTCTGCCATTCCTTCCCTCTGTTCTTTCCTTCGTCAGGCTATCACTGCCGCTTGTCATGGCGGTGTGCGGAAGTGAAATATTTCTGGCTTGCTTAAACATTGTGGCACGTCTTTTGCAATAATTGGAGGCGGAATAAAAATAACCATCAATCCAACGTAAAAATGCAAAAAGGAAATATCGGAATTACCACAGAGAACATTTTCCCTGTCATCAAGAAGTTTCTTTACAGCGACCACGAGATTTTTCTCCGCGAGATAGTCAGCAACGCCGTTGACGCCACCCAGAAGCTCAAGACCTTGGCCATGAAGGGCGACTTCAAGGGCGAGCTGGGCGAGCTCAAGGTGCGCGTCAGCATTGACCCCGAGGCGAAGACATTGACCGTGAGCGATAACGGTATTGGTATGACCGCCGAGGAAATAGACAAGTATATCAACCAGATAGCCTTTTCCGGCGCCAACGACTTCCTGGAGAAATACAAGGAAGACGCTTCTGCCATTATCGGACATTTTGGCTTGGGATTTTATTCCTCCTTCATGGTGGCCGACCGCGTGGACATCGTCACCCGCAGCTACCGCGAAGATGCCGAACCCGTGAAATGGACTTGCGACGGCTCGCCCGCATTTGAAATTGACGCTTGCGAGAAAGCCGAACGCGGCACCGACATCGTGCTGCACATTTCCGACGATTGCAAGGAATTCCTGGAAAAGAGCAAAATCAGCGAACTGCTCAACAAATACTGCCGCTTCCTGCCCGTGGAAATCGTGTTCGGCAAGAAGACCAAGTGGGAGGACGGCAAGCAGGTGGACACGGAGGAGGACAACGTGGTGAACGACACCACACCCCTGTGGACCAAAACGCCGGCCTCGCTCAAGGACGAGGACTACAAGGAGTTCTACCGCAAGCTCTACCCCATGGCCGATGAACCCCTCTTCTGGATCCACCTCAACGTGGACTATCCTTTCCACCTCACAGGCGTGCTCTATTTCCCGCGCATCAAGAACAACATTGACATCCACCGCAATAAAATCCAGCTCTACTGCAACCAGGTGTTCGTGACGGACCAGGTGGAGAACATCGTGCCCGACTTCCTCACCCTGCTCCACGGTGTGATCGACTCGCCCGACATCCCGCTCAACGTGAGCCGTAGCTACCTGCAGAGCGATGCCAACGTGAAGAAGATTTCTTCGTATATCACCAAGAAGGTGTCGGACCGCCTGCAGTCCATCTTCAAGACCGACCGCAAGGACTTCGAGGCCAAGTGGGACGACCTGAAACTCTTTATCCACTACGGCATGCTGTCGCAGGAGGATTTCTACGATAAGGCCAAGGCTTATGCACTCTGCAAGGACGTGGAGGGAAAAGCCTTTACCTACGACGAATACCGCGAGCTCATCAAGGACGGACAGACCGACAAGGACGGCAACCTGATTTACCTCTACGCCACGAACAAGGAGGAACAGTACACCTACATCGAGGCCGCACGCGCTAAGGGTTACAGCGTGCTGCTCTTCGACGGCGAACTGGACACCGCTATGGTGGGCCTGCTGGAACAGAAGTTGGAGAAGTGCCGCTTCAGCCGTGTGGACGGTGACGTGGTGGATCGCCTCATCCGCAAGGAGGACGACAAGGCCACGGGACTTTCCGAGGAGGAAACGCTTTCGCTCAACGGCGTGTTTACCGCCGAACTGCCCAAGCTCGACAAAGCCGAACTCCACGTGGAGGCCGCCTCGATGGGCGAGGAAGCTGCACCCGTTGTGATCACGCAAAGCGAGTATATGCGGCGTATGAAGGACATGAGCCGTTACCAACAGGGCATGTCGTTCTACGGCGAAATGCCTGATATGTACAACCTGGTGCTCAACGCCGATCACCGTCTGGTGAAGGAAGTGGTGGCCGACATGAAGGGCGCACTGGCCGAAAAGCTCCAGCCCATCGAAAACGAACTCAAAGGACTGACTGCACGCAAACAGGCCGTGGAGGAGTCGCAGAAGGACAAGAAGTATGAGGAGCTGACCGACGACGACAAGGCGCAGCTGAAGCAGGTGGAGGACGACATCGAGGCACAGCAGGAACAGCGTCGCGGCGTATGGGCCGAATATGGCAAGCAAAACCCTGTCGTGGCACAGCTCATCGACTTGGCACTGCTCCAGAACGGTTTGCTGCGCGGCGAGGCACTGAGCAAGTTCATCCGTCGCTCGGTGGATCTGATTAAGTAAAAAACGTAGTTTCCTATAGTTTTCAACGAAGTTTGGGAGTTGATAAGTTTTGGCGTCATTCCGTCTGTGCAAGAACGGCCTCTGCCGGCAGCGGGTGAACTTTGAACTTTTCAATTCCCAAACGCTTGTTTTTCACCTCAGTATTCCCATGAAACATCTACTCGTCTGTATCCTCCTTTCTGGCATGGCTTGGATGGGATGCGACAACCGGCAGCTAAAAGCCATGCAGCAGGAACCGACAGCAGAAGTGCCGGCCACCCCGGCGGCTGAGAAACCTGCGCCCGACGACGGCATCCTGCGCCAGACACTCTACACGGCAAAGGACTCGCTGCGCGTGGTGGAACTGTTGAGGGCGGAAACGGGAGCGAACGACGTGCTGTACTACGCCCGCCGCTTCCTGGACATCCCCTACGTGGGCGGCACGTTGGAGAAGGCCGACCCCGAACGGTTGGTGGTGAACCTGCGGCAGCTCGACTGCACCACGCTGGTCGAAACGGTGTGGGCTTTGGCCATGACCCGGCGGCAGGGCGGCGACAGCTTTGACGATTATTGCCGGAACCTGATGCGGCTGCGCTATCGCGGCGGACGGATGGACGGTTACCTGTCGCGCTTGCATTATTTCACTTGGTGGATGCACGACAACCTCCGGAAAAACGTGATGACTGAGGTGCGCGACGACGAACACTTCACGGCGGTGATGAACGTGGAGAACCATTACATGTCGGCCCACCCGGACAAATATCCCTTCCTGAAGGCCCACCCCGAATGGGTGGACAGCATCGCCCGGATGGAGCGGCAGGCCAACGGTATCGACGGCACGTTCCTGCCGGCCGCCTTGACGGATTTGAAAAAGGAGCAGCTCTCAGCCATTCACGACGGCGACCTCGTGGCCATCGTCACAAGGAAGGACGGACTGGACTATTCCCACCTGGGCTTTGCCGTGTGGGGAAAGGACGGGCGGCTGCATCTGCTTAACGCCTCGTCCATCCATCACAAAGTGGTGGAAGAGCCGAAAACACTCCGGCAATATCTGCGCGAACACCCTTCGTCCATCGGCATCCGCCTGTTCCGTTTGCAATGACAGCCTGAGGCATTGTAGGTCCAGCCATTGTCATGGCTGGAAAAGGCATGAGCATTTATGGAGAAGCCGTTGTCATGGCGGGAACAGTTTAAACCATAAAAAAACAAGCGCGGCTCAAGGTCTGCGCTTGTTTTTCTTTTTGTGCCCCCAGAGGTGGAAGAAACCGTTGAAGCGGCGGAAGAGCTTGTAGCCCATCATCACGCCGTCGTAGACGGCTACCGCGCGTTCGGCTTGGCTGACCCACATCTGCACCTTGCCTTCCGATTCGGAAGGCGGGGCAAAGAGCAACTGCCATTTCTTGGCTATGGATGCCCGGTTCTTGTCTATTTTCTTATGCAACACGTTCAGGCGCGCCTGAAGCATTTCCGGTGTGTAGGTTTGGTTCGAGTTCATGAGGGAGCGTGGATGGGGGTTGTACAGAACGGGATATGGTTTGTTGGTGAGGCGATTTGGTTTGTACGGGACGGGACTTGGTTTGCAAGCACGTGGCTGTGGTTCCGGAAACCATACCTTATATTATAAGGTGTCTTCCTCCTCCTCGTGGGCCTCCGGCTCTTCGGGCTGCGAAGGCTCGCTCAGGAACAACTGAGCCAGGAAATGGGTGATGGGGACTTCAATCCATTGCTTCCGGCGTACAAATATCAGGCAGGCCATGGCCAGGTAGCACGCCACCACGATGGCATAGCCCGCCGCCTCGTGGTGCAGCCATTCGCCGAGAGCCGCTGCTGCCATCATGGATACGAACCACAAGGCCAATGCGCCGAACATGAAAATGATGATGCTCAGGGCGATGGCCGCCAGCAGCTTTGACAACTTGCTTACGGCATCCACTTTGAAGTACTCCAGACGCAGATCAACGTGTTGGTGAAGGTCGGCAATCAACTGCCCGATGGTTTCAATGTTCTTGTCTGACGAAAACACGGCAATGGTTTGTTAGAGTGGAAAAAACGGACGTTTTGCCCTGATGGTAAGGAGCGGCTACGCCGGCAGCAGGCTGGGCAAAACAAAAAAGGCAAACCGACAAATCGCCGGAGGGCAGGCTTGTCGGTTTGCCGGGAAGGATGGTTATTCAGCGGGCTGGAGTTCGTCGGCGATGTCGTCAACGAGGCTTTCCATTTCCTTGCGGTTGAGCTTGATGCCGCGCTTGCGGATAGCTTCGGCAATTTTTTCGCGCGTGTCCGTACCCTTTTCAGGAGCAAAAAGGATACCACAGGCTGCTCCTACGGCAGCACCGCCCAAGAATGCGGCTAAGATGCTAAGTCCTTTCATAGTGGTAATCAATTAGGGGGTTAATACTGTTGTTCAGGCCTCAAAAGTACGTTTTTTCTTCCATCACGTACAAAAATGTGCCGTTATTTTTCCTTTATATCCATGGAAAGTTGTCATTTAATCTTGTTTAACAAGAAAATATGTTTAAGGCGTGCAATGCTTTTGTAGTTTTGTAACGGTTTTTGCCCGAAGTGCCATTGGCGCATGGCCGTCTGGCTGATGCAAAAGCCTTTTGTGTAACGCGATTATTCATTATTAAAAGTCATATTTTATCACATGAAAAAGAATTTGGTTTTGATGCTGGGCTTGTGTGCCGCTGTGATGTTCACGGGTTGTAAATCGCGCGAGAGCGCATACCGTCAGGCTTACGAGCAGGCTATGGCTCAGGATAAGACCGGGCAGAATGAACAACAGGTGGTACAGGAACAGAACAACGTGGCCGTTACTCCCGTTACCCCGCCCGTTACCACTACTCCGCCGGCCACCACAACGACCGTAGTGACCGAAGACCATAGCGACGTGCGCGAAATCCAAGGCGAAATGTCTGTGGTAAGCGGCTCACCCTTGAAAGCCTACAGCGTGGTGGTGGGCAGCTTCATCACCCAGGCCAATGCCGAAGGGCTCAAGGCACGCTTGCAGGGACAGGGATATGACGCACGTGTGGTAAAGACCAACGAAACAATCAACGGACAAACCGGCTGGTTCCGCGTGGTGGCCTCGTCGTTCGATGACAAGGCTTCGGCGGTACAGTCGCGCAACAGCCTGAAGCAGTCTTATCCCGCTGCTTGGTTGCTCTACAGAAAATAAATGTCACACCGCAACTGAGGTTACAAGGTCGGGGGTCGTGAGGTGATGATTGAAGCTGTCGGCCGGACGGGAAGCCGTTTGGCCGGATGGCGGTCCTGAACCTCGGGTCCTTGACCTTGTAACTTGTTGTTTTACTTCTTATATATATAGGAGTGTTTCCTCCTATTATATTTTAGACTTTAGACAGCATCCTTGGAACAGAAGAAACCCCTCTTAGGACAAAATCCCGACGAACTGGGCACGATGTGCCAAAGTCTGGGACTGCAAAAGTTTGTCGGAAAACAGCTGGCCGATTGGATTTACCGCAAGCGTGTATTCGCGCTGGATGAGATGACGAACATCAGCAAGGCGGCGCGGGCGGTTTTGCAGGAGCATTGTGTTGTGGGGTGCAGTAGTCCGGTGCGCGAACAGCGGTCCGTGGACGGAACCGTGAAGTACCTGTACGCAACGGCCGACGGTCATTTCATCGAAACCGTCTTTATCCCCGATGGCGAGCGCGCTACACTGTGCGTCAGTTGTCAGGTGGGGTGCAAGATGGGCTGCGCCTTCTGTATGACCGGCCGCCAAGGGTTTGTCGCTTCCTTGTCGGCCACGGACATCCTGAACCAGATCTTTTCCCTGCCCGAAGCAGACAAGCTAACCAACGTGGTATTCATGGGGCAGGGCGAACCCTTCGACAACCTGGACGCTGTGTTGCGCGCCACCGAGGTGCTGACCGCAGCATGGGGGTGGGGGTGGAGTGCCAAACGCATCACCGTTTCGAGCGTGGGACTTGCCAAAGGACTGCGGCGTTTTCTGGCTGAGAGCCAGTGCCATTTGGCCATCAGTCTGCACCATCCCATCCCGGAAGAGCGCGCGCGGCTTATGCCGGCCGAAAGAGCTTTCGGCATAGAAGAAGTGGTGCGCCTGTTGCAGCAGTATGACTTCTGCCGCCGGCGCACGTCAGGCCCCCGTCCCGCAGAGGGAGCGCGCCAGCGTCGGCTGTCGTTTGAATACATCGTGTTTGCCGGTATCAACGACACCCGACAGCATGCCGATGCCCTGCTGAGGCTGCTGCGGCCTTTGGACTGTAGGGTAAACCTCATCCGTTTCCATGACATACCCGACACCCCTCTGCGCGGTGTCGGCGAAGCGCAGATGCGCGAGTTCCGCGACTATCTGACAGCACATGGCCTTTTCACCACCCTGCGGGCTTCGCGGGGACAAGATATTTTTGCAGCTTGCGGCCTGCTCAGTACAGCTGAACAGGAGGCGCGGGCTTCGTCTGTTTAACGATATTCCTTTATTATGCCAACCAATCATACGACAGTAGATAACGCCCCCAATGCCCAGACGGGCTGTCCGTCGGTGCGTGTGGGCATCACCCAGGGCGACACCAACGGAGTGGGGCCTGAGGTCATATTGAAAGCCTTTTCCGATTCCCTGATGCTGGAACTCTGCACGCCGGTAGTCTATGGCAACGCCAAGGTGTTTGCCTACCATGGCAAGACCCTGGGACTCAATGCCAACATCCGGCAGGTAGTTTCGGCGGAAGATGCCGCCGCCGGCCAGCTCAACTTCGTCAACTGCTCCGACGCAGAGGTCAAGGTGGAGTTCGGGACACAGAGTGCCGAGGCCGGCCATGCCGCTTTCGTGGCACTGGAACAGGCCGTGCAGGACCTCCAGTCCGGCCTTATTGACGTGCTGGTGACAGCTCCCATCCAGAAAGCCAGCATCCAAAGTTCCAACTTCCGTTTCCCCGGCCACACCGAATACCTTCAGGATCGCCTTGGCAGTGACGGCGGCGAACCGCTGATGATACTGTGCAACCCCCTGATGCGGGTGGCTTTGGTGACAACCCATTTGCCCATTTCGGAAGTGGCCTTTGCCATCACTGAGGACCGTATCGTGCAAAAGGCGCGGATGCTCTACGAGTCGCTGTGCCGCGACTTCAACATCTCTTCGCCCCGCATTGCCATTCTGGCACTCAACCCCCATGCCGGCGACAGCGGCGTGATAGGCCATGAAGAGGAAGAGGTGATTGTGCCGGCCATCAAGTCGCTGGCAGATGCCGGCCTTCCCTGTTACGGCCCCTTCCCCGCAGATGGATTCTTCAATGCCGCCATGTACCGGCATTTCGATGCCGTCCTCGCCATGTACCACGACCAGGGACTGGCACCCTTCAAAGCCTTGACAGACCACGACGGCGTGAATTTCACCGCCGGACTGCCATTCGTTCGCACCTCGCCCGACCACGGTACGGCCTATGACATCGCAGGAAAGAACCAGGCCGATGCCCAGTCGTTCAGGCAGGCTGTATATTCCGCCATCGATATCTGGCGCAACCGGCAGGCATACGATGAGGCTCATGCCAACCCATTGCCCAAGATATTCCAGGACAGAAGAGAAAAATAAGGGACGGGCCGGCAGCGCGGACCGCTCATGCCCTTAGGCACGGTCAGACGATGCCGGCTTCCTGCACCTTCAGCACCAACCATCAAGAAGTAACAACATTCATGAAGTTTGCCATCATTGCAGCCGGCGAAGGCTCACGGTTGCAGCAAGAGGGTATAGCGTTACCCAAACCCTTGGTCCGTGTGGGAGGTGAGGCCATGATAGACCGCCTCATCCGCATATTCAGGGCAAACGGAGCCGAGGAAATCGTGATAATCGTCAATACGCTCAACCCACTCACGGAGCAGCATCTCAGGCAGTTGCAACAGCAGGGACTGGCTGACGATGTGCGCCTCGTGGTGAAGAGCACGCCAAGCTCCATGCACAGTTTTGCCGAGCTGGCTCCCCATCTCACTGACGGGCCTTTCTGCCTGACAACAGTCGACACCATATTCCGCGAGGAAGAGTTCGCCCGTTACATCCGCCATTTCCTGCAAAGCGAATCCGACGGCTGCATGGCCGTGACCGATTATATAGACGATGAGCGTCCGCTCTATGTGGCTACTGCCGACGACAGGCAGATAACCGGTTTCCTGGATACCGCCGGGCAATGCCGGTATATCTCCGGAGGCATTTACTGCCTGCGCCCTTCGGCACTTGACATTTTGCATCAGTGCATCCTTGAAGGCCAGAGCCGTATGCGCAATTTCCAGCGTGCGCTGGTGGCCCATGGACTCAAGCTCGAAGCCTGTCCTTTTTCCAAGATATTTGATGTAGACCATGCCGCCGACATAGCCAAGGCCGATGCTTTCTTGGCTTCGGCTCAATAAATCCCGCCTCCATGCTGACCATTTTGGGCATAAGCCGTTCGCCTCAGTTCAGCCCCAATTCCGTTGACCGCGATGCCGCCATCTTCGCCGCCGTATCGTCGCGTCTGCGCCGTGCGGGGCATGAGGTCTATGTCATTTCCGAAGACCTTTTCGTATCTGTCGACCTGTCAGAGTTCGACCTCGTTTTCTCCATGGCGCGCAGCACCTATGTGCTGGAAGCCTTGGATGAGGTCGCTCGTGAAGGCAAGGTGCGGGTGGTCAATGCCCCAGCTGCGTTGCTCAAGGGCAATCGTCTGCACCTGATGCAGACGTTTCAGGCAGCCGGACTGCCACAGCCCGCTTTCGCCCGCCTGTCGCTCAATCAGGATGTCGATGCCTTTCCCTTGCCTCCCCATGTGACCTACCCCGTGTGGCTGAAGCGCGCCGATGCCTGTGCGCAAACAGAGGCCGATGTACAGTTCGCTGCTGACGAACAAGCCACCCGGGAACTGGCGGCAAGGCTTGGCGCGGAGGGAGTGGCCGAAGTGCTGGCCGTGTCCCATGTGTCTGGCGACCTCATTAAATTCTATGGCGTGCAGGGTACCGGTTTCTTCCATTATAGTTATCCCACAGAAGCAGACGGTTTCAGCAAATTCGGGTTGGAAGCTCACAACGGCAGTCCGCATCATTATGCCGTGACGGCCGAAGCCCTGAAAGCCTTGGCCGACAGAGCCGCAGAGGTTTCCGGTTTCACCGTGTATGGCGGAGATGCCATCGTCAGTGCTGATGGCAGCATCCGGATTATCGATTTCAACGATTGGCCCAGTTTCTCCCCTTGTCGCCGTCAGGCAGCTGCTGCCATCGCCGCCCGGCTGCTGGCGAGCCAGGAAGAAGGTTGAGTGACCAGCAAGGATGGGCGTCCAACGAACCGGCACACGGACGGGCGAGTGCAGTGGCATCCTCCTTTCTATCCATCCCCTATTCCACATTCCTAATCCTCAAGAAACAGTAGCAATACAACATATCCTTTCCCTTTCATGTCCGATACTACTTCCCAACTTCAATCCACTTTCAAGTCTTCTGACACCGAAGAATGGCTTGACATCCATTTCACCCGTCCCCTCGGTTTCTTGTGGGCACGTTTCTTCAATTATTTCAACGTCCATCCCAATGTCGTCACGATAATCAGCATCTTTCTGGGAGCTGCCGCCGGCGTTTGCTTCTATTTCCCCGAGATGCATTACACCCTTTTGGGCATTTTCCTGCTGGTCTGGGCCAATCTCTACGACAGTGCCGACGGCCAGTTGGCGCGCATGACCGGCAAAAAGACGCGCTGGGGGCGCATCCTGGACGGTTTTGCCGGCGATGTGTGGTTCTTTTTCATCTATGTCGCCATCTGCCTGCGCCTCCAGTCAGAACTTATTCCCGGCACCCGGATGGAGTGGGGCATCTACATCTGGCTGTTGGCCGCTTTCTCCGGTTTCATCTGCCATGGCAAACAATGCCAGCTGGCCGACTACTACCGCAACATCCACCTCTATTTCCTGAAAGGGGAACAAGGCAGTGAGCTTGACAGCTTCGACAAACTGCGTGCCGAGTTGCGCACCTTAAGTTGGAAGAAGGACGGCATGTGGATGGTATTCCTTTATTTCTATGGCAACTATACCCGTTCGCAAGAGCAGATGACCCCTTCGTTCCAGCGGTTCAGGGCGCAGCTCAGGCAAACCTATGCCGGACGTGCGTTGCCCGAAACGTTGCGCCGTGAGTTCCGCGCCGGCAGCCTGCCCCTCATGAAATATGCCAACATCCTGACATTTAACACCCGGGCCATTGCGTTGTACATATCCCTCCTGCTCGGCGAACCTTGGCTCTACCTTGTGTTCGAGGTCACGGTGATGAATGCCCTCTTCCTGTATATGCGTCAGCGGCATGAGCAACTGTGCCGCAGGCTGACCGACCAGCTTCGCGGAGCATAACACGCCTCCCCTGCATCCCCCTTCTTCCCTTTCTTCCTGCAACCTTATGAAACCACTCTATCGCAACCTCTTCCTGCTCTTTGGTGTGGCGGCCATCATCGTCATGTTGTTGACCTTCGATGTAGACTATACCCAACTGCTCCATAATCTGGGGCGTGCCGGCCTTTACCTGCCCGCCGTGCTTGGCGTGTGGGTAATCGTTTACGCTTTCAATGCCCTGGCCTTCCAAATCATCGTCAACAGCGGCACCCACAGCAAGCACCTCAGTTTCCGCCACGCCTACAAGCTCACCGTCTCCGGTTTTGCTTTCAGCTACACCACCCCCTTCGGTTTTGGCGGTGGCCCCTACCGCGTGATGGAACTCAGTGCCCACATCGGCGTGCCCCGCGCCATGTCGTCGGTAGTGCTCTATTCCATGATGCACATCCTGTCCCACATATGCCTGTGGAGTTCGTCCGCAGTGCTCTTTGCGGCAGTCTATACCGAAAAGATGACCCCCTTTCTTTGGGGCTTGTTCGGTGTGTTTGTTTTTGTGGTGATTTTGGTGCTGTTCCTTTTCCGCCTGTGCTATCGCCGGGGCGTGATAGTCCGTTTGTTCCAGCCCCTGCTCCACCTGCCCTACGTCAAACGTCCGGCCCGAAAGTTCTACGACACCCATCTCGCCGATATGCAGAAAGTCGATGCCGGCGTGGCCTATCTTCACTCCCAGCCCCGGGCCTTTTGGTCATCCCTGCTGTGGGAATACGTGGCCCGAGTGGTCAACTCCCTTGAGTATTACTTCATACTCTTGTCGTTGGGAGTCAGCCTCACCATCTTCGATGCCATACTCGTCCTGGCCTTCTCTTCGTTGATAGGCAACATCCTCTTCTTCCTCCCCATGCAGCTTGGAGCCCGCGAAGGTGGCCTGTCGCTGATAGTCCGCATATTGGGGCTCAGTGCCCCGGGCATAGGCATCTTCACCAGCCTCTACACCCGTGTTCGTGAATTGTTCTGGATATTCATCGGAGTCAGTCTCGTCAAGGTTGGCAACAAACGCATCATGCAGGGATAACAGACCATTTCCGCGCCAACCGCTCCCAAAACGACCTTCCCAAAAAGATCCAATACCCCAATTCACCAATTCCCCCAAGAGATTTCATACCCCACCATGCCACAAGCATTCCTGTTCGATTATGGCGGTACCCTTGACACCGCCGCCCGCCATTGGGCACACGTCCTTTACGAAGGATATCAGTCCACGGGTCACGCCGTCAGCGAAGCCGCTTTCCGTCAGGCATACGTCTACGCCGAGCGTCTATTGGCCCGTGAGCCCCGCATCCAGCCCTCCGACGACTTCCACACCTTATTATATAAGAAGGTGTACATCGAAGTCAGCCAGTTGGTTGAGTCCGGCGCATTGGCATTCTCCTCTACCGACGAAATGGAAAACGCCGTCCGTGCCATTGCCGGTTACTGCAATGCCTATGCCGCCCGCCATGCCGCCCTTTCCGCCCAAGTGCTGGACAAATTGAAGGGCCGGTACAAACTCATTCTCGTTTCCAATTTCTATGGGAACCTCCACGCCGTGATACAGGCGTACGGACTGGCCGGCTATTTCGACGACGTGGTAGAAAGTGCCGTGGCAGGTGTGCGCAAGCCCGACCCCGCCATCTGGCAGTTGGGCGTAGAGGCCGCTGGTTGTTCCGCACCTCAGTGTGTGGCTGTGGGCGACAGCTTCACCAAAGACATACTGCCGGCACAGGCCGCAGGATGTCAAACCGTATGGTTCAAGGGAGAAGAGTGGGAACCCACCGAGCGCGACGAAACCGTCCCCACCCACGTCATCACCCTGCTCGACGATTTGCTCCGGTGGTATTAGGTTCCACGCAGCGTGCCCTCCGTCAGTCCGTGTTTCCTTTTTGGCGGCCTACAATGGCCTACAATGGCCTACATTGCCACTCGCTGAATTGGCAGTTTGTAAAAAATAATATAATTTTGCCGCCGCTATTCCGTAAGTTTTCGGTCTGGACGAAAGCAAGGTAGACCATCCGGAATAGCTTGGACAAGAACTTTTAACTAAATACCATCATGAATATATCATACAAATGGCTCAAGGAATACGTTGACTTCGACCTCACGCCAGTCGAGTTGGCCGAAGCCCTCACCAGCATAGGCCTCGAAGTAGGCAGTGTGGACGAGGTGCAGGCCATCAAGGGTGGTCTCGAAGGCCTCGTCGTGGGCCATGTCCTCACTTGTGAGCCGCACCCTAACAGCGACCATATGCACGTATGTACAGTCGACCTGGGTCAGGGTGAGCCCTCACAGATAGTTTGTGGCGCGCCGAACGTGGCAGCCGGACAGAAAGTCATTGTCGCCACGCTGGGCACCAAGCTCTATGGCGAAGGTGATGAGTGCTTCACCATCAAGCGTTCCAAGTTGCGCGGAGTGGAAAGTCTGGGCATGATATGCGCTGAGGACGAGATAGGCGTAGGCACGAGCCACGACGGCATCATCGTGTTGCCCGCCGAGACCCCTGTCGGCTTGAAGGCCGCCGAGTACTACGGACTGGAGAGTGATTTCGTCATTGAAGTAGATATAACACCCAACCGTGCCGATGCCTGTTCGCACTACGGCGTGGCACGCGATTTGTACGCCTGGCTTGTCCGTCAGGGAAAAACCACTTCCCTGCACCGTATGGACGTGTCAGGCTTTGCTGTCGACAACCACGACCTTGACATCGCCATCGACGTGCAGGCCACTGAAGCCTGTCCGCGTTACTGCGCCGTCACCGTCAAAGGATGCGAGGTGAAGGAAAGTCCCAAGTGGCTGAAGGAAAAACTCGAAACCATCGGCTTGCGTCCCATCAACAACATCGTCGACATCACCAACTACGTCATGATGGCATACGGCCAACCCCTCCACTGCTTCGATGCCGACATGATAGAAGGCGGGAAAGTCGTGGTGCGCACCATGCCTGAGGGTACCCCCTTTGTCACCCTTGACGGAGTGGAACACAAACTCTCGGAGCGTGACCTCGCCATCTGCAACACCCGCGAGCCCATGTGCATTGCCGGCGTGCTGGGCGGACGCGGCTCCGGCACGTACGACACCACCTGCAATGTGCTTCTGGAAAGTGCCTATTTCAATCCCACGTGGATCCGCAAAAGTGCCCGTCGCCACGGTCTGAGTACCGATGCCTCCTTCCGTTTCGAGCGTGGCATTGACCCAGCTGGCCAGATATACGCCCTCAAGGTGGCAGCCCTGTTGGTCAAGGAGCTCGCCGGCGGTACCATCTCCATGGAGATAAAGGACATTGAGGCCGAAGGATTGGCAAAGCACTTTGAAGTAGCACTTGACTATCAGTACGTACACGACCTCATAGGCAAGACCCTCCCCGCCGAGGTCATCAAGGAAATCGTCACCTCCCTTGAGATGAAGGTGGTGGCCGAAACAGCTCAGGGCCTTACCCTTCAGGTACCGGCCTACCGTGTCGACGTGCAGCGTCCCTGCGACGTGGTTGAAGATATCCTCCGCATCTATGGATATAACAACGTGGAAATCCCCACTGCCGTCAAATCCAGCCTCACCATCAAAGGCGACGTGGACCGCAGCAACAAGCTCGAGAACCTCGTGGCCGAGCAGCTGGTGGGAGAGGGCTTCCGCGAAATCCTTAACAACTCGCTTACCAAGGAGGCTTACTACCAGCAGTTGCGCACCTATGCCCCCGAGCATCTGGTCCACGTCCTCAACCCCCTCAGCTCTGACCTCAACGTGATGCGCCAGACTCTCCTCTTCGGCGGTCTGGAAAGTATCGCCCACAATGTCAACCGCAAGAACGGCAACCTGCGTTTCTTCGAAAGTGGCAACTGCTACTTCTTCGACGCTGACCGCCGCACACCCGACCATTCCCTCGCCGCCTATTCCGAGGCGCAGTACATGGGTCTGTGGCTCACCGGCAAACACGTTGAAGGCTCCTGGGCACATCCCGATGAAGCCACTTCCGTTTACCAGCTCAAGGCATACGTGGCCAACATCCTGCGGCGCGTAGGCATGGAGCTGGGCGGACTGCTCGTTGAAGCCGGCCAGAACGACCTCTTTGCCAAGAGTCTCCGCATAGCCGACCGCAGCGGCAAGGTGCTCGTTGAGCTCGGCCTCGTTTCCAAGGCCCTCTGTGCTGCCGTGGGCATTGAGCAAGAGGTGTACTATGCCGAAATCAACTGGACCTTGCTCATGAAGCGCGTCAAGAAGAACCGCGTTTCTTTCAAGGAAATTTCCAAGTTCCCCGCAGTCAGCCGCGACCTCGCCCTCCTCGTCGACAAGAGCGTGGAGTTTGCCCAGATAGAGCAGATAGCCTATGCCTCGGAGAAGAAACTCCTCAAGCGCGTCGAGCTGTTCGATGTTTACGAAGGAAAGAACCTTGAGCCCGGCAAGAAGAGCTATGCCGTCAACTTCGTGTTGCAGGACGACACCAAGACCATGAACGACAAGCAGACCGAGGCCGTCATGAAGAAGATCATCGCCAACCTTGAAAAGCAGTTAGATGCTAAGTTGCGCTAATGCTCATCATTCACACATAAACAACAATCATCAAAATATAAGGAAATATCACCATGGGAAGAGCTTTTGAATACCGGAAAGCCGCTAAGATGAAACGGTGGGGACACATGGCCCGCACCTTTACCAAACTCGGGAAACAAATTGCCGTAGCCGTCAAGGCTGGAGGACCCGAACCCGAAAACAATCCTACGCTGCGTGCCATCATCGCCACCTGCAAGCGTGAAAACATGCCCAAGGACAACATCGAGCGTGCCATCAAGAACGCCATGGGCAAAGACCAGAGCGAATACAAAACCATGACTTACGAGGGCTACGGCCCCCACGGAGTTGCCATCTTCGTCGACACCCTCACTGACAACGCCACCCGTACTGTGGGCGACGTACGTTCCGTTTTCAACAAGTTCAACGGCAACTTGGGCACCATGGGATCCCTGGCTTACCTCTTCGACCACAAATGCGTGTTCACCTTCAAGAAAAAGGACGGGCTGGACATGGACGAGATGATTCTCGACCTCATTGACTTCGGCGTAGAGGACGAGTACGACGAGGACGAGGAAGAAGGCAGCATCACCCTCTACGGCGACCCCAAGTGCTTCGGACAGATTCAGAAACACCTGGAGGAAAACGGCTTCGAGGTTATCGGTGCCGAGTTCACCTACATCCCCAACGACCTCAAGGACGTCACTCCCGAGGAGCGCGAAAGCATTGACAAGATGGTAGAGCGTCTGGAAGAGTTCGATGATGTCCAGACCGTATATACCAACATGAAGCCCGCCGAAGACTGATTTTCCGGAAGGCTTCTGAGATTTTCATACGACAAACGAGCCTGCCGGAACCGTTGGCACCATGTGCTGTCAGTTCGGCAGGCTCGTTTGTGTGTTTCGTCCTCGTTCTTTGTTCTGAACGCCTGTCACAGTCACTGCGCCCTGTACTCCTGCGGCTTGATTTGCGTGTCGTAGACCAGCGCACCGTTTTGCTGCGAGCGGTACACGTAGCGGAACGTCACCCCCTCCTTCTTCAGGTTGATATAGTTCACGTCCGCTACCAGTTCGTGCAGCAACAGCCGGTGCATCAGTTCCTTCTGCTGGCGTATGGCCGCCTCGTTTTCCGCAGCCAACGAGTACCACAGCGTGTACACCCTTCCGTCCGGTTCGTACGAAGTGCTGTCCAGCCGCGTTCCCGGTTCCGGTTCTTGCGGACAATGGTTTTCCGTAAATTCCCGCGCTTCCCTTTGCAGCCGTTTGTCGAAGTTTTCCTGGCAGGCCGTCAGGCAGAGCAATGCCGGGAGAAAGGCCACTGAGCACCAGACCGTAGATTTCATGTTCATGATAGATAATTTTAGGGGTGTTCTATAAATTAGGCCGAGCTGGATGCTGGATTTTTAGAGATGACATTTTGTAAGTGGAGGAAGGAGCATAGCGGGCTATGCGACTGACGTGACTTGCAAAAGGTCGCTTTAAAAAACAGCAGACGGCCGGAATTAGTAAAATCACTCATGGGGTATTCTTTAAAACCTAATTTATAGAACACCCCTATAATGAATAACGCCGCGAAACTAATTATAAATTATCAATTTTAAATTATCGATTAAGATTTAACTCCCTCTACCTCATGATAACAACCACTCCGTCCCCTATAAGCGATGAAGAACTCGAAAGGCGCGTAGCCGAAGCCGTCGCCCTTTTCAAGTCAGGCTACAACTGTGCCCAGAGCGTCGTGGCCGCCTTCGCCGACCTCTACGGCTTCAGCCGTGAACAAGCCTTGCGTATGTCCGCCTCCTTTGGCGGCGGCATAGGCCGTATGCGTCAGACGTGTGGTGCTGCTTGCGGAATGTTCCAGCTGGCAGGACTCGACTGCGGTTCTGTGGATGCTGCCGACCGCGAAGGCAAAAGCCACAACTACGCCGTGGTACAGCAGATGGCCGAGGCTTTCAGACAGGAAAACGGCAGCCTGATATGTGCCGAACTGCTTGGCCTCAAAAAGCCCGAAGGAACACCAGAGGCCGAAGCCCGCACCGACCGCTACTACCAGAAACGCCCCTGCGCCCACATGGTCGAAACGGCTGCCCGCATATTTGCAAAATATCTGAAGGAAAAAAACGATTTTTAATTTACGATTTATGATTAGGTCTGACGACCATCATACAGGACTATGCAGTACTCCTGACTTCATGGCCGTAGGCATAATTGTAAATTATAAATTACTGAAGTTTCGGATGTGAAGACGTGATGATATGCCTTTTCCACAAGCCCAGAAATTGTTCCCACAAGTCCGGGAGTTGTTTTACCAACTCAAGGAGTTGTGCGGACAAGTCCAGGAGTTGTGCGGACAAGTCGCCGGGTTGTGAAAGGACTTCACGTAACGTCCGGCCTGACAAGCGAGGCGGTTCTGTCATGCTGAATAAGCCGCCATCTGTTTTGAATATGCCCTTTACGTACGCGTATATACGTATTTATTTCCCCAAAAAAGCATTCACCTCCTTCACATAGAGCGTGGTTCATCCTGATTTTCAGTAGTTTTTGGTGTGAAGGATTGGATTTCAAAACATTCACACGAGCGATGAACGCTTGGAGGGGCGGAGAAAGCAAACCTTCACACCGGGAACCCGCCTCGAAATCAGGAAGTAAGCGATGGAAATATGAACGCGCGGTGTGAATATTTGAAAAGGCAAAGCTTCATACGCTTTTCCATTGGAAATCAGTAGGATACCGTCAGTGCTTGAAGGATTGAATGATTTTTTTGAGGATAAAAAATGCGTATAGAAGAGCGTGGACAGGTGGGCAGTAAATGGTGAATTGCTCCGTGACCTTTCTGCGGGTGCTGCCCAATTCCCGAAACTTCAGTAAATTATAAGGGGTGTTCTATAAATTAGGTTTTAAAGAATACCCCATGAGTTATTTTACTTATTCCGGCCGTCTGCTGTTTTTTAGAGCGACCTTTTGCAAGTCACGTCAGTCGCATAGCCCGCTATGCTCCTTCCTCCACTTACAAAATGTCATCTCTAAAAATCCAGCATCCAGCTCGGCCTAATTTATAGAACACCCCATAAATAACATCCCCCTCCCGATGCGAATACTCCTGCTTGGCGACTACAGTAACGTACACCACACCCTGGGTCAAGGCTTGCGCCGCCTGGGGCACGAAGTCGTGGTGGCATCCGACGGCGACGGGTGGAAAAACTATCCCCGCGACATTGACCTCCGCCGGACCTCCTTTAGCTTCGTAGGCAGCCTGGCCTACTACCTCCGCCTGTGGCGCCAGTTCCGCCAGTTTCGTGGCTTTGATGTCGTGCAACTCATCAATCCCGTCTTCCTGCCTCTCAAAGCCGAGCGCATGATGTCCTTCTACCGTTATCTGCGCCGCCACAATCGCCACATCGTGATGGGAGCATTCGGCATGGATTATTATTATGTCAAAGCCTGCCTCGATTTCCGCACCTTCCGTTACAGCGATTTCAACATGGGGCATGCCGAACGCATTTCCGACGAGAACGAATCCTTTAAGCGCGACTGGCTCTACGGCCCCAAGGGCGTGCTCAACCGGCAAGTTGCCGCCGATGCCGATGCCATCGTGGCCGGGCTCTACGAGTATGATGCCAGCTACCGCGCCCACTGCCCACATGCCCCCCACAAGCTCACCTACATACCATTCCCCATCATACCACGGACGGACCATCCCACCAGCCCTGTGGCCTTCACTGCCGGACAGCCCCTTAAAATCTTCATAGGCATCCAGCAGTCGCGCAGCGCGTACAAAGGCACCGACATCATGCTACGCGCAGCCCGCCGCGTGGCCGTACGCTACCCCGAAGCGTGCCGTCTGCAAGTGGCACAGAATGTACCCTTTGCACAGTATGTCAAGATGCTCGACACCTCCCACGTTCTGCTTGACCAGCTCTATTCCTACACCCCTGCCATGAACGCCCTCGAAGCCATGGCACGCGGCATGATTGTCGTGGGCGGCGGCGAACCCGAATCATACGACCTGCTTGGAGAACAGGAACTCCGACCTATCGTCAACGTCCGGCCCGACGAAGAAAGCGTTTACCAAGCCTTGTGCCGTCTGGTCGAACAGCGTGAAACCCTTGTGCCTCGCCTGCAAGCAGAAAGCAAGCGTTACATCCTCCGCCACCACGACTATTTGGTCGTGGCGCGCCGCTACGAAACCCTCTATAGCCGGCTTGGCCGGCAGTGCTGATTCCTTTTTTCGGGCTGGTCGCTTACTTCATCTTCCAGCCAGAGTTCCCAAGCCCGTCTTCAGCTTTTCAAATTCCTACAGCCGGACTTCCCTTTAGAATCAGCCATTTCAGTTGACAATCTCAATGCCATCGTGTCAGCTGTTGTCCGTTTTTTGTCATCATTTTGCCGGCACCGGGTAATGATTTTCCTCATATTGTTCATGTTATCTTTATATTTTTGTAACAATTGGAAGAACAATCCGGGCGCAACAAGTTGGCTTAAATTGCCGGACCGCAGCCAGTTTTATGCAAGGAAAAGGCAAATCTTTTAGCTTTTATTTTGATTTCAACTCGCCTTGCACTATCTTTGCTACGCCAAGATAGACCGTGGTTCGGCAATGTAAATAAAAATTTGCGCTTTTCTTTCTATTGCACTCGCCTTGCACTATCTTTGCTTCGCCAAGATAGGCCGCGGCTCGGCAATGTAAATAAAAGTCTGCGCTTTTCTTTCCATTGCACTCGCCTTGCGCTATCTTTGCCCCAACAAACAACTAAATAACTAATGGAATTTACTGCGAAACAAATAGCTGAATATTTAGGTGGAGTGGTGGAGGGCGATGCCAACGCCAAGGTAAAGACCTTTGCTAAAATTGAAGAAGGAACTCCCGGCGCCATCTCTTTCCTTGCCAATCCACAATACGAACACTATCTCTACGAAACCGCTTCGAGCATTGTTTTGGTAAACCATGACTTCAAACCTGAGCATGAGGTGAAAACGACCTTGGTTAGAGTGAACAATGCCTACGAAGCCATAGCCAAATTACTTAGCCTCTATCAGTCGACCATACAGAAACGTCAGGGCATCCATCCCTTGGCTTGTGTGGCCGAAACGGCACAGGTGGCCGACGGCGTTTATGTAGGCCCGTTCGCCTATGTCGGTGAACACGCTGTAGTGGGCAAGGGCTGCCAGATTTATGCCGGTGCCGTGGTGGAAGAACGCGCCGTTCTCGGCGAGGATTGCCTGCTTTATCCCCATGCCTCGGTGTACCACGATTGCAAATTGGGCAACCGCGTGACCCTTCATTCCGGCTGCGTGGTCGGTGCCGACGGCTTCGGCTTCGCCCCTGCTGCCGACGGTTACGAAAAGATACCGCAGATTGGCATCGTCACCATTGAGGATGATGTCGAAATCGGTGCCAACGCCTGCGTTGACCGCGCCACTATGGGCAGCACCATGGTACACCGTGGCGTGAAGCTCGATAACCTCGTGCAGGTGGCCCACAACTGTGAAGTCGGGGAACACACCGTCATGTCCGCTCAAGTAGGTGTAGCCGGTTCCACCAAGATTGGGCAGTGGTGTATGTTTGGTGGTCAGGTGGGCATTGCCGGCCATGCAGTCATTGGCGACCGCGTCCTTTCCGGAGCTCAGGCAGGTATCGCTGGCAGCATCCGTAAGGGTAATGCCACCGTGCAAGGCTCGCCAGCCATTGATGCCAAGAACTTTATGCGCTCCAGCGTGGTGTTCAAGCATCTGCCCGAGTTGCAGGCCGAGGTGAACAGCCTCAGAAAAGAAATCGAAGAACTGAAGAAGAAAATGTAGCATCTCTCCCGGCACGGGGCGTGAGGCGAAAATGATGACAAATCGTTCTCTCGCGCCGGCTGTCCTGTTTATAATAAAGGAAGCAGACTGTCCGGCACAGCGTAAGCCTGCCAGCGTGTACACCCATGCGGAGATGTCGTTATCCCATATTCTATATGTTAAAGCAAAAAACACTGGCCGGCAGTTTCTCGTTGTTCGGCAAGGGCCTGCACACAGGGCTCAGCCTGACGGTAACTTTCAATCCGGCTCCCGAAAACCACGGATACAAAATTCAGCGCATTGACCTGGAAGGCGAACCCGTCATTGAGGCCATTGCCGAAAACGTAATCGACACCTCTCGGGGCACCGTTGTGGCCAAGGGGGATGCCCGTTGCAGCACCATCGAACACGCCATGGCCGCGCTTTACGCCATGGGCATCGACAACTGCCTGATTCAGGTCAACGGTCCCGAATTTCCCATCCTCGACGGCAGCTCCACCATCTATGTGGAGCAAATCCGAAGGGTGGGGGTAGTGGTACAGAACGCCCCGAAGGACTTTTACGTCATCAAGAAAAAGGTAGAGTTCAAGGATGAAGAAACCGGTTCGTCCATTATTATCTTACCGGATGAACAGTTCTCCATCACCTGCATGATTTCCTTTGACTCCCAGTTCATCAACAGCCAATTTGCCACACTGGACAACATGGAGCACTTTGCCGAGGAAATTGCTTCGGCCAGAACTTTCGTCTTTGTGCGCGAAATTGAGCCTCTCCTGAAAGCTGGCCTCATCAAGGGTGGCGACTTGGATAACGCCATCGTCATCTACGAGCGCCAGATATCACAGGAAAGCCTCGACCATCTGGCCGACAACCTCCACGTCGAACACCGCGATGCTACCAAACTGGGTTATCTCAACCGCCGCCCTCTGGCATGGCCCAACGAGCCGGCACGCCACAAGTTGCTTGACATCATTGGCGACATGGCCCTCATAGGCCGCCCCATCAAGGGACGCATCATCGCCACGCGGCCCGGCCACACCATCAACAACAAGTTTGCTCGCCAGATGCGGCGCGAAATCCGCAAGTACGAAGTCCAGGCACCCAACTACGACCCGAACAGCGAACCCCTGATGAATGTCAACCGCATCCGCGAGCTGCTCCCCCACCGTTACCCCATGCAGCTGGTTGACAAAGTCGTCGAGACTGGCTCGAACTATATCGTTGCCGTGAAGAACGTCACCTCCAACGAGGCCTTCTTCCAGGGCCACTTCCCACAGGAACCCGTGATGCCCGGCGTGCTGCAGATAGAAGCCATGGCCCAGGCCGGCGGCCTGCTCGTCCTCAATTCGGTAGAAGAGCCCGAACGGTGGAGCACCTACTTCCTCCGCATCAATGACGTGAAATTCCGCAAGAAGGTCGTTCCCGGCGATACGCTCATTTTCCGCGTGGAACTGATGGCTCCCATCCGCCACGGCATCTCCTCCATGCACGGTTTTGCTTTCGTGGGCGAAACCATCGTGATGGAAGCCACCTTTACCGCACAGATTACGAAAAACAAGTAAGAACCTTACCTGCGAGGGGGCATGAGCGTTTCCTTTTGCCCCTCTCCTTCCCAACAACAAGATATGATTAGTCCTTTAGCATACGTGCATCCAGAGGCCGTGATTGGCGAAGGATGTGAAATAGGCCCGTTCTGCTACATTGACAAGAATGTGGTGATAGGCAGCAACAACCGCCTGATGAACAGTGTGACCCTTCTCTCCGGAACGCGGCTGGGAAACGGCAATACCATTTTCCCGGGGGCTGTGATTGGTGCCATCCCGCAGGACCTGAAGTTCAGGGGTGAGGAAACAACCGCCGAGGTGGGCGACAACAACACCATCCGCGAAAACGTGACCATCAACCGTGGCACTGCTGCCAAGGGCAAGACGGTGGTGGGCTCCAACAACCTGCTCATGGAGGGTATGCACGTGGCACACGATGTGCTGATGGGCAATGGATGTATTGTGGGCAATGCAACCAAAATTGCCGGTGAGGTAGTGATTGACGATTTCGCCATCATTTCCGCCGCTGTGCTCATTCACCAGTTCTGCCACGTGGGCAGTTATGTCATGGTGGGCGGCGGTACCCGTTCGGGGCAGGACATTCCCCCCTATTGCATGGCTGCCCGTGAGCCGGTGAGCTTCTGCGGTCTCAATATAGTCGGACTGCGCCGGCGCGGCTTCACCCCCGAAACCATCGAACAAATCCACACGGCTTACCGCCTCCTCTACCAGCGCGGAAAATTGCGTGAAGAATGCCTGGAGGAAATCCGCCAGACATTGCCCATGACCCCGGAGATACAGTACATTCTTGACTTTGTCACCACTTCCAAACGAGGCATCATCAAATGACGGCAGCCTCTGGGGCGAAATGCCATGATCAAAACAACGTACAACCATGTTATACAGAATAAAATTTATATCCGACGAAGTGGACGGTTTTGTCCGCGAGGTGAAGATAGACAGCGATGCCACCTTCCTTGATTTGAACAATATCATCTTGCAGTCCTGTGGCTATCCCGATGACCAGATGACCTCTTTCTATATCTGTAATGAAGAGTGGGAGCGCGGACAGCAAATCACCCGCGAAGATATGGGGGTGGGCGATGCAGACGAGGACATCTATGTGATGGACGAAGTGCGCCTTTCTGAATTTATTGAAGACGAAGAGCAACGCCTGGAGTTTGTGTTCGACCCCTTTGCCGACCGATGCTTCTTCCTGGATGTGAAGGAAATCATTCCCGGAGAAAGCCTTCAAACCCCTGTTATCCTGCGTGCAAAAGGAGAGGCACCACGTCAGATTGATGAGTTGGATATGGAACTTTCGGCACCGGTAGCCAATGCCAAAGGTAAGAAGGCCGCTGCTGCAGCCGAAGAAGATTTTGATGACGAGGCCGTTTTCGGCGATGCGGCATTCAACGATGACGATATCGATTTGGAAGGTTTTGAAATCAGCGACGGCAAGCTTTTCTGAATCTTGGCTGCTGTTTGATCGAGGAAAGGTATAATACTACGCCAATGTGCAGCAAATTCCACTGTTCATTGGCGTAGTTTTTCTGTTATGGTGAAGGATATGAAGCAAAAGACCTTGAAAGTCATATTGGGCCCGACTGGGGTGGGGAAAACGGAGTATGCCCTGCGTGTGGCCGAGGAGGCGGGCTGTCCCATCCTCAATGCCGACTCCCGGCAGCTCTACCGCGACATTCCCATCGGCACCGCAGCTCCGACTCCCGAAGAGCTACGGCGCGTGAAGCACTATTTCGTGGGCACGTTGGGTTTGGAGGAATACTACAGTGCGGCGCAGTATGAACAGGATGCGTTGCGGCTGCTGGATGAATTGTTCCGTAGTCACGATGTGTGCGTGTTGTCGGGCGGTTCCATGATGTACATTGATGCGGTCTGTAAGGGAATAGACGATATACCTACGGTTGATGCCGAAACGCGGCAGTTGCTCAAACAACGCTATGAGGAGGAAGGTTTAGAGCCCTTGGTTGCAGAGCTGCGCCTGCTGGACCCAGAATATTATGCCAGCTGCGATGTCCGTAATCCAAAACGAGTAGTCCATGCTTTGGAGATTTGTTACATGACGGGCAAAACCTTTTCTTCGTTTCGCAAGGGGAGGGTAGCGGAACGGCCATTCAGGATTGAGAAAATCGGGTTGTGGCGTGAGCGCGACGAACTTTTCGACCGCATCAACCGCCGTGTGGACCTCATGATGGAGCAGGGACTGCTGGAAGAAGCCCGGCGTGTGTATCCTTTTAGGCATTGTAATGCGCTGAACACCGTGGGGTACAAGGAACTTTTCAAATACATTGAGGGTGAGTGGCCCTTGGACTTCGCCTTGGAGAAAATCCGCCGCAATACGCGGGTATATGCAAAAAAACAGATTACTTGGTTTAAGAAGGATGCAGAGGTGAAATGGCTGGAGAATTTTTAGTGCGAAAACTCGCCTTGATCTGTTTTTCATAAGATAGGCTGCGGCTCAGCAATGTAAATAAAAATCTGCGCTTTTTCTTTCCATTGCCTTCGCCTTGCACTATCTTT
>CAMBHR010000037.1:0-25546 GCA_945867195.1 uncultured bacterium | reverse complement strand
CCTTGATTTTCTTTTCACATCCGAGCCGCCGCCTAAGTTATATAAAGTTAGTGCAAGGCGAGAGATATGAAAAGAAAAGCCTTGATTTTCTTTTCACATCCGAGCCGCCGCCTAAGTTATATAAAGTTAGTGCATGGCGAGTGATACGAAAAGAAAAGCCTTGATTTTCTTTTCATGTCCGAGCCGCCGCCCGAGTTAGGTTCGTTCTTTGAATGTACTTCTTCCGTCATCGCTCCGGGCTTCAATTATCCGTTATTCATTGTTCATTAGAAAAGAAACCGTTACTTTTGCCGCGTTTTTAGAAACGGTAGCGTGGCTTGCCGCGTGTAACCCGCCATTTTGTTGTCTACAGGACAGCGGAAGGGCATCAAGTGTTACAGGAGGAAAGTCCGGGCAGCACAGGGTAATCTGCTTCTTAACGGGAAGTCGTCCGTAAGGGTGAATACGTACAGAAGAAAACAACCGCCCCACCATTTTCCTGTTCGTTTTTCCGTATGGAAACGTGGGGAGATGGTTTTTCGGGGTAAGGGTGAGAAGGTGAGGTAAGAGCTCACCGGCCGTGCGGTGACGTACGGGCCGTGTACATCAGATGCTGAAAGTTCATGTAAACCAACGTCGGAGGGCGACCCGTCCGAGCTTACACCGGTCTGCAAAGGCCGGCAAGCACGTTGGAGGGTAGAACGATAGAGTGCAACGGTGACGTTGCACGCGGATAAATGGCAGGCGCGGCTTCTTGGTGTTAGGTCTGGCTGTGGTGCGGCATGAAACAGAGATACTTGCAGTGTTTCCCTTCATCCGCTCCCGTCTGGCCTTGACATGATGAAGCCTGACAGAACCCGGCTTATAGCGCGACCGTTTCTATTTTTATATTTCAGGCTGTGGTGCGGCATGGCGAGACGGAACTTCCGGCTTTGTCATTTGTCCGCCCTCCGCCCTGAAATTCCAAACAGCTCAGGTGTGCCCTCCCGGCAGGACACACCTTTTTTCGTGCCTCATGACTGAAGTGGCGAGTTGTGTTTACAAGTCCAGGCTTTGTTTGAACAAGTCGCCGAGTTGTAAAAAATAGTCCTGGACTTGTCAGGCGTATTCCAGCCCTCAGCTTGCGCACGTATATATATACGTATTTTACCGTTCCGGAACATCGTTCAAACCTTCATAAAGGATTGTTTTGCATTGGTTTTCAGATATTTTGTACATGAACGATGGGAACGGAAAGCATTCATTGTACTTATTGGACGGCTTTTCCCGTAAAAGGTTTTCCCCAATTTTGTCCCCATACAATGAATGAAGTAAAGCTCTAAATGTCATATCATAATACTTTGAATATCATAAGAAAAAGAAAGTAATATGAATGTTTGAACGATTTTTTTAAGGTTGAAAATACGTATATATGAAGGTGTATTGTACCCGAAAAAATAACTTTCACCACATTGGCCGCTTGTGTAGGCGGTCAGTATGGTGAAAGGTTGAGGGTGAAGGAATGAAGGATTTATTCCCATCCCAGCGCACTGGCACCCAGTACGGCGGCCTCGCTGCCGTTGAGCGAAGAGATGAGCAATTTGGCCTTGCCCTTGTAGAGTGACAGGCAGTTTTCTTCGTATGCCTTGCGCAAGGGGTTCATCAGGTAGTCGCCTGCCTTGGTAAGTCCGCCGAAGAAGACGAAGGCTTCGGGAGAGTTGAAGGTGGCGAAGTCGGCACAGGCTGTGCCCAAAATCTTACCGGTAAATTCAAAGATTTCCAGTGCGATGGCATCGCCCTTTTCGGCAGCTTGGAACACGTCGAACGAGGTGATTTTTTCAGCGGGCAGTTCGCGCAGCAAGCTCGGTTCGTTGCGTGTTTCGAGCAGTTCGCGTGCCGTGCGGGCAACACCGGTGGCCGAGGTGTAGGTTTCCAAACATCCTTTGCGTCCGCATCCGCAGGTGCGTCCGTGGCCGCTATGGTCAATGATGAGGTGGCCAAGTTCACCGGCAAAACCGTCGCTGCCGTACACCACCTTGCCGTCGCACACAATGCCCGAGCCGACACCGGTGCCGAGGGTGATCATGATGAAGTTCTTCATGCCTCGTGCCACGCCGTAGGTCATTTCGCCCATGGCGGCGGCATTGGCATCGTTGGTGATGCGGCAGGGTATGCCCAGTGCATCCTCGAACATCTGGGCGCAGGGAACCGTACCCCTCCAGACCAAGTTGGCGGCTTGTTCGATGTTGCCAGTATAATAGTTGGCGTTGGGCGCACCGATACCCATTGCACGTATGTTTTCGATGCCGCCCACCACGTCGAGTGCCGGTTGCAGGGCTTCGACAGATGCCTTCACATAGTCTTTGAAATCGGGATAAGCTCTGGTGGAGATGACGGTTTGCGATTTGATGGTGCCGCGTTGGTCCACGATGCCGAATACGGAGTTGGTACCGCCCATGTCGAGACCGATGACATAGGGCTTTTCAATTTCTGATTCCATGGTATTGATATTGGTTTGTAAGTGATTTAATTGAATGGCGGAAGCCACGAGGCACAGGAAAGAAAGTGGTGGCCATAGGCTTCGACGGCAAATGTAAAATAAATTTGTGGATTATGGCTTTGATGATTTTAAAAGTTCATAATCAAATTTTAATTTATAGTGAAGGCTGCGCCATGAGATTGCCATGAGATTGGCGGTTCAGCATAGTCCTGTATGTTGGCCGTAGGCCTCATTATACATTATACATTAAAAGAACAGCGCGTAGAAGGCGATGCCCAGATAGCTGAGGAGCAAGACACCTGCCAGCAGACGGAGCGTGGCGATGTTGTAGCCCGAGGTGGTAAACCCAGTGCGGTGGCCGAACTGGGCACACCGCTGGGCCAGGGGTTCGCTGTAGCGTTGGCAGAGCTTGTAGATGCCGTAACCTACACACAGGCCCCAAAGGATGCCGGTGAGGAGGTCGCCTACATAATGAACCCCTAAATATACCCGTGTCCAGCAGTTGAGCAAGGCCCAGGAATACAGCCACCAGATGAGGGGACGGTGGCGGAAGAGGAGGGAGAGAAAGGTGGCCACGGCCATGGTATTGGCTGCATGGCTGGAGAAGAAGCCGTATTTGCCTCCACGGTAGGCGTTGACCACATCGACGGAATACGTGATAAAGGGGTCGTTCGTCGGGCGGAAACGCGCCACCAGCGGTTTGCAGATGGTGGAGGCCACTTGGTCGGCCAACAGGATGCAAAGCCCTATGGACAGGATGACCGTTGCCATACCACTCAGGCTGTTGTTGCGCATAATGACATAAATAAGTACAAGCATGGTGGGTATCCAGGTAATGGTTTGGGTGGATGCCCAGGCTATGCCGTCAACGTAGAGCGAATGGCTGCCGTTGAGCCACAGGGTCAGTGTTTGGTCTATGTGGTTGATCATGGTATGATTCATTTGTGGATTGGTGAACCGCCAGTGTTTTGCGCCGGTTGCAGGATGAGGGGACTGCGCTTACGGACGGCATGGATATTTCCCTCTCAGACAAAAGCCAGTTTTTCTTTGGGAACGTAGGCTTCCGTGCCGTCGGGCAGTTGTACTTGCAGCCATTGGTCTTTGAATATTTCCTTGACAGTCAGCGTGGTTCCTTCGTGCAGTTCGCGTATCAATTTAGCTGTGGAGGAAGGGCTGTCGCGCAGGGTCGTAGTCTGCATGACTACAGCCAGGCGGTTGTCGGTAAGGCGGTTCGTCTGCAAGTGGGCGAAACATTCAAAGGCGATGGTGCAACCGCCTGCCAGGCACGCCACCGCGAGAGCTGTGCGGCGCAACCAAAGTTTCCAGGGGAAGAAGCAACACAATCCGACGCACAAGGCCACGATGAGGGCAATGAGCGCGCAGATGCCCCAGGTGGCTGCACTTTGGGAGAAGACGAGCCGTTTGGCCCAGCTGATGAAGAACATTTCCGAAGGAGCGTCGAAATGGTCGGTCAACTTGGTGGTGGTGAGTTGCAGGTTGAAGGTCGCATCCTCGTGGGCAGGATTCAGCTGGAGCGCCCTGCGGTAAGCCAGCACGGCATGGGCGAAACGCTGCTGGCGATAGTAGGCGTTTCCCAAGTTGTACTGCAACTCCGCGCGCTGGTTGTCGGTCAGCGTGTGCGACTGCTCGTCCTGTTTCAGACAGGCTTCGTAGCTCCTCACGGCCTCGACGTAATTTTTCTGGCGGTATGCTTGGTCTGCGGCGGCTTTGTCGTTGCCCGCTTGGGCATGGACGAAGCAGGATAGGCTGAGTAGCAGGAACAGGGAAAATGCTTTCATTGATTTTTGAAGTGTTACTTTATAATCAAATGCCATAGCTGTTGGAAATCATATTGTTTTCATTGAAGAGAAATGATTGGCCATTTGCCTGATGATGGCTTTGGCACGCATGAGGCATTCGGCACCCTGATAGTCGGTGGCGGGTGCATACTGGGCATATTGGCAGTCGTCAAGCAGCTTCAGCAGTTCGCTGCAGGTTGTATCGTCCACCCGCTTTTCGTGCAAGATCTGTTGGAGCCGTTCGCGGGTCAGTTCAGCTTGTCCGATATGGAGCATCTCACACAGGAATTCGTTCAATGCTGCGGAAAGCAGGCTGTATGCCTGACCGGATTGTGTGGTGAAGAGTTTTTCGGCTTCGGCCAGCTGGTTCATGGCCTTCCGGACGGTACGGTCGCGATACCGTTTTCCGCCAGGCTGCCCGCCTCGCTGTGCTCGCCTGAGATAAACGATGCCCAGTCCGAAAAGCATGAGCAAGAGCAGTTCCGCCAGACGGTACCCCGTAGTTCCCCATGTGAGGAAGCCGGGCAACCGGTTGCCTTCGTCCTGCACGTGAATGTCGCGAATGTCGCTGCGTAGCATCGCCAGCTGTTTGTCCACATCCGCGTTCGACTGGCGGCCCTGCTGCACATCAAGGTGTATGGGGCTGGTTGTCAACGTCTTGTAAGCCTGCGTTTGCGTGTCG
Source organism: uncultured bacterium (assembly GCA_945867195.1). Taxonomy (GTDB): domain Bacteria; phylum Bacteroidota; class Bacteroidia; order Bacteroidales; family Bacteroidaceae; genus Alloprevotella. Next base: position 20,607 of record CAMBHR010000037.1, on the reverse strand, counting down.
TAGTACGTGAAGCTGATGGCCGGGATATCGTAGCTCCCCACGTTGCGCGGAACGAAAGTATAGTCAAAACACAGCTGTCCCGAAAGTCCCGAGGTCGTGACTTTCGTGTTGTCCACTGTTTTCGCGTCATAACTGTCAAAGTCTTTGGGGAAAGTCACGGTGGGCGGCGTGATGAGCTTCATGTTGCCCGAACCGTTGATGGTAATCCGGTATGTTGCCACATCGTTCGTCTTGACCGAGCGGTTGAGCACCTCGCCCTTGATGCTGAACTGGCCCACAGCACCGGAGAATGTGGCTGGCTTGGGTTGCGGCAACGCATCGACTTGTAATTGCATTTCTGGCACTTTCCGCTTTACTTGCACGCCGATGTGTCCGCCGCCGTTGAAGAAGGCATCGGCAAAGTCCATGTGGTGGTCTTGCTGTATCACAGTGCAGTCAAAAGTGATGCCGGGTATGGTGATTTTTCCGGTTTGTTGGGGGAAAATGAGGTATTGCAGTATCGTACCCGTTTTGTACGTTGTGCCGTTCAGTTGTTCTATGGAAGTCTGTATCTGGTTGCCGGGCAATGGTATTTCGTGGGAGATGATGCCTTTGAAATCGGGCTTGGTGGTGAGTTGGGTGTTGGCCAGCCCGACACCCACCCGTGCGTGGATGCGGTAGGTGAGCAGCACGGCTTCTTGCTCCATTACCTTTGTCCTGCTGGGTGTGACGTCGATGAAGAGGTCACGAGCCGTGATGCTGCTTCCGGCTTGCTGAAGCCGTTCCTCTTGTGGCGTGGCGGACGGACGGCGGGACTGGTTGGATGTTTTGTTCTGTTGCCGGCCATGGTTCCCGCTCTTCGCTTGCAGACTGATGGGCTTGGAATGCAGCGTGCGTCCACCCACCCGTACCGAAGCGGAACCAATGGTGATGTTGCCGCTTTTGCGCGCAGAGAGGATGTAGGTGTATGTGGTCGTGGCACTGTGGGATGTCCGACCGTTGATCATTTGATAATTACTGAAGGTTGAGGTGTTCGGCCCGCTCAGTACTTCAAAGGCTGTCAAGGAGGGTGGGGTGAAGTCTGATGCTCCTGCGGCAGTGACGGTAAACGCCAGCCGATAATAGCCGCCTACGTCGTCAATCTTGGCCGTGAACTGCTGGGCCGATGCCCAGCGGGGGAATATCAGGCAGAACAGCAATAGGATATAATGGTACTTCATGGGTGGGAAGTTCTTGGGTATTACCAGTTTTTGTCCAGACTCTTTTGACGGGGCTGCATGGATTTGAGCTTTTCCAGTGCCCGCCTTTCAGCTTGCCGGGCCAGGTTCAGGTATTGCTCCGTCTGTTGGCGGTCATCGTCCTGCTGGGGTTTGTTCTTTTCCGCCGAAGATTGCTGTTGATTTTGTTTCTCATTCTCAGGTTGGTTTTCCTGCTTTTGTGGTTGCTTCTGCTGTTGTTTCTGCTGTTGTTGGGATTGGCCGTTGCCGCCCTTGAGCTGTCGTTGGCAGAGAGCCAGATTGTACCTCGTGTCGTTATCGTTGGGATTCAGTCTGAGTGCCTGCTTGTAATGTTCTATGGCCTGCCGGAGCAGTTGTTGCTGTTTTTGCGCATCGTGGAGTGCCGCCGTTTGGCAGATATACCCCCGGTTGTGCCACGCCATGGAGCGCACCTGTTTGTTCTTTTCGCTTTGCGTGACCATGTTGTACAAGCTGTCCGCCGCCCCTGGGTTTCCTTTTGCCAGGTAAGTGTCGGCCAGGTTGAAATGGGCGCGGCTGTTGTGCGGCTGGCTCTTCAGAACCTGTAGATAGCATTTTTCGGCGCGGTCATATTGTCCGGCTCTGAAATGGGCATTTCCCTGATGCATCAGCCTGTAGGTGGCAGTTTGCGCAGTCATTGGCGTAGCGATAGTGCCAAAGCCGAGCATGAGCAGGGAGATAAAGAGGAAGCGTATCATTTGGTAAATAGCTTAAAGCGTTTGAAGAAAGGGTTCTGCGTTTCGTAGATGCAGATTTCCAATACGAGCAGGATGAGAGCCAGCAGGGCCACGGCTTGGAATTGTTCGTCGCGTGCGGTGTAGGAGGTGGTGCTGCCTGATTGTTTCAGCCGGGCGAGTTGCGACTGGAGTTCTTCTTGTGCCGAGTTGGTTTGGTCCAGGTGCAGGTAAATGCCTTTGCCTGCCTTGGCCACCTTGCGGCACATTTCTTCATTGAGGGCAGTGTGTATAGGGTTGCCTTGGTAATCGGTCATCGCTCCTCCGGCAGTAGGAATTATGCCGCCAGCAGAAGTCCCCACGCCGATCACGTAGATGTTGATGCCCTCTTTGGCAGCCGCTTCCGCAGCTTCTTCCGCCCCTCCTTCGTGGTTCTCACCGTCGGTGATGAGGATGATGGCCTTTCCCACTTCCTTGTTGTCGGTGAAACTCTTTTGCGCCAGTTCTATGGCGGCTGCCAAATTGGTTCCTTGCAGTGATACCATGCCGGTGGAGATGGCGTCAATGAAGAGTTTGGCTGCTGCATGGTCCGACGTGATGGGTAGTTGGGGGTATGCTTCGCCGGCAAATACGCCGAGTGCTATCTTGTCGCCCGCCATGCGGTCGGCCAGATTGGCAACAAGCAGTTTGGCACGGTCCAGTCTGCTGGGCTCCACGTCGTTGGCCATCATGGAGTTTGATACGTCAACCATGACTACAGCCTCGATGCCCTGGGTGGTTTCTGTTTGCTGTTTCAGTCCGTATTGCGGACGTGCCACCGCTACAATGAGCAATGCGGCCGCCAACAGGGCAAGGGCGAACTTGATGTGTCTGCGCCATTCGGAGCGGCCGGGCATCAATGCGAGTACCATGGATGGCTGGCCCAGCTTACGCAACCGCTTGCGGGTGTTCAGGCAGGACCAAACATAAAGCAGGACTACTGACGGGAGCAGCCACAGAAGATGCAGATAGGATGGATATAGGAATTGGAACATGGGACTTCTTAGTGAAGATTATGAGGTTATGCTCGCTTCGCTCACTGGTTATGAGGTACTGGAAGAACTGAACCGAGTGAGGCCGTTACAGCCTCTTCAACCAGGTGATGCGTACGAATATTTCGAGCAACAGTACCAGCAATGCTGCTATGGCAAAGGGCTGGTAGGCTTCATATCGCCGGTTGTAATGGCTGACTTTGAGTTTTGTCTTTTCCAACTTGTCAATGTCGTTGTACACTTCGCGGAGTGAGCTGCGGGAGGTGGCACGGTAGAAGATTCCGCCTGTGGTAGTGGCAATTTGTTTTAAGGTTGAAGGGTCGGGCGTGGCATCCATCTGTTGGGTGTACACTTCTCCATTGGGCAACTGGGTTACGGGCACATTCACTTTGCCATCGCTTCCCAAAAGGATGGTATATACTCTGATGTGACAGGCTTTGGCTATGTCTGCTGCCATCAATGGTGAAATGTCGCCTGTGTTGTTCGCCCCGTCCGTCAGCAGGATGACTACCTTGCTTTTGCTCGGGCTCTTCTCCAGGTGGGAAACCGCCGTGGCCAGTCCCATGCCGATGGCCGTGCCCGGCTGGATGATGCCCTGCGCCTGCAGTTCGCAACTCACTCCGTTGAAGGTTCGGAGCAACATGGCGTGGTCAGTGGTGAGAGGGCACTGTACAAAAGCCTCGCCGCCGAACAATGTAAGACCTATGTTGTCGTCCTTGCGGTTGGAAATGAAATTCACCGCCACGTCCTTAGCCGCCGTGATGCGGTCGGGTGCGATGTCGGGCGTGCCCATGCTCGTTGAAACGTCCATCGCCATCATGATGTCGATGCCCTCCGTTTCCCCCTTGTTCCACGAATAGCTGGTTTGGGGGCGTGCCAGCACGATGATGACCAGTGCCAGACACGCCAGGCGCAAGAAGAACGGCAAATGAATCATCCGGGTGCGCCAAGTGGTGGGCACGGTGCGGAATGCTTCTGTCGTGGCCAGTGTGAATGTACCCTCATGTTTCTTCCTGAAAAGGAAATACCATAATATATAGGGTATGAGGAGCAGTAATAGCAGCAGATATGTTGGTGAGGCAAAATACACGGTAACGTACGGTTGGTGATGAATATATATATATCGTAGGAAGAGGGCTGCGGTGAGGGGAAACGCGCCTATGCAAAGCACAGATACAGGTCGTAAGCCACATAGGCCGTAAGCCCCAAGGTCAGCGTGGCCAGCACAATGGCCGCTGTCTTCATGGCCAGACGCAATCCCTTTTGTTGTTTTCCCGACAGGGTGACATATTCGATATGAGGCTGTGGGGCTTCGGAGGGCACGAACTTCGTGGTCTGGACGTAGTCCAAGGCTTGCATCATGCTGCGGTCTTGTTCTGAAAGGGAAGCCTCGTGTTTGGCAAATTTTACCAAGTCGGCAGTACGGAGTATATCCTGCAGCTCGCTCAGTGCATCTGCATGGTCGCTGGCTGTCAGTTCGTCAATGATTTCCGATGTGGTCATTTCGCGTGCGTTGAACCCGAACCGTCCTTCTATGTATTGACGGAGTGTTGCCGTCAGTTCCATATAATACTGTTTGGCATTGCCCGCTTCAGTCGCTTTCAATGTTCCCATGTCTTTCAGGGCCGTGACGTGTGGTGGAGTGGGAGGGTGAACGACAATGCGGCGGGTGATGAGACGGGGGTCGGAAAGACGCACCGCCAGCACGAACGCCCCCCAGGCCGCCAGCATCGCCAGCAAGGCCAGCAGCGTTTGGCGCGCCGTCCATTCAAAAGGGAGTTCCACCACATCGTGTGGCCCGTTGAATTTGTCCACATGTACGGTATCTACAGCCACGGTGCTTACTTTCAGTCCGATGCTGCCTCGTGAGGCATATTCCTTGCCGTCCACATTCACTTTAAAGGGTGGGATGGTATATAGGGCGGAATCGAAAGCTGTGACAGTGTAGCTGCGTTGAAGGGTCATGACCTGTTTGGAGACAGATTGCAGGGTGTCGATGTTTCCATTCTCCACCACTTCCAATCCCGGTACGATTTCTTGTTGGGGCTGGTAGGTCGGGAAGGTTACTTTAGCTCCTGCACGTGTGGTACATTTCACTTGTAAGTGTACCTGTTCGCCTATCAGCATGGAGGCTGAATCGGCCCGGACTTCAACCACTGTTTGTGCGCTGAGGCGCAGGAATGCCGTGAGGACCAAACAGACTATGATGCCAAATATCTTCATCAACTTCTTCGTGCAAAAAGGTTTATCAAAGGAATAACAAAATCACTCTCTGTATTGATGGCAGCATAGCCGGCACCACAGCGTTTGAAGAGTTCTTCCAGATGGATTTCGCTTTCACGCCACCATCTGCGGTGATGTTCGCGTGTGCGGCGGTTGGCTGTGTCCACATATTGTTCGTGGCCTGTCTCTGCATCGGCAACGCGGACTAATCCTACGTTAGGCATTTCGGCCATTCGGTCGTCGTAAAGACGTAGTCCGATGAAATCGTGTTTGCGTGCCGCCACGGAAAGTGGTTTGTCAAAGTTGTGTGTGTCGAAGAAATCGCTTAACATGAAAGCGATGGTGCGCTTGCTCATCACTCGCATAAAGTACTCCATGGCTCTTGCCACATCGGTCCTTTTACCTTGTGGCTCAAAGTCAAGGAGTTCGCGAACAATGCGGAGAATGTGACGTTTCCCTTTGGCCGGCGGGATGAATTTCTCAATTCTGTCAGAGAAGAGGATAGCTCCCACCTTGTCGTTGTTCTGCATGGCCGAGAAAGCCAGTGTGGCGGCGATTTCCGCCGCCAGTTCCCTGACAGTACGGTTTTTCGTGCCGAACCACCCGCTGGCAGAAACATCTACCAAGAGCATCACCGTCAGTTCTCGTTCCTCTTCAAACACTTTGATATAGGGACGGTTCATGCGTGCCGTGACGTTCCAGTCGATGTCGCGAACATCATCGCCCGGCTGGTACTCGCGTACTTCGGCGAATAGCATTCCACGCCCTTTGAAGGCGGCATGATATTCTCCGGCAAAGATGTTGTTCGATAGGGTCTTGGTCTTTATTTCCAAACGCCTGACACGTTTGAGCAGTTCGGCTGTTTCCATGAGAGTCATTGTCTGGGTTCTATAGACTGCTATAGACATTGATAGAGTTCTATTGGGCTTTATGGATATCTATAGCTTTCCAAAACAAATAGGGCTATCTGTCGCTATTTTGTTGTTTGTTTGGTTTTAGCGAAAAGACAGAAGGCACATCTGCTTTAGGGCACTTCCACCTTGTTGAGGATTTCCCGTACAAGGTCGTCTGCCTTCACATCGTCTGCCTCAGCTTCATACGTCAGTCCGATACGGTGGCGGAGCACATCAGGTGCGATGGCCCGAACATCCTCGGGCACCACGTAGCCACGATGCTCCATGAATGCCCTGGCTCGTGCGGCAAGTGCCAAATTGATGCTGGCACGGGGCGAACCGCCAAACGCAATGTAGTGTTTCATCTCATTCAGTCCGTATTGCTCGGGATAGCGGGAGGCAAATACCAGATTGGCTACGTATTGTTCAATCCGTTCATCGACATATACCTGACGAACCAATTCACGAGCCCTCACAATGCGAGCCGTATTGGTTGTAGGCAATGGCTTGTCAAAAGTACCTTTAATATGGGCTCGGACAATGTCTTTTTCCTCTTCCAATGTTGGATAGCCTACCATTACCTTGAGCATGAAACGGTCCAACTGTGCTTCCGGCAGCGTGTAGGTTCCTTCCTGTTCGATGGGGTTTTGCGTAGCCATTACCAAAAAGGGCTCCGGCAGGGAATAGGTGTTGTCACCGATGGTGATATGCCTTTCCTGCATAGCTTCAAGTAAAGCACTTTGCACTTTTGCCGGTGCGCGGTTAATTTCGTCGGCAAGAACGAAATTGGCAAAAACGGGGCCTTTCTTGACTTTGAATGATTCTTCTTTTTGGCTGTAGATGAGCGTTCCCACCACATCAGCCGGCAGCAAGTCTGGTGTAAACTGAATACGTCCGAACTGTGCATCAATCAGTCCTGCCAATGTCTTTATAGCCAATGTTTTTGCTAATCCCGGAACGCCTTCCAGCAGAATATGTCCATCGGCAAGCAGTCCGATAAGCAATGATTCAATCAAATGTTTTTGTCCCACGATATGACGGTGCATCCCCCCGGTCAAATCGTCGATAAAGCCTGTTTCTGCCTCTATCATGGCGTTCAGGTTGCGAATGTCTGTTTGTGATGACATAATCAGATAGGTTTTATATGTGGTATAGCACACCATGCAGGCGGATATTTCACAGAGATATTCCGCCGTTGTGCCATGTTTACGTAAATCAGCGCAAAAGTACCTCTTTTCATTATACGAACATCTGTATTGTATTTAAAAATAGCTAATCAGTCAGTCTAAGTATTACCAGTAAACTCAATTCTTGTCATTGACGAAGATTGGCGGATGGCTTTTGTTTCTCAGGGCTGTATTCCATGCGTCCTAAGGTATATTGTGTAAAAAATCTCCTGTAACCAAGGTCGGTTACAGGAGATTTATGTGGAGTTACAATAATCCGGAATAATGGATTACTTCTTGTTCAGGGCGAGATCCACCTTTACGGCACATGCTACGGAACATCCTACCATGGGGTTGTTGCCGATGCCGAGGAAGCCCATCATCTCCACGTGAGCAGGCACGGAGCTGGAGCCGGCGAACTGGGCATCAGAGTGCATACGACCCAGGGTGTCCGTCATACCGTAAGAAGCAGGACCGGCAGCCATGTTGTCGGGGTGAAGCGTACGACCCGTACCACCACCGGAAGCCACGCTGAAGTAGGGCTTGCCAGCAAGTACGCGTTCCTTCTTATATGTTCCGGCAACAGGGTGCTGGAAGCGAGTGGGGTTGGTAGAGTTACCCGTAATGGAAACGTCAACGTCCTCTTCCCACATGATCTTCACACCTTCGCGAACATCATCGGCACCGTAGCAGTTGACCTTGGCGCGGGGGCCATCGCTGTAAGCAATGCGGTTCACAATTTTGAGTTCACCCGTATAATAGTCGAACTTCGTCTGTACATAGGTGAAGCCGTTGATGCGGCTGATAATCATTGCAGCGTCCTTACCCAGACCGTTGAGGATGCAGCGGAGAGGTTTGTCGGCGGGACGGCTTTGGTTAGCCATTTGTGCGATTTTGATAGCACCTTCAGCGGCAGCGAAGCTTTCGTGACCTGCGAGGAAGGCGAAGCACTTGGTTTCAGGAGAGAGCAGGCGAGCTGCCAGTTGGCCATGACCAATACCTACTTTGCGGTCATCAGCAACAGAACCGGGGATGCAGAATGCCTGAAGGCCTTCACCGATATATTCGGCAGCTTCAACAGCGTCTTTGGCTTTCTCTTTGAGAGCGATCGCTGTACCTACAACGTAAGCCCACTTAGCGTTCTCGAAGCAAATCATCTGGGTGCTTTCGCATTCCTGATAGGGATCGAGACCGTATTCTTCGCAAATTTGGTTTGCTTCTTCAATGTCTTTGATGCCGTGTTTGTTAAGCGCAGCGAGGATCTGCTTGATGCGGCGGTCTTGGCTTTCGAATTTTACTTCTCTAATCATTTTGTAGTCCTCCTCTTAATCTTTACGTGGATCAATTGATTTTACTGCGCCCTGTTCAGCGGTGGTGCGACCGTAGGTGCCGGTAACACTCTTCAGTGCTTCATCGGCTGCAACACCCTTCTTGATGGCATCCATGAACTTGCCCATATGAACAAATTCATATCCGCAGACCTGGTCATCCTTGTCAAGGAACATCTTGGTGATGTAGCCTTCGGTGAGCTGGAGGTAGCGGCTGCCCTTTACCTTGGTGCCGTAGAGCGTACCAGTCTGTGAGATGAGTCCCTTCCCGAGGTCTTCCAGACCGGCGCCGATAACAAGACCACCTTCAGAGAAGGCACTCTGCGTGCGTCCGTAAACGATTTGGAGGAAGAGTTCGCGCATAGCGGTGTTGATGGCATCGCAAACGAGGTCGGTGTTGAGTGCTTCAAGGATGGTTTTGCCGGGCAGGATTTCGCTGGCCATAGCGGCGGAGTGCGTCATACCCGAGCAGCCGATGGTTTCAACGAGGCATTCTTCGATAACGCCTTCCTTCACATTGAGCGTGAGTTTGCAGGCACCCTGCTGGGGAGCGCACCAACCCACACCATGGGTAAGACCGGAGATGTCTTTGATTTCCTTAGCTTGCACCCACTTGCCTTCTTCAGGAATGGGAGCGGGTCCATGGTTGGGGCCTTTGGCTACACAACACATGTTCTGTACTTCGTGTGAATATTCCATGTTAAGTAAAATGTATAATTAGTATACGTTGGTTTGTTACGTTTCCGAAGCAAAATTAGTGCAAGGCTGCTGAAAAACCAAACTGACTGTCAAAAAAACACTTCGGCGAGCTGAAAAATTCAACTCGCCGAAGTCGTTTATTCAGTTGTCAACAGAAAATGTGTGAAATTTGCGTCAGTTACCAAATTCTGGTTTGTTCTGGATGAGGGTAGGCACGTTGGAGATAGCCTCAACCATACCTTCGGGCATGGCCTCGATTTCGCCGCTTTCCACCAGTGCGTCCATGTCAGCTTTGAATTCCTCGTACATCTCCGGAGTGATAATCATCCACTTGTTGCCGTAGTCGCCGATACGCATGGCCACTTGACGGAAGAAGCCCCATTGTTCAAAGTAGGGAAGGAGGTTGTACTTGGTGATGCGTGAGAGCTTACGTACCCAGTTCATCATGAAGGGAGCGGAGTTTTGGTACCAGCTGTTGCCCTTGACGATGTAGCCGTTCTTGATCCAGCAGCAGTCGGGATAGTCAGCGGCCAGCTGGTCATACTTGTTGTTCTTGTTGCCGTTCATGGCCGAAGCTATCAGCTCGTACTTGTCCACGCCTCCCTGCTTCTCCACCTGCGAACCGTTTTCAAAGTCGTTCTGGCGGAGGCTTTCGTACCAGTCTTTTGCCACGTCGGGCACACCGTTTTGTACGAAATAATCATAAACGAAGAGGAAGGGACAGAGCGTTTCGCCAACGCCAACTTCGTGGATGGAGACAGCCTTGGTCGGGTCGTTCTTGTACTGCTTGATGACAGAGTCAGACATGGTGAGTGCGAACTCGCGGAGCTTGGCACTTTGCAATTCATTGGCATTCTGATAGGCCAAGTGGCGCATTGTACTTTTCAGCGAGGGCGAAGATGTCGTTGCGCTGGCGCAGATGCCAGAGTAGTCGTGTTTCAGGAATATTTTGCGGGCAAGGTCGTAGGAGCTGCCGGACTTTACAGTACCATCGAATGTGCCGGTCATGCGGTTGTTGGTGTAACCCATGCGCATGATGTTGAAGTAGGAGTTCATGTTGTTGCTTACTTCGCCGAGACCTGACCAGCAGAAGTACGGCAACATCTGGTGCTGGTGTCCCCATTCGTGCGAGAGACCCCAGATGGCGTCTTCATCATTGTAGACAAGCTGTCGGCAACTCAGCACGCGCGGTTCCTGATCCACGTGGAAGGAAACGCCTCGACCGCCCTGGAACATATAATAAGTAAAATTCACATAGGCACAAGTGCGGTTGTCGGGGCTGCGGTCATATTTTTTCAAACCAAGGATTTCATGTTCCCAGATGGCGAGGGAGTCAAGCACGTGGATGAACTGCCGGTAGCCGAGGGAGGAGCCGTCCGTGGCCACGCAGTTGCCGTAGAGGCCTTGTGAGCGCTCGCTGGGGAAGTCGTTCTTGATGCCTCGGGCGGTCCAGATGGAGTGGACGGCGTTGCCCACCACGTCCATGCAGACGTTGGGTGCGTTGGCACACATTTCGTGCATCTCCTCGTTGGTCTTGTCCAGACTCAGGTAACCGTTCACCTGTCCGTCAAGGAAGTGGACCGTGATAGCAGGTTTCAGTTCGGGATTGACATCGGAGTAGTAACAAACGTAGGCCAGGCCGTCGTAGGCGAAAGGATAGTCAATGACGTTGAGTCCGTTGCGGAGTGTATAGTCAATTTCCTGCGGGTTACCGCCATCGAAATTGCCGCTGACCTTGCCTTCGTACCACGCAATGACGTGGAGAGGCACCGTTTCGCCATCGGGTAGTCCACTCACGGCAATAGCGTGCTTGCCCTTGCTGATGTTGATACCCGTTACGCCCTGGTTCTGGTCATACAGTTTTCCGGGCGCGTTCATCTCTTCGGAGAAAGCCTGGGGCGAGGTGCGGCAGATATACTGTGCCACACGGTAGTTTGTATCGTAGGTATTGTTGAAGATGTTGCGGGCAAAGTGCTGCACATATTCGTCTTCGATGTCGTCGATGTCGCTGGCTGTAATACCCTCGCGGAGCGTGGTCAGAGCGTCGTCGGCGAATACGCCGAAGAGGCTGGAGGTCTTGTCAACGAAGAATTGCATTTCAGCGCAGGAGGCGTAGGGGCCGCCACCGCCGTCGGTGTAGCCGCTCAGCACTTTGAACTGGATGGAGGTGGGGTTCTGGAGGCCGCCGACAAAGTCAAGGCGATGGGTGCCGCCGGCAAATTCCCAGTCGACCGTTGTGTAGAGCGAATAGTCCGTTTCGCCCTTGCATTTGGTGTACACTTCCACCTTGCCGAAGTTACCGTTTGAACCTCCGCTTTGGCGTGTCACGTAGTTCACGTAGTCAATCACGTCAACGTCTTTAAAGTCATAAGTCAAGATGGCGGGATTGTTCTCGTTGATTTTGTCCGACCATTTGCTGTGGTAAATGGTGCTGAGGTCACCGTCGATGGACTTGGAAGCGTCGCTGTTTGCATCCTGGTGCGTATTGTCTGAAGCCGATGTCACGGTTACTTGCAGGTCCTGTCTCATATCCTTGATGCCCTCATAGCGGCTTTGGGTGATGAGGAGCGTTTCCGACAGGTTGTTATCCGTATTTTGGAAGACAACTTGTCCGGTGCGAGCCTGTGAAGCCTCGTTCATCTGCAGGTGTACGTAAACCGTTCCGTCTTCGTTTTGGCGAACACTGATCCATTCGTTTTCAGTGGTTGCTGTAAAGGGCACATTGGCTGTGATGTCATAACACAAGGTGCGCTCCCGGTAGCTGACGGTCTGTTTGTGCGGAGCCACGATGACGGGGAACGCGTCATCGGCCAAAGTCACTTGTGCCTGTGCGGGCTGTATTGCTGTGAGAGCCATGAGCAGGCAAGCGGTTCCGCTGAAGAGTTTTATGTAGTTTTTCATTGTGTCTCTTTAAATAATAAGGAGTGATTATAAGGCTACTTTCTTTCCATTGACGATATACACGCCAGCAGGCAAGTTGATGCTGTGTCCTTCGGCATTCACGCGGCCCTTCCAAAGCAGTTTGCCATCGGTGCTCCACACACCCACCTGCTGTCCGTTGCCGGAGATTAGCAGCATACCCTGTCCGGGAACAACCTGAAGTGCTTCGCTCACGGTGGTCACGTTTTCTATGGCAGATGCCACCTCGCCTACACGGAACACGGTTGAGGTATAAGTAAGGTCGGGATAGTTCGCGTTTGTCACCTCGAAGTACACTTGGTCATGCTGTTGGAGGAAGTTGAATTTGCCGAAGGTAGCTGCGCTGGTCGGAGTGTAGTAGTCACCTTCTTTGTTCGATGAGCTAGCTTTGGTCAGCGTGCTGTATTCAGCGTCGTTCTCGTTCTTTCCGAAGTAAGTGAATGTGTTGCGCTGGTTGTTGGAGTCGAATGCCCAGTCGGTGAAGTCGGCCATATACGTCTCATTGTTGCGGTCGGCATACGAGGGGCAGAGTTTGGCATAGTACACACCGTCCTTGCCCTTTGTCAGCTTGCTTTTCACGTCAATTTCAGTTGTTTGGGGCAGATAGCTGAAGTTGTCGGGCTTGTAGGCGGATGTGGGCAGCGAGGCGAAGGTGAGGCTGTTGTTACCACAGGAAATGGCGTCAAGTTTCTTCTTGGCGGGCAGCTGCATGAGGGTCAGGGCGTTGTTAGCCACTGAGAGATACTTCAGTTCTGCGCTGAGCGACAGGTTCATCTTGGCAATTTTGTTGTTCTCGGCAAACACCTGTTTCAGTTCGGGCAGTCCGGTTTCTCCGTTGACAGTGAAGGAGGAGATGCTGTTGTTGCCGCACATCAGTACGGACAGGTCGTCGATGTTCACCAGATTGAGCGTTTTGATGCTGTTGTCAGAACATTTCAGCACATCCAGTCCGGCATTGTTAGCACCGAACGAGATGGTGGTGATGACATTGCCGGCCACGTTGAGGTACTGCAATTCCGGACATGTCAATGAGAAAGAGCTGCCTCCCTTGACATTCGATTTCAGACTGTTGCCCGATACATTGACGTTTTGCAGTTCGGGATTGTTTTTTTCTGAGAGCACCAAGGTCTTGATGCTGTTGTTGGCACAGTTCAGGTCGGTCAGTTTGGGACAGGCCGAAAGGTCCAGCGCGGTGAGTTCGTTGTTTTGGCAGTACAAGGAGTAGAGGCTGGCTGCGCCGCTGAGGTCAAGTGCGGTCAGCTGGCTGTTTTCGCAGAACATCGTATGGATGCGCGAAGGAGATGAAACAGTGATGGTTTCACCCATTACCGTACCTTCAACTGTCAGGTACTCATCATCGGTGGCAGAGTAGTTTTGCACGTTACCGTCGCCCCAGTCCACGCTGATGCCCTTGGTAAGCTGATTGAACTTCAGCGTCAGGGTAGCACCCTCGGCTTTGGATGTGGACATTTGCACCACGTCCTGAGCCAAGGCCGGAGAGGAAATGCATAAACCTGCTACCAACAAAGAAACAAAGAGTTGGTTTTTTTTCATAGGAAGGTTTGTATTAGATGTATATTTTCGGTGTAAGAGAGTACAGGTTATCAGTAGCTTTATCGCAACAAAAATGCAAACTTATTCTTGGGATTACAAATATTGCTTCAGATTTTTTGGAATATTAACGCGTTTCGTGGCATTCGCACTCCTTTCTCTGCCTGTTGGGTGTGGTTCAAGCGTATCGTGGTAGTGATTTTGCGGAGTACTCCTTAGGTGCACTTGGGTATTCTAAAGGGATACAGGCACACGCTTCCAAGTAGCTCTTTCAGGTTGGGCTTGGGAATAGGTGGCATGGCAGGAATAAGGTATAAGACCTTTATGTCCGGCTACTAAAGTGTATTGCATTCTTTCACCAGTTCGCGATAGATTTCGCTCCGGCCCAGCAGCGTTGCGTTGCCCACCATAAAGAATTGCCTGCGGGCCCGTGTGACGGCCACGTTGAGCTTTCTGTCCACAGCCACTCCCCCGATGTTTTGCACCGCCGACAGCAATTCCAACTGGTAAGGTCGCGAGATGGTGGTGCTGAAGAGGATGAAGTCGCGCTGGCTGCCCTGGTAGCATTCCACGGTGTCGATGGTCATGGCCTCGGCAAAGTCCATGTGGCGTTTGCGCATTTCGCTGCGTATGCAGGCTATCTGGCTGCGGAAGGGTACGATGATGCCGATGTCGCGGGCAGGGAGGAATGATGCAGGGCCTTCCTCCTGATGCAGTACAACGAGGGCCGCCACGATATCCGCCACTACCCCTGCTTCCGCTTCGTTTGCCCGGATGTTTTCCGAGGTCTGAGGTGAGGGCACATGGGCAAACCCCATGCGCGAGGTGGCCACCCATTGCTCCAGCGGTGGAAGGCCAGCGGCAGGCGGCAACTGTTCGGTCTGATGGGGCATGGGTACGGGCTGGAGCATATCGCCGTAGAAATGGCGGTTGACGAAGCGGCAAATGTCTGGATGCATACGTCCCTGACGTTGCAGCATGCCGATGAAGGCCGTGCGGTGGTTCTGCTTCTCCCAGTCGTAAAGGCGTTCAAAGAGCGAGTTGCGCACGTCGTGGAGTCCGATGGCGTGAAGCCGGCTGCTCACGGTACGTGTGCGGTTTTCGGGCAGCATCACCACGGCAGGCAACTGTTTGTGGTCGCCGATGAAGATGAATTTGCCGATAGTATCCACATTGCCGGCCTGTGCCGACAGCAGTCCGAGAACCTGAGGTTCGAGCAGTTGCGATGCTTCATCGATGATGGCAGCCTTGAAGTGCTTGCTGCGGAGCAGTTCCATGTTGTTGGTCAGCGTGATGACCGTTCCTGTGATGATGGGCATATCCAGCACCAGCTGTTGCACTTGCGCTCGCCGCGCCAGCCCTTTGGCCCGTTCTTGCAACAGATGGCACCGGTGAGCCGGGGCACACGTTTGGGGTTGCCCAATGCGCAGGTAGTCCAGTGGCATTTCTTCGGAAAGATTGTCCAGCATCTGGCAGATTTCGTCCACAGCGCGGTTGGTATAAGCTGTCAGCATCAGTGAAGGTGCTGGATGCGTATTGTCTGTCTTGGCGCGTTCCAGCAAAAACTCCTTCACCATGGAGCGGAGGGCGAGGTTGGTTTTGCCCGTTCCGGGAGGGCCTGCCAGTAGGTAGTAATCTGAGGCCTGTTTGGCGCGGAGCACGATGGATTGTACCGTTTGGGGATATTGTCCCAACAACCGGCGTTCGGTGTCGGCTTCAGGTGCGCGCCGGGCCAGGAGCAGGTCGCGGCGGCGTGGTGTGGCGGTGAGCAGGGCAAAGAGGTTGCGCCGTTGCTGTGCCGAAGGACCGTCTGTGGCATCGTGTTCCACGGCATAGCGAGCGTTGTCGGGAAAAACCTTTGCATTGCGTTGGGCATAGAGCAGGGCGACGGAAAGACTCTCAGCCGAAAGCCGCGCCACCGTTCCACGGAAAAGTTGGCGGTTGGTCACGTTGGCACCTTCCTCACCAGCCTCGTAAACTTGTACCAGTTCGCCTTCACTGAAGTTCGGTATGAAGTCATCGTCGGTTGGCGGCAGGCTGAAATGCAGGGTAGTGATGCCCCCCAGCTCATCCTTTTCTGTTTTCGTTAGAGTCAGGTTGTTCAGCAGGTTGCCCGCCAGGAGTTTGGTTCGCGTGTCGGCAGTCCAAGTGGCGGCGAATCCCCTGATGGAATCAGGACGGTTGTCCGAAGTCTTGCTCAGGAAAAGTTCGCTCTCGATGAAGGCTGTGTAGGCTGTGAAGTAGTCGAGCAGCAGTGGGTTGTGGCGCAGCTGCTGCAACGGCAGGGTGATGCGTTCTATCTGGGGTCGCAGGTATTGCCGGTAGAACTTGCCGTCCATATCTGCCTCGTTCAGCCTTTCCGGCTGGAGCAAGGGCAGGATGCGTGGAAAATCGCCCAATGACAGGCGGTGAAGCAGGCAGATGATGCCGTTGCGCACGTGCAGCACGTGGCGGATGGCTGCCGCGCTGCGGCGTTCGTTGAAAAACAAGGGGTAGGCGGAATAGAAAAGGAAAGTCTGTATCTCGTCCCATGCCAGTCCGAAATTGCGCCGAAGAATTTCGCCGTAAAGTGACATCTGCATCAGGTGTTCCTCTTTGGGATGGGCCTTCACACCGTAGGTCTCAGCTTTCCCACTTTTCAACTCCAGCACCCTGCGGCGGTCGCTGGTCATCACGTCGAGTCGGCCACGGAGCCCCAGTGTGGGACAGATGAAGGAGGGCTCGAGCAAAGTGTCGGCAGGACAGATGCCGACATCATTGGCCCCGAAACGCTGGCAGACCGATTGGCGGATATTATTGAAGTGCCGCCGTGCCTCATCAAAGAATGCGGCATCTATATCCTTGGCTGTTAAAGCGGCATAGGCCGCCAGGTTGTCGCGGTAGTTGCGGCGTGCCGACACCTCGAACGAGGCGTTTTCTCCTTCATGGATACAATCGTCCATGAATTGGTTCGCCATGTTACCGAGCAGGATGTAACGGTTTGATTCGTTGGGCGAGAAGGCGTTGATGAGAAAGTTGAGCGGGGAGTGTCCGTAAGGTTTGAGTGTACCGGTAAGTGAGGTGACATCGATCAGATAGTCCGGTTCCAGAACGGCCATGAAGACGGTCAGGCCGATAGCATCGTCGGGTTGGCGCTCCACATCAAGGAGCATGACATTAGCTCCTTTATATAGATAAGAGGTGGGCGGAGTCTTTTCCCTTGCATCCTCCGTATGGCGGTAGCGTACGGTATAGGTTTCCTCTTCCCCATCAAGCAGGCAGCAGAAACTGTCCTCCCGGTCAACACTCGTCACAACAGCCCGCAGGCATTTCCCGAGCTTGCGCCCGGCAGGTTTGGCTGCCAGCGGAGCAGTGTGGCCGGGCAATGGGGGAGGTACGGCTACCCCATAGACCTGCGAAACGAAATGGCATAAATCCGCCAAGTCCGCCTGCTCCTCGGTGGGGGAGGGCTGGTAATGTGATTGTAGTACGCGCCGGGCATGGAGACGGAAGCGGTCTGCCACTCTGTGGTCGATGTGCAAATGCCTGCATACCGCCACCAGTCGGGAAAAGAGCGTGGCATAATCGCTTTGGAAGGAGGTGGACTGTTCGATGCAAATGCGACGCAGAAGATGGAGCATCTGGCCGTAGCGTATGCGTGGTGGTCCCGGCAGGCGGGATATTTGCAGGATTTCCTCAAACATGACAATGGATAGAAAAACGCGGAACTAATCGCGGGGTTCCTGTCTGCGCTAAGGGATGTTCAACGGCTTTGGTCCAGCTCTTCGGGCGACAGAATTTTCTGTTCTTTGCTGTAACGGTTGCGCTTGTGCGGTTGGCGGCCTTCAGGGCGTTCGGGCGATGGCTGCAAGGCATCCGGCCGGCGCAACGGAGCGGTGATATGGCGCACGTTGCCGCCGTATTGCTGCCACCGCTGCATGATGCTTTCCACATAATGGTAGGTTTCGTTGCCGATCATGTAGCCGTGGCGCACGACGGGGTCGCGGTAGTATCGCGGCTGCGACAGTCCTTGTACATAGAAACTCACATCCTGCCACCGGTGCGGGTTGCCGCCGTGTTTGCGGGCAAGGGCCTGGGCATCATTGATGTGACCGGCTCCGCCGTTGTAGGATGCGAGGACGAATTTGACTTTCTCCTCCGGGTCGGCGATGGCAGCGAATTTGTCCTGCAACTCGCGGATGTAACGAGCTGCTGCGGCCACGTTCTCGGTGGGGCTGAACACGTGGTCTTCCGCGAGGCCCAGGTGGCGCGCCGTGGCGGGCATGATTTGCATCAGGCCTTTGGCTCCGGCCCACGAAACGGCGTTGGGGTCGAAGCCGGACTCTTGGTAGCATTGGGCGGCAATGAGCCGCCAGTCCCACCCGGTCTGCACCGCTGCCTGCTTGAACAGGTTGTCGTAGGTGGATATGATGCCTTTCTCACGCGAGATGAAGGGGGCACGCACCGTGCGGCGCACTTGCTGGCGGGCTTGCAGGCGTGCCTTCTCTTTCCGTTCCATCCGGCTTTCCAGCTCGTCGCTGTACCAGAGTTGCAAGGCTTCGGCCAGCCCGGTGGAGTTTTGCTGCACGGCCCAAGCGGTGTGCCGCTCCGCCCGGGTCACGCCCGTCGCAAGCAGTTGGTGGCGGCGGCACATGGCTTCGGGCAGCTGGACGGCCACGAGGTCGGCCTGCCCTTCCTGCAATGCCTGGACCAGGGCGGTAGTGTCGTTGTAGAGCGTCACCCGCAGGCCAACGCCGATGGATGCGGCGAAGTCTTCGGCCAGGGCATATTGCAGGCCCATGGGCGTGCCTTGGTAATCAAAGTAAGTGTCGGGACCGCTGATGGTGGCGATGATGAGCTCGCCTCCCTCGATGATGCGTTGCATATCGGGTTCTTCCGCTTGGCGCGGCTTGGCAAATGCGCCGTTACGCGCCGCCGGGCTGCTTTGTGGCTTGTTGGTACAGGCCAGAAAGCAACCCGACAGGAGGAGGGTGAAAAGGATGAAACGGAGGAGCATGGGGACTGAAGATGTGCAAGACGGGGGGAAGGCTTCTGAGGGAACTACATCTCGGCTTCTTTCAGCCGCTCGGCGTTTTCGGCCACCACGAGATGGTCTATGCAATCCTGAATTTCGCCGTCCATGAATGCCTGCAGGTTGTAGATGGTGTAGTTGATGCGGTGGTCCGTGATACGTCCCTGCGGATAGTTGTAGGTGCGGATTTTGGCCGAACGGTCGCCGGTGGAAACGAGTGTCTTGCGGCGCGAGGCGATGTCATCCACGTATTTCTGGTGTTCCTTGTCGTAGATGAAGGTGCGGAGGCGGGCCAGGGCGCGCTCTTTGTTCTTGGGCTGGTCGCGCGTTTCGGTACATTCGATGAGGATTTCCTCCACCACGCCGGTGAGGGGGTTCTTCCAGTTGTAGCGGAGGCGCACGCCGGATTCCACCTTGTTCACGTTCTGTCCGCCGGCACCGCTCGAGCGGAAGGTGTCCCACTTGATTTCGCCTTCGTTGATGACCACGTCGAATGCCTCGGCCTCGGGGAGGACGGCGACGGTGGCCGCCGAGGTGTGAACGCGGCCCTGCGTCTCCGTGGCGGGCACACGCTGCACGCGGTGAACGCCGCTTTCGTATTTCAGCGTGCCGTACACGTCGGCTCCCGTCACGGAGCAGACGATTTCCTTGAAGCCGCCGGCTGCTCCCTCGCTGGCACTCGACACTTCGAGCTTCCAGCCTTTCCTTTCGCAATATTTGGTGTACATCCGGAACAGGTCGCCGGCAAAGAGTGCGGCTTCGTCTCCACCCGTGCCGCCGCGTATTTCGAGAATGGCGTTCTTGCTGTCCTCGGGGTCTTTCGGCACCAGCATGAGTTTGATGCTTTCTTCCAGCTCAGGAATGCGCTTCTCGCACGCGGCCACTTCTTCGCGGGCCATTTCCTTCATCTCGGCATCGTCTTCATGGAGCAGGATGTATTTGCTTTCTTCGAGGTTGGCCAGGGTGTCGGCGTAGCGTTTGCGGGCCTGCATGAGGTCTTCCAATTCCTTATACTCCTTGGTGAGCCGCACGTAGCGGGGCTGGTCGGCAATCACCGAGGGGTCGGTGATGAGCGTGGAAACTTCCTCGAAGCGGGCTTGCAGACCGTCGAGCTTTTCCAGCAATGTGTTGTTTTCTGCCATTGGTCGTATGGTTATGATGCTTCGCTATGCGTAATGAAATTCGCCAAACTCGCTCTGGATGGTCAGTGACTTGGGACCTTCTTCGATATGTCCCACAATCTGTGCGTCAATGTTGAAACTGCGGCTCACCTCGATGACCTTCTCGGCATCTTCGGGGGCGAGGTAAACTTCCAGGCGGTGGCCCATGTTGAACACTTTGTACATCTCGGCCCAGTCTGTCCCGCTTTCCTCAGCAATGGCCTTGAAGAGTGGCGGAACGGGAAACATGTTGTCCTTGACGACGCGGCAGTTGTCGCCCACGAAATGAAGCACTTTTGTCTGCGCACCGCCGGTGCAGTGCACCATGCCATGGATTTGCGGACGCATCAGGTCAAGCAGCTTCTTGACGACGGGGGCATAGGTGCGGGTGGGGGAGAGCACGAGCTTGCCGGCATTGACAGGAGCACCTTCCACGGCATCGGTCAGACGGTAGTGTCCGCTGTAAACCAACTCTTCCGGCACGGCCTTGTCATAGCTTTCGGGGTATTTCTCGGCCAGATATTTGGCGAATACGTCATGGCGTGCCGAAGTCAGGCCGTTGGAGCCCATGCCGCCATTGTATTCCGTTTCGTAGGTTGCCTGTCCGCACGAGGAGAGTCCCACGATCACATCGCCCGGACTGATGCGGGCGTTGTCGATGACATCGCTGCGCTTCATGCGGCAGGTGACGGTAGAGTCCACGATGATGGTGCGCAC
>CAMBHR010000036.1:0-26977 GCA_945867195.1 uncultured bacterium | reverse complement strand
GGTCAGCATGGCCGCCTTTTCTTTCCTGAAGAGTGAGCGGCCCACTACCCGTTCGCTCGTTTTCATGGGAACGGTTGGCATCATCACCCTCATGGCTGCGCTGCGCCCGCTGGGCATTGACAAGGACTCGCTGCAATACTACAGTTATTATCTGGGGCAATTCGATGACATCGTCGAACCATCCTTTATCCTCATCCGCGACTTGGTACAGCTCACGCTGGACGATGTGCAGGGTGTGTTCATCGCGTATGCACTGCTGGCCATTCCCTTGAAATGCTTCGTGTTCACCAAACTGTCGGACGAATATTTCCTGCTGCTGGCGGTGTACATGAGCAATTTCCTCATCCTCCACGACATGACGCAGATAAGGGTGGGCGCGGCCATGGCATTCATTTTCTTAGGTTTTTACTGCTTGACAAAACAGCAGAGGTGGCTGTGTACGCTCTTTATACTGGTGGCCACATTCTTCCATGTTTCGGCCATACTGCTGCTGGTGATGGTGTTCTTCAGCAACAAGGATCTCAAAATGTACTACCGCGTTATTCTGGCCATCATTCCGTGTCTGGCTTTCGCTTCTGTGCTCTTCGATGTGGACCTTATCTCGCTCATCCCCTTCGATTTTGTACAGGACAAACTGAAAATCTATGAAGAAATCAAGGACAACGGCACGGCTGATGTGGAAAAGGTGAACATTTTCAATGCCGGCATCATGGTGAAAATGGCTGTTTACTATTTCGTGCTGTGGAAATACGACACTATCAAACCTCATTGCCATTATTTGCCCCTGTTGCTGAAATTATTTGCGCTCTCGTACATCTGTCTGGGCGTGTTTAACTTCATGGCCGTATTCGCCACACGTATCAGTGAGCTTTATGGTTTTGTGGAAATCCTGATGGTTCCACTGATTATCCATGCCATTGAGCCTAAATGGACAGGGCGCATCTTCGTACTCATTTATACAGTCGGTATTTTCCTGCTGAACGTGGTCTATGCCGATTTGCTGACTTTCTGATAACTGATATGGAAATCAAAGCTCCATCACCGGTGGCCATCTTGCTGATGACCTACAACGGAATGACATACCTGCCTGAACTGCTCCGCTCATTGAGAGAGCAATCCTACGAAAATTGGACGTTGATTGTACAGGATGACCTTTCAACGGACGGGACACGGGATTATCTGCAAGAGCAAGCCGGACAGGACAAACGGATCATCATCAAACCGAACAACCGCAAACTGGGGGCCATGAAGGGCTTCATGGATTTGCTCGGAACTGTGGAGGCTGACTACTATATGTTCTGCGACCAAGATGATGTATGGCTGCCGGAAAAGATTGAGAAAACCCTGCAACTGATGCTGGAAACGCAGAACAGGCTGCTGAACGATCATCCGGCATCTCCCATCCCTCCCATCATAGCGCATACCGATCTTAAGGTAGTGGATGCGGAGCTGAACCCCATCTGTGAATCGTTCTGGAAGATGGAACGCATTGACCCTGCCCTGCTGCGGACGTTCAACCAACAGGCGGGACACAACTTGGTGACGGGATGTACGATGCTGATGAACAAAGCTGCACGCCAATCTGCGCTGGCTCATGACAGCAAGCTGGCACTGATGCACGATGTGTGGATTGCTTTGTGCGTACTGAAGGACAAGGGGCTCATCGTTGAATTGCCTGAGGCTACTATCCTTTACAGACAACACGGGAACAATACGCTGGGAGCTCACGATGACCGGAAAAACTATTTGGTCAAACGCCTTCAATCGCTACCCTTAGTATGGGAGAACAACGTGGCCACCTACAAGATGTTTCAAAGCATTGGCTATGGAAGCCTTTTGAAATATTTGTACTATAAACTGTCTTATCCGTTGAAATACAGAGCTGAATAACCCATCAGCCCTTCCAGTTATTTTATCCCCCTACGGTTCAAAGCCTCGGCATAGCGGCGGGCATTGGCCAGGTGTTCTTCGTAGGTGGCGGCGAAGTTGTGCGTGCCGGAAAAGTCTTCCTTGGCACACATATACAGATAGTCGTGGTGCTGATAGTTCAACACGGCATCAATGGCATCGGGCGAAGGGATGCAGATGGGGCCGGGAGGCAGTCCCTGGTTGCGATAGGTATTATACGGACTGTCCACCACCAAATGGGCGTGCATAATACGCCGCAACGCAAAGTCGCCCAAAGCAAACTTGACCGTGGGGTCAGCCTGCAACTTCATGTCCTGCCGCAAACGGTTCAGGTACATTCCGGCAATAGCCGGACGCTCGGCACTGTTGGCACTTTCCTGTTCCACAATGGAGGCCAACGTGGAAACTTCCACTGGCGTAAGTCCGGCTGCCTCGGCTTTCTGTTTGCGTTCGGCTGTCCAGAAAACTTCGTACTCTCTGTACAAGCGGTGCAGAAGTGATGAAGGCGTTATGGTCCAAAAAACTTCATAAGTATTGGGGATGAACAAGGCAGAAACCGTAGCGGTGTCAACCCCCAGACTGTCGAGCAATGCGGCATCGGTAAAAGCATGATACAAAGCGGCGGAGTCTGCCTGCAAACGGGGAGCCAGACGGGCGGCCATATCGGCCAAGGTATGTACCACGGGAACGGTCAAACGGACGGGCTCTTGCAGGCCACCACGCAAATGGCGCATCAGCTGGAACGTACCTATGCCCTTGCCCAACTGGTAACGGCCGGGGTGGACATGGGAACCGTAGGACAGTAAGGCTCCGCAAAAGCGCGCAGTGGAAGTGCGCGGATTATCTGGAAGACTTTCCATTTTGAAATAAACAGAGTCCACCGTGTCGTCAGCATCAATGTACAGATAGGCATTCCCTTTTGTTCCGCAGAAAGGAGCGAACAACAGATACAGGGCCACCCCTGCCATTATCACTAAGACCAAGGCAGCTCCTGCGCCAGCCATGACGATTCTCTTCTTCTTTGTTTCCATAACATTTCTTTTGAATAGGGCAAAAGTAGTGCAAGGCGAGTGCAGGACAAAATGAAAAACTAAAAGTTTTGCATTTTTCATGCCGAGCCGCAGCCTGCTTTATGTAAAAGTAGTGCAAAGCGAGAGCAGGACAAAATGAAAAGCCGTGCAAAGTGAGAGAAGAGGCAATAAAAAAACGTAAGTCTTTTAAATTGCCTTTTCCGAATTGTAGCCGGCTTCATGTAAAAGCTGAATAATATCCCTGCTTGAACCCTATAAGCCAACAAAAATGTAATATCAAGGTGAATAAAATAGAACGAAACATAAATAGTTCTCTCAATTTTACTACTTTTGCACAAAATTCAAACGAATGTGCGGAAGTTTGAGCAAGCCCTATCGCGAAGCGGCTTCCCGCAAGGCCCAAACTGAAATGAAAACATACACCGATTTCGTAAACATCATTGCGGAAAGTCTCAAGAACAATTGGGACCTCGATGCACTGACCGACTACCAAGGGGTTACACTGCAATATAAAGACGTGGCCCGCAAGATTGAGAAGCTCCACATCCTTTTTGAAAATGCCGGCGTACAACCCGGCGACAAAATTGCCCTCTGCGGACGCAACAGTGCCCACTGGGCTGCCGCCTTCATGGCGGTGCTGAGCTACGGTGCCGTGGCAGTGCCCATCCTCCATGAGTTCAAAGCTAAACAAGTGCATGACATCGTGAACCATTCGGAGGCCAAAATACTGTTTGTGGGCGACATGGTATGGCCGGAACTCAAGGCCGAAGATATGCCGCACCTGGAAGGTATCGTAGCAATATGGGACTATTCCCTGCTCGTTTCCAGAACAGAAAAGCTGACTGAGGCTCGCGAAAGGCTGAACGAACTCTTCGGACGTAAATACCCCAAGTATTTCCGCAAAGACCACATTTGCTACCCCAACAAGCCGGCTGCCGATGACCTGGCTTTGATAAACTACACCAGCGGCACAACCTCTAACTCGAAAGGGGTGATGATTCCCTACAGGGCACTGTGGTCGAACTATGAGTTTGCCGAGGAGGTGCTGGGAAGCAAAGTGAAACGGGGCGACAACGTGATTTCCATGCTGCCCATGGCACACATGTACGGCATGGCGTTTGAATTTATCTTTGAGTTCCTGCACGGTTGCCACGTCTATTACCTGACACGCATCCCATCGCCCAAAATCGTAATGCAGGCTTTCGCCGACATCAAACCGGCCATCATCATCTCCGTACCGCTCATCATCGAAAAAATCATCAAGAAGAATGTGCTGCCGAAGTTGCAGACTCCCAGCATGAAGGTGCTGCTGAAACTGCCGCTCATCAGTACGCGCATCTTCGACAAGATACGGGAACGGCTGGTGGAAACCTTCGGCGGACGTTTTTATGAAATAATCATCGGCGGTGCCGCATTCAACAGTGAAGTGGAGGACTTGCTGAAACGTATCGGCTTCCCCTACACTGTTGGCTATGGCGCAACGGAATGTGCCCCGATTATCACTTACGAAGACTGGCACGATTTCAAAAAGGGCTCTTGCGGTAAGGCTGTGCCCCGCATGGAAGTGAAAATTAACAGCAGCGATCCGGAACATGAGGTCGGAGAGATCCTGGCACGTGGCGCCAATACAATGCTGGGCTATTTCAAAAACGAAGAAGCCACACGTACCACGCTGGATGCCGAAGGATGGTACCACACGGGCGATCTGGGACTGATGGATGCCGAAGGGAACGTGTTCATCCGGGGACGCAGCAAGAATATGTTGCTGGGGGCTTCGGGACAAAACATTTACCCGGAAGAAATCGAGGACAAGCTGAACTCGCTGCCCTACGTGAGCGAGAGTATCATCATTCAGCGCAACGAGAAACTGTACGCACTGATCCATCCGGATTACGACGAGGCCAAACGCGACGGGCTGGATGAAGCCGGGCTCCGCATGGCCATGGACCAAAACCGGAAGGATCTGAACGATATGGTGGCTGCCTACGAACGCATTGCGGGCTACAAATTGTTTGAAGAGGAGTTTGAGAAAACGCCGAAACGTAGCATCAAACGCTTCCTTTACGAACATACGGAAATCACCGGCGCCTGAAGGTGACAGGTGTGCTGAAAGAGCCGCCAACCTTTCGGAAACGAGCACTTGAACGCTCTTTCTCCTTTCTTTCCACTCCTTAATTTTTATTCTGCTGCACATGATAGCTATCACTGAAGAGCCCATCACCACGATACCCGAAGAAGAAGCAGGGAATGCCGCACCTCAGGAAGATTCGACCAACGGAAATGCACGCCAAATGGTGCTGCGCTCCGAGGGGTTGGTAAAACAATACGGCAAACGCACGGTCGTCAACGGTGTTTCCTTTGATGTGAAACAGGGGGAAATCGTAGGGTTGTTAGGCCCCAACGGTGCCGGGAAGACCACTTCCTTTTACATGACTACCGGACTGGTTGTACCTAACGGCGGACGCATTTTTCTGGACGAACAGGAAATCACCAAAGACCCTGTTTACAAACGGGCGCAGAAGGGCATCGGTTATCTGGCGCAGGAGGCTTCGGTTTTCCGGAAAATGAGCGTGGAGGACAACATCGCTTCCGTTCTGGAAATGACGGGGCGATCGAAAGAGTATCAACGCGAGAAGCTGGAAAGCCTCATCGCCGAGTTCCGCCTGCAAAAGGTGCGCAAGAACCTGGGTGACCAGTTGTCGGGCGGTGAACGCCGACGCACGGAGATAGCCCGTTGTCTGGCCATCGACCCTAAGTTCATTATGCTGGACGAACCTTTTGCCGGAGTGGACCCAATTGCCGTGGAAGACATCCAGTACATCGTGTGGAAACTGAAATACCGCAACATCGGCATCCTTATCACGGACCACAACGTGGAAGAAACGCTCTGCATCACCGACCGGGCTTACCTGCTATTTGAAGGACGCATCCTCTTCCAAGGCACGCCCGAGGAATTGGCCAACAACCAAATCGTACGCGACAAGTACCTGACGAACAGTTTCAAACTCCGCAAAAAGGATTTCCAAGCCATGAACCGGAATTGAACTACAGCACTGTTTTTCATCAAATATTTCGAACTTGCCAATTCATTTTATCATCATAGTATATTAAGAAATCATTGCATCATGATACTTCCCCTCCTTCTCCTCTCGGCCTCCATGGCAGCTGATACCTTAGTGGTGGACCATGCACGCATGGAAGGCCCTTATACCATCCAACAACCTTACGCCATCGATTCGCTGGACGTTAAGGGTAAAAGCTTTGACGTGCAGGAAGTCTTCAAACAGAACAAAAAGCTTGTTGACAAGAGCCGCATCAGAAAGACGCAGCAGAGTGTCATCCAACACGGCGATGCGCTCTCGGCTGTGGACAGCATGACCTCTCTCCGGCAGCTGCAATTCAGCATAGAGGCTTCCCGATTTGCCAAGGGACGGCTTGAAATCAACAAGCTCAAGAACTATAAGCTGTTCGTGAACGGAACTGCTTGCGACGACAAACAGCTGCAACTGACTCCGGGCAGGGCTGACATCATCCTGCAAGTGCTGACAGGGAAAGAGGACAAGGACTCGTTCGACGTGAAACTGGTGGGAGACGACCTGAAGGGAGTGACGGTCAACCCGACTGGGAAACGGCCTTACACCATGACGGAAATGCTGCAAGGCGACCATTACCGCAGTGTGGCCCTCTCTCCTTCGGGCAAATATTTGGTGACTTCAAGCTATTACCTGAAGCCGGACGGTTCGGCACAATATACCACGGTGCTGAGCGAAACGGCCACCGGACGGGAACTGATGCACCGCAACGAATATGTGTGGCTCAGCTGGCTCAAAGGAGCTAAAGACGTGCTCTACTATACAAGGCCAAGCGGAACAGGAAAGGAACTGGTGGTCTTCACGCCGGACAACGGCAAGGAACAAGTGCTGGCCGACAATCTGCCCGATGGAGGCTTCAGCGTTTCGCCCAAAGAGGATTACCTGATATTCTCCATCACGGAAGAGGGAAAGAAACCCACCAACGGCCTGAAACGGTTGGAACAACCGGACGACCGTATGCCGGGATGGCGCAACCGCAACGCGCTGTGGAAATATGATTTGCAAACAGGCGTGATGCGCCGGCTTACCTTTGGAGCTGCCAGCGTATGGTTGTCGGACATATCTGCCGACGGAAAGTACCTGCTGCTGCAATATGGACGCTTCGATGCGTCGAAAGCTCCCTTTGAACGCTCTTCAATCCTCCGGATGGAGGCTTACACCGGCCGGGTGGACACGCTTCTGGCCGATACGGTGTTCGTTTCGGGAGCACGCTTCTCGCCTGATGCCCGACAGTTGCTCATATCTGCTTCTCCCGCTGCTTTCAATGGCATAGGCAGCGAAGTGAAACCGGGACAGCAACCGCAGGCTTTTGACTACAGGCTGTACCTTTACGACATCGCTTCAAAAACCACCACACCGCTGCTGAAGGGCTTTGCCCCGGCTGTCGAGAAGTATGAATGGTCCGCCGGAGACGGGAAGGTTTACTTCGCTGCCGCCGACCGGAGCTACCGCTCTGTGTTCTCGTTGGATGTCAAGACGAAAGAGGTGATCCGCTACGAACTGCCCGTAACCTATGTGCAGGATTACAGCATTGCCACTGCCAACAGCAATCCGCAGATGGTGTTCTTCGGACAAAGTGCTGAAAGAGCACGCGAGATGTTCACCTGCCAGCTGGGCACGAAGAGCAAACCGCAAGCCAAACGCATCGGGCACATCAATTTTGATGAGCTCTACGGCGATGTAGCTATCGGAACTTGCCATAACTGGCAATTCAAAGCTACGCGTGGCGACTCTATCGACGGCTTCTACTTGCTGCCCCCTGACTTTGACGCTTCAAAGAAATACCCGCTCATTGTCTATTATTATGGCGGATGCACACCGACCACCCAATGCCTGGAGTTCCAATATCCGCTGCAAGTGTTGGCGGGACAAGGCTACGTGGTCTATGTCTGCAACCCGAGCGGCACCATTGGCTACGGTCAGGAATTTGCCGCACGCCACGTCAACACTTGGGGAAAAGAATCGGGCGACGACATCATTGAAGGCACGAAGCGTTTCTGCCAAGAACATTCTTTCATTGATGCCTCACGCATTGGTTGCATGGGCGCTTCGTACGGCGGTTTCATGACGCAATACCTGCAAACGCAAACGGATTTGTTCGCCGCAGCCATTTCCCATGCGGGCATCAGCAACATCGCCAGCTACTGGGGTGGCGGCTACTGGGGCTACACTTACGGCGAATGTGCCCAATATGGCAGTTTCCCCTGGAACAACCCGGACCTGTACGTAAAGCAGTCGCCGCTGTTCAATGCCGAAAAAATCCATACGCCGCTGCTCCTGCTGCACGGCACGGCGGACACGAACGTGCCCACCAACGAGAGCCAGCAGCTCTACACTGCCTTGAAGATATTGGGACGCGAAGTAAGCTACATCCAAGTGGAGGGCGAAGACCACGTCATCACGAACTATCCCAAACGCTTGGCTTGGCAAAACGTCATCTTTGCCTGGTTTGCCAAATACCTGAAAGGCGAGGGAGATTGGTGGAAACAGGTGACGGAGAACCTATAATATAAGGTGATGAGGGATGGGGTTATAAGGTCATAAAGTCACTTTGGCGTATTCCTGCCCTTCAGACAGTTTCTTTATAACCTCATGACCTTATCCCTCCTAACCTCAGCAATCATACTTGCGAAAGTAGCTTGCGAAAGTTGAGTAATAATACTAATTTTGCGCCGCAATTACGACACAAGCCAGACTTAGTATCTATGTTCAAAAAGAAATCAAGGAATTGGTACGTACCCAAAGGACAGGAGACCACAGAATTTGACAAGAAAATCCTGGCTTTCCAAAACAAAGGGGAAATCGTACCCAAACGCACACTGATAAAGACACCGGAACAAATAGAAGGCATTCGTCGCTCCGGAGAAATCAACACGGGAGTTCTCGACCTCATTGAACAGGAAATCCATGAGGGGATGAGTACCGCCGAAATTGACCGGCTTGTTTATGACTACACCACGCAACACGGTGCCATTCCCGCCCCTCTCAATTATGAAGGATTCCCCAAAAGTGTATGCACCAGCATCAACGAAGTGGTGTGCCATGGCATACCCTCCGAATACGAAACGCTCCAAGAGGGGGACATCGTCAACGTGGATGTAAGCACTATCCTCAACGGATATTACAGCGATGCCTCACGAATGTTCATCATTGGCCAAACCTCGCCCGAAAAAGAGAAGCTGGTGCGCGTCACCAAGGAATGCCTGCAAATCGGAGCTGAGGCGGCACGCCCCTGGGGCTTTGTAGGTGACATCGGCAAGGCGATTGAAAAACATGCCAAGAAGAACGGCTTCAGCGTGGTGCGTGATTTGTGCGGCCACGGTGTGGGACTGGCTTTCCATGAAGAGCCTGAAGTGGACCATTACAATACGCACAAACACGGGATGCTGCTCGTTCCCGGCATGGTATTCACCATTGAACCGATGATCAATATGGGTGTTCCCGATGTATTCATTGACGAAGAGGACGGCTGGACAGTGGTTACCGAGGACGAGCTGCCCTCGGCGCAATGGGAACACACTTTCCTCGTGACGGAACAGGGATTGGAAGTGCTGACGCACTGATGACTCTCCGTTTCCTTTTTTCTCCTACCTCCCTTTATTTAATCCGAACAAACTAATGACAACAATACTTGCCATCGAATCCAGTTGCGATGACACTTCCGCCGCCGTGCTGCGCGACGGCTACCTCCTGAGCAACGTGACTGCCGGCCAGGCGGTTCACGAGGCTTATGGCGGTGTGGTTCCGGAACTGGCCTCCCGCGCCCACCAACAGAACATCGTGCCGGTGGTAGACCAGGCCCTGAAACAGGCCGGCGTTTCCAAAGAGGATTTGTCTGCTGTGGCGGTAACGCTGGGACCCGGCCTCATGGGTTCGCTCCTCGTGGGTGTTTCCTTTGCCAAAGGACTGGCATCGGCATTGGGCATCCCGCTCATCGAAGCCAACCATCTGCAAGGACATATCCTGGCGCATTTCATCCAGACTCCCGAAGACCAACATGAACTGCCGCCCTACCCTTTCCTTTGCCTGTTGGTGAGTGGCGGCAATTCGCAGATTGTCAAAGTAAAGGCATACAACGACCTGGAAATACTGGGTCAAACCATCGACGATGCTGCGGGCGAAGCCATGGATAAATGTTCCAAGGTGATGGGCTTCGGCTATCCCGGCGGACCTATCATCGACAAACTGGCACGCCAAGGCAATCCCCAGGCTTACCAATTCAGCAAGCCTCACATTGCCGGACTTGACTATAGCTTCTCCGGCCTCAAAACGTCTTTCCTCTACTTCCTGCGCGACAGGCTGCAAGAAGAGCCGGACTTCATAGCACAACATAAGGAAGACTTGGCCGCCTCGCTGGAACGCACCATCGTGGAAATCCTGATGAAAAAGCTGGATATGGCGGTGAAACAAACCGGCATACGGCACGTGGCTCTTTCTGGAGGAGTGTCCGCCAATACGGCACTGCGAGAAGCGTTCCGAGAGAGAGCGGAAAAGAAAGGATGGCACATTTACATTCCCCGTTTTGCCTACACCACGGACAATGCGGCCATGATTGCCATCACGGGGTATTTCAAATATCAAGACAAAGCATTTTGTCCGATTGACAAGCCTCCCTATTCCCGCATAACTCTCAAAGATTAAATGTTTAAAATCAAATTATAAAGCATGGATTTAGATCTCAAACTTGTCAGCAAAGAAATCAATGAATTGATGTGGCGCGACTGCAAAACGCTTTCAACCGCCGAAAGCTGCACTGCAGGACGCATAGCCAGCGTTATCACCGCCGTCCCCGGCAGTTCCAATTATTACAAAGGCGGGCTTATCTGCTACGCCGACGAAGTAAAAACCAACCTGCTCGGTGTGGATGCCGCAGTGATTGAAGAACAAACCCCGGTTTGCGAGGAAGTGGTTCGTCAAATGGTAGCCGGCAGCAACAAACTCTTCTCCACCGACTATGCCGTGGCTATCAGCGGCTATGCCGGCCCCGGCGGTCCCGACGGCGGCAAAGCAGGAGTTATCGTGGGCACCATCTGGATTGCCGTCGGAAACGCCAAGCGCATGGTGACCCGTGTCATCGAAGAAGACAACGGTCGCGACAAGAACCTGGCCTCTGCCACTTCCGTAGCCATGCACATGCTGCTGGACTTCATCAAGGAAGAAGAAAGTGCCGAAGAAGCCTAACCTGACATAGTTGCAGTTTCTGGAGTTGAACAACGCCTGCAAAAAGGCGGGAGCCAATTTGCCATTTTCGACCCCAACATTCACACTCCTCTATACGCTTTTTTTATCCGCAAAAAAGCATTCACCCCTTCACACGGAGCGCGTTTCCGTCTGATTCTCAGTCAATTTAAGTGTGAAGGTTTGGATTTTCAAGTATTCATAACACAGGGGGCATTTATACCGCTAACTACCTGATTTTCTGCGGTTTTCCTGCGTAAAGGCTTGCTCTATCCGCCCTTCACAAGCGTTCACCGTCCGTGTGAATACTTGAAAATCAAAACCTTCACACTCGAAACCTATGAAAATCAACAGGAAACGCGCTCTGTGTGAAGGGATGAATACTTTTTTCGGGAAATCTTAAGCCATATATATACGCGCGCGAAAGAACATTTTTCAAAACCGATTGCGGCTGCCAGCGTGATTTGTCCACTTCGCCGGCCCAGCCGGACGCTAGGTGAAGTTCTCTTCACAACTCGCCGACTAGTCTGCACAACTCCTTGATTAGGCAAAACAACTCCCGGACTTGTGCGAACAACTCTTGGACTTTTTGGAAAGACTTGTCATACCCTCAAAACCTTATTCCTCATAACCAATCTCGCATACGAAACTTCTCAAACTTATATTAGGTATTCCCTTAAACGAAACCATAAACGGACGAAAAGGCGAAAGGATTCCCTCAAAGAAAAATACGATTTCATGATGATGTCCTTGTGGAAGCTCACGGATTTTTATCTACCTTTGCAGAAAAAGCGAGACATGGCCAAATACATCAATCCCTTCACTGACATCGGCTTCAAGCGAATATTCGGACAGGAGCTGTCGAAACCGCTGTTGCTCGACTTCCTCAACAGTCTGTTCGAGGGTGAAAAGCATATCGCCAACCTGACCTTTCTCGACAAGGAACAACCCGCACTGTTTGAGGAAGACAGGTCGTTGATTTACGACATCTATTGCGAAACCGATGAAGGCGAGAAGATCATCGTGGAGATGCAATACAAGTCGCAGCCATTCTTCAAGAACAGGAGCATATACTATGTCTCGGAGTCCATAGCCCGTCAGGGCGAACGAGGTTCGGCATGGAACTATGAGATAGCTTCAGTCTATTTGGTGGCCTTCCTGAGCTTCACCCCGATAGACTTCAAGAAGCAGTTCCGCACGGATGTAGTTCTGGCGGAGAAAGGCACGTCGGAGCAGTTCTCCGACAAGCTGCGGATGATATACCTCCAGCTCCCGTTGTTCAAGAAGGAGGCTGACGAATGTGAAAACCAAGTGGAACGCTGGATTTATTTATTGAAGAATATGGAAACATTAAGCAGATTACCTTGGGCGGCGCAGAGTGCCGTATTCAAGAAATTAGAGAGCATAGCCGATGTAGGAGCTTTGAGTCGTGCCGAGCGACTGAAATACGACGAGGCACTGAAGAAATACCGCGACACCATCAGCGTGCTTGAAGGCGCGCGCATGGAAGGACGAATGGAAACTATGATGGCTAACGCCCGTAAAATGAAAGCCTACGGATTAGCATGGGACATGATAGCAGAGATTACGGGCTTGACCATTGACGAAGTGAAAGACTTGGAGTAGGCACAATGGATGCCCTGGTATTTCCTCCAACTCCCGTAATACTGCACAAATCCCGAATAAGGGATAAAGAGCACATTCGGATCATCCACAATCCGGGGCTGCAAGCCGGCATCTTTTGGCCTGCTTGCAACCTCTACTTTAGCCTGAACGGTATTTCTTACGCACAGCAACAAAAACATCATCTTCCCTCAAAGTTTCCATCAATCATAAACGAAACAGAAGAAAATCAAAGAAAAAAACATGGAGATATTTGCTCTTTTACAAATATTTCATACTTTTGCACCCCGAAAGGCGAAATGGCTCTTGGCACGGTCAATATAAGATACCACCCCAAGATTACGCAACAACAACTTCTGAAAACCGTCCGACAACGAGAGCAACGCAACATTTCGCATCTCACTTACACATTTCACACCGAAACAAAGCGAAAGCAATGTCTAAGATTTGTCAAATTACAGGAAAGAAAGCCATGGTTGGCAACAATGTTTCGCACTCGAAGCGCCGCACAAAGCGCACGTTTGACGTAAACTTGTTCTATAAGAAGTTCTACTATGTTGAACAGGACTGCTGGATCAGCCTCCGCATCAGCGCAGCAGGCTTGCGTCTGATCAACAAAATTGGCTTGGACGCTGCACTCTGCAGTGCCGTTGCCAAAGGATATTGCGACTGGAAAGAGATTAAGGTAATCGGATAAAAATAGCATACAATGGCTGGAAAGAAAGCTAAAGGCAACCGCGTTCAGGTAATCCTTGAATGCACCGAAATGAAAGAAAGCGGACTTCCCGGAACTTCGCGATACATCACTACCAAAAATCGCAAGAACACCCCGGAACGCTTGGAGTTGAAGAAGTACAACCCCATCCTCCGCAGAATGACCATTCACAAAGAAATCAAATAATACCGCATAAGACATGGCAAAGAAAGCAGTCGCCACCCTTCAGGAAGGCAAGACCGACGGACGCGCCTACACCAAGGTAATCAAAATGGTTAAAAGCCCCAAAACCGGTGCTTACATTTTCGATGAACAAATGGTTCGCAACGAAGACGTCAAGGACTTCTTCAAGAACTAATTTCGCGCATTCGCATCCTGTTTACGCCTCAATGAATCATCATCACAGCGAAAACAGATCACAAAACATAATGCAGAGGGTCGGGCTATGGTGCCCAACCCTCTATTTTTATATCTAAAAGTGTGATGTATCCAACACTTTTTACCTAATTTTGCAAACAACAATCTATTCAAACCACTTAGTACACCAGCCCAAGAAATCTACAAAGGTTCTACTGCGGAGACAAAAGGGCATTTGCCGACAATAAAGGGCTCAGCAAAGAGGAAGAAAGCAAAACTTTGGAACAAACCTTCTTATTTGTACAAATAACTGACAAACTCTAAAGCAAGACCTTTTATTTCTACCTTCAGGCAGTACTACCCGTGGACAGTACATATTTTTGAACAAGATGGGAATATTCAGCATTTTCTCCAAGAAAGAGAAAAAAGAAGTCCTCGATGCAGGGCTGGAAAAGACCAAAACCAGTTTCTTTGGCAAACTCTCCCGTGCCATTGCCGGTAAAAGCAAAGTGGACGACGAAGTGCTTGACAGGCTTGAAGAAATCCTGATTACGTCCGATGTCGGCACGGAAACCACGGTCGACATCATTCACCGCATTGAAGAACGCGTTGCCCGCGACAAATATGTCAGCACGTCCGAACTCCATCGCATTCTCAAAGAAGAAATCGCCGCACTCCTCACCATGGACGGCAAGACTGACACGGAAGGCTTTGACCTCGCCGGAGCTGAGAAGCCTTATGTCATCATGGTGGTAGGCGTGAACGGTGTGGGAAAAACGACCACCATCGGAAAACTGGCCTACCAATTCAAACAGGCCGGACTGAAAGTGGTGCTGGGCGCGGCTGACACGTTCCGTGCTGCGGCAGTGGAACAATTAGTTATTTGGGGGGAAAGGGTCGGCGTGCCCGTTGTCAAGCAGCAAATGGGAAGCGACCCCGCCAGCGTAGCCTACGACACCATCAGTTCTGCCAAAGCCAATAACGCCGATGTGGTCATCATCGACACCGCCGGCCGCCTGCACAACAAAATCGGCCTCATGAACGAACTCACGAAAATCAAGAAGGTCATGCAGAAAGTGTCGCCCACGGCACCCGACGAAGTTCTGTTGGTACTCGACGGCAGCACAGGCCAGAACGCTTACGAACAGGCCAAACAGTTTGTCAAAGCTACTGAAGTGACCTCGCTCGCCATCACCAAGCTCGACGGAACGGCCAAAGGCGGCGTGGTAATCGGCATTTCCCATCAGCTGCAAATGCCTGTCAAGTATATCGGGCTCGGTGAGAAAATGACAGACTTGCAGCCTTTTAACCGTCACGATTTTGTAGAAACCCTTTTTGAAGGCAACTCGCTTTAAAAGATTTCCTCGCTGTTTCAAACCTTACCATCATGCGCACGGTCGACATCATCACCATGGGGTGTTCCAAAAACCTCATCGACTCCGAACAACTCCTCAACCAGTTTCAAGAACAAGGGTTCATCGTCTACCACAACCCGGAAAAAACCCATGGCGACATTGCCGTGGTCAACACCTGCGGCTTCATTGCCGACGCCAAAGAGGAGAGCATTGAAATGATACTGGAGCTTTGCGAACTGAAGGAAGCCAGGAAACTCAACCACGTCTTTGTCATGGGCTGCCTTTCCGAACGGTATCTCACGGAACTGCGCGAGGAAATTCCGCAAGTGGACAAGTTTTACGGCAAATTCAACTGGAAAGAACTGCTTTCTGATCTGCAGGCCACCTGCAACCCGCAAACTCTCGGGCATAGACTCATCACCACTCCCAGGCACTACGCCTACCTCAAGATTTCCGAAGGCTGCAACCGCCAATGCGCCTACTGCGCCATTCCACTCATCACTGGGAAACATACCAGCCGCCCCATGGAGGATATCCTCCAGGAAGTGCGAGACCTCACGGCCCAAGGCGTGAAAGAGTTCCAGGTCATTGCCCAAGAGCTCACCGCCTACGGCACAGACCTTTACGGCGAACAACGGCTACCGCAGCTGGTGGAGCAGATGGCGCAAATACCCGGCGTTGAATGGATACGCCTCCACTACGCCTACCCCACCCACTTCCCCCTCGACCTGCTGCGCGTCATGCGGCAGTACGACTGCGTCTGCAACTATCTCGACATCGCCCTCCAGCACATCTCCGACAACGTACTCCACAGGATGCGTCGCCATATCACCCGCGAAGAAACACTGGAACTCATAAAGAAAATGCGTGAGGAAGTGCCCGGTATCTGCCTGCGCACCACCCTCATGGTCGGTTTCCCCGGCGAGACGGAAGAGGACTTTGAGGAACTCCTTGACTTTGTGCGCGAAGTCCGTTTCGACCGCATGGGCGCATTCGCCTACAGCGAGGAAGAAGGCACCTATGCTGCCAATCACTACAGCGACAGCATTCCGCAGGAAGTGAAACAGGAACGCCTTGACAGTCTCATGACCTTACAGGAGGAAATCGCCGCCGAGCTTTCCGATGAAAAGATAGGCAACGTCTACCGCACCATCATCGACCGCGAAGAAGGTGATTATTACATCGGCCGCACCGAAGCCGACTCGCCCGAAATCGACTGCGAAGTACTCATCCGCCGCCACAGAGCCCATCCCCTCACGATAGGACAGTTCTACAACGTGCGCATCATCGATGCAGAAGAGTTCGACCTCTACGGAGAAGTGGAAGATTTTTAAGGTTTGGTTTATGAACAACAAAGACTTCATCAGCGCACTCGCCGCCCGCACCTCCCTCACCACCAAGGAGACGCAGAAGCTCGCCACCGCGCTCATATCCGGCATGGCCGACACACTCGACAGCGAAACCACCTTTTCCGTGCAGGGTTTCGGCACCTTTGAGGTGAAGAAAAAGATGGAGCGCATCGTGGTCAACCCCAACACCCGACAACGCAAGCTCATCCCGCCCAAACTCGTGCTGGCCTTCAAGCCCAGTGTGGTGCTGAAGGAGAAGATAAAAAGCTGAACGTGGTTGCCTTCTTGGCAAACCATCAGCAGCAAAGTAGCCAGCCCCGACCTCACCGCACGGCGCACCTACATCTCGCCGGCACTCCTGTTTCATGAAGAAAAAAGCCCATATCCCTTAATCCGCTCCTTTTTATGAAGAAGAAACTACTCCTGCAAGATATTTCCGACCTCCTGGTTCAGCCTGGCCATGCTGGCAAAAAGGATGCCGACAATTTCGTGCGTGCCTTTTTCGACATTGTGGAGCAAGGGTTGCTCGAAGACCAGTTCGTCAAAATCAAGGGACTGGGAACCTTCAAGCTCGTCTCGGTCAGCGACCGCGAGAGCGTCAATATCAACACGGGCGAACGCTTCCAAATAAGCGGCCACACCAAGATTTCCTTCACGCCGGACAATGCCATGAAGGAGCTGGTCAACCGGCCCTTTTCCCACTTCGAGGCGGTCGACCTGAGCGAAGACACCGACACGGCGGAGTTCGACCTCATTGACCAGGAAATCGCACGGATGGAACAGGAAGCACGTACCGAGGAAGCGGAAACGGAACCAACGCAGCCGGAGCCGGAAACGGAAACGGAAGTACCCGACAGCAACACCGGTGACAGGGCAGAGGCAGAGGCAGAAGCCGCAGTCCCTGACGAGTTGGCTGAAGAAGAAGACATCCTGCCGGAGGAAACACCCACTACCGGACAACCTCGGAGCATTGTAACACCCCAAAGTGATGACCTTCCCATAACAGCTTCCACAGAACCCACACCGGAAGAACAGACCGAGTACAAAGAGGGTGAAGAGGAGGAGGATGCCGGACAAGCCACCACCATCATCGTGCCGCTCACAGACGACGAACCGGCAGCAGAACTCCCAGAAGGAAATGATGCACCGGCAGATGCCGACGATGCAGCGGAAGAAACCGTCCCGGCCCAAAATGAGGAGGAACAAGATGCAACGGAAGACTCCGAAGCACTCCCTGCCGCAGATGAGGAAATCGGGGTGAGTGCGCCTCGGGCCATCACTCAGACTACCGACTTTACCGCACAACAACAGACCGACAATTCCCTCACGCCGGCCAACTATACTTATTGCGAAACTCCTCCCCGTCCGCGATACAAATGGCTGAAAAGGACAGCAGCCTCGGCAGGTATCCTGTTCCTCCTTGTACTTTGCTACTTTGCCGGCTACTATCGCCTGCTCTGTCCCTGCCAACTGCCCTGCATCCCCTGGTTTGACGAAATGCCCGCCGTGCAACCCACAGTACAACCCGCCGCGCCGGAAAAAGATGCACAAACTAAAGAGCGACCCGCCGTTCCAGCCGTGCCGCCCGCTACAAAACCCGAGCAACCTGCACCGTCCTCAACGCCCGCTGCACAGCCTGCCGCGCAACCGCAGGATGGAGGGAAAGCCAAACCGGAAGCCGACAGCCCGAAGCAGGCACAAGCAGTTTCCTCAGCCCAACAACCTGCCCAACAGCAAGGACAAACCGACGGCAAGCAGGCCACGGCGCAACAGCCCGCCAAACCCGGGGCGCAAGCCAGTCAGGATGTCAAGCCGCGCTTCCACACGGTACGCAAAGGCGAGAACCTCACGCAGATTTCACGCCAATACTACGGATCGGACCGCTACATACAGAAAATCATACGGAAAAACAACCTCTCCGACGCCAACAACATCATTCCCGGCACACGACTCCTCCTGCCATAATCTCCAAGGCGCAACCGGCATCGAAACACGCGGACACTTTCAGTCCCATCGTTCCGATTCCGGTTGCGCCTTTTCTATGACCACGAACCCTTCCTCAAAGCACCACGCCGTACTCATGCTTCAGCTCGTCCATCACGAAGGTTGTTTCGAGTGAGCCCAAGTGTTCGATAGTCCCCAGCACGTTCAGCACGAATTGCTGGTAATACTTCATGTCGGGCGCATGGATTTCGAGCAAGTAGTCGTAGGGACCGGAAATGTTGTAGCAGGCTGTCACCTCCGGAATGCCGGCAATGGTCTCGGCAAACTGCAAAGCGATGTCGCGGCTCAGGCGGCTCATCTTCACAGAACAGAAACACACAAAGCCCCGGTTCAGTTTTTCGGCATCAAGCACAGCCACATATCTGGCTATCACGCCCTCGCGCTCCAACCGCTTGACACGCTCAAATACCGGAGTGGTACTCAGATTGACGCGAGCTGCCAGTTCTTTCGTTGTCAAACGCGCATTTTGCTGTAGTTCCCGCAAAATCTGCAGGTCAATAGGGTCTAAATTCGTCATTTGCCAGTTCTTAATTCGTTTTCGTTCTTCCAATGTTGATTGACCGGAAGAAAAAAATTCTGTTTCGCCGGATTTTGCCGGACATTTATTACTCAGCATTCTTTACCAATGCGCAAATTTAGGAGTTTATTCCTAAATAAAACAAATACTTGGATATTTATTCTTCATATCCTACCTTTGCAGACAGAAACAAACATTACAAACCAACTAAAAGCTAACGAATATGTCAGACCGCAAACTCCATTTTGAAACACTCCAAGTACATGTAGGACAAGAACAACCCGACCCCGCTACTGATGCCCGTGCAGTACCTATTTACCAGACCACATCGTATGTGTTCCGCAATTCGCAGCACGCCGCCGACCGCTTCGGATTGCGCGATGCCGGTAACATCTACGGCCGTCTGACCAACTCCACGCAGGCTGTGCTGGAGGACCGCGTGGCAGCTCTCGAAGGCGGCGTGGCCGCTCTGGCCGTGGCCAGCGGTGCGGCTGCCGTAACCTACGCCTTGCAAAACATCCTGCTACACGGCGACCACGTCATTGCCGCCGACAACCTGTACGGTGGCTCGTTCAACCTCATCACGCACACCCTTTCCACGCAGGACATATCCAACACCATTGTCAACGTCAACAACCTTGAAGCCTTGGAGGCCGCCTTCCGACCCAACACCAAGGCCGTTTACGTAGAAACCTTCGGCAACCCCAATTCCGACGTGACGAATCTGGAGGCCGTGGCTGAAGTGGCCCATAGTCATGGCGTGCCCTTGATTGTGGACAACACCTTCGCTACTCCCTTCCTGCTGCGTCCGTTGGAACATGGTGCCGACGTGGTGGTACATTCCGCCACCAAGTTCATCGGCGGCCACGGCAGCAGTCTGGGCGGCATCATCGTGGACGGCGGTTCGTTCGACTGGAAAGCCTATCCAGACAAATTCCCCACGCTGGCCAAGCCCGACCCGTCCTACCATGGCGCAGTTTTCGCCGACGTGGCTGGTCCGGCAGCCTTCGTCACCCGCATCCGTGCCGTCATCCTGCGCGACACCGGTGCCACGCTCTCCCCGTTCAACGCCTTCATCCTGCTGCAAGGACTGGAAACACTCTCGCTGCGTGTGGAACGTCATGTGGAAAACGCGCTCCGCGTGGTCGACTACCTGGCGCAGCATCCCAAGGTGGAGCGGGTGAACCATCCTGCCCTACCCTCCCATCCGGACCACGCCCTGTACGAACGCTATTTCCCACAAGGGGCCGGTTCCATCTTCACTTTTGAAATCAAGGGCGGACAGGAAGAGGCATGGCGCTTCATTGATGCCTTGCAGATCTTCTCGTTGCTGGCCAACGTGGCGGACGTAAAGAGCCTCGTCATCCACCCCTACACCACGACTCACTCGCAGATGAGCCCCGAGGAGCTGGCCGAACAGCACATCACACCTTCCACCGTGAGGTTGAGCATCGGCATCGAGCACATTGACGACATTCTGGCCGATTTGGAGCAAGCCTTCGACAAAATCTGAATCCGCCGTTTGCTTCCACGCTGCAGCCTGATAGCATATTCCGATTGCATCAGGCGGCAACCTTCGGGCTACAAGAACCATGCAACCCAAAGAAAATCCCCCATCGCATGACAACTAAACTGAACCCAACTGAACCAACCGCAGCCTCTCCCGTCGGGAGGGGCTGCGCTTTGCCGCTCCGCCATGCTCTGCTCCTGTCGGGCGGTGTAGACAGTGCCGTCGCACTCCACCTGCTCTGCGAACAAGGCATCCGTCCCGACCTTTTCTATATCCAGATAGGCCAACAGGGAGCTGAAACCACGTGTACCGCCGAAGAGGACTGGGAGATGGCCACCCTCACGGCGCGCCGCTACGGTCTCCGGCTGGAAAAGGTGGACTTGCAGCAGGCTTACCACGAGCGCGTAACGGCCTACGCTGTCGACCGTATTCGCCGGGGACTCACCCCGAACCCCGACGTGATGTGCAACCGCCTCATCAAGTTCGGGGCTTTTGAGGAAGTGGCCGGCCATGCCTACGACCGCATTGCCACTGGGCACTATGCCCAAATCATCAACACCCCCGACGGCGAACGCTGGCTGGGTCCATCGCCCGACAAGGTGAAGGACCAGTCGGACTTCCTGTCGCAACTGACCAGCGCACAGCTGCGCAAGCTCTGCCTCCCTCTGGGGCGGTTGCTCAAAAAGGAGGTAAGGGCATTGGCCGCCGAATGGCACCTACCCTCCGCACACCGGCGCGACAGCCAGGGCATCTGCTTCTTGGGAAAGATTAACTATACCCGTTACCTCAGCGGCCTGCTGGGCGAACGGACGGGCGAAGTGGTGGAGAAGGAAACGGGCAAGGTCATCGGCCTGCACCATGGCCACTGGTTCTACACCATCGGCCAGCGCAAAGGACTCGGACTGGGCGGCGGCCCCTGGTTCGTGGCCGATAAGAACGTGGCGGCCAACAGGGTGTACGTGACGCACGGCCAGTGCACCGGCGGCATTTACGGACAGGAGTTTACACTCATTGACTTCCATTTCATCACAGGAAACCCCTGGACCAGACTGCTGGAATACGCCACTAAAGAAGAAAACGTGGAAGTGCTGTTCAAAATTCGCCACACAGAAGAGCCGCAGCGGGGCGTGGCGCGTTTCGCCCCTGACAGGCGCGTTGAAATCACTGCCGCCAAGCCGGTACAGGGCATTGCGCCGGGACAGTTCGGCGTGCTCTACACCGCCGATGGCCGGATATGTGCCGGCAGCGGTGAAATCAGAACGCCCTGAGGCGGACAGGCGGATGTCCGGCACAGGGCGTTCAACATGTTCAATAGGCTGCATTGTCCGACGATGGCGGCGGGAATGGCATATCGGGTGGCAAGGGCACGTTCTCGAGCGTGGGAGGCGGCAACTGGCTGTCGGCATTGACGCGCGAAGCGATGATGCCGGCAGGCGGCGCGTCGCCCTTGGAAGTGCCGCCGGCAGGTGCTTCCTCTGCTGGGACAGCCGAAAAATCCTCGTCCTCCGGATTCTGGAAACGTGCATACTCGCCCCGGAAGGTCAGCAGCACGTTACCCACCGCACCGTTACGGTGCTTGGCGATGATGATTTCGGCCTTTCCGCGCAGGTCGCGCCCCGCCTCGTCCTGATAAATTTTGTAGTATTCCGGACGGTGGATGAAGAGCACCATGTCGGCATCCTGCTCAATGGCACCCGATTCGCGGAGGTCGGAAAGCTGCGGGCGTTTGTCGCTGCCCTCGCGGTTTTCCACCCCACGGTTCAGCTGCGAAAGGGCAAGGATGGGGATGTTCAGCTCCTTGGCCAACCCTTTGAGCGAACGAGAAATGGTGGACACCTCCTCCTGGCGGCTGCCGAACGACATTCCCGAGGCGTTCATCAGCTGCAGGTAGTCAATCATGATGACCCTGACCCCATGCTCGCGGACCAACCGGCGTGCCTTGGTGCGCAACTCGAAAACGGAGAGCGAGGGCGTGTCGTCCACATAGAGCGGCGCGCCGATGAGCTGGTTAATACGCTGGTCGAGTTGCCGCCACTCCCAAGTCTTGAGTTGGCCGTTCTTGATGATTTCGCCCTTGATTTCGCACACGTTGACGATGAGGCGGTTCACCAGCTGCACATTGGACATTTCGAGCGAGAAGAGCGCAACGGGCAACTGCTGGTCAACGGCAATGTTCTTGGCCATGCTGAGAGCGAATGCCGTCTTGCCCATGGCCGGACGTGCCGCCAGGATGACGAGGTCAGAATTCTGCCATCCCGCCGTGATTTTGTCCAGCGCGTGGAACCCCGAGGCGATGCCGCTCATGCCGTCGGCGCGTGCGGCGGCCTTACGGAGCATTTCGTAAGCTTCGTGAATGACGGGGTCAATCTGCGTGTAGTCTTTCTTGAGGTTGGTCTGCGACAGTTCAAAGAGTTCCCCTTCAGCCTGCTGCATGAGTTCGTCAACATCCTGCGTGGGGTCGAACGCCTTGGTCTGTATGTGGCTGGTGTAGGTGATGAGCGCACGTGCCGTAGCCTTCTGGGCAATGATGAGCGCGTGGTACTCAATATGAGCTGACGAAGCCACCATTCCGCTGAGCTGCGCGATATACGGCGGGCCACCCACCTCATCGAGTTTCCCGATCTTGCTCAGCTGGTCGGTGACTGTGAGGATGTCGAGCGGCTTTTCCTCCATGTTCAGTTGCCTTATGGCCTCGTAGATGGTGCGGTGGCGCGGGTCGTAGAAACTTTCAGGCTTCAGGATTTCGCTTACCTGATAATAGGCATCCTTTTCTATCATGAGCGCACCGAGCACAGCCTGCTCAAATTCGACGGCCTGAGGTTGCACATGGGCATAATCTTCGGGAAAAGGGCCGGGCGGCTGTGCCGCGCCTCGGCGGCGATTAGCGGGATGTTGGGGAGAGGAGGGCATCTATTTTAATGAGATAATGTAAAATGTATAATGTATAATGAGGGCTACGCCGTGACTAATGTACAATTTATAATTTAAAATTTATAATGAAGCCTGCGGCCATGAAGTCGGCGGTGCATCGTCCTGTATGTCGGTCATAGACCTCATTATAAATTAAACATTATAAATTTAAAATTGCCTTCACCGTGTGGACAGGCATCCCATGTCGGGCTTTTGCTTGCGCGGACGCCCCAGGCGGTCAAGGGGATAAGTGGTTGCGGTGATTTCCGCATTGGCCGTACCCACAGCCTTCGACCGCGCGTCAAGCTCAAAACTGAATACCAGACGGTCAAGGTCGGGCGCAGGGGTGAAGTTCTTTTCGCGGATGTAGACGGTGTCGCCGGGAGCGGCGGTGCCATCATCCACGTCCCACAGGCAGTCCACCAGCCGCTGGTCCTTCTCCTCGGTGGGAGGCGTGTTGATCAGACAGTTGAAGAAGGCGTAGTTGAACGCGTCGTCCGGGTTGTCCTTGTTCTGGCTGCCCATGATTTCATCGTTTTGGTAACCCGTCACGATGCAGTTGGCCAGCTGGAGCGAATGG
This sequence comes from uncultured bacterium, assembly GCA_945867195.1. Taxonomy (GTDB): domain Bacteria; phylum Bacteroidota; class Bacteroidia; order Bacteroidales; family Bacteroidaceae; genus Alloprevotella. Next base: position 2,848 of record CAMBHR010000036.1, on the reverse strand, counting down.
ATGGGCAGGCGGATAGAGCCGTCGTAGTTGGCGAAATCGAGTGCCACGCCCTTGCCTCCCGTGAAGACATAGAAACGGGCGATGGTGGTATGTACCAATGTGACATCGCCGCCACGGACGTGCAGGCAGTCCCCGCCTGCATTGGAGAGCTGGCTGTTTCCCACATAAACCTGCGCCATGCGGATGTCCAGCCCGTGCCCCGTGGTGTTGTGGACAACGGAATTTTCCATGACCAATTTGGTGCGCGCCACGTCGGAGGAGTCTACGCGCACGCCCCATGCGCCGCTGTGGATGTCAGCATAACTGAAGAAGTTGTCGTACGAGTCACCGGCCAGCACCACGCCTCCCCACTGACCGGGGATGCGGTCGTAGGGCTGGTTGGTGAACATATCGCCCATACGGTCGCCACGCAGCACGACGGGGCGGCCGAGCGTACCCATCATCTGCAACGAGCCGTGGACGACAAGGCTGGCCCCAGGGTGGAACCAGAGCCGTGTACCAGCATCGAGCACCAAGGTCTGGCCGGCTTCCACGACGAGGCTGTCCATGATGCGGTAGGGACGCGGCGAACGGAACACGGTGGGTTCACTCACACGGTGACCCGTAAGGGTGACGACCGTCTGCCCCGAGGCAGTGAGCACCACCTCCTGCTCCACACCGGCCTCGGTGGTGAACAGCAACTTGTCCTCTGCGTAGACGGGGAGGTCGCTGTCGGCCTCGGGCACATTGGCCATGAGCCAGACCACCATGCTGTCGTGCGCGGCGATTTCAAAATCCGCAGCCTCGCCACCGGACAAAGGCGTACCGTCCACATTGACCTTGAAGGGCGATGCGGCTCCTGAAGCCAAACGTACCTGCGGTATGCGCACGGCCTTGGAGGCGTGGTTGTAGACCGTGAAACTGTACGTGCTGGTGGGCGTTCCGCTGATGATGGTGTCGAAAGCTACGGTGTCCGTGCTGAAAGCCAGAACATCGGAAGGGGAAAGGGTATAGTCCTCATCCTTCAGGCACGAAGCGAACAGCCCAGCCGCACAAAGCAAAAGGAAAAGAAAGGTGCGCATCGGGGACATGGTAGTAATGAATAATTGTTTAATGAACAATGAATAATGAGGTCTGACGACGTTCATCGATTTATAATGTACAACTTATAATTACATATGTTCGGCTGCGGATCGGCAAATTAAGCAAGCTTATTGCACTCGCCTTGCACGAACATTAGGTCTACGACCGACATACAGGACGAAGCAGAACTGCCGCCACCATTGGCGTAGCCTTCATTGTAAATTATAAATTGTAAATTATAAATTGCCTCACACCCTCTTCAGGATATCCAGCAAGTGATCCCAAACCATCTGGACCGTGGGGATGAGCAGCCGCTCGTCGGGCGAGTGGACACCGCGCAGGGTCGGTCCGAAGCTGACCATGTCGAGGCCAGGATATTTCTCGGAGAACAGTCCGCACTCCAGTCCCGCATGGATGGCCAAGATGAGAGGCTCCTTGCCGAAGAGACTGAGGTAACTTTCGCGGGCTATCTTCACAATCTCGCTGTTCGGGTTCAGTTTCCATCCGGGATACCCCTCATTGGTAAGCACTTCCGCCCCACCCAACTCAAAAGCGGCACGTACCACACCGGCCATGTGCTGACAGGCACTGCCGATACAGCTGCGCTGGCTGGTAGTGACAACCACCTTGTCGTCCTCCACGTGGATGCTGGCCAGGTTGGTAGAGGTTTCCACCAGTTTTTCCATGTCCTGACTCATGGCAAACACACCATTGTAGACGGCATGGAGCGACAGCAGCATCCGGCGCATCCGTTCGGGCTCAAGGCAAAGGGCAGCAGGTTCCTGGCTGTCGAGCGTGAATTGAATCTGCTTTTCGGTCACGGAAAATTCCTCCTCCACGGCAGCTGCAAAAAGATTGAGGTCAATGCGTACCTGTTCCTTCTCCTTGAAGGGTACGGCGCAGATGGCGTAACCCTCGCGGGGGATGGCATTGTGCAAACCGCCGCTCTGGATATCCACCAGACGCAAATCGGTCTTTTCCATCAGCTGGCAGAGGAAACGCACCAAAATCTTGTTGGCATTGCCCCGCTTCTTGTTGATGTCGTCTCCCGAGTGGCCGCCCGTCAGCCCCTTCACCCCCACGCGGAACGTGTAATAACCCTCGGGCATTGCCACTGTAGGGAAAGGATAGGTGGCCGTGGTGCGCACGCCACCGGCACAGCTCACGAAAATCTGTCCTTCGTCCTCAGAGTCCAGATTGATGAGGTAATCCCCCTTCATGAAATCACCCTTCATTCCCATGGCACCAGTCAGTCCCGTTTCCTCGTCGCGGGTAAACACGCACTGGATGGGACCATGCTCAATGTCATCAGATTTCAGGATAGCCATCTGCATGGCCACGCCGATACCATCGTCCGCCCCGAGCGTCGTGCCCTTCGCACAAAGCCATTCCCCGTCGATGTAAGTTTGGATGGCATCATTGTCGAAGTCAAAGTCAACGTCCTTATTCTTCTCGCAAACCATGTCCATGTGGCTTTGTAGTATCACAGTCTTGCGGTTTTCATAGCCCGGCGTTGCCGGTTTGCTGATACACACGTTACCCGTTTCGTCCACCACGGTAGGCAGCCCCAGTTCCTCTCCGAAGGCTTTCAGGAAAGCGATCATCTTCTCTTCACGTTTGGAAGGACGGGGAATCCGATTGATTTCAGCGAAGCAGTCAAATACAATGCCCGGCTGTAAAAGGTCTTGGTTGTTCATCATGTATAGGAATTTTGTTTACTTTTGCAGCCGCAAAGTTAGTGCAAGGCGAAAGCAATGGAAAGAAAAAGCGCAGATTTTTATTTACA
>CAMBHR010000035.1:0-27162 GCA_945867195.1 uncultured bacterium | reverse complement strand
CCGGGGACACAAGGATTTTCAGTCCTTTGCTCTACCAACTGAGCTATGGCACCTTGCTGATTTGCGAGTGCAAAAGTACAACTATTCTTGTATCAGCCAAAAAATTTCAAGTTTTTTTTGGACGCGGCCCGATTTTTCGGCGCGCGTGATGCCGTGTTTCCAAAATTTTGGACATTTTTGCCGTATGCCCTGCACGAAGCGGCAGGTTGGCACACCAGCACACAGCACCCTAAACAGTTCCACACGCCATGAACTCCGTATCCCATCCCGACATGAAATTCGTGAACATCGACGAAGCCCTGACAGCCTGCGGCGACTGTTCCTTTTCGATGAGCAAGAATTTGCTCGTCGTTGACGACGTGGCCCTGGCCTATATCGGCGAGGTGCCGCTGCAGCTGGGTTTCCTGCTCATCTGCTTCTGCACCTCGGGCGAGGCCCGTTTCATGCTGAACGACAGGGAGTGCGTCATGCGTAAGGGCGACCTGCTCATTTCCTTCGGCGAGCAGGTGTTCAAGGATGTCTCCATGAGTGCGGACTTCCATGGCACGGCGGTGCTCATGTCGCGGTCGTTTGCCCAGGACTGCATCGTGGGCCTCAGCTATATGTGGCCCTATCTGCTCCATGTGATGGAAAATCCCGTGTGCCCCCTTTCGGAGGAGGAGCAGACGTGGATCATGGAGTGCTACAACCTGCTGCGCCGGCGGCTCAAGCACCAGCATGGGCGTTACCAGCGCGAGGCAGTCGTTTCGCTCACCCGTGCCTTTTATTTTGAAATATGCAACCTGCTCGACACCCGTGTGCGTCCCGAGAACAACAGCCGCCAGACGCGGGCCTACGCCATTTTCGACCGGTTCATACAGCTTGTTTCGCAGAACTTCAAGCGTGAGCGCAGCGTGGAGTGGTACAGCAGCGAGATGTGCCTCACCCCCAAGCATCTCTCGGAGGTGGTCAAGTCGGTGAGCGGCAGGACCGCCGGCCAGTGGATTACCACGCTGGTGATGATCGAGACCAAGACACTGCTGCAGAACACCACGCTTTCCATCAAGGAGATTGCCCAGGAGATGAATTTCCCCAACCAGAGCTTTCTGGGAAAATATTTCAAGAACATCGAGGGCATTTCGCCGTCGGATTTCAGGAAGGGCACAATGCCTTGACCCTTTCGCGGCACCGTTCCATCAGCCATTTGGGTGTGGAGGTCGCTCCGCAGATGCCCACGCTGCTGGCTTCCCGAAACCATTCCGGGCGGATGGCGTCGGGGGTGTCGACGAGGTAAGCCTTCGGGTTTTCCTTCCGGCAAGCCTCGAATAGCACTTTCCCGTTGGAGCTTTTCAGTCCGCAAACGAACAGCACCACGTCGTGGCGTGCGGCGAACGCCCTGACGTTGGGCAGGCGGTTGGCCACCTGCCGGCAGATGGTGTCGAAATAGCGGAATTCGGCCGGTTGGCGGATGTGCGCCGTGATGTAGTCCACCACTTGGCGGAAACCCTCCAGCGGTTTCGTGGTTTGGGAGAAGAGGGCGATGGAGCGCGAGAAGTCGAGCCGTGCCGCCTCCTCCACGCATTCTATCACGATGGCCTCGCCCTGCGTCTGCCCCACCAGTCCCAGCACCTCGGCGTGTCCCCGTTTGCCGTAGATGACGATTTGCGGACGCGGGTTTTCCGAGTAGAGCTTTTTGATGCGCCTTTGCAGCTGCAGCACCACGGGGCAGGTGGCATCGATGATTTGTATGCCCCTTTCATGAGCCAGTTCGTAGGTGGCCGGCGGTTCGCCGTGGGCCCGGAGCAGCACCTTCGTGCCCCGTGGCAGTTGTGCCAGTCCGGCGTGGTCAATCGTCTGCAGGCCCAGTTCGCGCAGGCGTTCACACTCGCTGCCGTTGTGGACAATGTCGCCCAGGCAGCAGAGCGAGGGCGAAAGCGCCAATTCCTCCTCGGCCTTGCTGATGGCCGTTGTCACGCCGAAGCAGAAGCCCGACGAGTCGTCAATTTCTATCCTTACCATATAGGGATGTTCAATGAATATGTTGTGGGGATGTTGCTGTACTATAATAGACTTTCAAGTATGGGGCACTCCTTAATATATATGTGTGGCTTGAAAGTCGATGCGCGGCCGCTTTCAGCTGGCCAGGACCTGCCTGGAAGCCGGTGCGTAACAGCTTGCCGGCAGATAAAGCCCCCTTCCCTTGCCTAAATCTTGAATGCCACGGGCACGGTGATTTTCACCGGCGCGGGTTCGCCCCATTCGTTTGTGCCCGGCTGCCATTTGGGCATTTTCTCCGCTGCCTGCCTGATGGTTTTGAGCACCGCTTCGTCGAAAGCGTCTTTCACCTCGAGGTCGGCCACGTAGCCGTCCGTCCCCACCACGAACGACATCAGCACCACCCCCTGCTGCTTCTTCTGCAGGCACGAGGCGGGGTAGGGGATGTGCTCATCGAGCCAGCGCATGAAGGCGCGCGGCCCGCCGGGAAACTGGGGCATCTGCGAAATGCGGTCGGTGGGCACCACCTTCTGTTTCGCCACGGGCAGCGATTCGTCGTGCAGTCCGGTGGTGTCAATGATGGGTGTCACGATCATCTCCTCCTCCGGGTTGTAGGCAATGGGGCCGTCCGTCCCGATGGAATGCAGGGGCGGCATACCATCCACGATTTCCGGTGCCTGCTGCCTGGCCCCCGGGGTCATCCGTTTCGGTGCCACCTGCCGTGCGGTGGCGAGGAACTTCACCTTGTAGCCCTCCTTCAGGTCGGTGGGCCGCAGTTTGGCGAGCAGCTCCTCCGCGTCGGCCACATCGTTCGCCAGCCTGTACCTCACGTAGGCCGCCACCCCCACATAGGTCGCCAGCATCAACGCCAACGACCCTCCCACAACGCCCAGGGCGCGGCGGTAACGCCGGCCGGCCTGCGCACGCAGACGGTAGGCACCGTATGCACGATTGCGGTTCTCAAAAACCAGGTCGCACCATTTTTCGGAGAGTAATTCGGACGAACGCATTTTCGGTAACACTTGGGTTGGGGGCAGGCCCTGCGGATGCGTGACAAGGGAAAACACCCCGCCCGCCGGGGCGCGCTCACGGCAAAACGACGGCGCGCCGCCTGCCCTTGCGGGTTGCGGGCGGCACACCCTGTGGGGCGATGCGCCGGAAGCAAACGGCCTCCCACCGCTAATTGGAAATGCAAAGGTAAGTTCATTTCTAATTTTTTATACTACCTTTGGCCACAAAAAAATGAAAGCCAAATGAAAATAAAGTTATTGGCCTTGCTGTGTATGTTGTCCGTTTTTCACCTGCAAGCCCAGGAGCAGACCTCTTCGTTCAACGTGTTGAACCTCCCCGCCTCGTCCCATGTGGCAGCGTTGGGCGGCCGAAACATCTCCCTCCTGGAGGACAATGCCGCCATCGGCTGGAGCAACCCCGCCCGTTACGCCGAGGTGAGCGACCTCTCCTTAGACCTTGATTATATGACCTACCTGGCCGGCACCTCCTGGATGGGGGCGCATTTCGCCAAGGCCTTCGGCGAACGCCACACCCTGGCCGTGGGGGCACAGTACATGGACTACGGCACCATGGACGAAACGGACGAAACGGGGCAAGTCATCGGCACTTTCAAGGCCAAGGACATCGCCGTGGGCGTGGGTTACAGCTACCTCCTCTCCGACCGCTGGTCTGGCGGAGCCTCGCTCAAGACCCTGGTGTCCCATTTGGCAGACTATTCGGCCGTCACCCTCAGCGTCGACTTGGGCTTGAACTATTACGACGAAGAGCAGGACCTCTCCCTGGCCCTCGCCTTGCAGAACATCGGCACGCAGGTCAACTCCTACGAAGCCCACCAGCGCACGCACCTCCCCTTCAGTTTCGACATCGGCTTTTCCAAGGGAATGGCACACCTCCCCGCACGCATCCACGCCACCCTGGTGGACATCACCCGCTGGAAGGACAGCTACTACGCCCTGCCCGAGGACGACGCTGAAAAGCCCGGCTTCAGCCGCAAGGCACTGAACCACTTCGTGCTCGGCCTGGACATCCTGCCCACGGACAACGTCACCCTCTCCGTGGGCTACAACTTCCGCCGCGCCTACGAGCTGAAAGCCGCCGGCTCCTCCCATCTCGCGGGCTTCTCGGCAGGTGGCAGCCTCAGCCTCAGCAAGTTCAACTTCGGCGTTACCTACGCCCGGTACCATCAGGCGGCCTCCTCGCTCATGTTCAGCGCAGGCTACAAGTTATGAAGCGTCACGCTCCCTTCACGAACCGTTTTATTGTCGGATTTCCGTTGGTGAAAAAAGGAAACACCTGGAAATCAGTAAATTACATCCTATATGAAAAAAATCATCGTCGCCATTGACGGCCATTCTTCCTGCGGCAAGAGCACCATGGCCAAGGACCTGGCCCGCGAAGTGGGCTACGTCTACGTCGACACCGGCGCCATGTACCGCGCCGTCACCCTCTTTGCCCTGCGCAAAGGCCTGTTCCGTCCCGACGGCAGCGTCGAAGCCGATCGTCTGGAAGCCCTGATGCCCCAGGTCAAGGTGAGCTTCGTGCTCGACCCCGCCACCAACCTCCCCCTGGTACGCCTCAACGGCGAAACCGTGGAAACCGAAATACGCGGCCTGGAAGTCAGCTCGCACGTCAGCCCCATCGCCGCCCTGCCCTTCGTGCGCCAAGCCATGACCCTGCAGCAGCAGGAAATGGGGCGCGAGAAGGGCATCGTCATGGATGGGCGCGACATAGGCACCGTGGTATTCCCGCAGGCCGAGCTGAAAATATTCGTCACCGCATCGGCCCGCGTACGCGCCCAGCGCCGCTACGACGAGCTCACCGCCCAAGGCCGGCAAGTGACCTTCGACGAAATACTCAAAAACGTGGAGGAACGCGACTACATCGACTCCCACCGCGCCGTCGCACCCCTACGCCAGGCACCCGACGCACTCCTGCTCGACAACTCCGAACTCACCATCAGCCAGCAAAAGGCATGGCTCATGCAGCAGTTCGAAGCTCGCACCCGTTCCTGACACCCCAAAATCCCCATCCATCATGTTTCTGAAAAGCATAGAGGACGCGCTCCGCAACGTGCCCTATCCCCCGAAACCCGAAGGGCTGTACGAACCCATCGAATACGTACTCTCCATGGGAGGCAAACGGCTGCGTCCCACCCTGGTGCTCATGGGCTGCGCCCTCTTCACCGACCGCCCCGAACAGGCCATGCCTGCCGCAGTGGGCATCGAAACCTACCACAACCACACCCTCCTGCACGACGACCTCATGGACCGCGCCGATATGCGCCGGGGAAAGCCCACCGTCCACAAACGCTGGAACGACAACACCGCCGTCCTCTCCGGCGACACCATGCTCATCATGGCTTTCCGCCACATCATGGACTGCCCCTGCGCCCGCCAGGCCGACGTCCTGCAGCTCTTTGCCCGTTCGGCACAGGAAATCTGCGAGGGGCAGCAGTACGATGTCAACTTTGAAACGCGCACCGATGTGACCGAGGCCGAGTATTTGGAAATGATACGCCTCAAGACCTCCGTTCTCCTGGCCTGCGCCGTCAAGACCGGTGCCCTCATCGGCCAGGCCTCCGATGCCGACGCCGATGCCCTTTACCGTTTCGGCGAAAAGCTCGGACTCGCCTTCCAGCTGCAGGACGACTATCTCGACGTGTACGGCGACCCTGCCGTCTTCGGCAAGAAAATCGGCGGCGACATCCTCTGCGGCAAAAAGACCTTCCTGCTCATCAACGCCCTGAACCGCGCCGATGCCGCCGACAAGGAACGCCTGCTCCGCATCCTGGCCGACAACGCCATGGACCCGCAGGAAAAAATTGCCGCCGTCACCGCCCTCTACGACCGTCTCGGCATACCCGCCCTCACCCTCCAGGCCATCGACCGCTTCTACGGCGAGGCACGCCGCGAACTCGAAACGCTCACCGTTCCCCAAGCCCGGTGGCAGCCCCTCTGGCAGTACGCCTGCTCGCTGCTCGGACGCGACCGATAGCCCACTCATCATGCGTTTCATCGACACCCATACCCACATCTACACCGAGGAGTTCCGTGACGACCTCGACGACGTGGTCGGGCGCGCCGTCCGGGCCGGTGCCACCCACCTCTTGCTGCCCAACATCGACGAAGCCTCCATCACGCCCATGCTCCAGCTCTGCACCCGTTACCCCGGGCTCTGTCTGCCCATGATAGGGCTTCACCCCACCGAACTCCCCCCCGACCCCGAGCCCCTGCTCCGCTCCATGGAGCAACGCCTCAGGCAGCCCGGCCACCCCTTCATTGCCGTGGGCGAGGTGGGCGTGGACCTCTACTGGGACAGTTCGCGGCGCGAGGAACAGATGGAAGTGTTCCGCCGTCAGGCCGGCTGGGCCGCCGAACACCGTCTGCCCCTGGTCGTCCACACCCGTTCGGCCCACCGCGAAGTGGTCGAAACCCTTCGGCCCTGGGCTGCCTGCCTCACCGGCGTGTTCCATTGTTTCGGCGGCACCGCCGCCGAGGCCGCCGAGCTGCTCACCCTCTTCCCCGGCTTCGTGCTGGGCATAGGCGGTGTGCTCACCTTCAAGAAGTCCGCCCTTCCTGACATCCTGCGAGCCGAAGTGCCCCTCGACCGCCTGGTGGTGGAGACCGATGCCCCCTACCTCGCCCCCACGCCCCACCGTGGCCGTCGCAACGAGCCGGCCTACATCCCCCTGGTCATCGCGAAGCTGGCCGAGGTCTACGGGCTGTCCGCCGACGAGGTGGCCCTCCGCCTCCACGCCACCACCTGCCGCCTTTTCGGCCTGCCGGCGTGAAACTATACTTTCAAGATAGAAGTGCAGGAAAGAGAAACCCCTTCCAACTTTCATTGAGGTATAAGTTCTTCTTCCTTAAAAGAATATGTTTTTATCCGATTGCGTTTAACCCTGTTCAAGTATTTTCTTGTCTGTCAAGAAATCCAAGAGTCCGACAGTCAATACTCCGAGTTCGTCTTCCTTGCGGTGGATATCATCACCTACAATGACAATCTTACGGAAGTGGTCATTGATTGACAATAAAGGACGTCGCTCTTGCTGTTCCTTTTCTGGCGTAGGCATGTGAAAGGCTGACTGGATATACACTCTGTATGGAGGGCGGTTCACCACAAAGTCTACCTCCAACTGTTTTCTGACAAACTTACCGTTCTCATCCTTGCCACCAAGTTCAACCAATCCTACGTCCACATTATATCCTCGACTGCGAAGCTCATTATAGATAATGTTTTCCATAATGTGCGTTTCTTCTTGTTGGCGATAGTTGAGAATGGCAGCACGTATGCCGATGTCTGCGAAGTAGTATTTCGTCTCGGTACCAATATATTTTCTGCCTTTCACATCATAGCGTAAGGCTTCTTCAATCAAGAAAGAGTCTTTCAGATAGTCAATGTATTGTTTTATAGTGTCTCTTTTTATGGTTACCCCTTGTGAAGATTGAAAGGTATTGGCTATTCTCGTTGGATTGGTTGACGAACCAATGCCCGAGGCTATTACACGCACCAATTCCTTCATTCCTTCTGGATTACGCAGATGGTTGCGCTCAATTACGTCACGCAGATAGGTAGTTTCATACAGACCACGCAAATAGTCTGTTTTCTTTTCTTCCGTTTCAAGCAAAGCCACCTGTGGCAGTCCTCCAAAAGTATAGTAATCCAACCAAGCTTTGCGTATATCTCCACCAATACCACTAAAGTATTCGTCAAAGGTGAGAGGCCATATGCGTATCTCGTCACCTCTACCTCGGAACTCAGTCACAACATCACTTGATAGGAAGCGAGAGTTTGAGCCTGACACATACACATCTACATTCCTCATGTGTGTCAAGCTAAGAATAACCTCCACAAATTCTTCTACCAACTGTACCTCGTCCAAGACTATATAATAAGGTTTGCCATCATCCACAACCTTTGAATCTATATAGTCGAGCAAGGTATCAGGCTTCCTCAACCGTCTGTTTCGGAAATCATCAAGTTGTATTTCGATGATGTGACTATCAGTCACCCCATGTTCCAACAGCCAGTTATGCCAGATATCAAACAGCAGGAAAGACTTTCCACATCGTCTGACACCTGTAATAATCTTCACAAGACCGTTTCCACGTCCTGCGATAAGTTCATCCAAATATTTCTTACGTTCAAATATCATATTAGAGTGCTATTTTTGATATTAGTATCATATTTTACACCGCAAAATAGCGATTTTTACTCGAAATACAGCACAAACAATAGAAAAACTGCGTTTATCAAGTAAAAAAACAGTAAAACGTAGCATTGTAAATTACACAAAAATGCTTTTTAGAACAAAAGGGTATGACATGTAATCACACCCTACGTTCAAGGGAGTCGTTTCAACCGTACCCCTTTATATATAGTATAGGAATTTGGCGGATTTGGGTGGATTTTTGGACTTTTGGTGGGGTGAAGTGGTCAAGCAAGAAAAAGACCGCCACGTTATCACAACGGAGCGGTCTTTACTTTTTGCTAAATGATAGGGACTATTAAAATGCGAAGTGAGTTGTTGTTTGTGTGCTTTGCAATGCCTGTTGTGCCTTTAGGTATGCTTGGCTTTATATATGTTAACTTGTGCTAACAAGGTTGGAGCCGTAGGGGGTGGCGGGGCGGGTGTGGCGGAGGGGGTCAGAACTCCGCTTTCACGTCGAACGAGGGGCAGGCTTTGGCGGCAAATTCGCAGTGGCCGTGGACCGTGGCGCGGGGGAAACGGAGGCGTAGCAGGAGTACGAGCGCTTCGAGGGCGATGCGTTGCGAGGGGGTGCGAGTGTCCTTGGGCGTGCGGCCGTCGGCGGCCACTCCGCCGATGTAGCAGATGCCGATGCTGTGCGAGTTGTGGCCCTTGCAGTGTGCCCCGGTCTCTTCGAGCGGGCGGCCCGGGTGTACGGAGCCGTCCAGGTGGATTACGTAGTGGTAGCCCACGTCGCGGAAGCCCTGGGCCTTGTGCCAGCGGCGGATGTCGTCGGTGGTGAACGCGCGGCCTTCGGGGGTGGCGGCGCAGTGGATGATGATTTCGTTGATGGTACGCATGATGGGGAGTTTTTCAGGAGTTTAAGAAATGAAGGGGTAAGGAAGGGGGGAGTGGAGGAGTTTCAGCTCTTCCGGGTGCCGTTTTTCTCGTTGAATTTCGACTGCACGTAGACCGTCACTCCGAACACGGAGCCGGCGTACATCAGGGTCTGTCCGAGATACCAGAGCACGGAGTCGGATATTTCCCCCACGGGTGCCACGATGAAGCCGGCGGCACACATGGCCACGCCGCTGGTGAGCATCAGCAGGGCCGAGATCATGGAAGCGTTTTCTTTGTCGTAAATCATGGTAATCGTGTTTTCCGGGTAGGTGGTGTGTATGAAAAAAAGAGGCGCGCGGGAGCCTCAGTCCCCCGCGCGCCCGATGGTCAATCGGCAGTGCCGATGAATTTGTAAGGCTGGAAGTTGACGGCCCGTCTGGACAGTTTCAGCGACATCGATCCGCTGGGCGTGAAGCGGCAGCGCACGCGTTTGATGAGCGAGGCGTTGCATTTCTCGAGGTCGGCGGTGCCGTCGGCCGTGAGGGTGGGGCGGAAGGAGCCGAGGTCGCCCAGGCGCACGGTCTGTCCTTGCACGAGATGGTCCACGATTTTCTGTTCCAGCGCGTCGAGGCACGCCTTGATGTCGGCGGAGGCCAGCACGGTGGATTTTTCGATTTCGTTGATCAGCTCATGGCGCAGCACGGGGGTGGTGGGAGCGATTTGGGGATAGAGTTTCAACTCGCCGGTGTGAGGGTTCTTTAACGAACGGATGATAAACTGGATCATGGTAATGTAAGTTTGAAAGGGTTAATGAATAAAGGTGTTTTTTGGTGTGGTAAATGACAGAAAGGGCATGCACCTCGCGAGGATGTTTTTCTTCTGTTTTACTGATGCAAATTTACCGCGATTCTGCGGTGCTTGCAAAAAAAGTGTCGTTGACTTGCACAGTTCGTGAAGGTTTTTTGAGGCGAAGCGATAGATGGCTATAGAAAGCTATAGATGGCTATAGAAAGCTATAGATAGCTATAGATAACTATAGATAGCTATAGATAACTATAGAAAGCTCTAACCCCATCGCTCCCTTCCCCGGTCCATAAACCCCCGACGACGGCTGATAGACCATCAGCCGTCGTCGGGGGAGAGAGGTGGTGAAGGAGGAGCTTCCGGTGACAAGCCGGGTGGCAGGGGGCTTTTCACGTAGTTCAGGAAAGTCCGGTAATTGATGCCCAGTTCGGGCAAGGCGTGGCGCAGCCACACGCGTTTGTAGCAGCGCGCCTGGTTGCCGGGTTCGTAGTATCGCCCGGCTATCTCGCGGGCACGCCGGGCCATCATCGACTGTACGGTGCGGCGCCAGGTGTGCGAACGCTGACGGGGGAAGGTGGAGGTCATGGATAATGGAAAATGAACAATGGAAAATGAACAAAGGAAAATGAACAAAGGAAATAGGACAAAGAACAAGGGGCAAATAACAAGGGGACAAAGACCAAGGGGCAAAGAACGATGAGCACCGGGCGGCGGACATATATATATATATTATATGCGCTGCCCGGCCTGCGCCGCGCCGTCAGGAGGGCGTGCGGTCAAGGCTGCCTGTCCGTTTCCGCCTCAAGAGCCGTTTCCGCCTCAAGAGCCGTTCCTGCTTCCGCTTCCTGAACTGCTTCAGGTCCCGCAGCCCTTTCCGCTTCCGCAGCAGCTTCAGGCTCCGGGGCAGGTTCCGGAACGGTTTCCGGAGCCGTTTCCGGGTTCTTGTGAATGGGCCAGCTGTCGAGCATCTTGATGGCCCGTTGTGAGCCCCATTCGCAGAGCATGTCCAGCTGTTGGCGCGTGATGTCCACGATGACGCGGCGTTTCGTGAGCGGCAGCTTCAGTCCGAGGAAAGCGCAGATGCGTGCTTCCAGCGTCGATCCGGGCGGCGTGCGGATTTCCAGTTCCAGGCCGAAGGGTGTGGTCGGTGTGGTGCTCCGCCACTCCTCCAGCGTCAGCGTGTGCCGTCCGGGGCATTTCCGCCTTTCCCTTTCCAGCTCCTCCTCCGCCAGTTTCCGTTCGGCCTGTTCCACCATTTTCGCCAGTTCCCTGTTCCTTTCGGGTAGGAAATAGTGGTGGTACACCTTTCCGAGTTTCATCACGTCGATGTGGGCATACTCGTTCTGGTAGTGTCCCGTCTGGTAGCGGGCCAGGAAGAGGATGATCTCGGTGAGTTTCATCATCGAAGCGAAGCCCACCATGAGGTGTGCGAAGTTCACGGCCTGCTGTGCGATGATGTCGTCCGTTTTCCTTCGGTCCAGGATGAAGATGCAGTTCAGCTGCGCCGTCACCCATGCCGCCGCACACCCCTCGCCGTAGAGCCAGTCGATGACGCCGATGCGAGGGCATGGCCACTCGTACGCCTTCTGCGGGTGCGTCAGGAAGTACGGCCAGTTGTGCTGTCCGTAGTGTTGGCACATCGTGGCGAAGTCCGGGTTCTTAGCGCGCCAGGCCGGCGAGGCGCCAAGTGCGGAGTACTGAGCTTCGCTGTACACTTTGAGCGGCAGCCGTTGCGGTGCGGAGGATGGCTGCCTGTTCGTTCCCTCCTCCAAGGGGAACAGGGTAGAAATCGTGTTCATGGTTATGGGTTTGATGGTTATGGGTTTGATGGTGTTCTTCGTATGGGTTTCCGTAGGAAGCTTCGCGTTCGTTCCACAGCCTTGCGGCTGCTTTCCAGCTGCGCATGGGCCATTGTCCCATGTGCCACCCCCGGGCCTGGTAGTAGCTGACGAAGTGCTGTGGCCGGACCCTGGTGAGTCCGGCTTCGCGGCAGTACTCCGCCACGCGTTCCGCTGTGGGAGCTTTCCAGAACATCAGAAAAGAGAAATTCCTTTTCTTTTCGTCCGCTTCGCGCTCCTTTTTCCTCGAAGAGGAAAATTTTTTTTCTTTAGAAAATTTTCTTTCTTTTACCTTATAGTTCTTCTTTGTGCCGACTGGTGTGTCGTCGGGTGTGTCATGGTGTGTGTTTCCGGGGTTGTTCGTGGCAGGCTGTTCCAGCCTGGTTTCCAGGCGTTTCGGCGTGTTCGTGCCTTGTGCCGTTCCGGTGTGCCGCTTTGTGCTTTCCGGTGTGTCCCCCGGGGGTGGTGCGGTTCGTCTTCTGCGTTGTGTCTCGGGCTGTTCGCCGGGAGCGTCGGCGAGCAGCTGGTATCGTTGTGCATAGTCGGTGAAAGTGAGCAGTGTGTAGCGTGAGGTTGTCGTCAGCACGATCTCGCCGTCCTTTTCGAGCCGTTGCAGCATCCTCCTCACGCGGCTCAGCGTCCAGCCCCAGCGTTGCGCCAGGTAGCGCAGCGAGAAGGCCAGCTGTCCGCGCCCTACGGGCACACGTTTCTGCCCCACGCGCATATATCCCGGCTTGTTGCCGTAATGGGCATGGGTCAGCAGGTCGAGCCATGCCGACTGCGTGTTGTAGCTTTGTTCCTCCTGCCAGAGGTTGGAGTTGAAAAGTTGTCGTGGAATGATGATGAAACCAGTGTTTTCCATAGCTTCGGGAATGTGTTTTTCTGCAGGCAAGGCTTCTTGGGTGCGGCGGTACCGTAGGCCGTGAGGCCGGGGGAGGGGGGGTCCTTGGTCGTCAGGTGGTGCGTCGTCGGGTCAAGGCCGGTGGCCTTGTGCCTCTGGTGAGTTTCGGGAAAGGGTAAGGATAGTAGGAGGGTAGTTCCGTCCTTTGCGCCGTCGGGCTTTTGCCTGTGGTGTTTGGTTGTCTTTAAAGTATGGTGCGTCGTGCTACGTATTCCCCTTTCGGGGTGCTTGGAGGTGTTCACCGGCTTTAAGTCTTGCCGGTGTCTGTCCGTTGTGGGCGGAGCAGCATGAAGGGTCGTGGCGGCATTGCTGCCGTTCTCATCGTGGTAAATGGTCGGGAGTTCTTCCGGCCTGTAGTGAGGTTCAGCCATAGCCCGTTGGTTGTGTCGGGGTCGGCTGTCGGGCTCCGGAAGCGGTTGTGGGCTGTTTCCTTCTTTGCCCGTTGTCAGGTTGCCAAGGCTTTGTGTAAGCGTCGGAGCGGTTATCCTGTGCCGGAGCTGTCCGTGAGTACGGTTTCCGGCTCGTCTCTTCCGCCTTTGAGCCAAGGCTTTTATGTGCGGCAAAGGTAAATGCTTGTTGCTATTCAACCAAGAGAAAAAATAAATTTTTTTTCATCAAAATTTATTTCTCCCTTTCCGAGGCGGTTTTTGACAGCGTTTAACTTTTTTCAAATGTATTTTAAGTCTCTTCGGCTCTCTGCTCTTGGGTGTAAGGTGTGGCGGTGTGTGGTACAACAAGTCCCGGATTAGTTTTTTCAAGTCCAGGATTAGTTTTTTTAAGTCCAGGACTTGTGCTTGCCTTGTGGCGGCCCCGCCGTGCGCCGCCTGAGGCCCGAATATAGAAATCTATAGTGTTCTATAGAAATCTATAGTAATCTATAGCAATCTATCGCAATCTATCGCCTTCTATAGCCCTCTATAGCCTGAAAGAAAAAACGGCAACCGGCGGCGGCTGCCGCAAGTTGCCGTTGCTGTCGGGATGACTGGATTCGAACCAGCGACCACACGCCCCCCAGACGCGTACTCTAACCGGACTGAGCTACATCCCGAATGCGGATGCAAAAGTACGACATTCCGCGTTCCCGGCAAATTTTCCGGCCGGTTTTTTGCATTTTTCGTGAAAAATCGTGCCGTTTCCTTGAATTAGCGGCTGTGCCCCTTCCCCGTTTTTGTCGGAAAAACGTATTTTTGCCCACATAAAATGCGGCAAACACCGTCTTTGCCTCCTATGTCAACATACAAGGCATACCCATGAACCATACCCCCACCTTTCCGCCGCGCCTGGCGTGCAGCGAGCTGTTGCCCGCATCGAAGAGCATCAGCAACCGCGCCATGGTGATCTGTGCGCTGAGCAACGCCAATTCGGGCGTGGAGAACTTGGCCACGTGCGACGACACCTATGTCATGTGGCGCGCGCTGACCCGGCGCGAGCCGGTCATCGACGTGATGGCCGCCGGCACGGCCATGCGTTTCCTGACGGCCTACTTCTCCGTGTGCAACGGCGAGGAGCACGTCATCACCGGCACCGAGCGTATGCGCCAGCGCCCCATCGCACCACTGGTGGAGGCTCTGCGCGCCGTGGGAGCCGATATCAGCTATGTGGATCGCGAGGGCTTTCCGCCCCTGCGCGTGCGCGGCGGCCACCTCGACGGCGGCATGCTCACCATCGCCTCCGACGTCAGTTCGCAGTACATTTCCGCCATCCTCATGGTGGCACCCTTCATGCGGCAGGGACTCACCCTGCAGCTGCGCGGCCCCGTCGTCTCGCGCCCCTACATCGACATGACGCTGGCCATGATGCAGCGCACGGGTGCCCGGGCGCAGTGGCTGTCCGCCGACATGCTGCGCGTGGAGCCGGGCGGTTATGCCGGCAGCACGGTGTTCGAGGTGGAGGGCGACTGGAGCGCGGCGTCCTACTGGTACGAGATGGTGGCGCTCAGCCCCGACCCCGAGGCCCGCGTCACGCTGCGAAGACTCTGCCGCGTCAGCCTGCAGGGCGACGCCGCAGTGCAGCAGCTGTTCCGCCCCCTCGGCGTGGCCACGACGTTCGACGATGACCACCATGAAGTGGTGCTCACCAAGTGCGGTGTGCCGGCCGACGTGGCAGCCTCCCCCTTCTGCGCCGACCTCATGGGATGCCCGGACCTGGCGCAGACGCTCGTGGTGACCTGCGCCATGCTGCGCCGCCCCTTCCGCTTCACGGGGCTGCAGTCCCTGCGCATCAAGGAGACCGACCGCATGGAGGCACTGCGCGCCGAACTGGAGAAGTTCGGACTCACCCTCGGCATGGCCGGCGACAGCGAGCTGTTCATGGACAGTTTCCCCGAAGGCACGCCACGATGGGACGGACGGCCCATTGCCACCTACAAGGACCACCGCATGGCCATGTCCTTCGCTCCGGCCGCCATGCTGTGTCCCGGACTGAGCATCGCCGACCCCTCGGTGGTGAGCAAAAGCTACCCTTCCTTCTGGAAACGCATCGAAAACCTCTGACCCCTTTCCGCCACACCCCGTCATGACCACCACGCTCGTCATCCTCCTCTTGTCCCTCCTCGCGCTCCTGCTGCTTAGCCTGTTGGCCTATGCAGCTGGCCGGGCAGGCCGCCGCAAGGCCGCCCCCCGGAATTCCGGCGGAGCCGCCGGCTCTGCCCGGAGTGATGCCGGAGGAACTGACAGCGCCGCCCCCCGGCAACGGCCCGAAGGCTGTTGCGGCCAGCACGAAACGTGCGAGCGCGAAAGTCTGCTGGCGGCTGTCAGCCGCGAGGTGGAGTACTTCGACGACGAGGAGCTGGACGCTTTCCGGGGTCGGCCCTCCGACGCTTACCGCCCCCACGAGGTGGAGCAGTTCGAGGAAGTGCTCACCACCATGCGCGAGGACGAGGTGCCCGCCTGGGTTCGCTCGCTCCAGCTGCGCGGCATCAGCCTGCCCGACGAGCTCAAGGACCAGGTGCTGCTGATTGTCGGCGAAATGCGCAGCCGCGATTGATGATTTCCAGGAGCTTTCTATAGCTTTTTATAGCTTTCTATAGTTATCTATAGTTATCTATAGTTATCTATAGCAATCTATAGCTCCCTATAGCCCCCTATCCCCAAGCCCATGCCTTTCGAATACGCCTTTTTCCAAAACGCGCTGCTCGGCGCACTGCTTGCCTCCGTGCTCTGTGCGGTGGTAGGCACTTACGTCGTCACGCGCCGCCTCGTCATCGTGGGCGGCGGCATGGCGCACGCCTCCCTCGGCGGCGTGGGTCTCGGAGCCTGGATGGGCTTTCCCCCCCTGTGGGGCGCAGCCGGTTTCGCCGTGGCCACCGGCTTTATCCTCCAGTACCTCTCGCGTCGGCGCAACGTCCGCGAGGATGCCGCCGTCGCCATGCTCTGGACCTGCGGCATGGCACTGGGCATACTCTTCGCCTGGCTCACCCCCGGCTTCATGACCGACCTCCCTTCCTACCTCTTCGGCGACATCCTCAGCATCGATGCCGCCTCCCTCCGCGCCATCGGCGTGCTCTGCGCCGTCGTCACCCTCTTCTATCTCCTGTTGCGCAGCACCATCTGCTCCATAGCCTGCGACCGCGACTTCGCCCTCACCCAGGGTCTGCCCGTGCGCATCGTCGAAACCCTCTTCACCCTGCTCACCGCCCTCACCATCGTGGCCTGCCTCCACTTGGTGGGCATCGTCATGGTCGTTTCCCTGCTCAGCGTGCCCCAGCTCACCGCCGCCCTCTTCGTGCGCCGCTACGACAGTCTGGTATGGGCCTCCGCCCTCATCGCCTTCCTCGCCGCCGTCACCGGGCTCTGCATCAGCTGGTGGCTCGACGTGCCCTGCGGCGCCACCATCATCCTTTGCAGCATCGGCATTTATTTTCCGGTCAAGGCAATAAAAAGCCTGCTGCATAGTTTAAGAAAAACAAGGGGCACAGCCTGAGGCCGTGCGCGCCAAGGCTCTGCACGCCAAGGCTCCGCGCCCGCTCACGCCCGGCTGAAGCGCCGCCCGCCCCTCCCGGCAGTAATCTGCACCTTATTATTATAACCTGCACCTTATTATATACAACAAATCATACCTTTTCCCCTTAACCACACAAAAGACTTCCTCCCCATCAAGCTCCGCAATTCGATATGGCCCCTCGCGGCACTGCTGCTCCTGACGCTGCTCACCGCCGCCTGTTCCACCCGCAAGAACACTGCGGGGGCACGACGCTGGCACGCCTTCACCGCCCGCTACAACACCTTCTACAACGGCCAGCAGGCTTTCATCGACGGTGAAAAAGCCAAGCTCGAAGCCCACAAGGACGACTACACCGAACAGCTCCCCGTGTTCCTCGTGGCCAACGAGAAGTCGCGCGAAACGGGCAAGGCCAACTTCGAGACGGCCATCACCAAATGCCAGAAGGCCATTGCCCTGCACTCCATACAGAAAAAACCACTCCACACCAAGGGCAAACAACGCTCTGCCAAAGCACGCGCTTACCTGCAACGCAAGGAGTACAACCCCTTCCTCAAAAACGCCTGGCTCCTCATGGGCGAGGCGCAGTTTGAGAAAGGCGAATTTCTCGAAGCCGCAGCCACCTTTTCCTACATCACGCGCCTCTACGCCGCCGAACCCGCCGTGGCCGCCGAGGCCCGCCAGTGGCTCGCGCGGTGCTACACCCGCACCGGCTGGTACTACGATGCCGAGGACGCGCTGCGCCGACTGCGCCGCGACAGCGTGAGCCGCCGCGTGGGCAGGCTCGCCGATGCCACCACCGCCGACCTCCTCCTCGCACAGCAACGCTTTGACGAGGCCGTGCCCTACCTCGAACGCGCCGCGCGCTACGCCAAGGGCGACCGCCGGCAGGCTCGCCTCTACTACCTCCTGGCGCAGGTGGAGCAGCAACAGCAACACCCCCAGCAGGCATACCGCGCACTGAAGAAGTGTCTGCAAAAAAGTCCGCCCTTCGACCTCGCCTTCAACGCGCGCATCCTCCAGACCGAGGTGCTGGCCTCCCAAAAGGGCGGACAGCAGCGGATGCTCAAAAAGCTGAAGCGCATGGCGCGCGCGGAGAACAACAAGGACTATCTTGATCAGGTGTACTATGCCATGGGAAACATCCACCTGGCCATGGCCGACACCACAGCCGCCATTGCCGCCTACGAGCGCGGACGCGCCAAGAGCACGCGCAATGGGGTGGAGAAGGGCGTGCTCCTGCTCCGCCTGGGCGGCATTTACTGGGACCGACGCAAATTTGCCGACGCGCAACGCTGCTACACCGAAGCCATCGGACTGCTCGACAAGGAACGCGAGGGCTACGAAGAACTGGCCCGACGCTCCGCCGTGCTCGACAAGCTGGTGCCCTTCACCGAGGCCGTGGCCTTGCAGGACAGCCTGCAATGGCTCGCCACCACCTCCGAGAAGGAGCGCAACGAGGCCATCGACCGCGTGATCGAGGCTCTCAAACGCAAGGAGAAGGAGGAGCGCGAGGCGCGGCTCGACTCTGCCGCACAGGCGCGCGCCGAGGCCAACGACGCGCAGAACGGAACGAACCGAAAGCCGCAGACCAACAAGCCTGTCAACCAGCTGCCCGGCGACAAACAGACGTGGTATTTCTACAACCCCATGGCCGTCATGCAGGGAAAGCAGGACTTCCAGAAAAAATGGGGGAAACGGAAGAACGAGGACAACTGGCGACGCTCCAACCGCACGGTCGTGCAGATGGACGACGAGAAGGGCTATGACTACGAGGCGGACGACTCGCTGCAGGCTGCCGCCGATGCCGATGCGCTCCGGGCAGATTCCCTCCAGGCGGATGCCGAGGCCGCAGACTCCCTGGCCGACGACCCGCACACGCGGGAGTATTACCTCAAGCAAATCCCCTTCAGCGAGGAGGCGCGCGCCGCATCGGACGAAATCATCAAGGACGGCCTCTACAACGCCGGCATCATCGAGAAGGACGACCTCGAGGACTTCCCGCTGGCCGCACAGACGCTGCGCCGCCTGACCACGCAGTACGACAACTTCGACCGCATGGCCGAGGCGTGGTACCACCTCTTCCTCCTCTACTCACGCACGGGGCAGACGATGCTGGCCGAAGAGGCCAAGCGTACCATGGCGCAACTCTTCCCCGAACACGAACTCACCCGGCAAATCAACGCGCCGGACTACGAACACCTGGCCCGCTACGGACGGCAAATAGAGGACTCGCTCTACGCCGCCACCTACGACGCTTACCGCCTGCGCCGCTTCGACATCGTGGAGCGCAACTTCGCCGTGTCGACGGAGAAGTTCCCCTCAGGCGCGAACCGGCCCAAGTTCATCTTTGTTCACGCCCTGAGCCGCCTCAACACCGCCCCGACGCAGGAGCTGGTGGACGAGCTGCGCGAGCTGCTCACCCAGTTCCCCGAGAGCGACGTGAGCACCATGGCGGGCATGATCGTGAAGGGGCTGGAAAGCGGACGCAAGCCCGGCACGGGCACCTTCGACATCGGCTCCCTCTGGGACCGCCGCTCCGCCGCCTCCGACTCGCTCGCCGCACAGGCCGAGGGGGCCAACGCCTTCTCCGCCGAGCGCAACACGCCTTTCCTCTTCGTCATGGCCTATCCCACCGACAGCATTGACGGCAAACTCCTGCTCTACGAAATGGCCCACTTCAACTTCACCAAATTCGTCGTGAAGGGCTTCGACATGGAAGTGATGCGCGACGAAGGAGGGCTGTCGCAGTTCCGCGTGGCCGGCTTCCACTCGTTCGACGAGGTGCTGGCCTACGCCCGTCGCGTGTGCGGTGCCGCCCCGTTGCAGCCGCTGCTGGCGCGGGCGCGCATCTTGCTCATCTCGCGCGACAACCTGGGCCTGCTCGGCGTGCGCTTCAGCTACAACGACTACCGCGACTTCTACGAGGCGAACTTCGACCCCCTCCTGCCGCCGCCCGGCGAGGAAGGAGCCGCACCCGGCGGCATCGTGCCCGGCGACGAGGAGCCTCTGGAACAACACTACGAGGACGAATACACGCCCGAGGAACTCGAACGCATGAACCGCCAGAAGACCGATGCCGAAACGACCGATGACGACGGCGGGGAATGGTACTGACGCGGCGGCCTCTCCCAGAAACACACGACTGACTATGATTGTATATCCCAACTGCAAGATCAATGTGGGGCTGCGCATCGTGGAACGCCGCCCCGACGGTTACCACAACCTGGAAACCATTTTCTACCCCATACCCCTCTACGACAACCTGGAGTTCAAGGAGCTGCCGCCTGCCGACGCGCCCTACCGCTTCAGCCTCGGCGGCATACCCCTTGACGGTAGTCCCGACGACAACCTCGTGGTGCGCGTGTTCCGCGCCATGCAGCAGGAATTCAGCCTGCCGCCCCTCGACATATTCCTTTACAAACACATCCCCACCGGTGCCGGGCTGGGCGGCGGCAGCAGCGATGCGGCGGCCATGATGACCGCCCTCAACGAAGCCTACGACCTGCGCCTCACCACCGCCGATATGCAGCGGCGCATGGCCGCCTTCGGGGCCGACTGCGCCTTCTTCGTCACCGCGAAGCCTGCCCTGGCCACCGGCATCGGCGACCGCCTGTCGCCCACCGCGCTCAGCCTCAAGGGCAGGCACATCCTGCTGGTCAAACCCGACGTTCACGTGTCGACCAAGGAAGCCTATGCCCACGTCGTGCCGCGCGCCGGCGGACCCTCGCTCGAGGAACTGGTGAAAGCCCCCATCTGCGAGTGGCGCGACACGGTGGTGAACGACTTCGAGCCCTCCGTGTTTGCCGCCCATCCGCAGCTGGCCGCCATCAAGCAGACGCTCTACGACATGGGCGCGCTCTACGCCGCCATGAGCGGCAGCGGCAGCACGATGTTCGGCATCTTCGACCGCCCCGTGCCCGAAGCTCCCAAGGTGTTCGCCGACGCTTTCGTATTCCATAAAAAACTGTTGAAATGATCTGTTGCTTCTCCGGAACCGGCAACTCGCTCCATGCCGCCCGACTGCTGGCGCAGGAGCTTCACGACCGCGTGGCCGACATGGCCGCGCTCGACCCCTCCGCCGTCACCTCCGCCGGCTCCGTTTCCGGCGCGCCGGCTGACGGCGGCCTGCAGCCCGGAGGTGTGCTGGGCTTCGTCTTCCCCGTTTACGGCTGGGGGCTGCCCCGCGTGGTGAGCCGTTTCATCAGCCGTCTGCCCCGTCCGGGTCGGCAAGTCCCGGCCCACGTTTACGCCGTGCTGACCTGCGGCGACGACATAGGCCGCACCGACCGCCTGCTGCGCCGCGCCCTGCGCAAGCGCGGCTACCCGCTCCACGCCGTCTACTCCGTGCAGATGCGCAACACCTACGTCTGCCTGCCGGGCTTCGACACCGACCCTGCCGCAACCGAACGCGACAAGATGCGCCGGGCCGACGACACCCTGCGCCGCGTGGCCCGCAGCATAGCCCGCCGCCAGCCCTCCACGCCGGCCGACGTGGTGCCCGGTGCGTGGCCCGGCCTCAAGAGTTACGTGCTCAGCCCCCTCTTCAACCGTTTCCTCACCACCGACCGCCGTTTCTGCGCCGACCCGGCCCTGTGTACCGGCTGCGGCCGCTGCGCCAAGCTCTGCCCGCTGCACAACATCAGCCTCAACGGCGAAACGGCATTGCCCCGGTGGAACGGCCGCTGCACCCACTGCCTGGCCTGCTACCACGGGTGTCCCCACCACGCCATAGGCTACGGAAAATTCACCAAGGGAAAAGGGCAGGTCGCAATTATTGTATAACTTCGCGCCGCCCGAAGCCGCGCCGAGCGCCGCAGCCCTGTGGCGCGCAGCCCGGCAGGCGGCCGGGAACATCCCCCCATCGGACAAATAACTGATAACAGATAGAACGCAATGAACAACGAATGGTTTGAATGTAAGGTAAAATATGAAAAGACCATGGAGAACGGTCTGGTGAAGAAAGTGAACGAGCCTTACCTGGTCGACGCGCTCAACTTTACCGAAGCCGAACGCCGCATCATCGAGGAAATAACGCCTTTCATGACGGGCGTGTTCGAGGTGAGCGACATCCGCCGGGCGCACTACGCCGAGATATTCGAGGCACCGGGCGACGACAGTGCCGACCGCTTTTTCCGCGCCAAACTGGTGTTCATCACCCTTGACGAGAAGAGCGGAAAGGAAAAGAAATCGTCGCAGAACCTCCTCATCCAGGCCGCCGACCTGCGCGACGCCATCAAACGCCTCGACGAGGGCATGAAGGGTTCGATGATGGACTATACCATCGCCTCCGTCACCGAAACTGCCATCATGGACATCTTCCATTATGTGCAGGCCAAGCGCGAGAGCGCACGCCCCGAATACGAGGAGGCGTAACAGATAAGCCGAGGCGCAAACAGAACAGCACAACAAGCCGGGCGGCCCGTGCCGCCGCCCCAATGGCCACCTGAATACCATGTTACATCTGCAAGAAATCAAAGCCGGCATCAAGCCCGGAGTGGAGCTGGTTGCCGTATCGAAATACCATCCCGTCGAAGCCATACAGCAAGCCTACGACCAGGGGCAACGCGTGTTCGGCGAAAGCCGCGTGCAGGAGCTGCAGGCCAAACGCCTCGCCCTGCCGCAGGACATCCGGTGGCACTTCATCGGCCACCTGCAGCCCAACAAGGTGAAGTACATCGCGCCCTACATCTCCCTCATCCACGCCGTGGACAGCCTCAAGCTGCTCGCCGAAATTGAGAAGCAGGCCGCCAAGGTGCAGCGCACCATCCCCTGCCTGCTCGAACTGCACCTGGCACAGGAGGAAACCAAGTACGGACTTACGCCCGACGAATGTACCGCGCTGCTTGAGACCGGAGAGTGGCGGCAGATGCCCCACGTGAAGCTGTGCGGCCTCATGTGCATGGCTTCAAACACCGACGACACGGCGCAGATACGCCGCGAGTTCCACACCGCCTACACCTTTTTCCGGGAAACGAAGGCGCGCTTCTTTGCCTCCGACCCCGATTTCTGCCAACGCTCCTGGGGCATGAGCCACGACTACCGCCTGGCCATGGACGAAGGGGCCACGATGGTGAGGATTGGCTCTGCCATCTTCGACGGAGAATAGGGGAGGGTGCGCCACGGACGGCTTTCGCCTGCAACCCGCTCCCGGCAGCCACTTCCACGACGGGCTGTCCCGGAGAAACAAAGAGGCGGAGGGAAAACAAACAGCGTGCGATTGACGGTCAACCCCGTGAATCGCACGCTGTTTGCTTGTATGCCGGCAGATAGTCAATGCACGTTCCTATCCATTGCTGCTTCAGACAACCCCAAGATGGAAGCAATCACCCCCGTGTCCATCCCTTGCCGCGCATTCCTTCGATGGCATTGGCGAGAAGCCTGTCCTTTTCCTTGAGGGCCTCTTCCTTTTCTTTCATAGCCTCCTCTCTTTTTTCTCTTTCTTTTGGGGGCATATTGAGTGCAAGGCGAGTGAAGAACGAAAAACAAAGCCGTAAGAAAAACACTCCAGCCATGGCCTAAGCCATGACAATAACAAAAAAGACAACCTGCGGCTGGTGCCACAGGTTGTCTTCGTGCTTGTCGGGATGACTGGATTCGAACCAGCGACCACACGCCCCCCAGACGCGTACTCTAACCGGACTGAGCTACATCCCGAATGCGGGTGCAAAAGTACGCCTTTTTATCTAACCGACAAATTTTTCACCGATTTTTTATCATCCTCCTGTCAACGGACACCAATACCCAACTGCTCTTTGGTATAAGTATCATCTCCAATAACAAGCCCTCTGCCTTTCAGCAAGGATATCTGGTCAGATATTGAAATGGTAATTTTGAATAGTTCAAAACGATATAAAATAAAAGTTCCGCCCTGGTACGCATGCTTTCGCATAGGCGTGGCGGAAATTCTCATTGTAAAGTTAGTAATTGCTTTTCAAACCACCAGGCATAGTAAAAACCGTTGGTGCTCGTGGACTATGGTCACTTCTCGGAATATAGATATGGTGCTAAACACAAAACAGATTTGTGCACCAAAAGATATTTGTGGTTTATAAGCCGTGCATAGAGAATGCATTCGAAGCGGATAAGTCCGAATAAAAAGTGCGAAAAACTCAAGAAAGAGGCGTAAATGGACAGTTTTTTCGGTGTAACGTCTATTATTCCGTAGTAAAACTACGGAATAATAAATAAGAATAGTAACTTTGCAGACAAACAAAAGAATGTAGTTATGCTAAGAAAATTCAAGGTTTCAAATTTCAAGTGCTTTAAGGGAAATTTTGAGTTTGACCTCTCTACAGCAAAGAATTACACGTTCAATCCAGAATGTGTAAAGGGTAGCATTGTGAATAATGCCATGATATATGGTTACAACGGATGTGGCAAGTCCAATTTGGGATGGGCTGTCTTTGACATCATTGAGCATCTGACGGAAAAGGCAAGATGGGAATTTCCGTATATGCACTATACCAATGCTTACAATGACAGCAGAGAGGCTGAATTTGACTATGAATTTCAGATTGCCGATTCTATTGTAAGATATACCTACGTAAAGACCGATTATAAAACCATCGTTTCTGAATGCCTTTATATCAATGGAAATGAAGTGATTTCGTTTGATCGACATAACGAGAACACAATCTTTTTCTCCAAGTTGAAAGGTACGGAGACATTGAATAAAACCATTACTGACAATAAGTTGTCGGTAGTGAAATATGTGAAGAACAACTCAGAGTTGGAAGATAATGGTGAGAACAATGCTTTCAAAGGCTTTTTCGCATTTGTTGAGCATATGTTGTTCTTCCGTTCATTGGAAGACAGAACCTATATAGGACTGGAATCGAAGAAAGGAACGCTGATCAATGACATTATCCAACAAGGTAAGGTACAAGATTTCGAGAATTTCCTAAACGAGGCTAACGTGGAGTGTAAACTTGCGATAGTTGATGTTATGGGAGAGAAAGATATCGCCTTTGATTTTGGAGCAAACAAGGTACTGTTCCGTGAAATCATGTCAACGGGAACAAGTTCAGTTTTGCTCTTTTATTGCTGGTATTTGCAGATACAGAAAAAAGAAGTGTCATTTGTCTTTATTGACGAATTTGACGCTTTCTATCATCATAAACTCTCTCGATTGGTAGTCAAGAAATTGAAAGAAACAGGCATACAGTTTGTGTTGACTACACATAACACCTCAATCATGAGCAATGACTTGATGCGCCCTGACTGTTACTATCTGATGAACAACAAAAAGATACTTCCATTGCATAAATGTACCGAGAAAGAACTACGTGAGGTGCATAATATAGAAAAGATTTACAATGCAGGAGGTTTCTATGTTGAATAAGGAGTTACAACTATTTGTATATGAGGGCAACAGTGCTGAGCCGAAATACGTGGATAAACTTGAGAAGAACTTTCTTGGCGAAAGGATAGCTATCAAATGCGTCTACGATGCGGAGATATATCAACTCTACCGACAGCTGAAAGATGACGATTTTGCCATTGATATAGTCAGTATTCTGAAAGAGCGTAGCCCCAAAAACGCTGAAATCTTGAAAGACTACAATCGTGACAGTTTCGCATACATCTATCTGTTTTTCGACTATGACGGACATTCGACTATGGCGGATGACTCTAAGATCAAGGAAATGCTCCAATTCTTCGACAATGAGACCGAGAACGGAATGTTGTATATCAGTTATCCCATGGTAGAAGCCATCCGACACTATAAGGATATGGATTCCTTTCAAAACTCCACCGCAAAATGCAAACGAGGTAAAAGCCTTGATGCGATGAAATGTCCTTATAAAGAAGAATGTGAAACACTGGACGAATGTTTGCAAGAACCACACTATAAACCGCTTTCGGCAAGTGACAACAACCCACAGCTGAACAATATAAATCACTACAATGAAGAAGTGTGGAAGACGTTAATAAAAGCCCATGTGTTCAAGATGAACTATTTGGTAAATGACTCTTACTCAATGCCCCAGAATATCGAGGCACAAAGTACTATATTTGAGAACCAATACACAAAGTACATCAACCACAAATGTCCGAAGGTGGCAGTGTTGAGCGCATTTCCTATCTATGTGCTTGACTACTACGGAGTAGAAGGACTTACAAAAAAGTTGGATATGTAGTAAGTACTATGACATAAACGACAACGGACAATATAGCGAAAGAGCTGAGTGATATTTTTCACTTGGCTCTTTCGCTTTTTTATAAGTATCTGTAGTCACAACCCGGAAAACAGATACGGTGACGAACAGAATAAAAACCAGTGAGACCCACAAACTGCGCATTGAGAATACATCTGGTCGTAAATGGAATAAAAAACGTTTGGGCTTGCGAAACTGTGCTGTCACTCGGAAAACATAAATAAGGTCTTGTTCCGACAATATAGTTAGGACAAGACCTTATTTATAGGTAGTAATAACCCGTAAAAACAAACATTTAATGGCAACAATAAAATTGAAATTCCGTCCGTCGTCAGTACCCGAAACAGAGGGAACGTTATATTATCAGGTGATACACAAGCGAAAAGTGAAGTGGATAAGTACTGGGTATCATGTATACCCATGTGAATGGGACGAAAAGACAGGCGAAGTGCAGATTCCGCTAAACAGCGAACGAAAAGCAGAATTAGAAAAGATGCAGATCCAAATAAATTGGGAGTTGAAGCAATGGGACAGCATTATCGTGGAAATGGGAAACCAGCATAAGAATGTCACTATAAATGAACTGTGCGATGCATTCAATAAAACCAAGACCCAAAAGACTGTATTTATGTTTCTACAAGAACAGGTGAAGAAGAAAGAGCAGATGAAACGGCAAGGGACAGCCATGACATACACTAATGCCTATCGGCGGTTCAAAGAGTTTCGTGAAGGCAAGGACTTGACCTTTGACGAACTTACTCCAGACATGATGGAGTGCTATGAGGCATGGCTAAAATACAGAAGGTTGAAGCAGAACAGTATAAGCTGCTATCTGCGTACACTATGCACCTTATTATATAAGGCAACCGATGAAGGAGTGAGGATAGACAGCAATCTGTTCAGGCATGTGCGTCTGTCATACGTCAAAACCACCAAACGAGCCATCAGCGAAAAAGAGATGAGAGCCATAGCCACGCTGCAATTGCCCGAAGGTACGTCTATAGCCTTTGCCCGTGACGTGTTTATGTTCAGTTTCTATATGCGAGGAATGCCGTTCGTCGACATCGCCTATCTGCGGAAGAAGGACTTGAAAAATAAAATGTTGGCTTATAGCCGCAAGAAGACTAACCAATATCTGACGGTGGAATGGGTAAAAGAGGCGCAAGAAATAATCGACCGATACGCACAAATAAATTCCGCCAGTCCCTATCTTCTTCCTATTATTCAGCAAGATGACGGAACTGAACAAAAACAATATCATCGTATGTTGGAGAACATCAACTATAATTTGAAGAAGATAGGTGAAATGACAGGGTTGAAAATGCCACTCACCACATATACCGCACGGCATACATGGGCAAGCATAGCGAGAGACATGGACATACCTATCCCAATAATCAGCGAGGGCATGGGACATAACTCCATAAAGACAACGCAAGTGTATCTGAACTCCATTGATGTGTCGAAAATCAACGAGGCAAACAAGAAAATAATACGGAAAATAAG
>CAMBHR010000034.1:0-27228 GCA_945867195.1 uncultured bacterium | reverse complement strand
AGACACAAAAATAGAGGCTGCGCCGTAAAACTGTTATTTACGACACAGCCTCTTTGCTAAGGCAAATATAGGCATTGCTATGCAAAACTCCAAATCGCGGTTTCCCGTATTAACATTTCAAATTTTGCTCCGCGAGCGGGCTATATTTGTCCGCTGACAGCAGATTGAGGGCGAAAAGGATGTGCTTTTCTAATGTACGTGAAAAAAAACCGTAACTTTGCCCCTTGTAATTACTATTGATGATGCTTATCGCGCACCCATGCGCCGTCCGTCTTGTCTGGGTCTATGATGCCTCAATGCCGGTACGGGGCGCGCTGCGGGCGGATACAGAGATTTTTATGCAAACCAATCCAAACAATGATATGATGCGCCAGCTCAATGCTTTCGCCATGCACCACGGCGTGGTGCTGGGGCTTTGGGGTATGCTGACGCTGACGGTGTTCAAGTGGTCCATGTACTACGATTTCTTCAGCACCCTGTTCGCCGTGATGCTGCTGGGCAGCCCTGTGATGTCCGTTGTGTTGACCTTGTCCTTCCGTCGCAGCGTATCGTCCGGCTGCGAGCCCTTCGGTTTCTCACGTGGCTTCCTTCACGCGCTGTTCACCGGTTTCTACGCTTCGGTTTGGGTGGCGCTGTTCGTTTTTGTCTACCTCCACTATTTTGACCACGGCACGCTGTTCGATGCCTACGCCCAGCGACTTCAGGCACCCGACATGAGGCAGCAGCTTCGAGCGTCGGGCATGGAGGCACAAATCAACCTGATGACGGGCGGCAAGGGCGTGGAAGGCTTGGCGGAACAGATGCGGCAGATTGGGGCTTCGACCTACGCCGCGCTGGCCCTCTATGCCGCGCCCATTGTGGGACCGGTGGTGTCCGTTGTGGCAGGATTGGCGGCGTGGCGACGAGGTAATGAATAATTGTTTGATGAATAATGAATAATCTGGTCTGCTACCGACATTCAGGATGAAGCAGAACCGCCGGTTTCACGGCGCAGCCTTCCATATTCATTATTCATCAAACAATTGTTTAACAGATGAACGGCGGAGCCTTCATTATTCATTAGTCAATTATTCATCAAATTTGCACATGCACGATTACGAATATGACATTTCCGTTGTCGTACCTCTTTACAACGAGGCGGAAAGCTTGCCCGAACTGCGGGCGTGGATTGAGCGCGTGATGAACGAGCACGGCTTCAGTTACGAAATCATTTTTGTGAACGACGGCAGCACCGACGGTTCTTGGGAAGTCATCGAAGGCTTTGCGGCCAAGCATCCCGAGGTGCACGGCATCAAGTTCCGCCGCAATTACGGCAAGTCGCCTGCACTGTTCTGCGGCTTCAGACAGGCAAAAGGGCGCGTGGTCATCACGATGGACGCGGACCTGCAGGATTCGCCCGACGAAATTCCCGAGCTGTACCGCATGATTACGGAGGATGGCTACGACCTGGTTTCGGGCTACAAGCAGAAACGCTACGACCCGCTGTCGAAAACCATCCCCACGAAACTTTTCAACGCCACGGCGCGCAAGGTGAGCGGCATCCCGAACCTGCACGACTTCAACTGCGGGCTGAAGGCTTACCGCAGCGAGGTGGTGAAGAACATCGAGGTGTACGGCGAAATGCACCGCTACATCCCTTACCTGGCGAAGAACGCGGGTTTCGGACGCATAGGCGAGAAGGTGGTGCACCACCAGGCGCGCAAGTTCGGCAAGACGAAGTTCGGCGGACTGAACCGCTTTGTCAACGGCTACCTGGACCTGCTGACGCTGTGGTTCCTCAACAGTTTCGGGCTGAAACCGATGCACGTGTTCGGCTTTCTGGGCTCGGTGATGTTCTTCCTGGGCTTCGTGGCCTGCGTGGTGGTGGGCGCGGTGAAGCTGGTGCATCTCTCCAATGGGGTGCCGGCTCCGTTGGTGACATCGTCGCCCTATTTCTTCATCGCCCTGACGATGATGATACTGGGTACGCAGCTGTTTGTGGCGGGCTTCCTGGGGGAACTCATCAGCCGCAACGCGGCAGGGCGTAACGACTACCAAATTGAGAAGACAATTTAGGTGATGAGGAATTAGGTTATGAGGTTATAAAGTAACTGCCGCAAGGGTAGGAATACGCCAGCGTGACATTATAACCTTCTAAGCCCATAACCTGAAGACCAAATTATGAGTTTGTTTACCTCATGGCTGAACGGCCTCATTAAGAATTGTACATTATAAAATTGATCAGACGACTCTTTCTCCCTTTGGGGATGCTGGCCTTAACGGCCTGTTCCAACATTGACTGCCCGCTGGACAATGTGGTGCTGATGCAATGTAACCTCTACACAGTCGAAACGCAGGGCGCGTGGACGGGCAACGAGGGCATCAGGCTCACGGTAGGGGCTGTCGGCACCGATGATGTGTTCCTGAGTGAGGCCAAGGAGGCTGCCTCTTTTCTTGCTCCGCTCAAAGAGGGGGCGGAAACTGACACGCTGCTGCTGGCTTGGACAGCCGACGACGGACGCGAAGCCGTCGACACGCTATTCGTGGGCCACAAGCCGCAGCCTCATTTCGAGGCGGTGGACTGTCCGGCCTCGGTGTTCCATACGCTCACTTCCGTACGCGCCACTTCACATCCTCTTGCGCAGCTTCCGCTGACGGTGGACAGCGTGGCCCTGGTGCGCTCGATTGTAAATTATGATGACATTGAAAATATTCGCATTTTCCTCCGTTCTACTACTGAGCTGCGTTAGCGCGGTACAGGCACAGGTGGCTGCCCAGCAGCCCGATACGGTGCGCCGTGAACGGGTGCGCGGCGTGCAGTACGCTTCGCCCGAGGAGGCAGCCGCAGCCTTGGCCGCTGAAAAGCGTATGCCATTGTGGGCCGGGGTAAGCGTGTCGGCCGACTTGTGCGGCGCGCTGATGGCGGCCTGTACGCCCTACGGCCAGTACGAGGCGGCGGCGCGCCTGAATCTGCGCGGACGCTATTTTCCCGTTTTTGAAACGGGCATCGGCGTGAGCGACCACCGCAACGAGACCACCAATTTGCACTATCATGTGCGCGCGCCCTATTTCCGCGCGGGGTTGGACTATAACGTGGCGAAGCACGTGAACGATGCCGGCAGGATTTTCGTGGGGGCACGTTATGCCTTTTCCACTTTCAACTACGATGTGGACGGGCCGGACCTTACTGACCCTTACTACGGCAGTTCGCAGCCTTTCCGTTACGAGGGGTTGCGCGGCACGAACCATTGGGCCGAGGTGCTCTTCGGACTGGAGGCTAAGGTGTGGAGCGTGGTCAGGCTGGGGTGGTCCGTGCGCTACAGGTTGCGCTTATATAATAAGGAGTCGGCGCTGGGCAATCCGTGGTACGTGCCGGGCTACGGCAAGAACGACACACACGCGCTGGGCGGCACGTTCCAGGTGATTGTGGATATTTCAAGATGATTTGTCTGATGTATAATGAGGACTACGTCCATGGCATCGGCGCAGCCGCATTTTCATTACAGTACCGATTTTGAAATAAGGATTACGGATTTGACTGATATGACTGAAAAAGGAAATCGGCAACATCAGGATAAATCCGTAGTCAAAAGGATTAACTCATGAAGAAAACAGCAGCATTCATTTTCCTCCTGCTCCTCATTGCGGGCACCGTATGGATTGTCCGTTTCCGGGGCACATCGCAACTCCGCACTGCGCAGGGCGGCATTTTCGGTACGACGTACCACGTGAAGTACGAGGGTCCGCAACCGCTCGACGCGGAAATCCTGGCGGAGCTGCAAAGGGTGGATGCTTCGCTTTCGGTGTTCAACCCGCAGAGCGTCATCTCGCAAATCAATGACGGCCGGCGCGAGCGCGTGGATGCCATGCTCTACGAAGTGCTGCAGAAGGCGCGCCAGGTGAGCGAGGCCACGGGCGGCGCGTTCGACATCACCGTGATGCCGCTGGTCAACGCCTGGGGCTTCGGCTTCAAACACGGCAAGCTGCCCGTTCCCGACAGGGAGGTGGATTCGTTGCGTGCGTTCGTGGGTTACCAACGGCTGACGTTGACTTCGGACAGTGTGCTGCACAAGGAGGATGCGCGCATAAGCATCGACTGCGGCGCGATAGCCAAGGGGTATGGCGTGGACCGCGTGGCGCGGCTGCTGCGGGATCGTGGCGTGCGCAACTTCATGGTGGAAATTGGGGGCGAGGTGGTGACGAAGGGGCGGAACCCGCAGACGGCGCGCCCGTGGCAAATCGGCGTAAGCCGTCCCGACGAGACCCGGCAGGGCGAAGGCGAGGTGCAGACGGTCCTGAGCCTGGAAAACGCGGCACTGGCCACGAGCGGCAACTATCACAATTTCTATGTCAGCGACGGCAAGAAATATGCGCATACCATCGACCCGCGCACAGGCCGGCCGGTGCAGCACAGCCTGTTGTCGGCCACGGTGATGGCGCATGACTGTGCCACGGCGGACGCTTATGCTACGGCGTTCATGGTGATGGGACTGGACAGCGCGATGATGGTGGCAAGGCGTACCAAGGGGCTGAAGGCGTATTTTATCTATGCCGACGGACAGGGACGGCTGAGGACGGCTTCGCACCGACTTGAGGCAATTTATAATTGAGCCGTTCCTCAATTTATAATTTATGCCGATGGGGCAATTTATAATTTATAATTGAGCCTTAGGGCTTTTCACCAACCGTTCTGCTTCGTCCTGTATGATGGTCGCCAGACCTAATTGTAAATTATAAATTGAATATAGCTTCCATGGACCATTCTTTTTCCAATCGTTTATTGCCCGTGTCTTTGTTCCAGGGTTTCAGCCGGCTGGACTTCCTGGATATTGTGGAGCAGACGCCCCTTGATTTCAGGACGCTGAAGCCTCGCGAGTTGCTGTTCCGTCAGGACGACGTGTGCGGCGCGCTCTGCCTGGTGCTGGGCGGGGAATTGGTGTGTGAGGCGGAAAGTCCCGACCATGCTTACCGCTTGGCGGAGTATCTGCGCGCGCCCTGGATCGTGGAGCCCACCGTCCTGTTCGGCCTGCACAACCGCTACGCCCATACTTATCGTGCCCACACGGAGGTGCAGGCGGTGATTATCGACAAACAGAGCGTAAGGAAACTGCTGGTGAATTACGAGGCGTTCCAAATCAACTTTTACAATGTGGTGTGTACGCAGGCGCAGCAGGCACAGCAGGCGCATTGGCAGGCTCCGACGCAGGGGTTGGAACAGGCGTTTTACCGGTTCCTGCTGCTCCGATGCCAACGTCCGGTGGGACGGAAGGAGCTGCGCGTGAAGATGACGGACTTGGCCGCACAGCTGGACACGACGCGCCTGAATGTGTCGCACATGCTCTCGCGACTGGCGGAGCGGAAGAAGTTGGAGTACAGTCGGGGATGTATCTGTATTCCGGCCATGGAAGGGCTGGGGGAGAGGTGAGTAGAAAAAGTATATAGTTCAGAAGTTTATAGCCAAATAGAGTTGAAAGCCTGAGAGTTGATTAGTTTAGGGCCATAATGTCGGGGCGGCGTGCCCGGGCTTCTGATAAACCATAAACTCTTCAAATCTTATATACTTCAACCATAAACTCTTCAACATTACCCACTATTCATCAAAGAAGCGCAGTACGAACTTGAAGCCCCAGCTCACGCTGTGGTCGGGGGCGATGGAGAGGAACGTGCCCAAGTTGAGCAGGTGGGAACTGATGCCGTAGCCCAACTCCGTGTAGATCGGCAGGCGGCGAACGGTGAGCAGGTTGAGGTAGATCCGCTCCGTCTGCACCCAGCGCGTCAGGGGGGCGAAGCGGCTGAGCAACAGCATGGGACTTTCGTAGGTGCCGGTGAAACGGGCGTAGTGACGCGACTCGTTGTACCAGCGGCTGTTCAGCAACTGGAACTCGCCGGAAAGCTCGTCCGTCCATCCTTCGGACAGATAGTCGAACTTGAAGTAATCGTAGTCCAGGAAGCAGTCGCGACCCCGGCGGCAGAACATACCGGCACCGAGGCGGAAGAAGAGGCTGCGCATGGCGTAGAGGTTGATGCGGTAACGCGCATCGGCCTCCAAGCGTTCGTAATGGGTTTGTCCCGCGCCCAAGGCATAGCCGCGCTCGTAGCTCAGCAGCAGGGTTGGCCAGTTGGAATAAAGCGGATAGGGACGGCCTCGCTCGTCGCGGTAATAGTATTGGCCCGGCGTGACGGTGAGTTGCAGGGTAGGGCCAATGCTGGTGAAACGCGGCAGCATCTGTGCCTTCTCGGCTTCTGTATTCCAGCGGATGAGCGAACGCCGGTGGTAACGAACGCCGGGGGCAATGCGAAACCCGGGGCGTGGCGACAGGCTGAAGTCGGCGGCCATATAGGTGTCGCGGTAGTCGTGGAATCCGAACGACCGGATGATGTTCACCAGCGAGTCGTATTTCTCTATTCCCTCCAACTTTCCGATGAGTACCTCGGCCTGACGGTTGTTGTAGATGTGGGAACCGCCGCCGGCCTTCAGCGAGAACTGGCCGTCCCAACGGGGCAGACAGGCCAGTTGGCAGGGCATTTGCCAGTAGACCTGCTTCTGCTTGAAGCTGTAGCCCAGACGGGGCGTGAAGGTCAGCGTAGGCATTCGGTCCGTTGCCTCGCGCTTCAGGCTGAGGTTCACTTTCGTCTTGAGCGTCAGCCCCTTTGAACCGCCCCATTCTACCATCGAGGGGCTGATGACGGGCGGCAACTTCAGCGTGGCGCGCTTGTCGCGCCCCCAAGAGATGGTGTGGGAGGAGAGGAACTTGTCCTCCCACACCGTCTGGCGGGCAGGACGGTAGACGGCTGCCGAGGGGACGAACGTGTCCGGCAAGGGTGCTGCGGCTGTGGGTGGCGCGCCCGACGGCATGGCATGGGCCACGGCGGCTTGCGGAAATGCTGCGGCATAGAGCTGCGCCTCGGAGGGGCGGAGGGCGGAGGGACGGATGGTGTCGAAATAGACGACGCTGCCCCGCACCGTCCGGGACGTGTCGATGCGCAGCAGGCATTGGCTGGTCAAATCGTACGGTAAGGTGGTTTGGACTTGCGTCGTCGTGACGGCACTGAAGGAATAGCGGTTGGTAATTTCTGCCGTTTCGTTCACTTGGTTTCCCAGCAGCCGGAACGCGGAAACCACGCGCATCTTGATGGGCAGGAAACGGCTGTAGCCCGTTGTGTCGGTGCGCAGCGTGACGGTGAGGTTGCGCAGCTGGTAACGGAAGGTGAGGCTGCACCCCGTGATGCGCCCCGTTTGCGGGTCAATGTCGGCGTAGCCGCCGGCCAGCCGGTCGTTGCGCCAACGCGGCGTGATGCCGAGGCGCACCGTGGGGGAGCTGACTCCCCGGGAACGGGTGTGGTGCAGCAGACGGTAACGGTAGAAGCGACGGTTGCGCGGGTGGAAGGGGTTGAGCACGCCCCCGTCGAAGAGCTGGGTGTCGTAGAGCTGGCCGCTTAGACGGCTCTGGAACAGGAACCGGTTGGGGCCGAGGTAGCGGTCTGTCGAAGTGAACGCTTTCACCTTGCAGTCTACTTCGCCCTTCGGCCTGTGCTGGAGGCTGAACTCCGCTTCCGTGAGGTAGTCGTTCGTGCCTTTCTCCAGCCGCATCATGCCCGGGATGTAGCGCACCAGTTGTCCGTTGCGCTTGGTCTGCATCCGGTGGCGCATGTAGGCATTGCATGTGTAGGTGATGCCGACGAGGGGATCCTGCTCCGCCAGAGCGAACAGTTTTTCCAGCACCCTGTCGCAGGTGTCGCGCTCCGCTCGCTCGCCCTTGGCTTGTCCATGTGCCGGCAGCGCGGCAATGTAGAGGCTGAGCAGAAAGCACAGCCCAAGCAACCACTTCGGGCAAGGTGCGTACAAGTGCCTTGTCAGAAAGGTTTCTTGGGCTTTCGGCTGGCCGGGCTGGCCATTCGCGCCGGAAGGATGATGGTGCAATGAGGTATTCACCGGCAGATTTCTTTCCGGGAAACATACATCCCCGTGGTAAGGGTGGTTCTCATATCAGCATATATAAATCAGAATTTTTAGAACCACCCGTAAATCAATGCGTGTTGCGCCCTGGGCGGCGGATTCAGCTGCGGCTCACCGCTTTCACCCCTCTCACGGTGCGCAACTTCTTGATGAGCGTGTTGAGGCGTTGCGTATCGTCCACCAACACCGTAAGAATGCCAGAAAAGAGGCCGTCGTTGGAGTCAATGTTGATGCTGCGGAGCATGATGTGCTCTTCCTTGGAGATGATGGAGGTGATGTTGTTGACGATGCCCAGGTCATCGTTGCCCACCACGTGAAGCGTGATGGGGTAGGAGCCTTGGCCCTTACCCGCCCAGCGCGCCTTGACAATGCGGTAGCCGAAGCGTTCACGCAGGGCGGGAGCGTTGGGGCAGCCGGTGCGGTGGATTTTGATGCCGCCGCTCACGGTGACGAAGCCGAACACGTCGTCGCCATAGACGGGGTTGCAGCAGCGCGCCAGCTGGAAGTCCAGTCCCTTCAGGTTGCTGCCGATGACGAGTTCGTCCTGGTCGCCCTTGGCCTTCGCGCCAATTTCGCTTTCCAGGTTGAAGTCTTCGGCAGAGCGGATGGCCGCCCTTTCGGCTGTTCCCTGCTCCCTGCGTCCCAGTTCGGCGTAGGTGTCGAGTACGCGGTTCATGTCCACCTTGTTCTCGCCGATGGCCTTGAAGAAATCCAGACTCTCCTTGAAGCCCATCTTCTTGACGAGCTGGTTGACCAGACTCTCCTCCCATTCTATCTTGCGGTTGCGCATCTTTCGCTCCAGCGTTTCCTTTCCCAACGCGCTTTCGCGGGCGGAGAGTTCCCTGACCGCCGCCCGGATTTTGGCTTTCGCGTGGCTGGAACGGGCTATGTTGAGCCATTCCGCCTTGGGAGTCTGGTTGTTGGCCGTGAGGATTTCCACGGTCTGGCCGCTTTCCAGCTCCTGGCGTATGGAGTAGTTCTTGCCGTCGATGCGTCCGCCCACGCAGCGGTTACCCACGGCCGAATGGATGGTGTAGGCAAAGTCGAGCACCGTGGCACCGGTGGGCAGTCGGTACAGGTCGCCCTTGGGCGAGAACACATACACGTCGTCTGCTTTACGTCCTGACGAGAGGTTGTGCGCCAGCATTTCGTCGTTGCCCGTTTCGAGCGCCGAACGGATGTCGGCCAGCCAACCGTCCACACCTCCGCCACTGCTCTTGATGCCCTTGTAACGCCAGTGGGCGGCCAGGCCGTGTTCGGCAATTTCGTCCATGCGTTCCGTCCTGATCTGCACCTCCACCCATTTGTCCTCCGGTCCTTTCACCGTGATGTGAAGACTTTCGTACCCGTTGCTTTTGGGCACGGTCAGCCAGTCGCGCAGGCGTTTCAGGTTGCTTTCATATT
Source organism: uncultured bacterium (assembly GCA_945867195.1). Classification (GTDB taxonomy): domain Bacteria; phylum Bacteroidota; class Bacteroidia; order Bacteroidales; family Bacteroidaceae; genus Alloprevotella. Next base: position 17,888 of record CAMBHR010000034.1, on the reverse strand, counting down.
TGTTGGTGATGAGCGAGAACACTTTCCAGCACTGCTCCTTTTCCTTTTGTAGCGGCGCATCGAGGATGATGCGGATGGCAAAGAGGTCGTACACACCGCTGAAGCCGCACTGCTGTTTCTGCATCTTCTGCCAGATGGAGTGGATGCTCTTGGTGCGCCCTTTCATGTGGTAGCGCAACCCTTCGGCATCGAGCATTTGGCGGATAGGTTCGGTGAAGCGTTCGATGTAAGCGTCGCGTGAGCGTTTGGTGGCGTTCAGACTGTCCTTGATAAGGTAGTAAGCATCGTGCTCCAGGTACTTCAGGCTCAGGTCCTCCAGTTCGCTTTTCAGTTTGTATAGCCCCAGTTTGTGGGCCAGCGGGGCAAAGAGGTAAGCCGCCTCGGTCGACACCCTTTTCTGTGCTTCCGTGTTAGCTGTGTCCTTGATGCGGCGCATGAGGCAGACGCTCTCGGCGATGAGCAGCAGCACGACCCTCATGTCGCCGGCCTGCGAAATCAGCAAGTTGCGGAAATTGTCGGTGCGCATGGCTTCCGTCTTCTCCATCGTCTGGTCCACCCTGATGAAGCCCCGCAGCGTTTCGATGATGTCCTTGTTGAAGAAGCGTTCTGCCAGCTCCAGTTGTTTCGTCTCTCTGATGGCCGTTCGCAACAGGCAAGCCTCGAGGGCGTGGCCGCGCAGTCCGATTTCCTGTGCAGCCAGCCTGATGGTTTCGAGAGCCAGTTCCACGCGGTCCAGTCCGAATTCATCGTACATACGTTCCGGTGCTGTATGTGCCGCGCTGTGCAGGAAGTCGGCCAGTTTGCGGGCCTCGCCAGCTTCCGGCCTCACGTTGTGGTCGTGGTATAACGCCAGGAGCGAAGCCATGGCCGCTTCGTGCCGCCTGTTGGCCGTTGTGTTAGTTTCTGTGTACATGATAAATCTTGGGTTAGAGATTCTATAGGTAAGGGAAAACGGCTTGTCATGTGTTGAGCCAATGGTCTATGAGCCGCCGTGCCAGGCTCACTTTTCCGGGGATGTCGGGAAGGTTGTCGCGCCGGAACCATCCCCCTTTCTTCAGTTCCGAGGTCTGCAGGGTCAGCTCGCCGTCGGCATATTCGGCGGTAAATCCCACCATCAGCACGTTGGGGAAGGGCCATGGCTGCGAGGCAAAGTAGCGCAGGTTGCGGATGTGCAGCCGCGTTTCCTCCCACACCTCGCGCTTTACGCATTCTTCGAGCGTCTCGCCCGTCTCCACAAATCCTGCCACGAGTCCCATATAGTCCCGTTTGAACTTGTGGCTCTGCACCAGCAGGATTTCTTCACCGCCATGGCGCGTGATGGCCACAATGACGGCGGTGGCAAGGGGTGGCCACACCTCGTCGCCGCAACGGGTGCAGCGTTTGGAGATGTCTGTGTGGAGGTGCATGGGAGCACCGCAGCGTCCGCAAAAGCGCGTAGTTGCGTCCCAATGCAGTAGTTCGTGTGCCTTTCCGGCCAGACGGAAGAGTGCATCGGGTAGTACGCCGAAGGTCTCCCTGAGCCCCATGAGCATCCAGCCCGGCGACTTGGGCGGCGCAACCAACCGCCCCGCATAGCAGGGCATACCGTCCCACAGGGGCAGCTTGAGCAAGGAACCGTCAGCCATGGGAACTGGGGGCAGCGTCTCTGACCGGGGAACCTCTGCCTCTGCCGTCAGCAGCAGCTGGTCTTTGTGGAAGAGGAAATATGCGTTCATCGGTTAGTCTTTCGGTGTAATTATACAGGTAAGAGGATGCACAGGGGCAGGTGTTACTGCTCCGTGCATTCGCTCAGGCGATGCGAAATCCGCATGGCGCAGAAATGCGGGCCGCACATGGTGCAGAATTCTCCGTTCTCGAAGTGCGCCTCTTTATAATATTGTGTAGCCAGTTCCGGGTCGAGACTCAGATTGAACTGGTCCTTCCACCTGAACTCATAGCGGGCTTTTGACAGCGCGTTGTCCCTGACCTGTGCGCCCGGATGCCCCTTGGCCAAGTCGGCAGCGTGCGCTGCGATTTTGTAGGTGACGACCCCGGTGCGCACATCGTCGCGGTTGGGCAGCGCGAGATGCTCTTTGGGCGTGACATAGCAGAGCATAGCCGTGCCGAGTGCGCCTATGATTGAGGCTCCGATGGCAGAGGTGATGTGGTCGTAGCCCGGCGCGATGTCCGTAACGAGCGGCCCGAGGGTGTAGAAGGGAGCTTCGTGGCATTTCTCTATTTGCCGTTGCATATTCTCCGGAATTTTGTGCATGGGCACGTGTCCAGGCCCTTCGATGAAGGCCTGCACGCCTTTCTCCCACGCACGGGTCACCAGTTCGCCCATGGTGTCCAGTTCGGCAAACTGCGCCTTGTCGTTCGCGTCGTTGATGGAGCCGGGGCGCAGTCCGTCGCCCAGGGAGATGGCCACGTCGTATTGTGCGCAGAGGTCGCAGATGTCGTCGAAGTGCTCGTAGAGGAAGCTCTCGCGGTCGTTCTTCAGACACCATTCCGCAATAATGCTGCCGCCCCGGCTCACCATGCCCGTGGTGCGGCCTTGCGACAAGTGGATGTTCTTCCGGCGGATGCCGCAGTGGATGGTGAAGTAGTCCACGCCCTGTTCACATTGCTCCACCAGCGTGTCGCGGAAGAGTTCCCACGTGAGGTCAGCCGCCACGCCGTTCACTTTCTCCATGGCCTGGTACATAGGCACTGTGCCGACGGGCACGGGACAGTTGCGCACAATCCATTCGCGTGTTTCGTGGATGTGCTTGCCCGTGGAGAGGTCCATCAGCGTGTCGCCGCCCCATTTGCAGCTCCACACGGCCTTTTCCACTTCCTCTTCAATGGTCGAGGTGGTGGCCGAGTTGCCGATGTTCGTGTTGATTTTCACCAGGAAGTTGCGTCCGATAATCATCGGTTCGGCTTCCGGGTGGTTGATGTTGGCCGGTATCACCGCACGGCCAGCCGCCACTTCTTGGCGTACGAACTCCGGCGTGATGTGGGTGGCAATGCCCAGTGCCTCGCAGTCCATGTTTTCGCGGATGGCCACATATTCCATTTCGTGCGTGATGATGCCCTGGCGCGCCAAGGCCAGCTGCGTGATGTGTGCCCCCGCCTTGGCCCGCAGCGGCAGGTGGTGGTGGGAGAAGCGAAGGCTGTCCAGGTTGCGGTCGGCCAACCGTTCGCGGCAGTAGGCGGAGGAAAATTCGGGCAACTGTTCCACCTCGCGCTCCTTGATCCACGGCTCGCGCAGGCGGGGCAGTCCCTTTTTAAGGTCAATCTGCGTGTGAGGGTCAGAGTAAGGGCCGCTGGTGTCGTAGACCATGACCGGTGCGTTCTCTGTAAAGTGCTTGTTGCCTTCTGCATCCTTGGTCACAGTGGGAGTAAGTTTCACCCGGCGCATGGCTACCCTCAGTTCGGGGAATATGTTTCCCGGCAGGTACACTTTCTCGCTGCTGGGATAGGAAATTTTCATTTGATTGTCCATAAAATGATGATTATTCGGTCGTTCGTGACCTATGTTGCGAGGGCGGCAGCTTCATGCAGTGCCGCCTTAATAGAATGGATGTTTATGCTTGTTCGGCCAGACTGTCATCGGCATGGAGCAGCCGTTGCATCATGGCGGCGGGATCGCTGTCGCGCAGTACGGCACCGCTCACGGCGATGCCCTGCACTCCCGTTTCGAGCAGGGGCAGCACATCGTCGGGTTCTATGCCTCCGATGGCGCACACCGGCAGGCGGATGCCGGCCTCGTGGAGTTGTTGCATGATATGCCGGTAGCCTTCCAATCCGAGTGTGGGAGCCAGTTTCTCCTTTGTGGTAGTAAAGCGGAACGGGCCGCAACCCGCGTAGTCCGCTCCCATTTTTTTCAGGAGGATAATCTGTTCCGCCGTGTTGGCCGTGCCGCCGATGAGGAAGCCTTCGCCCAACAGGGCGCGTGCCTCGTCAACAGGCATGTCGTTTTGTCCCAAATGGACACCGTCGGCCTCTATTTTCTTGCAGAGTTCCACGCGGTCATCGATGATGAACACGGCACCGGCTTCGCGACAGGCCGCCAGCAGCCTGCGTGCCACAGGTTCGACCTCAGCATCGTCCGCCCCTTTCATGCGCAGCTGTATCCATTTGCAGCCACCTTTGAGGGCGAGCAGGGCCGAAGTTTCGTAAGATATTTCTCCAAACGTATGCGTGATGAATTGAACAGGTACCATATAGGTTTCGTTGTTGCTTTCTGCCCGAATAAGAACTGCCCGTGATGGGTGATTCGGGTAGAGTTTGATAGGTTGGCTGTTTTGTCGAGCTTCCCTTCGCCGGCATTGCCCGGTGCAGGTTCGGAGGGTATATTCTCAGCACGTTCAAGCGAACGTACACCCCTTAGCTCATATTTTCAGGGCAAAAATAATGTTTGCATGAGTAACGGCAAACAAATACCCCGTGTTTTATGCCCATTCTGCACCTGAAACACACCTGAAACACCGCGTTGTGCGGTACTGACAGGGTTGTGGAGCGCGTTGTGTGCCACCGCCAGGCAGATTTCCAAAAGGCTCTTGGGAATGGTTGGGCGGAGGTTCGGATGATCAGACAAAATCACCCCGACCATCCGGACGGGTCCGGACAGCCGGGATGTCAAGCCTGAAGGCATAACTTGAGAGATAACAACCTGAACACAACTTGGATTGTCAGCCTTCAGACTTGGGCGGCTGCTTTTTCCATTCTCCAACCAATCTTTTGCAGCCGTGTTCTATGTGTTGGGCCACCCGCTGGTAGACAGCGGTGGTTTGTGAGCTGGGGTCTTCGACATCGCCGTCCTGCCCCAGGGCTATGCGGTTGAAGAGGGCGATGCGGTTCCAGTGGGCATAATCCAGTTCGCGTGTCACAGCGTTGCGTTGGTATTGGGAGAACACGATGACCACATCGGCTTCCATCAGCTTTTCGCGGGTCATGGGGGTAGTGGTGCCCGTCAGCTGATAACCCATCTGTGCCGCCACCTCTGTCATGATAGCGTCGCGGGGATTGTCGCCCCAGTTGACCGTGCCCAATGAATACACCTTGAAGTGTTGCATACCGGCATCGGCCAGCAGCTTGCGTGTGACACATTCGGCAAACGGTGACCGGCAGGCATTGCCGGTGCAGACAAAGCAGATTTTAAAGTCCATCTCCATAATCAATAGTGTTATAAATTTCAATCGTTGTTTCCCATACGTAGCGGCCAGAGGGGCTGGCACTTATTTGACCACCTTGCCCGATCCGCCGCAGTGTTCACATTTCCTGTGGTGATGTACCGAAGAACGCCAATGCTGTTGGCCGCAGACATTGCAGGTCACCATTTCGTCGTAGCCATAGGTTCCTTCGGTGGTTGTTGTGCAGATGTCGCCCGTTCCGTGGCAATGGCTGCATTGGCGGTATTCTACGGGTGGCACCTTCGATGTGGCTGCCGCCGATGATACCGTGCGCACCGGGGTAGAACTCTCATCGGCAGACATACCGAACGAGCGCGCCGAAACACCTGCATAGGTAGACCGTTGCTCCAGACTTGGACGTGTCAGCCCCGCAGCCAGGTTGTAAACAAAGCCGGCGGCCATCTGTCCCAGCTCCTCGCCACGTTTCGCCATGCGTTTGCGCTCGGTTTGGAGGCTGGCCATCACCTCCTCGTTCTCTCTTACGAACCGTTGCCACAGGGGCATGAAGCGGGCACGCTCCTCACCGAGTGAGCGGAGCTGGTTGTCCAAGCCAGCCAGCGTATAGTTCTGTGCTTCCACGGCGAAGGTAGAGTCCGCCAGCACGTAAGCCTCCAGCATTTTGTAGCCTGTGGCGAAGAGGTTGCTCATCAGGTTGAAATCGAATTTCATGGCTGCGAAATACTGCCGCCACGTAGTGCCCGGTTTCACCATGTCGTCCATCTTACCGCTTTTGGAAATGCTAAGGAACAAGCGTACGTTGGAGTCCATGTCGCGCACCTTCTCCAGCAGTGCCGCCCCGGCGAAGAACTTTGCCCATGGCTGGTCAATCCCCCTTTTGGCGTAATGGTCCAGCACATCGTCGTACTTCTCCGCCCAAAAGAGATCCATCCCCTTGTCCTGCACGTCGGTCATTGGTTTCCTTTTCGGGAAGCACACCTTATCCTCCTCCGACATCGGCGCCACCACCACCCATTGCTTGTCTGCCTCGTTGAGCGATACCGAGGCATAGATGCAGGGCACGGGCGGCAGGGAATGGTCCAGCATCATCGCCCCCTGCAAGAGGACTTTGCCCACGCGTTTGTGGAGGTAGCACACCTTCCCTTCTATGCGGTAAAAGGTACACCAGGAGGGCATGAGGCATTCGCCGTCCTGCGTATAGAGGATTTGCATGGCCTCATCATTCCCCGTTCCTCCCAGGGTGTATTCGGCGTATCCTTCGCTGCTGTTAAAGCAGAACTGCGCCTTGAGACCGTCTACCATAGGCGTGCCGTCCAGACGGTATATGCCGAACTGGCGTGCGTTTTCCCGGTCTGGGTAAGTCTGTGCCTGAAAGCAGGCTGCGTTGGCCCTGTGCCACACAGAATCGCCTGCGGCGTTGACCGCCATCCCTTCTTGTAAGGGGGGCATATAGGCAATCATGCCATATTTCGGGGGGACAATGATTTCGCCCAGTTGGTTCATGATGCCCGTCAAGGCATCCGTCCCTTCAATCAGATAATACCAGTAGCCGTCTTCCTCCATCCTTACCTCGATGCTTTTCAGGCCATACTTCTCCTTCAGCTGCTTCATGAGCCCCTTGTTCGCCTTGGTAAGTTCCTTTTGGCGGTCAGGGGTGTTTTGAGCGGCTGCTGCGTATGCGTTGAGAATGACCATTAAAAGTACGAGTAACTTTTTCATCATACACAAAAGTCCTTTTAAGGTTGCGGCTGCGGCAGGGGTTATTGTATTAGTTGGAGGTGTAAGATTTGTGTGCCATATCGCCTATGTGGCGGGATGCGGGCGTTTTATCATGTAGCTTGGTTGCCGGATGGACCGTATCAATGAGAGCGGAGTAAGCCTGCGGTGCACTCTGTGATACCCTTTGCCCTATTTCCTCCGGCTTTTCATGCCGCAAATATATACATCTTTTAATGAAATCCTCGTTTTGTTACCCGTCTTTTTGCCGATTGATGCGTTTTGGCGCGGCTTTGTGCCAGCCAGACAATGCCGACTGCACAAGGTTCGGTTAACCTTCGTAAACATTGGGCGGTGTGTAGCGTCCGTTCATCCTTGCTCGTGATATTCCTTTTCCTGCCCTTCCGCATGGGGCGCGGCGTTGCCGGTGAAGAAGAAGGTCAAGGCCCAGGTGCGGAGACTGTCTGTCAGGGCAGGAAGGACAAAGCCGAGGGTGGAGAGCGCGAAGTAGAGCAGGGGGAGAAAATCCGGAGCGATGGGCGTGTCACCGCGTAGCAAGGTGTCGGCGGCGGCCAGGTCCGTCAGCCAGTAGATGAGGGTGGGCAAGAGGCTGACGCACGAAATCAGTGCGAAAGGCAGCCAACTGACCATTTGCAGGAGCAGGGCCAGGCCCATGCTGCGGCGTAAGGCAGTACGGAGTGCCACTTTCAGCGACAGCTCGCTGGTGGCATAAATCGTGAGCGTACAATTGGCTGTGGTCCACACATAAACCAGCCACACTGCGGGCAGGCAGAGCAGCCACGGAGTCCACCGCCAGGCCGGGTAAACGAGGACCGCACATCCCGCCAGTCCTACTGCCGTCCAAAGCGTGGAAGCCACAAACAGCCGCGCCATCATCCGTCGTTCCCTCGTGTCGGGATTGAATGCCACGCGCTCCACCCGCCCGTTCTTAGCCAAGCCAATGGCCATCGTGCATACGCGGGCACGCCAAGCGTGGAGACTGAAGAGGTACAAGAGCACGGCGAGCAGTATATAGATGCCTGTGGCAGCCGTCGGCACCAGCAACCATCGCACCAGTTCTTCGTCCATACCCACCTCGTGCATCCGCCACGCCGGCAGCACATGGTCCGTGGCATACTGCAACAAAATGAAGCTGAGAAAGGCGCAGCTCATGCCGAACAGGAGCAGATAGTGCCACGTGGATGCCAGATAAGGCCGCCATCCCGTGGCGAAACTCCGCCAGCTGTGGAAAATGCAACCGCCCATGCTGCGTTTCCCTTGCGTATGGGTGGATGGAGAGTCTGTAGGGGTGAGACCCTCGTGGGCTATGGGCGTACCCTGAATGGTTTGGAATGAAAATGAGGCCATTGGTAGTTGTTGTTTTCAGCGTTTTCCGGTCACAGCCGTTGCTTTTCCGTGGGCAAGACAAGCCCGTCCGCGTCACCGTAAGTCACTGTAACCATCTTTTAATCGGGGCGAAGGTACGGCGTTTTTACAAAAAGAAAGTACCTTTGCCGCCGTTTTTCAGAAAAATCAGCCTGTTTCCTCCCGGGGTATAACAGGTTTTAACGACTGACCATTCATGCAAACAGCTGCATTATTTGATTTGGACGGCGTGCTGGTGGACACCGAAACGCAATACACCGCGTTTTGGGAGCGGACGGGCCGCCGCGATGTTCCCGCTTGTCCGGATTTTGCCAACCGCATCAAGGGACACACGCTTCGTGAAATTTTTTCTTCGTATTACGACGGCAGAGAAGCGCTGCAACGCCAGGTGGAGCAGGAACTGGTGCAATTTGAAAAGGAAATGCACTTCCCCTTCATCCCCGGAGCCATGGAGTTCGTGCAGGAACTCCGTAAAACCTCCATCCCCGTGGCCGTAGTCACCAGTTCCAACCGCGACAAGATGGCGTGCCTCTATGCCGCCCACCCGTCATTTGCTGACAGTTTCGACCGTATTTTCACGGCCGAGGATGCCTTGCGCTCCAAGCCTGCCCCCGACTGCTACCTGGCGGCAGCCAAAGCCTTCGGGTTGGCGGCGGAACAATGTTTTGTTTTTGAGGATTCCCTCAACGGTTTGCGTGCCGCCCAGGCCAGCGGATCCGTCGTGGTGGGGTTGTCAACGGGATTGCCTGTAGAAATAGTCCGTACGTATAGCCAACATGTGATGCCAGATTTCCGGCATTTCAGCGTAGACCAGATGCTGGCCATGCTTCCAGAAACAAAATGCTGAAAAGTGCTTATTCTCAATGATAATAGATTAGACTTTTAAACCCTTACTTTATAATAAATATTTTGTCATGCCCGGATATTTGGTAGACGATGTGCGCAAGGTAACGACGCACCGTTTGAAGGAAATGAAAGGAGAGGGCAAGAGGATTGCCATGCTCACCTCCTATGATTATACAACGGCCAAAATTGTGGACGCAGCCGGCGTTGACTGCATTCTCATCGGCGACAGTGCCTCGAACGTAATGGCAGGCAATGCCACCACATTGCCCATCACTTTGGACCAGATGATATACCACGCCAGTTCGGTGGCAAGAGCCGTGAAAAGGGCTTTCGTGGTCTGCGATATGCCGTTCGGCACTTATCAGGTGGATGCCAAGGAGGCCGTGCGTGCCGCCATCCGCATCATGAAGGAAACCCGTTGCGATGCGGTGAAGCTCGAAGGCGGCGCGGAGATATTGGAAGCCGTGAAGCGCATCCTTGATGCCGGTATTCCCGTTTGCGGACACCTCGGCCTTACGCCCCAAAGCATCAACAAGTTCGGAACGTATGCCGTGAGGGCCAGAGAGGAGGCCGAAGCCGCCAAATTGCTCGAGGATGTGAAACTGCTCTCTCAGGCTGGATGCTGCGCCATCGTGTTGGAAAAGATACCGGCGCGGCTCACCGAGAAGGCGTGTCGGCTGACCGATATTCCGCTGATAGGAATCGGTGCGGGGCCGGCAGACGGACAGGTGCTGGTCATTGACGATATGTTGGGAAAGAACAAGGACTTCTCGCCCAAGTTTCTCCGTCGGTATGCCGATTTGTACACCATCATGACGGATGCCATCGGACAATATGTGGGCGATGTCAAGACGGGTTCATTCCCTAACGAACAGGAACGCTATTAGGAGCTGCGTTACGTTTTCTTGTTATTTATGTTTTCGTCAGAAAAATCCCGAGTGACAGATGCGCGGTTCCGGAAAATGTGCGCCGCCAACTGGTTCCTCCATCTGTATGTGTTTTCGATGTTGCCCCTGTTGGCGGCTCAGGGAAAGGCACTGGGTGCCGGGCCTGCCGTCGTGGGCTGGGCAGTGATGGCCTTCGCCTTTGGCATGGTGCTGCCCGGTCCGTTGGGTGCCAGCCTGATGGAACGCCGTTCGCGCAAAGGCGTTTTCCTGCGTGCCATGTGGTTCGTCGGGTTGATTCCCACCCTGGGTTACGCCGCGTTGCCGTCAGTACAGTGGCTCGTGTTGCTTCACGGACTGCAAGGCATGGCGTTCGGAGTGGCCCAAATCGCTTTGGGCACCACCTTGATCAACGACATTCTGCCTTCGTGCCAGCGTAATCGGGGTGATGTGCGTTATGCCTGGGCCGGAAGGTTAGGCATCCCGATGGGGCTGTTGGCCGGTCAGGTGCTGGTGCAGTATCTGCCGCTGGCCGCCTGCTGGTGGTGGACGCTATGGCCCTGCCTGTTTGCATTCCTGCTGGTGGCGCAGGTCGAAGTGCCCATCAAGGCACCGGTCAAAGTTCCCTTATTCACACTCGACCGCTTTTTCCTTCCCCGTTCGTGGCATTTGTCGCTCACCCTGTTTGCCGCGCCCTGGTTGTTAGGGCGTGTGGTTGGAACCACGCATTGTACGGCTTTGGAACTGTTGCTGCTCACCGTTGGTGTCGTGGTGGCAGGTTTGGGCCGGAAAATTCCGCGTCGGCACATGTCGGGACTGTTGCCCGTTGTGTCGGCTTATGGCTGTCTGCTGCTCGCCTTGTTCGGTCAGTCCCTTTGGGGCAGTCTGCATAGTACCCTTTGCCCGTTGCTTGTGGGCATCGGCGTGGGAGCAGTGTCATCGCAGCACTTGGCAGCCTGGGTGCATAGTGCGGAACATTGCCAACGCGGCACAGCGCAAAGCACCTATATGTTGTCGTGGCGGATGGCGTTTGCCCTTGGCTTTGCAACGACAGCTTGCCGCTCCCTGCCGCCTGGCGTGACAGATGCCATCCTTTGCATGGCCTGCGCCCTGGCCTGCTGCCTGCGCATACTGAAGTTTACCGTTAAGAAATAATTCTATTTTTTCTCATTTTGAGTGGAAACAATAGTGGCGTGTCAATCGCTTCTCATCCGCTCATCACGGTAAAGTACTGTATGAGGCTCACAAGTCGGCGAGTTGTTTTTTCAAGTCCTTGATTAGAAAATCCTACTCGCCGACTTGTGAGAAGAAGTCCAGCACTTGTCCGTCACCGTTGGCTTCTCACTTTCACAGAACTACCATAGCGTTTCCCATCATCCGGCCACAGATGCCGTAAGGTGCGAAGTCTGCTTCTTGTCCTGCATCATACCCTATATATACGTAATTACAGCCTTGAAAATATCGTTCAATCCTTCATTTGTGTACGTTTATTCCTGAAAACTAGTGGTTTTAGCTATGACTGTCCGCATTTCCATTGTTCAGCATTTTCCCTGCGTGTGCATTCCCGACGCTTCATGGATGAATGATTGGATTTTTAAAGTTTCAAGCCTGAAACGTCTGATTTTGAACGGTAAACGATTGTTATTGAAGGTTTGAACGATTTTTTTCGGGGTTTAAATTACGTATATAATATAGTGGTGGAAGGCTGTATTATTTTGCAAAGTTAGGCTGCGGCTCGGCAATGAAAAGAAAAACGGTGCTTTTCTTTTCATTTCACTCGCCTTGCACTAACTTTGCGCGCAAAAATAACAAAGGCTCTATTTTGCCCCACAATTCTGGAGGGCAACACTGATTGAAACAACAAACCAAAATGAAATTTACTGAACGCAAGGGACTTGACCTCTATCAGGTAAACGAAGATGTACTGAAAGAATGGGATCAACAAGACTTGTTCCATAAAAGCATGAGCGAACGTGAAGGCTGTCCTTCCTTCGTGTTTTTTGAAGGACCTCCTTCGGCTAACGGACATCCGGGCATCCACCACGTTATGGCCCGTACCATCAAAGACGTTTTTTGCCGGTATAAAACCATGCAGGGCTTTCAGGTGAAAAGAAAGGCCGGATGGGATACGCACGGACTGCCCGTGGAACTGGGCGTGGAGAAAGAATTGGGCATTACCAAAGAAGATATTGGCAAGACGGTTTCCATTGAGGAATACAACGCCCGCTGCCGTCAGAACGTGATGATGTACACGCAGGAGTGGACCGACCTGAGCCACCTGATGGGATATTGGGTGGATATGGAACACCCTTATATCACCTACGATAATTCTTATATCGAAACTCTCTGGTGGCTGCTCGGACAGCTCTACAAGAAAGGGTTGCTCTACAAAGGATATACCATACAACCTTATTCTCCGGCGGCAGGAACGGGGCTCAGCTCGCACGAACTGAACCAACCCGGATGCTATCGCGACGTGAAGGACACTACCGTCACGGCACAGTTCGCCATCCTTGACCCCAAACCGGAGATGACACGTTGGGGCAAGCCTTATTTCCTCGCTTGGACCACCACGCCCTGGACCTTGCCTTCCAACACGGCATTGTGCGTCGGCCCGTCGTTTGTTTACCAGGCCATCGAGACCTTCAATCCGTACACCGGCGAGCCTGTCACCGTTGTCGTGGCCAAAGAACTCGTACATGCTTATTTCAAACCCGAAGCGCAGGATGCTGACTTCGAGGCTTACAGTGCCGGCGACAAACTGGTGCCTTGGCGCGTGGCCGGCGAATGGAAGGGTTCCGAACTGGTGGGGATGCGCTATGCCCAGCTCATGCCTTGGGTCAAGCCGTGCGAAAAGGTGGACGAGAATGCCCCTGCCTTCGTGAAAGAATATGCCGCAGCACATCCCGAAAAATGTTTCACTGCCGGTATCGACCGTTTCGTGGAACTGGAGGAACGGGCTTTCCGCGTCATTCCCGGCGATTATGTGACCACCGACGACGGTACGGGTATCGTACACATCGCGCCCACTTTCGGTGCTGACGATGCCAAGGTGGCCAAGGCTGCCGGCATTCCCTCGCTCTTCCTCATCAACAAGGCTGGCGAAACCCGGCCGATGGTGGACCTCACCGGCAAATATTATAAGGAGGAGGAGCTCGACGGACAATTCGTTGCCATGTGCCTGAACCGTGAGGCCTATGCCAATCATGCCGGCGATTACGTGAAGAACGCTTATGCCCCTGAGTTCAACCAGAACGGCAAATACGATGAGCAGGCCGCTGCAAAGGCCGAGGATCTCAACATCGTGCTCTGCATGGAGATGAAACAGAGTGGGCAGGCTTTCAAGATAGAGAAACACGTCCACAACTATCCCCACTGCTGGCGTACCGACAAACCGGTCCTTTATTACCCGCTGGACAGCTGGTTCATCCGCAGTTCCGCCCTCAAGGAGCGCATGATGGAATTGAACAACAGCATCCTGTGGAAGCCTACCTCAACGGGTACGGGACGCTTCGGCAAATGGCTCGAAAACCTCAACGATTGGAACCTGAGCCGTTCGCGCTATTGGGGTACTCCGCTGCCCATCTGGAGAAATGCCGAGACTCGCGAAGAAATCTGCATCTCCTCGCTGCAACAACTCTATGATGAAATAGAGAAGAGCGTGGCAGCCGGGGTGATGGCAACCAACCCCTTGAAGGATAAGGGATTCGTGCCTGGCGATTATTCTGCGGAGAACTACCGGCGCATTGACCTGCACCGGCCTTATGTGGACCAAATCGTGCTGGTTTCGCCCACAGGCAAACCCATGCGCCGTGAAACGGATCTGATCGATGTCTGGTTTGACTCCGGCTCCATGCCTTATGCCCAAATTCACTATCCTTTCGAGAACAAGGAACTGCTGGACAACCGCACGGTCTATCCCGCCGACTTCATCGCTGAAGGCGTGGACCAGACACGTGGTTGGTTCTTCACCCTCCACGCCATCGCCACCATGGTGTTTGACAGCGTGGCATTCAAGGCTGTTATCAGCAACGGTCTGGTGCTCGACAAGAACGGTAACAAGATGTCGAAGCGGCTCGGCAACGCCGTGGACCCCTTCGGTGCCATCAAGCAATACGGTTCTGACCCGCTGCGCTGGTACATGATTACCAACTCCTCGCCTTGGGACAACCTCAAGTTCGACGTGGAGGGCGTGAAGGAGGTTTCGCGTACGTTCTTCGGCAAATTGTTCCAGACTTATTCCTTCTTTGCCATGTATGCCAACGTGGATGACTTTGATCCCACGGCACCGCAGGTGCCCATGGCTGAGAGACCGGAGATTGACCGCTGGATTCTTTCCGAACTCCATACACTGACGGAACAAGTCACCACAGCCTATGACGACTATGAGCCTACGCGTGCCGGACGCATGATCCAGACTTTTGTCATTGACAACCTTTCCAACTGGCATGTACGGCTGAGCCGCAAGCGTTTCTGGGGCGGAGAAATGGACACGGACAAGCTGAGTGCCTACCAGACGCTCTATACCTGTCTGCTTACGGTTTCCAAACTCATGGCTCCCATCGCTCCGTTCTACGCCGACCGCCTGTATGCTGACCTCACCAAGGGGCTGGAGGGTATGCCGGCCAGCGTTCACTTGGCCGCATTCCCCAAGGCGGGCGAAACGGTCAAGACGCTGGAACGCCGCATGGAACTGGCACAGCGCATTTCTTCCATGGTGCTCTCGCTCCGCAAAAAGGAACACATCATCGTGCGCCAGCCGCTGCAGTGTATCACGGTGCCTGTCACCGACAGTTGCTTGCGCGACGACCTGGACAGCGTGCGCCAACTCATACTGGACGAGGTGAACGTGAAGGAACTCCGCTTTGCCGATGCCAATATGCTGGAGAAGAAGGTGAAATGTAACTTCCGCGTGATGGGCAAGAAGTTCGGCAAACTCATGAAGGCTGTGAATGCTGCCGTTACCGCGCTGGGACAGGATGACATCAACCGACTTGACAGCGAGGGGTGCATCAACCTCATGGTGGAAGGTCAGGAGATTGCCGTGGAACGCGCCGACGTGGAAATCATCAGCGAGGATATGCCCGGATGGACTGTGGCCAACGAGGGCACGCTCACCGTGGCTCTCGATTTGCAGATTACTCCGGAACTCCGCAACGAAGGACTGGCACGCGAGGTGGTGAAGCGCATACAGAACTACCGGAAGGAAAGCGGCTTCGACATCACGGACCGCATCAGTGTGACCATCCAGGATGTTCCGCAGCTCAGGGAGGCTGCCGAGGCGTTTGCCGACTTCATCGCAGCGCAGGTGTTGGCCGACCGGATCGACTTTTCCGCAGCAATGCCCGAAACAGCAGTTGTGTTCGACTTTGAAGATTTCAAGGCGACCATGGACATCCGGAAAAGTTGATATGCTATGCAGGACGTGAGGCTTTGTGTACCGCTTCCCAACCAAGGTACACGCAGCCTCACGGCCTTTGTTTGACAACCAATCTTAATCACTATCCTATACAAAAACACATCATGGCAGAAAAAGCACGTTATTCCGATGAGGAGCTTGAGGAATTCAAGCAAATCATTCTTGCAAAACTGAAGGTTGCGCAGGGTGACTACAAACAGATGATGGACACTTTGACCAACAGGAGTGGCAACGATGTGGAAGATACCATGCCTACCTATAAGGTGCTGGAAGAAGGTTCGATGACACAAACCAAAGAAGAACTTACCACTATGGCTGCCCGTCAACAGAAGTTCATCCAATCCTTGCAGGCTGCTTTGCAACGCATCGAAAACAAGACTTACGGCGTGTGCCGCGTGACCGGCAAACTCATCCCGAAGGAACGCCTCCGGGCTGTGCCTCATGCCACGTTGAGCATCGAAGCCAAGCAAATGAAGGACCGCAAGGACTGATCTCCATTCCATTAACAAAAGATTCAAATTGGGGCTGCGCCGGCGCGCAGCCCTATAGATTGTAACAAACGTAACCGGCTTGCGCGTGAAACACCGTTCTATCGTCGCCATTGGCATCTTGCTGGCAGTGGTCCTCATTGACCAGCTCATCAAATTCCAAATCAAGACACATTTCTGCCTGCACGAGGTGTACACCATCACCGACTGGTTCCAGCTTGTGTTCACGGAAAACCGGGGCATGGCTTTTGGAATGCAGTTTGTGGGAACACTATTCCTGGCCATATTCCGTGTGGTGGCCATCGCTTTCTTTGGTATCGTACTTTACCGTCTGGTCAGCCGCAAGGCTCCTTATGGCCTGATTGTCTGTGTGGCCATGATCATTGCCGGTGCAGCCGGCAACATCATCGACAACCTTTTCTATGGCTTGATTTTCTCCGAGAGTACTCCGTGGGACGGACCGGCTACCCTCATGCCTTTCGGCGAGGGTTATGGCAGTTTCCTGACGGGAAGGGTAGTGGATATGTTCTATTTTCCCCTGTTCGAGTGGCCCGGTTGGATGCCCTTGGTGGGCGGCGACGTGTTCTTTGGCGCCATCTTCAACTTTGCCGATGCCAGCATCAGTTGCGGCTGCGTGGCACTTGCCTTGTTTTACTACAAGCAGTTGCAGCATGGTGGCTTGTTTTCCGGCCGTCAGACTGAGTAATTGTTCCCGTTGTCTTTCATTTCCTTTTCTGTAGTGTCATGAAACTGCCTAAGTTCAGCCTGTTGTCCTTTCTGTTGTTCCTCTTTATACTCACCTTTAGCCTCGTATCATGCCGTAAGAGCGATTCGGCAGGTATATTGTCTGAAGGTAAAATGGAGGATATCCTTTACGATTATCACCTGGCTTGCGGACTTGCCATGCAGGCTGAGGCTGACAGCGTGGATTACTACACAAGGCTCTATACCGAAGAGGTCTTTGCCAAATACCATACGGATGCCGCCACCTTCGACCGTTCCATGGAATGGTATGCCCGCCATACAGAACGGTTGGGCGAAATCTATGGACGTTTGGCTGACCGGATGGGGGCAGCACCTACGGGGGACAAGGCTGTCGGTTCCGGGCAAACGGGACAAAAGGAACAGCAGGGCGATACGCTGATGCTGTGGCAGGCACAGCCCCATATCCTGCTGCATTCGCAAGGGAACAACCGGTACGTCTTCAGTTTCAAACCCGATACGCTTGTTCATTCCGGAGACCGTTTGCAGTGCCGCTTCCGGACTGCATGGCATCGCAGGAGCGGACAGCCGCAGGGCTTGGTAGTATTGGCCATTGGTTATGCCGGCGATTCTTTGGCCGTGACACAGCAGTATATGCACAGTAGCGGCCAGCAAACCTTCCAAATTCCGGTGGAAAGCGACTGTAAGGTGGAGCGCATTCAGGGTTATGTTTATCTCTGCGCTCCTTGGAGCGACCGCCCCAGTCTGCTGACACTGTCCGATTTTCATTTGCAGTGCATCCACTCTGCTGCAAAAGCGGCACCTGACAGCACGGTTTCCAAGCTGCAAGCAAGGCCGGACTCTTCGCTCCAACTGATTCCTACTCCTCGGCAGCGCATCCGCGACAGCTTGTTGCAATCAGAAAAGAATGATCGCTCACGTCCTCATTTCCAATGAAATATGCTTCCCGAGATGTGGCATTTGCCCATGTCCTTTTGCCTGACGGCACGCGCTTATCGCGTCAGATTGTGAGTTTCGATGGGGAAGGCCGCCCCATTGCCATCCGATCGCTCTGTGCCGAAGAGCCTTTTGTGGAGTGGCACGACGAAACCTTTCGCTACGAACCATAGCTGGTTGTACGGTTTCGTACGGCTTCTCCATAACTGATACAAGGGTGATAACACTCTACAACCAACAATCCCCTGGCTCTGCGCTGGCAAAGCCTGGGGATTGTTGGAATGTCAGGTCTTGTAAGGAATTATTACTGTCCGCTAAACAATAAAGATGTGAGTCCAACTTCTTGAAAACCAGAAGTTGGGCTTACATTTTGTAT
>CAMBHR010000033.1:0-28027 GCA_945867195.1 uncultured bacterium | reverse complement strand
AAACCGAAAGCAGAAAATAACGGAAAAAACGGTCAACCAAAATCAGGAAAAGTCAGCGTGTTTTGGCGGCTTCGCTGTGAAGGGTTGAATTTTCAAGCCTTCACACTTGAAAGCATTGAAAATCAGAGATAAACATGCTGTCTGTGAAAGGGTGAATACTTTTTCGGGGATTTAATTTACGTATATAGAGGGCGGATTTTCCTTTCCTGTTTCACCATTCACACGGTTGGGGAGATTCATGGCGGAGCGCTATGAAACCAACACCGGGTCGCAGGATTGAAGTCTGCGACCCGGTGTGGATAAAGTATGAAGTTTCGGTTTATTTCTCCGTCATGTCTGTGGGACGGATGGAAACTGTCACGCAGTTGTTCTGCTTGAGCAACACGTTCTTGACGAAGTCCTGGATGTCCTTGGACGTGAGTTTCTGGATGGTGTCTTCGTAACCGGTGCGCTCGTCCTTGTTCCAGAGGGTCTGGGCGTAGATGAGCCCCATCCAGTAGCCGTTCTTCTTCTGGCTGTCGGCGTAGTCCTTCAGCTCGAACTGCTTCACTTTGTCCAGCTCTTCGGCAGTGACACCGTTGGCGGCTATGTCGTCGATGCCTTGCTTCATGAGCAGCAGGGCGGAGTCAAGCTGGGCGGGCTTCACGGGGCAGTAGATCTGCATGAGGTAGGCATCGCGGGCACCGTATTGTGCAGAAGCCGATGCTCCGACGCTGTAGGCGATGCCGGCATCTTCGCGGATGCTCTTCAGGTAACGCTGCGTCAGGATTTCGCCCAGGGCGTTCACCACGGCGGCCTCCTTCATGGAGTAGGGGTTCGTACCCGTCCAAATCTGCACGAGGGTGGCCTGCGGCGTTTCCATGTCGCGGTAGAAGTGGTTGTTCTTCACGCCTTCCACGGGGTAGGTTTTGAGGTCTACCATCTGTTCGCGCTTCTTCACGCCCTTGAGCGGAGCGATGTACTGCTCGGTAAATTCACGCAGCGAGTCCACGTTGAAGGCACCGGTGAAGTAGAAGTCGAAGTCGCCGGCGGCGTTGAAGCGTTCGGTGTAGATGCGCTTGATGGCCTCGTAGTCAGCCTTGTCCAGGTCGGCTACTTTTAGATTGGCCTTGCGCGGGTTGTGGTTGAAGAGCGTGCAAACCAGCGAGTCGGAGAAGGCTTTCATGGGGTTCTTCTCGGCGTTCTCCAGCTGGGAGCGCAGGTATGTCATGGCATTGTTGTAGCCGTCGGGGTCGTTGGCCGGAGCCTGGAAGCGGAGGTAGATGAGCTCAAAGAGCGTGCGCAGGTCCTTCGGGGTGGAAGAGCCTTCCAGGTTTTCGGTGAGTTCACCCAGATGCGGCGTACAGCTGGCCTGCTTTCCGGCCAGTTTCTTTTGCAGCTCGGTGGCGGTGAAGTTGCCCAGACCCGTGTTGCTGATGACGGTGGGGAACACTTTCAGGTTCACGTAGTCCTTGAGGTCCATCTTGTTCTCGCCGCCGAAGCTGGTGGCCCGGAACTGCACTTCGCTGTCGTTGAAGTCGGTCTGCTTGAAGTAGACGCGGGCACCGTTGGCCAGTGTCCAGCAGGTGTAGCCGAAGGCGGCGGGGGTTTCCTTCTGGATTTTACCCTTCTTGGGGAGTGCGGGCACCAAGGGCTCGCTCTTCACATTGTCCACGTAGGCTTCGAGCTGTGCGGCCTTAGCAGCGGCCACGGCCTGCTTGAACTCGTCGATGGTGGGCAGGGCCACACCCTCCTTTTCGGGATAGAAGGCCATGCAAACGAAGTTGGTGTCGGTGTGGGCGGTGTACTGCTTGAACATTTCCGACACGGCGGGTGCGGTGATTTGCTGCTGTGCCATCATCTGCGACATCTGCTTGTAGGCTTGGAATTCCGTTTCGAGGTCGGGGATGGGGTTGCCCTCCAGGAAGTGGCGCACATACTGCGGCACATAGAAGCTGTTCTTCTGCTTTTCGCGGTTGTCGTAGATGCGCTCTATTTGGCTGAGGAATTCTTCGTCGGCGCGGCTCACTTCCGTGCCGGTGAAGCCGAAGCGGCTGGCGCGTTCCACCTCCTGCATCACGGCCTGCAGGGCGGCAGCGTCCTGGCCGGGTTTGGGCAGGATGTAGAACATGAAGGCATCGCAGGTTTTCGACATGATGTACGTGCCGTGTTCGCCGCCGGCTGCGATGAAGGGGCAGTCAGCCTTTGTGCTCAGCTCTTCGAGACGGGCATTGATTACGCTGGCGGCGAGGGTGTTCATGTAGGTCATTTGCAGGAACACGGGCGTGTTCTTGTACTCAGCGGGGATGGGTTGGGTCTTGAAGAACACCTGGATGACGCCCTGCGTTTGTTCCTTGTCCTTGTCGATGACATAGATAGGCTCGTTGTTGTCCGGCACGGGGTAGTACTCGTAGGGTGCGGGATTTTCGGGCATCTTGATGGGCGAGAAGATGGCCTTGATTTTGGCTTCCACCTTGTCGACATCAATGTCGCCGACGACGATGATGCCTTGCAGGTCGGGGCGGTACCACTTTTCGTAATAGGCGCGCAGCTCTTCGGGCTTGAAGTTGTCAATGACGGACATGAGGCCGATGGGGTAGCGCAGGCCGTAGCGCGAACCGGGGTAGAGCGTGGGCAGGTTGCGCTCGAACATACGGCCTGAGGCGGAGGAGCGCATACGCCATTCTTCGTGGATCACGCCGCGCTCCTTGTCGATTTCCTTGGGGTCGAGGGTTAGGCCGTCGCTCCAGTCGTGGAGGATGAGCAGGCAGGAGTCGATGTTGGTGTCGCTTACGGGCACATCGTCGATGTTGTACACCGTTTCGTCGGTCGAGGTGTAGGCGTTGAGGTTCTGGCCGAATTTCACGCCGATGCGTTCACAGAACTGGATGAGGGCGTTTCCGGGGAAATTCTGGGAACCGTTGAAGCACATGTGCTCCAGGAAGTGGGCCAGGCCGCGTTGCGGCTCTTCTTCTTGTACGGAACCCACTTTTTGGGCAATGTAGAAGTTGGCGCGGTTCTCGGGCAGGGCGTTGTGACGGATGTAGTACGTCAATCCGTTGTCCAACTTGCCGATGCGCACGTCTTTGTCGACGGGCAACTGAGGCAGTTGCATCTGTGCGTGCAGCGGCAGCAGCACGAAGCCGGCCAACAGCAGACAGAAAAGTTTGAACTTTTTCATGTGTTGATATTTTGGGATGAATAAATTTCCGGTATTTTTGACGCAATCTTGCCACATTTTACTACGTTCGTACAGAAGAAATGTGCGTTTGGTCAAGGCTTAGCGTGCAAAAGTAGAAATTTTCTGTAAATGACGGGGAAAAAGTTGAGGGTTATGAGGTTCCGGTGGTGAGAGATAAGGTTATCATGTCACTGTCTGAAAGTCAGGAAGACGCTTGAGTATCTTTGTAACCTCATAACCTCGCGAGCGAAGCGGCCCTAACCCCATAACCTCAACCATATTTCCTATGATACGCGACTTTCACACGCACAACCTGCTGGCATCGCCCGGCACGGCGATTGTCAACCTGCCGGAGGAGTGGACTTTGCGGCCTGAGCTGTTCCGGCCACAGCCGGGTGCGCTGTATTCGGCAGGCATTCACCCGTGGTGGACGGCTGATGCCGAGCGCACGCACCGTATGCTGGATGCCTTGCCCCGCTTGCTGGAGCATCCGCAGGTGGTCAGGGTTGGGGAGTGTGGGCTCGACAGGTTGCGCGGCGCATCGCTGGAGACGCAGGTGGAGGTGTTCGGGGAGCAGGCCGCCATAGCGGAACAGTCCGGCCTGCCCATGACGCTGCACATTGTCCGCGCCTTCGACGTGTTGCTGAGGCTGAAGAAGCAGCTTTGTCCCACCGTTCAGTGGACCGTCCACGGCTTCCGGGGTGGTCCGGCACTGGCGCGGCAGCTGTTGGCGGC
Source organism: uncultured bacterium (assembly GCA_945867195.1). GTDB lineage: Bacteria > Bacteroidota > Bacteroidia > Bacteroidales > Bacteroidaceae > Alloprevotella. Next base: position 24,132 of record CAMBHR010000033.1, on the reverse strand, counting down.
AGGGCTGGATTTGAGTTTCGGACTGCGCTTCAATGCGGCGGCCTACGATTTGACACCGGCGGAGCGCAGATGGCGGGAAACGGACGAGCTGCCCGAGGCCGGGGCGACATGGCCCGACGGGCAGTAGACTGTCTTTTCCGGGGAACTGTAAGTGGGGGCTTTTTGTCATGAAAAAGGGCGCGGCTCGTCGGAGTCGCGCCCTTTGGTTGGGGTATGTGTGTGAGTGTCGCAGGGATTACTTTACGCATTTGTTGGTGTGTGTGCCCTTGGACGTGATGACCTTTTCGAGGTAAACGCCTTCCACGGGAGCGGCGATGCGCTGGCCCTGGAGGTTGTAGTATTCGCGGCCAATCACGGTGGCTTCTTCGTCAGCCTTCACGCCTTCGATGGCGGCAGCTTCGTCGGAGATGTCAAGCGAGAGCACGTAGGTGTCAATGGCGTTGGTCTTGGGGTTTTCATACCAGGAAACGATGTGCTTGCCGTCGCCGCTGAAGATAGGAGTACCGGTGATGAGGCTGTCGGCCAGCACTACTTCCTCGTAGCTTCCGGTTTCGTCGTTCCAAGCGTAGTCGGTGATGTCGAATACGCAGTTGGTCTTCAAGAATTCGGCGGCAGTGTTCTGTCCCATCTCGTTGAGCCAGTCAACAAGCGGTGTAACTTCTTCAGAACCGACGTTGGCCACGTAGGCATTGCGCGCGTAGGAGCTTGCGGGGCTGGTTACGAGGTATCGTCCGTTGTTCAGGATGTTGGCCGTGAGCTTGTCGGTGGCGGCAATGGTCGAAACGCCGTCTTCCTTGCTGAGGTCGAGCACTTTGGGCAGCGACAGGGAGGGAGCCCAGAAGTCATCGGGGTCGGCATTGGGGTCGGGAGCGGACATGCAGGTCAGGTAATAGAGGCCGTTGGGCGAGAGCGATGTCTGGTTGAACACGAAGGAGGCACCGGTCGTGGCTTCCTGCAAAGCATCCTGGAAGTTGGAGAAGGCTTTGTACCATGCGTCGTTGTCAATCTGGTATTGATCCATGGCAGCTTCGTATTCAGCCTTCTTGGTCTCGTCTCTGATGTATTCGTTCTTGGAGGGAAATTGGGGCAGTTCGCTCCAGTCCATGTCGCCGGCAACGCATTGGTAGTAGCATTCATTATAGTATTCGTAGGCTGCGTTGTAGTCTGCCATATCCTGCTCGGACATGTAGTCGTCTACGTTAGGATAGGTCGGCTGGTCGGGCACTGTGGGCAGCGCGTCGAGCTTGGACTGGTCCCAAACGAGCGACGTGTTGACCAGACGGTACGTCCAGGTGCCGTTAGCCTTCTCTGTGTAGACGATGGGGTAGGTGTAGAAACCGGAATAGTCGACTACCTGACCCACAACGGTTTTTCCGTCGGCAGAGATGTCCATGGCGGTTACATACTGCGGGGTACGGTTCGTGAAGTCCTTGGTGGGATAAGGCAGAGCCTGGCATTCGTATTCGCCATTGGCGTTCTTGGTCCAAATCACGGGATACATCATCAGGTTGTCCTTGTCGTAGCTGCTGTTGTCCACGCCCTGTGCACCACAGATGCGGTATTCATCGGGAGTAACGGCGTTGGCGCTGTTCATGCCCGTTTCGCGGCCCGACAGTTGGGGGAGTGCGTGCCATTCGCCACCCTTGAAATAGGCGGCATCCGAGTAGTAGCCCCAGCCGGCTTCTTCGTTGTAGACCTGCGTGGAGCCACAGACCATACCTTCGTCGGTCACGCTGTGGCCGTAGCCGATGAACCAGGTGCGCAGTTGGTTCTCATCGAAGAACGTCCAGTTTTCCTTGGTCTGGCTGTCGAAGATGTAGGCCATGACTCCCTGCTGGTTTTCCGTGAGCCAACGTCCGTTGGGTGATACGTTCGTGAAGTTAAAGCCTTCGTACATCACTCCGCTACCCTGAGCAACGGCTGCGCCTGAGCAAAGCAGGGCGCATGCAAGTGTGAGTAAAGATTTCTTCATAATCTGAACTGTGTTAGTGAATAAATAAAGTTGTTTTCGCGTTTGAGGAAATGTTGTGGCGATGTTTGTTTTGCCACCGGCCGCTTACCGGATGCGTTTCACAGTGCGGCAGCCTGTCGGGGTGGTAATGCGTTCCAGGTAGACCCCTTTAACGGGAGCGGACAGCCGCTGGCCTTGCAGATTGAAATATTCATGGCGTGCTTCGGTCTCAGTTACGGCCACAACGTCGTTTATACCGGCTTCAGTGCCCTTCACGGCTTGCTGTTCGGCGTTGAGCACCTGGATTTGCGAATAGTCCTTCTTGTTGGGGCGGTTGATGAAGGCCACCACGCGCAATTTGTCGGCATTCCACTCTTCTGGCACGGTAAATGTGTACGTGGCCGAGTAGGCATTGCCGTCCCATGCCGGTTCGCTGCCGAACATCGGTGTCAGTGCCGTGCGGAACACGTTGTCGTGAATCTGCGAGTTGTTTCCGCTCTGTTTTCCCACCGTCTCCACGGCATCTTCCACCAGTTCCACGGTGAGGTTGGCATCGGGATAGAAATCCTTGAAGAGCACGTTGCGTTCGCCCTTGACGGTGGTGGTGAGCAGGCGGGTTTCGGCATCGAAGTGGTTGTCGATGATGACAGAAACCAAGGCTGGCACGTTCACGCACTGCTCAAAGAAAGGCTTGAGGTATTCCACGCCTTCGGCAGGGTGGGCGTAGCCGATGACAAAGCCGGGGGCGGAAGTGGAGTAGCTGCAATCAAGGATGGTGCGGTCGAAGGCGGCGAAGGGTGCGCCGACCACGCCCAGCGGTGAAGACACCTCATAGGAACTGTTGACGGTCAGTTCATCGCTCTGGTAGCCCACGTGATGGGCCACCCACACATAGTCCGTGCGGCCCGAGAGTAATCCGCGCAGGACATTGGCTCCTGCGGGGCAGTTGGGGCAGGGGAGGGTGGTGAAGTGCTCCACGAGCGTTTTGTGGGCAAATGCCTTTTCGTAGCAGGGCAGGTCCAGGGCGGAGCTGTCATTGTCGGTATAGGGGTTGTTGCTTTTAATCCAGGCACGGAAGGAGTTGTGCCCCTCCGTGCAGCCGTCTGTTGCCACGGTTGCCGACAGTTCCGTGAAGCCTCCGGCCTGCAGTTTGCCCTCCACGGGTACCTCAACGGGTTCGGCTTCGTTTATGGAGTAGAATAGCTTGGGCATGTCGGCCTCGGTGAAGCCGTAGTTGGCCACACGGAAGGAAGCGGTAACGGGTTCGCCGATTTGGGCATAAACGGGGTTGAACGTGGTGCTTTCCAACGCCAAATCGTTGTCGGGCGCATCGCCTTCCAGCTCAATGACGGCCTGGAGGTAGAGCGAGCCGAGGTTCTTGTCGTAATAGTTGATCCAGTCGAAGCCGTCGTGCAGGTAGAACCCGTTGGGGGTGGACTGTTTGTGGGTGAGCAGTCCGCCGCCTGCCGGCATTTTGCCGGCGTAGTAGAGCACGAGGTCCTCGCCGGTGATTTCAAAAGGTTCGGGAAGCGTCACCTCGTTCCATCCTTCCACGGTAGTGCCGATGTTTACGGTCTTGATCAGGGCAACGCCGGTGAGGCTGGAGCGCAACGTGACGTACCAGCCCGTATAACCTTCGTGGGCACCTACCCTGATTTTCGTCAGCTTGGCTCCCTTGAGTGCTTTCATGCGCGAGGCGGGCAGGATGGAGGCTGCGCGGAAACGCACTTCCATACCGGAGTTGAGGGTTACGGTTTGTGCTGACTCGTCAATGTTGTCAGGACAGTAGCCCAGCGTCAAGGTAGTTTGTGCCGGCAGGCTGAGGCCGAGTAAACAGCTTATGCAAAATAAATAAACGCGTATAGAATGTTTCATGAGATATTATAAGTTACTTAGATGGACAAGATTGAATAGTCAGTTGCGTCTTCCCTCGGCGGCAAAGATATAAAAAGTTCTTTATTATGGTATGGTTTTATAAACACTTTTTGGGAAATTGCGACATTGTAGATGGCTTTGGATAACTTCAGACTTGTTTCCTTGTTCTTTGGTTTTGAGATGTTTTCTTCTCTCTTGGCAGAATGTGATGGGATAATCTGGAGTGTGTCATGGTGGGGCAAATTAACGTATTCGGCGATAAAAAATCACTGTTCGGCGATATTCCGGAAAGATTGGTAGATATATTGACTTTTGGAGGCAGTTTCGGGGGAATTGTACCTGTTTTTCGTAAAAAGCATTCCCGCCATCCGTTTCCGGACAGCGGGAATGTATCTTATCACCTATACATATAGGTTTCTATATTTGAGGCGTGTTCTGTCGTTTCGTTATTCGTGGCGCGGACGACGCGGTGCACGGCCTGCTTCTCCGCCTTCACGGCGCTGCCGGCGTGCGGGACGGTCTTCCCAGCCCTCGGGCTTTTCTTCGAGCACACGGTGGGACAGGCGGAACTTGCCGGTCTTTTCGTCAATTTCGAGCAGTTTCACCTGGATGGTGTCGCCTTCTTTGATTCCGGCTTCTTCCACGGTCTCCAGACGCTTCCATGCAATTTCGGAGATGTGGAGCAGTCCTTCCTTGCCCGGCATGAATTCCACGAAGCAGCCGTAAGGCATGATGCTCACCACTTTGGCATCGTAAACCTCGCCCACTTCGGGGATGGCCACGATTGCGCGGATTTTGGCAACGGCGGCATCGATGCTCTCCTTGTTGGGGCCGCTCACCTGTACCTTGCCTACGCCGTCTTCCTCGTCGATGGTGATGGTGGCACCGGTATCTTCCTGCATACCCTGGATGATCTTTCCGCCCGGGCCGATAACGGCTCCGATGAATTCCTTGGGAATTTCGAAGGCTTCGATGCGGGGAACGTGCGGCTTGAGTTCGGGACGAGGTTCGGGCATCGTTTCGAGCAGTTTGCCGAGGATGTGCTCACGGGCCTGCTTGGCCTGGGCGAGGGCTTTCTCCAGAATTTCGTAGGAAAGGCCATCGCACTTGATGTCCATCTGCGTGGCGGTCAAGCCCTTGGCCGTACCGGTGGTCTTGAAGTCCATGTCGCCGAGGTGGTCCTCATCGCCGAGGATGTCGCTCAGCACGGCGTACTTCTCTTCGCCGGGGTTCTTGATGAGACCCATGGCGATGCCGCTCACGGGTGCCTTGATGGGCACACCGGCATCCATCAGAGCCAGCGTACCGGCACAAACGGTGGCCATGGAGGAAGAACCGTTCGATTCGAGGATGTCGCTCACCACGCGGATGGTGTAGGGGTAATCGGCAGGTATCTGACCTTTCAGCGCACGCCAGGCCAAGTGGCCGTGGCCGATTTCGCGGCGTCCCACGCCGCGCTGGGCTTTGGCTTCGCCGGTGGAGAAGGGAGGGAAATTATAGTGGAGCAGGAAACGCATATAGCTCTTGTCGAGCACGTCGTCCACCATCTTTTCGTCGAGCTTCGTGCCCAGTGTGGCGGTGGCCAGAGCCTGTGTTTCGCCACGGGTGAATATAGCCGATCCGTGAGGCATGGGCAGGGGCGACACTTCGCACCAGATGGGGCGGATGTCGGTGGTGCCGCGACCGTCCAGACGTTTGCCTTCGTCAAGGATGCAACGGCGCATGGCATCGCGCTCCACGTCGTGGTAGTAGCGGTCAACCAGGGCATTCTTCTCCTCCAGTTCTTCGGGAGTGAGCTCTGCGTGGGCGGCGGCATAGCGTTCCTTGAAATCTTCGCGGATTTTCGTGAAGGCTTCTTCGCGCTGGTGCTTGTCGTGGTCGCCGGCTTCGGCAATGGCGTAGGCCGGGGCGTAGCATTCGTCCTTTACTTGCTGGCGGAGTTCCTCGTCGTTCACCTCGTCGTCGTATTCGCGCTTCACGTCGGTGCCGAGTTCCTTGGAGAGTTCCTTCTGGAGCTGGCACATGGGCTTGATGGCTTCGTGGGCCACTTTGAGGGCTTCGAGGAGGGCGCTTTCGGGCACCTCGTCCATTTCGCCTTCCACCATCATGATGTTCTCTTCGGTGGCGCCTACCATGATGTCCATGTCGGCCTTAGCGAGTTGCTCAAACGTGGGGTTAACCACGTATTCGCCGTCGACGCGAGCCACGCGTACTTCCGAGATGGGGCCTTCGAAGGGGATGTCGCTGGCAGCCAGTGCGGCCGAGGCGGCGAAGCCGGCCAGTGCGTCGGGCATATCCACGCCGTCGGCAGAGAAGAGCGTGATATTTACGTACACCTCGCAGTGGTAGTCAGAGGGGAAGAGGGGGCGCAGTGCGCGGTCAACGAGGCGGGAGGTCAGGATTTCGTAATCGCCTGCGCGGCCTTCGCGCTTGGTGAAGCCGCCGGGGAAACGGCCGGCTGCGCTGTACTTTTCTTTGTAATCGCACTGGAGCGGCATGAAGTCTGTGCCGGGTTGTGCTGTCTTGGCGGCACAAACAGTGGCCAGCAGCATGGTGTTGTTCATGCGGAGCATGACTGCGCCATCGGCCTGCTTGGCCAATTTGCCGGTTTCGATGCTGATGGTGCGTCCGTCAGGCAGGGAAACGGTTTTCGTTATCACGTTCATCGATGATTTGTTTTAAAAGATTTTTATACCGTTGAAAATCGCGCAAAAGTAGCAATTTAATATGATGAGAGGGGCAAGCCTCGCTGTCTTTTTTGAAACTCATGGAAAAAAGAGTGGCTGGGGGAGTGGCTGCGGTTACATTTCGCTCACGCAGCGTTGTTCCACGTGCCAGATGCGGCGGCCTGCAATTTCGGGAAAATGTTCCACGTTGTGGCTTACCACCACCATGGCGCAGTGGCGGCTCCACCTTTGCAGGATGCCGTAGAGCTCTTCCCGAGAGGGTTCGTCGAGGTGCGTTTCCGGTTCGTCGAGCAGCAGCAGGTCGGGCTGTGGTGCCATGGCCCTGGCCAGCAGCGTGCGCTGCCATTGCCCTCCGCTCAGGTCGGATATGGGGCGTTCGGCGAGGTCCTCGAGGTGGAACAGTCGGAGCATTTCTTCCACCCTTGCCCGGTGCGTCTTGTCGAACCGCTGCCAGATGCGTTTGCGGCAGGCCAGGCCGGAGCGCACGATGTCGCCGACGGTGGTGGGGAAATGGCGGTCGATGTGCCGGTATTGGGGCAGGTAGCCTACGGTGATGCCTTTGCGCCGTTCGATGGTGCCGGCAGTAGGCGGCAGCAGGCCCGCCATGAGGCGCAGCAGGGTGGTTTTGCCCCCGCCGTTGGGACCTGAGAGCACGATGCAGTCCTTGGGCCATACGCTCTCGTTGATATGGCACAGCACATGGCGTTCGCCGTAGCTCAGGCAAACATTGCGGATGTGGAGCAAGGCATCATTCATGGGTCAGGGCATCGGCTATTTGGTAAAACTGGCTGTTCACATCATCGCTCAGCGGATTGATTTCCACGATGCGTGCTCCCATCGTTTCGGCCAGCCGGCGTGCGGCGCGTCCGTTGTGCTCTTTCGAGATGAACACCACCCTGACCCCTTCGGCGCGGCAGCGGTTGCTGAGTTGTTGGAGGTAGGCGGCCGACGGTTCCTTACCTTCCTGCTCTACGGCGAGCTGTTTCAGTCCGTAGCGGTGGGCGAAGTAGCCCAGCGCGGGATGGTAAATGAGGAAGGTGCGGTGGGCGAGTTCCTTCAGGCTGCGTTGCATATCGGAGTCTGTTTTCCGGTAGACGGCCTTCTGCTGCGCGGCCAGCTGACGGTAGCGTGGTGCATGGGCACTGTCAAGCAGGCACAGGGCTTGGCAGGCGTTGTCCACCATGCGGCACATGTTGTCGGGCGACATCCACACGTGGGGGTCCGTGTCGTGTCCGTCGGCGTGTCCGTCCGGCTCGGTCAGGGTTTCCAAGCCTTGGTCAAGGCACACCACCGGCACTTGGGATGCGGTTTCGGCCATCTGTTTCAGACGAGTATTTTCAAATCCCAGCGTCCCCACGCAGAAGAGCATCCGGCTTTCAGCCAGTTCCACCATCTGTCGGGGAGTGGGTTCATAGCTTTCGGGGCTGGCTCCTTGGGGCATGAGTGTGACCACGCGGTAGCGGTCTTCCACCAGTTGTTCCACCATGTGGCGCAGCGGTTCGATGCTCACGGTGACGACGGGCCGGCTGTCTTGAGCCGTTTTGCGCTGGCACGCAGTGGGCAACAGGAGGCAGGCCGCAAGCAACAGGAATCGGAAAATCAGAGGAGGGGAGAGAAGTTGTTTTGTCATAAGTCTATGTGATAGATGAGCCGGCCGCCCAGGCCTGGATGAGGAGCCAATAGCGCAGGTATTTGCCTATGGCCACGGCTGTCATGGCGTACAGGAGCTTGACGCGCAGAAATCCCATGGCCACGGTGATGACGCTGCCCAGGAGCGGGAGCCATGCCAGCAGTCCGGCCCATGCCCCGTAGCGGCGCACCCAACGCTTGCCCCGTTCCAGCTTTTCTGGCGGTACCTTGGTGTAGCGGCTGATCCATTCGTCGCGGCCCAGCGACCCCACACCGTAGTTGAAGAGCGAACCGAGCGTGTTGCCTGCCGTGCCCCAGAGCAGCAGGTCGGAGGGGTCGGTGCCGGCGGCCAGCAGACCCAGCATGACCACTTCCGAGCTGAAGGGGAAGAAACTGCCTGCCAGAAAGGCGGCTACGAACATGCCCGGTCCTCCATAGCAAACGAGTAAGTCGATAAAGGCATCCATGCGCTTCAGGTTCAGAAGTTCAGATTGTTATACAGAGCCAGAATAATCCATGCCGCAACCGAAAGATTGAACCAGCTGTCGAAGAAGCGGCCTTTGGCCAAGGCATAATAGTGGGCCAGGAGCAGCGAGGCGTTGAACACGAAAAGCGACAGCATGCAGTCCAGGTGTTCCGGCAGCAGGAAGAGTCCGGCGGTAATGGCCAGCTGCTGCGTTACGACCACGTAGAACAGCATACGCGTGCGGATTTTGTCGTTGTAGGCCGTGTGGAAGAAATGCACCAGTGCCAGCAGGGTGAAAAAGCAGAGCATACCCACCGTGACCCATTCATGGGGGCCGAACGTGCTGAAGTCGGGTACGTGGGGGGCGAACCATGCCGTCAGGTAGACAAAGGCCGTGTCGAGCCGGTTGTTCCAGATGGCCCATACGGCGTATATCCAGTAAGGAAGGGCCAGTCCCAGCAGGCCGGCTGTGAATGAACGCCAGGTGAAGTTGCGCAACTGGACTATCATGTTGAGGTAGAAAGTCAAGGCCAGCCCCAGCATGGGGGGGAAGAGCAGGCTGCCCATGCCGATGCATAGAAAGGCGTGGAACACGTAGCCTTGGGCTTTCACCTGCTGGTAGGAGGCAAAGAGCATGGCGTAGCTCAGGGCGAGGCAGAGAGCCACGGGCAGGGCTGTGAGGACCGAGGTGTGCAGTGTAGGGCAGGCCGTCAGTAGTAGCAGGTAGGTGCTGCTCACCATACGCGACCGGATGCGCAGCAGGGCAAAGCGGTTGTTGAGTTCCATGGCCACGTAGGTGGTCAGGCCCGCTATGCACAGGCCGGCCCACAGTGGCCAGGAAGAGAGGTCGGGCAACATCCAGCATACCGCCGCCATGATGGCCATGACGGGCAACGTGAAGGTGCCGCTTACGACTTTAGAGCGGAAAGAATGGGAGTACATTCCTCAAAATGCTTTGATGAAACGGAGTGGTTGCAGAAGGTGCGATATGCGCAGTGGCCGGGATGGGTACTTCTGCGTACAGGCCGGCAAATGCCGGGACAAGAAGGTAGGTACACAAAACGGGAACTGCCCCGGGGCAGCCCCGTTTTGCTTTGGTTGTCTGTCCGACGGAATGGCCAGCTGTTTAGAGGTCCTGGCCGATATCCGAACGGAAATATTTTTTCTCAAACTGGATTTGTGCGGCACCCTCCATGGATTTGGCCAATGCTTCTGCCTTGTCCTTGCCATAGGAGCTGACGGCGATGACGCGTCCGCCGGCTGTTACCAGCTGGCCGTCCTTCAGGGCCGTTCCGGCGTGGAACACCACGCTGCCCTCGACCTCGGCTCCGGTGATGGGAAATCCCTTTTCGTAGGCTTCGGGATAACCGCCCGAAACGCACATCACGCATACGGCAGCCCGCTCGTCGAATACCGGCTTGCGCTGGTCAAGGTCGCCGGCCACGATGCCGTCAAACAGGTCGACGATGTCGCTCTTGAGGCGCAGCATCACCGTTTCCGTCTCGGGGTCGCCCATGCGGCAGTTGTACTCGATGACTTTGGGCTGGCCGTCGCAGTTGATCAGGCCGAAGAAGATAAAGCCCTTGTAGTCAATGCCTTCGGCTGCCAGTCCGTCCACGGTGGGTCGGATGATTTCTTCTTCCACTTTCTGCATCCATTCGGGGGTGGCAAACGGCACCGGCGAAACAGAACCCATGCCTCCGGTGTTCAAACCCGTGTCGCCTTCGCCAATGCGTTTGTAGTCCTTGGCTTCGGGCAGAATTTGGTAGTGCTTCCCGTCGGTGAGCACGAACACGGAGCATTCTATGCCCGAGAGGAATTCCTCAATCACCACACGGCCTGAAGCTGCGCCGAACATGCCGCCCAGCATTTCGCTCAGTTCGTGTTTGGCTTCGTCCAGGGTGGGCAGGATGAGCACCCCCTTGCCGGCGCAGAGCCCGTCAGCTTTGAGCACGTAGGGCGGTTGCAGCGTTTCGAGGAAACGGTAGCCCTCTTCCAGTTGCGAACTGTCGAAGGTGGCATACGAGGCAGTGGGAATGCCGTGCCGCTTCATGAAGCCTTTGGCAAAGTCCTTGGAGCCTTCCAGTTGTGCGCCGGCTTTTGACGGGCCTATCACGGGTACGTCCTTCAGCAGGTCGTGGTTGGCGAAATAGTCGTAGATGCCTTTCACCAGGGGGTCTTCTGGGCCTACGACCACCATGTTGATTTCGTTGTCAATAACGAATTGGGCAATGCCATCGAAGTCGTCGGCTTTGATGGCCACGTTTTCGCCCACTGAGGCCGTGCCGGCGTTACCCGGGGCGATGAACAGTTTTTCCACACGCGGGCTTTGTGCTATTTTCCACGCCAAGGCGTGTTCGCGGCCGCCGCTTCCCAAAAGTAAGAGTTTCATATTTTTTGACACGATGATTGGTTTCAAGGCAAAAGTACGGCAAACAATGCACTCCGCAAAACGACACGCGGCATTTATACCTGCGCCCTCATTTTTGGATTGAGGTAAATTCCAGAAAAGCCTCCCCTGAGCCTTTGGTTGTCAGGCTTAGGGGAAGCTTTTCAAGTTGTTCGGGGAATGTCCGAAGTTCCGCATTGCCACATGGCGAATCAGAAGGTGTCACCATTGGATATAGACCATTGCTTCCGTCAAGGCGTTGTAGCTTGTCTGGCGTTGTAGCTTGCGGTATTACTCGTTGCGGGGAGCCGGGCGGCGTCTGCGTCGGCGGGGCTTAGCGGTTTTCTCTGGTGCATCGGCATCGGCAGGTTGGGGAGCCGCTTTGGGGGCTTTCTTGCATCGCTGGCGGTTCTGTCCGCCTTCCGTTTGTTTGCGTTCGGCCTGCTGTTCTGCCGGCTGGGCTTCCTGTTCGGCAGCCGGCTTGCGTGCCGGGCGACGGCGGCGACGGTTGGGTTTGCGCACCGTGAGTGCTTCGTCCGCTTCGTTCAGGTCAAAAGGAGTAAGCTCCTGTTGTTCCACGTCGAATACGAAGTCGTCCAAGCTGAGGTGTCGGAGGATGGGTTTGGGTGAAGCGTTGTCCAACGAGGCTGGGGTAGAAACCGTCTGCTCCGTTTCGTTATCAGCATTTTCGTCCGCTGCTTCCTCAGCTTCTTCAGCCTCTTCTGCTGCTTCTTCGTTTGTTGCTTCCTCGTCACCGTTGGTTTCATCTGCCATCGGTTCCTCGGGCTCGTCGTCCGCTTCGGGTGCATCAACAGGGGGCAGGTTCTGCACGATAATCATTTCCGGCTGGTCGTCGGAAGCGATTTCCTTTTGGATAGAGTCGGCCACCTCCTCCAGGTTGTCAGGCACCATGTCGTCTGCCACCTGCTCCGTCGGTTGAGGGTTATTTGGTTGAGGTTCCGTCGGTTGAGGCTCTGTTGCTGAATGAACCGTTTCAACTGCTGCTTCAGCTTTTGTTTCTACAGTTTCTTCTGCTGCTTCCGGCCATTGTTCCGTTTCTGCTGGGGTTTCCCGTGCCGGTGTTTCGGTTGCAGCCGTCAGTACCTCGGGTTCTGGCGTAGGCAGGTTGTCGGGCACATTATCGTTGGTTTCCGGAGCCACCTTCGTTTCCTTTTCCGTCAGCGGCGTTGTGGTCTTTTCCTTTGCTGCCACTTCACCTTCGGTTCTTTCCTTCCGGTTGCGGTTTCTGCTGCGTTTCGGTTTTGGTTCGTTTTCCGCCGCGTCGTCTTCCGTAGGGGGCAGTGGGAGTCCCTTGGCAGCATAGTCCGCAGCTGTCAGGCGGGGCTGTTCCGGTTCCTTGTCGATGACTTCGTATTCCGCCTGTTCGTCGTAGGCTGTGTCGTAAGCCTCGTCAGATGCCAAACGTGGTGTGCGTGTCTTTTTCTCTTCCAGTACCGGTGTTTTCGCCTTGTCTTTAGGTCCTTTCCGTTTTTGTTCCTGGTTCAGCGACTCTTCTATTTCGTCGATTTTAGGCAGGGCAAACGACTCTTCCGCCTCCATGGCGGTGCGTTTTTCCTTGGCCCGGAAGATGCTGTCGTAGATGGCAGCATCACGTCGCATGAGGGTGAGCACCTCCTTGGCGGCCAACTGCTGGCTCTCCTTTTTGGAGCGTCCGTTGCCTCGTCCCATAACGATGCCTTCGAGTGAGATGACGCAGCGGAAGCCTTTGCCGTCCTGGTCGCCGGCGTGGTCTCGGAAGTCGATATTGATGCGGTTCTTTTGGCTCCACTCCAGGAGTTTGCTTTTGAAGTTGACCTCTTTGTGCGCCATGCTGTCAAGGTCGATGAAGCTTCCAATGACGCGGTTAGAGATGAACCAATGGCAATGTTTGTACCCTCGGTCCAGGTAGATGGCTCCCATCAGTGCCTCGAAGGCATTGCCGGCAATGTTCGTGTGTGCCATGTTGGTTCCTTCAGCTGCCCGGATGAGTTTTTCCAATCCCAAATCCAGTGCCAGGCGGTTGAGCGTTTCTCGCTGCACGATTTTGCTTCGTGTGGAGGTGAGGAAGCCCTCGCGTTTCTGAGGGTAGTGTCGGAAGAGGATGTCGCTCACGATGGTTTCCAGTACGGCATCGCCGAGATATTCCAGCCGCTCGTTGTTAAGCGGTTTCTGTCCAGAGTCGGTGTTGCGGTAACGGCGTTCCCTGTTGCGGCGGTCTTTTCCCGCCTGTTTGTCCTCACGGTGATAGGCGAGCGACTTGTGTGAGAAGGCTATGCGGTAAACCTCGATGTTGTGGGGATAGAAGCCCAGAATGTCGTAGAGTACCGAAAGAAACTCCTTGTTCTTGCGGAAGGGGAGTTTCATGCGGTCAAGAAGGTTCAGTATCATAGAGAAAAGAAACAACCCCTTTCCTGCCACGTTTCCCAAGGAAAGGTTGCAAGAAAGGGGTTGCAGGGTATTAACCGTTATATTTCTTCAGGATGCAGCAAGCGTTGTGTCCGCCAAAGCCGAACGTGTTGCTCAGAGCGGCACGGATGGGGCGTTCTTGTGCTTTGTTGAAGGTGAAGTTGAGGTTATAGTCGATGTTTTCGTCGCGGTCGTCGTCCTCGTGGTTGATGGTGGGCGGAACGATGTCGTTCTGCACAGCCAGACAGCAGATCATGGCCTCCACTGCGCCGGCGGCTCCCAGCAGGTGACCCGTCATGGACTTGGTGGAGCTGATGTTGAGCTTGTAGGCGTGGTCGCCGAAGAGTTTCGTGATGGCCTTCACTTCAGAGATGTCGCCCACGGGGGTAGAGGTGCCGTGTACGTTGATGTAGTCGATGTCTTCGGGCTTCATCTCAGCGTCTTCGAGTGCCGCGCTCATCACCAGGTGGGCACCGAGACCCTCGGGGTGAGAGGCTGTGATGTGGTGAGCGTCAGCCGACATGCCCACGCCGGCCACTTCGCAGTAGATTTTCGCGCCGCGTGCCTTGGCGTGTTCCAGTTCCTCCAGGATGAGGATGCCGGCACCTTCGCCCATCACGAAACCGTCGCGGCTGGCGCTGAAGGGGCGCGATGCGCGTGCAGGGTCGTCGTTGCGGGTGGAGAGGGCGTGCATGGCGGTGAAGCCGCCCACGCCGCAGGGCCAGATGGCAGCTTCGGCACCACCGGTAACGATGGCGTCAGCCTTGCCCAGACGAACGAGGTTGAAGGCATCGGCCAAGGCGTTGGTTGAGGAAGCGCAAGCCGAGGTGGTGGTGTAGTTAGGTCCGTGGAAGCCGTACTGGATGGAGATTTGTCCGGCGGCGATGTCGGCAATCATCTTGGGGATGAAGAAGGGGTTGAACTTCGGGCCGTTTTCTTTGTTCACAGCATAGTAGCCGGCTTCTTCCTCAAAGGTATGGATGCCGCCGATGCCCACACCGAGAATCACGCCGATGCGGTTCTTGTTGATTTTCTCCAGGTCCCATCCGCAGTCCTTGATGGCCTCCATGGCAGCCACGAGTGCATACTGCTCGTAGAGGTCCATTTTGCGTGCCTCTTTGCGGTCGATGAAGTCGTTGGCCTTGAAGCCTTTCACTTCGCAGGCGAACTGTGTTTTGAATTTGGAGGCATCAAAGTGGGTGATAGGTCCTGCGCCGCTCACGCCGTTCTTGATGTTTTCCCACATTTCGGGCATCGTGTTGCCCACGGGGGTGAGGGCTCCCAAGCCCGTCACTACTACTCTTTTGAGTTCCATAAAAATTGTAAGATGTTGAGCGGTAAAATCCCTTTTGCACACCTTTAGTAGATTAGTACGCTGTGGTTTTCGCCGCTTACTAATCTACTAATGTTTGTAGGAGAAATGGTGAAAAGGAGGAGGGGAAGGTGAGTATTACCGCTGTGAAACAATAGGGGGAAGCTGATAAACAATTAACGTTTAACGTACACGTTACAAACTTCACAGCCCCGGGGAGCGTGACGCCAACGCGAAACGTTAAACGTTAAAGGTGAGAATGGAGTCGTGGACAAGCTTACTTGTTGACGTTCTCTTCGATGAAAGCGATAGCGTCACCTACGGTAGCAATCTTCTCTGACTTGTCATCGGGGATAGTGATGCCAAATTCCTTTTCAAACTCCATGATGAGTTCTACGGTGTCAAGAGAGTCAGCACCCAAATCGTTTGCGAAGCTGGCTTCGTTCTTTACTTCTGCTTCGTCAACACTGAGCTTATCAACGATGATAGCTTTTACTTTTGCTTCAATATCAGACATAGTTTCCTATTTTTGAATAAATGATTATTAGACTTCTTTTATTTTCGGCTGCAAAAGTAATGCTTATCTCTTAACAGACAAACATTTGCAAGGAAAATCAGCCAAAAATATGCACAACTTTTTTATTTGTGTGCGAAATCGGTTGTTACATTTTCCAATTGCTGGGAGTGAACTGTGCTTCGATGCTTTCCTCCTTTTGCTTGATTTTGGTCAGGTTGGGGAAGAAATTGATGCCCGTTTTCTCTTCCAGTTCGTTCACGCTGAGCGCGTCGCCGGCAATGTCGGAGAGAGGAGCCTTGTGGTTATAGTTGTAGCCGTAGTCTTTGTGTTCCATCCAGAAGGCGATGGAAGAGTAAACCCCGTTTTTCACCTTCAGCAATGCCATGAAGTAATATTGGGGCACGGCCACCTTCTTGCCGTTGGGTCGGGTGAGCCATTCTTTGATTTGATTGTCTTTCACCGTGCCGCCTTTCACCACGTAGAGCGTATCGGCAAACGTGTTGTCGCGTCCCAGCTTCTGCACCAGGTTTTCCAGCGTAATCCAATAAGCCTGGTTGAACGAGCCGAGTTGGGGCGACATGTTGGACATATAGAAAGTAATCGTGTTGGCGTTGCTGGAGTAGAGACGGTCTGCTGAGGCGCAGAGATGTCCCCGGTTGTAAGTGTATCCGAACCCGTTGGATCCGATTCTCAGTTCGGCGGGCAGGTCAGGGTCGTCGGCGAACGGTTCGTCCGAGCGCGACACAGTGCGTGGGCGCGTGTTGCTGTCAAAGCGGAAGGCCACCCAGCGTGAATGGAGCTTGGCTTTGTCATATTCCACGCTGTAGCAGAGCACGTCTTTTCCTTTCTCCTTGGTGAAGTGGGAGAGTAGCACCGTGCTCCCGTCGGTCAGCACCTGCGGTGTTTCCATGCGTTCGGTGATTTCTTTGGAGGGCGTGCCGCCCGTGCCGCTGCCGCCCGACTGTCCAAACTGCAAGCCGTCGTCGTCATCGCCGCAGCTGGTGGTGGCGAGCACCACTGTGAGACAGCCAAGAGCGTAGAGGAAAAAAAGTTTGAGGTATTTCATGTAGTGTAGAGATGAGCAAGGTGAGGCCGAAGGGCAGCAAGCCCCGCCTCACCTTGCTTGAGCTGTTTCTTGTGATTATTGGATATAAACCTTACCTGTGGCGTCTTTCAGCATGAAGTCATCGATGAGCACGTTGCCACCGGGAATCTTCGAGTTCATGACGACGAGACAGAGCTTCGTTTCTTCGCTGAGTGTGAACTCATGGGTTACGAGTACCCATTCACCCTGCGTGAGGTCATTCGCGTAGTTGCCGTAGACGTAGCTGCCCACGGAGCCGTCGGCCTTGATAGGCACATAGCCGGGGCGCACGCTGCCGCCCGTAGCCGTGGCGGCCTTGGTATAGAACGTCATGGTGTAGGTGCCGGCGGGCAACGTCATTTCCTTGTAGCCGAGGCGTTTGTTGGCCTTATCGTTTCCGCCCACTTCCACTGCATACTTGCCGCCGTGAGCGTCAGTGCTCTGAGAGAGCGTGGCGTTGCCGGCCGTTGAAGCAGTGGTCCAGTTGTTGGGTTTGCCGCCGGTCCAGTTCTCGAAGTCACCGTTCGACTGTGAGGGGTCGCCCACGTCTTCACCGCCACCGGGATTGTCGTTGCCGCCGCTTTCACCTGCCTTTCCGGCTGTGATGGAGAAGTTCTTCACCTCCCATGTCGAGCCGCTTTCGGCATTCGTATTGTAGCGGAAAGCCAGGCGGATGGTCTTGCCCATGTAGTCTGCGGGGATGGCGATGTCAGCCTTCGCGAAGTTGGTCCAGTCCACTCCTTCGGTGTGCGTGCCGTTGAGGAGCACCCATCCTTCTGCCGGTTTCGTTTCGTCGAACGAGGTAGAGATGTACACTTGCTGGTTCTCCTGTCCCTTGTCATAGCGGAGGATGTATTCGTAGGCCACATGTGCCTCGGTCTGTCCGGCGAGGGAAATTTCGGGGCTCACGAGATAGTACGTACCGGCAGTGGTCACCTTCGATGCGTTGTCGTAGCCCGTAGCTTTGGCGGTAGAGTAGTCAATGATCCATTCTCCGGAGCCGCTGGTCGTGTAGTTCTTGAAGCCGCCGAGCGTGGAGCTGAACGTCTCGGAGTAGGGAAGTTCCTTCACGCCGGTTTCTTCGCCTCCGCCTTCACCGCCTCCTTCTCCGGGCACATCGCCTTCGCCCGTTTCAACCTTGAAGTTCTTCACCTCCCAGGTAGCCGATTTGGCATTGGCTTTGTAGCAGAGGGCGATGGTTACCTTCGGCTGTCCGATGAATTCTGCGGGAATGCTGATTTTGCCCGTGTTGTACCATGTGTCCCAGTCCGTTCCCTGCGTGGGGTTGAAGTTCAGGGCCGTCCAGGTAGCTTTGGAGGGCAGGTTGGTGTAGTCGCTGCTCACAAGGATTTGGTAGTTCGTCTTCAGTTCCGAGGCGTTGGCGTAGCGGAGAATGTAGTCGAACGACACGTTGGCATTTTCTACCAGGCTCAAGTCAAGGCTCGGGCTGATGAGCCAGCTTTCGGCCGGGTTGTTCTCCTTTGTGCCGTCGCCGTTGCTGTCGACGTACGATGTCACTTGGGCGCAGCTGTAGCTCACGGCCCAGGAGTAGTCGCCCACCTCATTGATGGCAGTGAAGCTGCCCAGCGAGGTTGAGAAGGTTTCTTCGAGCAATGTTCCCGAAGTGGGTTGTTCGCCATTACCTGTACCGTCACTGTTTACGGTGTAAGGAGCGGGCACGTCTTCACAGGCGGTAAATCCCAGTGTGAGAGCGGCTATGGCAAATGAAAGGATTGACTTTTTCATAATGTGATGTTTCTATATATAATAAGGAGTGGCTGTTATTGAATATCGTTGACCGAGCGGAGCTGCACCTGCCAGTTGCTGTAATAGCTGAGCAGGCCGGTAAAGCTGTGTTCGCCCTGCGGCATCACGGTGAATGCGATGTCGTTTTGGGTGGAAGTGCGGATGGTCACCTTCGTGTTGTTTTCGCTGTTCACCAACGTGCGGTCCACGCCGTAGCCGGCATCTTGCAGACTTTCGGGAGCGAAGATGGCTTCGCCGTCGGCTTCCTGGATGGTACCTTTCACCGTCACCAACTGCGGATAGTTCTTGTAATTGCGGTAAGCCGTGGTGCGGAGCCATTCGGGAGAAAGCTCGATGGGCTGGCATTCGGCGCAGGAAGGGTCGGGCGTGCCCACTAACTGTACGTTCGTGGCGCAGAGTTGCAGGAGCATCGGGCCGAGTCGCAGGTTGCCGCTGCTGGTGTAGTAAGGCTGGCCTATTTTGGGCAACTTCGAGTAGCAGCCGATGTACAGCCCCTTCAGGTTCACCTTGACGCGCTGTCCCAGCTGGAAGTAAGGCGTGAGCCACGTGTGCTTCACACCCAGTACGATGGCCTGGTCGCGGTCCGCGTCGCCTTCGGGTTTCGTTTCATCGATGTGGCGGATGAGCACCGTCTGGTACAGGTTGCCACCGCAGTCGTTGGCAGCCACCACGCCCTCGATGATCAAGTCCTCCTTCACCTGTTCAAACGCATTGGTCTGTCCGAAGAGCGAGCTGTGTTCGTTCTTGAGTTGGGCGATGGAGTAATTCACCTCGCCGATGTCGGTTTTGCTGGTAATCAGGTAGCCGTCGGTGTTCGGTTCGTCCACATCGTCCATGCAGGCGGTGAATGCCGTGAGTGCGAAGGCTGCCAGAGCCATAGGGAATATCTTTTTCAGTTTCATAATGGGGAAGCCTTAGAATTTAAATCCAACATTCAGGAACGCATTGATGGCGTTGGCGTAGTAGTACTTCGAGTTTTTCGAGAAAGTGTACGCTTTGGCCACACCCGTGTTGTAGAAGTCATCGCGGTTCTGCTCGTAGCCACCCGTGCGCAGATTGCGGTTGTTCGTCACGTTCTGCACGTTCAGGTTGATGCTGATGCTCTTGCCCTTGGCCAGGCGGATGTAGCGGCCAATGGAGAGGTCGAGCATGAAGCCGCCGTCGAATTTCTCCTGTTTGGCGGAGTAAGCCGAAACCACTTGTCCGTAGTTGGGGTTGTCGATGCTTTCCGTCACGTTGCCGTTAGCGTCGAAAGCCAGCGGGATGGTCTTCTGAGCGTCATAGAGTATGCCACCTTTGGCCAAATCCTCTTTGCTGATGCTGCTGAAGAGGTAGTTGCCTTTGTTGTCCATACCTTCCGAGCTGTAAGAAGGCAGCACGTTGCTCAGGCGGCGGTATTCGGAGAAGTCCACGTAGACGCGGTCGTAGTAGTTGAGGTTAGCCTCGAAGAACCAGCCCTTCACGTTGTAGTTCAGTCCTAAGCTTACAGCCGTCAGCGGCGTGCCGTTCACGCGCATACCGTCGGCAATGACGCGCAGGGGCATCTTCTCGCTCGTCAGCGGGTTGCGCCAGGTGTTCAGTTCCCTCAGCGTCGAGGCGTTCATGCCCTCGTAGGCCACCTGGGCCAAGGGATTGTTCACATACTGCGCTTCGGCGTAGGTACCCGTCAGGCTGACGGAGAAGTTCGAGGTCAGGTTATACTTCAAGGCAGCTTCCACGCCGTAGTGTTCGCGGTTCACGCCGCTCATGGTGAGGTACGTGAAGCGTTCCTCCTGGTCGTTGTAGAAAGCCGTCTGCTCCACGCCGTTGTTGAAGCGTGTATAGTAGCCCGTCACCTTACCCGAGAAGTCGCCCAAGCGGAATTGGTACGAAGCTTCGGCGTTGAAAATATCCTCGTTGGTCAGGTTGTCCACGAAGTTGTTCTGCATACGCGGAGCCACGAAACTGTTGCGTGCCAGCGGCGCGTCGGTTTCCGCGCCGAAGTTCAGGCTCAGGATGTGTGCGCCCGTGGGTCTGTAAGTCAGGCCGAAGCGTCCGCCGCCGCCGAGGAATTTGGCCTGTCCGCTCTTGCCGTAAGAGTTTTCGGGTGCGCGTCCGTTCTGCATCAGGCCTTCGCGCTCCATGGTAGTACCTTCGACGAAAGCCGAGAGGCGGTAGTTCAGCTTGCCGTAGTTCATTTCGTAAAGTCCGTAGGCGCGGGCCTTGTTCACGAAGATGTTGTAGTTATAGCCGAACTTGTCGTTCACACCGATTTTGCGGTTCGGGTTTCGCAGATCGTTCTGCGCCTCCGTACTGTTGATGCCGTAATCGTTGGCGGCAAATTTGTCAATGTCTGTAAAGGTAGTTCCGCCCAGGAGGTCGGCCATGGTCTTGTAGTGCATACCCTTGGTCGAGTTGAGCGAAACGCCCAGCGTATATTTATGGTGGCGGTTCACTTCATGATTGAAGGCCGAGTTGAGTGCGAACACCATCTGGTCGTTGTGGCGGCGTTCCTGATAGTAGAGCGTTTCACCGCCGGCGGCCTCGTTCTGCCTGTTCACGTAGTACATACGATCCCAGTTGATCTGCCGGTTGGCTTTGGAAGCCGTCCAGTAGTCCACCAGGTCGTTGTATTGGTCCAGCAGGTACGGGTTCTGCGCCAGGTAGTCCGGGTTGTTCTTCTCGGGGTCCCACACATCGAAGATACTGCTCGGCATGTTCTTGTAGTAGTCGGGGCGCGGGTCGTAGGCATCGCCGCTCCAGCTCAGTGCCGTGGAGCTGTACATGGAATATTTGAAGCCGGCCGATGTGGTGAGCTTCTTTGTGTCGTCCATTTTCCAGTCCCACGTCAGGATGGCCGTAGGTTCGTAGTCGTGTACCACGCGGGCATTGCGCTTCTCTCCCCCCTGATAACCCCAGTTCGGGTTATAGTAGTGCGAGTTGGCCAGCCAGTAAGCCTCTTCCGTCGAGGCACCCTGCTGTGCGCGCTCCGTGGGCGAGCCGAAGGTGACCAGCGAGAGCGTGTGGTGGTCGTTGAAGCGTTTTTCGGCCGAGAGGAAATAAGAGAATGAGTTGTAGAACGTGCCCTCAATCACACCCTCGTTGGCCCAGCGGTAACCCACCAGTCCGGCAAAGGCCCAGCCCGAAGGTGTCAGTCCCGTGGCGTGGGTGAACATGCCGCGCGCCACATAGTTGCGGTTACAGCCCGAGAGCGTCAGTTTGGAACCTTGGGCAAACTGGCTGGCGCGTGTGTTCACGCTGGTGCCGCCACCCACGCCGGCCACGCCGAAGCGGTTGTAGTCGTAGGCCGAAACGCCTTCCTGGTTGCGTGTGGCATCGTTCATGCCGCCCACCATGCTGTAGCCGAAGCGGCCCAGTTCCAGGTCGTTCAGCTGCAGGCCGTTCATGTAGTAGCTGTTGTACATGTTGTCGTAGGCCCTCACTTTGAAACGCATGGGACTGAACAGATAACCCACCTCCGAGTTGTACGGGTCGCTCTTGGCACCCGTGATGGTCGACACGGTCTGTGCCGCATCGTTGTCCTCGTCCAGTTGTGATTCCGTGAATGTGAAATCAGAACTGTCGAGCACTTGGAGGGTGTCGACGGGAGCTTGCGCCCAGGCTCCGGAAGCCATCAGCAATGCTGCCGCCGTAAGTTTTACACCTTTCTTCATAAATAATTGTATAGAATGCTTGTTGTTTCGTAGGTAGAGCCAAACGCCGGCAACCACATTGCTGCCCTTGGCTCCGCAGAAAAAAGCGTGGCAATGAGTTTCATTGCGAGGCAAAATTAGGAAAAATTCAGTTTTCGCTCGTTACAAGTCTGTGAAATGTCGGTGTGAATGAGGCAAAAGCCTTTATTTCTCATTTTTTTTTCTGAAATTTGCCGTCGCCACAGCCCTGAAACGCAGATGCTGGGGGGTGGCAGTGTATCAAATAGTCCAATCACTTTTTATGAAACGTCTTGTATTTTCTTTTTCGCTCTTGTTCGCTGTGCTCACCGGCCTGTCATCGTTTACCCTGCGGTCTCAGGGGGAACAGCAAAAGAGCTACGCCCTCTACGGAGTGGCCTTCTACAACTTGGAGAACCTTTTCGACACCCTGCACGATGCCGGCAAGAACGACTATGAGTATCTGCCCAACGGCACCAACAAGTGGGGCAAGATGAAATACGAGGCCAAGCTCCACAACATGGCCCGCGTGCTTTCCGAACTCTGTACCGACAAGCTGCCCCTCGGCCCAGCAGTCATCGGCTTGTCGGAGGTGGAAAACGATAAGGTCCTGCAGGACCTGCTCAAGCAGCCCGAACTGGCCAAGCGCGGCTGGAGGTATGTGGACTATCCCGGCGTGGATCGTCGCGGCGTGGAGTGCGCCTTCTTCTACAACCCCCGTTTCTTCCAGCTCGAAAGCAGCATGATCGTGCCTTATTATTATGCTCCGAGCGGACGGGTGGACGACCCTTTGCTCGGTTTCTATACCGATAATCAGGGAAAGGTCCGGGCGTACACCGACCTGAAGGGCGATACCACGCACATCACGCGTGGTTTCCTCGTGATGAGCGGCACGATGGCGGGCGAGCGCGTCCACTTCATCGTGAACCACTGGCCCTCGCGTGCGGCCGGCGACGAAGTGCGCCAACGGGCTGGTTTCCAGGTGCGTCAGCTGGTTTTGGCACTCATGAAGAGCGAGCCTGGTTCCAAGGTGATCGTCATGGGCGACATGAACGACGACCCGAACAACAAGAGTATGACCGAACAGCTGGGCTGCGTGAGCGAGCCCGATAAGGTGAAACACGACACGGATATGTACAATCCTTGGTACAACACACTTTACAAAGTGGGGCAGGGCACCTTGCTCTACGACGGCAAGTGGAACCTCTTCGACCAGATTGTGGTGTCGGGCAACCTGGTGGGCAAGGACCGCTCCACACTGAAATTTTACCAACACGCCATTTTCATGCGCGACTACCTGTTTCAGCAGGAAGGCAAGTACAAGGGCAATCCGCTGCGCACCCATGCCGGCGGTGTATGGCTCAACGGCTATTCCGACCACCTGCCCGCCCAGATTTATTTGGTGAAGGAGGTGAAGAAGTAGCCGGTGCTCCGGCTTCGCGGCCTCGTTCCCTGTATGCCACTACTTGTTTATTTGATAATTGTCCGGGATTTGTGCCTCACAACTCCCGGACTTGTTTTTCCTACCCCTGGACTTGTTTTACCAACTCCTGGACTTGTTTTTTCAAATCGGCGAGTTGTTGGGACAAGTCGGCGGCTTGTCGGTACGAGTCGGCTACTTGGTGGTGGAGGGTGAAAATATAAAGAATGGGCAGGATGAAGGGTGGGCAGTATGCCGGAAAACCACTTCTCTATACGTAATTTATTCCTGAAAAATATGTTCACCTGTTCACCGGTCACCTCTTTCTTGCTGAGTTCCATAACTTTCGCGTGTGAAGGGTTGACTGTTTCCACCTGGTTTAAGGGTTCACCAAGGTTTCACCCTACGGCTCATGTGTTCACCGCATTTTTGTAAAAACAAATGTGAATTTACTGTTTCAAAAATGTTAAACGCTTGATTTCTATTTTTGCATAGACCTTTTCCATTCCGTCGGCTGAATGCGGTGAAGCATGGTGAAGGTTTTGCCTAAACCATGTTTCACGTTGAAAAGGTTGAAAATCATACGTTTCCGTGCTGATGTGAATGAGTGAACCTTTTTTTTCGGGGTAATAACACGTATATTATATGGCATCTGACAGGAAAGAAATCAGCCTTGGGACATTTATATTTTGGGAATAGTATGCCTTAATCAATGCAAATTATGTAGACGACTTTGTTTTTTGTTCTTCACCCGCCTTGCACTGTCTTTGGATAAGACAGGCTGCGGCTCGGCATGAAAAAACAAAATCCTGCGGCTTTTATTTTTGTCCTGCGCTCGCTTTGCACTATCTTTTGATAAGACAGGCTGCGGCTCGGCAAAGAAAATGCAAATCCAAGGGCTTTGCATTTTGCTTTGCGCTCGCCTTGCACTATCTTTTGATAAGACAGGCTGCGGCTCGGCAAAGAAAATGCAAATCCA
>CAMBHR010000032.1:0-28230 GCA_945867195.1 uncultured bacterium | reverse complement strand
AGTACACTCTCAGGGGTTCGAACCCTGGACCCACTGATTAAGAGTCAGTTGCTCTACCAACTGAGCTAAGAGTGCATTGCATCGCGTGAAAATGCCTGAAAACATTCTAACAAAGAACTTTGTTCTTGGTTCGATTGGGACTTTCTCGTTTTGCGAGTGCAAATGTACAGCTTTTAGTTTTTTCAGCCAAATCTTTCTTTATCTTTTTGACATGAAGCCTTCATTTGTCCGTCATTTACGATGAATTTCCAGGGCAACGCTTGGAATTTAGGGTATGTTGGGTGTGGAAGTTACACTTATGTTGTCCGACAGATCCGTACGCGGACGGTTCTGTGGCAGGGATGAATGTCAAGTGCAGCCAGGGTCATACCGGCTATGTGCTGATTGCCATTTCCTCGCATAGGGGGGAGTGTGTGCTTGCTGATGGGGAGCAAAAGTCTGTGGGTTGAACAAGTCCGGGATTAGTTTTCACAAGTCCCAGAGTTGAAAAAACAACTCCCGGACTTGTTCCTCGTGTTGCCAGCCTACGTGACCCCGTTCCTCTACGTGCAGATTATTGAATGGCGGATGTTTGCATTTTGTGGTGTGACTTGCTTGTGAGGTCGGCAAGACATACGTTGGTGCCATTCCACGTCCATTTCACGCTTATATACGTGTTTAATACTTTGGAAAAAAAGGTTCAAACCTTCATCACACCCTTCTTTACGCCTGATTTCCATCATATTTCGGCATGAATGATTGCTTCACCAATGTTTCAAGTCTGTTTCAAAGTTCGGCTATATGCTTCAGCCATAAACAGCAACTCATGTGGTGAAGTGTGAGTTGAGGCACCGGATTTTCGGCACGTATGACGCTTATGAGGGTTACCCAATCCAATCATTCATATTGAAAAATGCTGATATTCAATGGGAAAAGCTTGTTTATGAAGGTTTGAAGCATATTTGATATAGGTAAAATTACGTATATATATAAGTAGTTGCTTATAAAAGTGTCAACACCTGCTTGGGAGAAACGGATTGGGGCAGGGTGGTATAGAGGGCGACGGGAAATGGAAAGGGTTAATGGCCACTTCATCTTTCATGGCAAGGAGCCGAAAGGATGTGGTGGTCATTAACCCCTTTTGGAAGCGTCATCGTCATGCTATTGTTACGGTGAGTCGCATCCGGCTAAAAGCTATTTCCAGCAATGTGGTGATTGAGGATTGTATGCGTAGTCGGATCGAAGCAATGCGATTTCAGGCCTGGATGATGCGCTCACTCAATGCGTTGACTTTCTCGGTAAATTCCTGTTTCAGTTTTTTGTAGAACGCTTTGACAGCACCGGGTTCGGTGTGGCTGATGCGGGTGATGTATTCGCTGTGGATTTCCATGACTTCCTGCATCAGTTGTTCGAGCTTTTCTTGGTCAGCCTGATGGCAGAGGCTGAGAGCCACACAGTCGGCGAAGAGTTCGCCGGTGATTTTCCGTATGCTCTTCTTGAGTTGCTTGCGATTTGCCATTGTTCTTGTTCGTTTAGGTGGTTTGTTGAGTGGTGTGAACGGTGTTGTTACCTCACTGTGCAGAGCGGAGAGTGTTCCGGCTATGCCGTGGTGGGATAACTGGCTCCTTGTAGGCTTATTCTGCACTGCGGATGATTTCCATTCCTTTGAGGATGGCCTGTTCGTTCATCGGGAGCAGGTTGTGGTGACGCTCGGGCAGCGTTTTGCGCAATGCCTTCATGACGCTTTCAGTGCTGACGATGGGGTGAAGTTTGAGATACCCTCCGAGAATGAACATATTGAAGCACTTCATCATGGACATTTCGGCTGCTGTCTCCATGGCGGGCATTTGCCATGAGTGTATGTCCGTGCGTGTGGGTTTGTCGAGAATGCCGAAGCTGTCGAAGATGAGGTCGCCTCCTTGCTTCACCTTGGGCTGGAACTTGTCGAGCGAGGGCTGGTTGAGCAGGATGGCGGTATCGTAGGCACTGAGGATGGGCGATGATATGGGTTGGTCGCTGATAATGACGGTGACATTGGCCGTACCTCCGCGTTGTTCGGGGCCGTAGGCCGGCATCCAGGTCACTTCCTTGCCTTCCATCAATGCGGCATAGGCTAATATCTTTCCCATGGAGAGTACGCCTTGTCCGCCAAAACCGGATATGATGATTTCTTGTTTCATGGCGATGTCTATTTATTCTTTGTCCTTGAGGTCACCCACGTGGTAATAGTCGAACATGTGTTCTTCCATCCATTGGTTGGCCTTGACGGGTGATAATTTCCAGCCCGACGAACAGGTACACACAAATTCCACCAGGTTGGATCCTTTGCCTGCCATGGAGTTTTCAAAAGCATGGCGTAATGCCTTCTTGGCCTTCCGTATGGCGGCCACGCTGTGGACGCTTTGACGGGTGACGTATGCTGTGCCTTCAAGACGTGCTGCCAAGTCGGACATATTGAGGGGATAGCCATGGATTTTGGGGTCGCGGCCGTAGGGGCAGGTGACGGTTTTCATGCCCAGTAGGGTGGTGGGTGCCATCTGGCCGCCCGTCATGCCGTAGATGGCATTGTTGATGAAGATGATGGTGATGTTTTCACCCCTGTTGAGTGCATGGATTGTCTCGCCTGTGCCAATGCCGGCCAAATCGCCGTCGCCCTGATAGGTGAAGACCAGGCGGTCGGGCCAAAGGCGTTTGCAGGCTGTGGCCAATGCTGGTGCGCGGCCATGGGCTGCTTCCTGCCAGTCGATGTCGATGTAACGGTAGGCAAAGACTCCACAGCCGACGGGACTGATGCCGATTGCGTGGTCCTGCATTCCCATCTCTTCTATCACTTCGGCAATGAGCTTGTGAACCACGCCGTGGGAGCAGCCAGGGCAGTAGTGCATCGTCATGTCGTTCAGGAGTTTGGGCTTTTGGTAAACCAAATTCTCCGGTTGGATAATCTCTTCTCTTGTCATGATGTTCTCTGACTTTTATGTCGTGAAGCCGGGGCTTCCGTGACTATTTGCTTTTTCCAGTCATCCGCAGCATTACTTCTACCATTTTGACCACCACGGCAAACAATCCCAAGCCATACCACGTCATAAGGTGACTGCCCTCCTTGTCGGAAACGGTGATGCCGATCATGGCTATGACTGCCATGAGGATGAAGAGGCTGTTGAGGATGTTGCGGACGAAGAGGTTTTTGCTGATTTTGCGTTTTTCAGCTTCCTGTTCCGGGTGTTTGAGACGTTCGAGTATGTCGTTCTCGTTGTCAAAAGGCGATTGAAGCATTGTGTGGGGTGGGGATGAAGTTATACTAATTGGCTTAACCCGTTGAGTGCATCGATGATTTCGTCGGGGTCGGGGACGATACCTCCCAATCGGCCATATTGCGTGACGGGAATGTTGTTTTGCGTGGCCAGCCGTACGTCGTAGACCATTTGGCCTGCGTTGATTTCCACTACGAGTATGCCTTTCAGATGGGTGGCAAACTGCCGGATTTCCTTTTCGGGGAAGGGCCAGAGGGTGATGGGGCGGATGAGTCCTACTTTCATCCCTTGCTCACGCGCCATCTCAATGGCTTTGTGTGAGATGCGGGCGGCGGAACCGAAGGCTACGATGGCAAAATCGGCATCTTCCATCCAGTCGGCTTCGTAGCGAACTTCTTTTTCCTGAATTTCTTTGTATTTGGCTTGTAGGTGCTGATTGCGCACTTCCATGATGTCCGGCTGTAATTCCAGTGAGGTGATGACCTGCGGGCCGCGCTGTTTGATTCCATGTCCATTGGAAGCCCAGGGGCATTCTTGGGCGATTTCCTCTTCTGTACGGCGTGGCTTGAAGGGGGGGAGTACGACTTTTTCCATCATCTGGCCGATGACACCGTCGGAAAGTATCATGACTGGGTTGCGGTAACGGAAGGCCAGGGTGAAGGCCAGGTCGACAAAGTCTGCCATTTCCTGTACGGAAGCGGGTGCGAGCACGATGACGTTGTAGTCGCCATTGCCGCCGCCTCGTGTGGCTTGGTTGTAGTCGCTCTGCGAGGGCTGGATGGTGCCTAGACCGGGTCCGCCGCGCTGTACGTTGACAATGAGTCCCGGCACTTCGGCACCGGCCATGTAGCTGATGCCTTCCTGCATGAGTGCGATGCCCGGCGAGGCCGATGAGGTCATGACGCGTTTGCCTGTGCCTCCGCCGCCATAGACCATATTGATGGAGGCCACTTCGCTTTCGGCTTGTACCACTACCATGCCGGTGGTTTCCCATGGCTTGAGTTCGGCCAGTGTTTCCAGCACCTCGCTTTGGGGGGTGATGGGATAGCCGAAGTAGCCATCGCAACCGCAACGTACCGCTGCATGGGCTATGGCTTCGTTTCCTTTAAGAAGGAGTATTTCGTTTTCTTCTTTCATGGAATTGGTATTTTATGACATTTTCCGGAATTGAGGAGGGCGAGCCCGATGACGGAGGAAATCCTGATTTCCATGCTGTGGGGTAAGTTGTTTCTCCGTTGGCTTTCTCCCTAATGACCATCCACGGAATGCACCGGGGACGGGAAAATGCAAAATGGTTAATCTGTTGCTTTTTTCCGATATACGCTGATGCAACCATCGGGGCACACGATGGCGCAAGATGCGCAACCGATGCACGTGTCTGTCACTTCCTGACAGAAGGCGTAACCTTTGTGGTTTACTTCGTTCTTGGAGAGAGCAAGGGTTTGGGTGGGACATGCTACGATACATAATCCGCATCCTTTGCATCGATCGGTGTCAATGACTAAGGTACCTTTGATTTTGCCCATGATTTGATTGATTTTGGAATGGAATACGAAGGAATAATAGGAATCAAACAGAAATGGTATATGTCATCTGGACAAGTTGCCTCCCCGTGGCATTGGAAACGTAAACAGGTAGGCATGCCAAGGCTTATTCCTGTCTGATTTATTGATTGTACATGTCTTTATTGTAGAAGGCCATGATGTCGTTGAGCATGAGGCGGCATTGGCGGGCCGGACCGTTGGGGTCAAGCTCTTCCGATTGGAGGAAGCTGCTGATTGCCTGGCTCCATCTGGATTGTTTCATATGGAGCTTTCCTTCCAAATACAAAAGGGTGGGGTGGGGGGCATTTGTCGTGCGGGCTGAGGCAATCAGTCGCCCGGCTTCGGCAATGTTGTCCGAATCGATGGCTTGGCTGATGTCGTGGAAGATATCTTGTTCGCTCATGTTATTCCAGTTGAATGATACAAATATACGGTCATTTGCACAAGATGAGCCAAATAGGCTGTTCTTTTTAGTAAACCTTAACAAGACTATCCGCAAGTTCTATTCATTCGGGGCATGGAGGATTTGGCTGATGCCTTGTTCGCGATGGCACAGGTGTACTTCTATGCTGAATTTTTGATGGAGGTGTTCGGCCAGGTGCTGGGCGGAATAGACGCTGCGGTGCTGGCCTCCCGTACAACCGAAACAGAACATGAGATGGGTAAAGCCGCGCTCCATATACCGTTGCGTGTGTGTGTCGGCCAACTTGTACACCGATTCGAGAAAGGTGATGATTTCGCCGTCTTTTTCCAGAAATTCGATGACAGGACGATCCAGGCCGGTCAGCTTTTTGTAGGGCTCATAGCGTCCGGGATTGTGTGTGCTGCGGCAGTCAAAGACATAGCCTCCTCCATTGCCGGAGTTGTCCTCGGGGATGCCTTTCTTGTAACTGAAACTGAATACCCGCACCACGAGTTTTCCCTTTGTGCCGCTGGCATCTGCCTGCTTGTTGTCAAGGGCAGTGGGGGCTGCATTGAATTGCGGGAGGTCAACAAGTTGTTGGAGCACGGTGTTCAGATAAGGGTAAGGTGAAACCACTCCGTCGATGAGTTGCCTGCGCAAGTTCTGGATGGCTAAGGGGATGCTGTCGAGAAAGTATTGTTTACGTTCTACATATCCCCTTAAACCATAAGCTCCCAATACTTGCAGGATGCGGAATAACACAAACAAGCGCAAACGCTTGCGGAAGGTTTCTTCGCAGAAACGCGGCAGCAACTGCTGAAGCTCGTCGACATAGGCGTTGATGAGGGCATCGCGCAGCGTTTGGGGATAGCGGGCGGAAGCCTGCCAGAGGAAGGAGGCCACGTCGTATGCCAGAGGTCCTTGCATTCCTCCCTGGAAATCAATGAAATATGGCTCGCCCTGACATAGCATGACGTTGCGCGATTGGAAGTCACGGTAAAGGAAGTAATGCTCTTCCTCCAAATCGCCCGCCAAGTCCTTTGCCAACTGCTGCAGGTCGTTTTCCAACCGGATTTCATTGAAGGGCAAATCGGTGGTTTTCAGGAAACTGTACTTGAAGTAGTTGAGGTCGAACATTGCAGCCTGTGCATCGAAGCGTATGGGTTCCAGGCATTGCGAAAAGTCCAGCCCTTCGGCTCCTTTTATCTGTACGTGGGCCAGCAGACGGATTGTCCGGGCCAAAAGCGCGGCTTCTCCCTTTCCGTAATCGAAATGGTTATTGCGCGCTGTGGCCAGCATATCGTAGAGTGATACCTGACCCAGGTCCTGCTGAAGATAACAGGTTTCGTCATCACTGAAGGCGTAGATGCGGGGCATGGGAAGCCCTTTGGATGCAAAATGACTGGCAAGGTAGACGAAGCAATGGTTTTCGGAAACGGAAGGGCCAATGACACCGATGACACTGGAGCCATCGGGAGCAAAAATCCGCACATACTGCCTGTTGCTGCCGGCTTTGGGCAGAGGTTCCGTGCGTAAAGGGGCGTGACCGCTCCATTCTTTATATAGGCTCAGCAGGTTGTCCATGGTTTATCTGGTATTGGTAAGGATAGTTGCAGAAATGAAGTGGATTGGGCTTTAGTGGGGGCTTGGGGCTTCTGATGCTTGGTAGCGGAAATGCGGGGCATTAAAGCCGGATGATGTGATGATAGGGAAGTTCAAAGTGCTTGCCTATACTGGTGACAATGAGACCGGCGTGCTGCCTGTTGACTTCTGCTATCATGATGTCCGCCAAAAGCATCGCGTTGTGATTGTCCAGATGGCTTACGGGTTCATCTGCCAGCAGGAAGTCGAATGGTTGGGCCAAGGCGCGCATCATGGCTACCCGCTGTTGTTGTCCGATGCTCATTTGCCCCACGGGTTTGTTGATTTTGTCCGCTATGCCCAGTTGCTCAAACCATTGGTTTATTTCTTCTGGTGTCTTATGATGGGTTATGCGGTTCTTGATGTCTACGTTCTCCCATGCGGTGAGCTCAGGAAACAGCCTCAGTTCTTGGAAAAGCATACTGATGTGGCTTTGTCTGATCGTAGTCCATTGCTTCTTGTTGAGCTTGAGGGCATCTTGGTCGTCAAGAAGTATCTTGCCGGAATAGTCACACCGATACCCCATGAGATAGCTGCATAAGGTGGTCTTTCCGGTGCCGGATGCCGCTTCCACCAAATAGGTTGTGCCCTTTTCAAAGCAGATTTGATTATCCCAAATCTCACTTTGCAAATCTGTTCTTGAGCGGAATACTTGGGGCACAACGTGGTGCAGGATTATCTTGTTCATACGGTGTCTGTGGGGGATGCTGTGACGAGGCGTGTGGCAAAGTGGTTGTTGATTGGGAAACCCTGTCGTGGTGGTGTGGCTTGGGGGGAAGGTTTTGTCAATTTGCTGGACAGACTGGGTTACGTAAATGGTGTCCTTTTGGTCAAATACATCATGTGAACTGCTGCCAAGGCTGCCGTTTCTGTGCGCAGCCGACTTTCACCCAAACTTACAGGTTTGAAACCTACGCGGATGGCTGCTTCTACCTCTTCGGGCGTAAAGTCGCCTTCGGGGCCTATCAATACCAGGGATGGGGATTGTTTGTCCAATAAATCTCCGAGGAAGTTTTGTACGGACAGGTGGGGCAGGACTTCGTGTGCATCGCTTGCTACCTCGGGTAGCGCGGCATCGTGGCAATGGGCGATGAACCGTTGCCCGTCAAATGGTTGGGAAATGAACTGCATGAAATCAGTGAGCGGGACGATGGCGGGTTTATATGCCTTTTGGCTTTGCTTCATGGCAGCAATGGCTATTTTCTCCAGTCTTTCTGTTTTGACCGTATGTCTTTCGGAATTTTTGCAATGGAGTAACGTGAGGCTGTCCATACCTATTTCTGTGGCCTTTTCAGTAAGCCACTCCATCCGGTCCATATTCTTGGTGGGAGCGACAGCCAGATGGATGCCGCCTTTCCACAGCTTGCGGTCCTTTTGGCTCCGCAATATCTTAAATCCGCATCTCTTGGCCGATGCAAGGGTGATTTCCGCTTCATGGAAATGGCCGCATCCGTCTGTCAGAAGCAGCCTGTCACCCTCTTTCATGCGCAAGACCCTGATGGCATGGCTGGCTTCGGTCTCGGGTAACAAACCGGCTCCGTCAACTATATCCGGAGTGTAAAACAAATGGGTTTCCTTCATTGTCAGGCTATCATTTGGGGTGGAATGTGAAATATCAAAATTCGGAACAGAAGGAGTCAAGGCGAGTCATTCTTCGCTGCGTTTTTTCAGTTCGTCATGTAATATACCGGCCAATTCAAAATTTTCTTCTTCGACAGCAGCTTGCAGTGCTTCTTCCAACAGTTGTTCTGTCATGGCAGCCAAGGGTAGTGCCATGGTGTCACGGGAGGGTTGTCTGATTGTTTGCCTTGCAAATTGTGTTCGTTCCATCCAAAGGGGAATGCGCATTTCGAGAGCTGCCACGACAGCTTCGGCTATAGGAACTGCCATGGACACTACTTCATTGGTCAGAGCAAAGTCGATTAAAGCCTGCGTTTCTCCTTTGACAGGACGCATGATACGGATGCCCATCGGAACAATACCCAGCCGTATGGCCAGTTGGTGCATCATGTGTGAAGGTGTGAAATCACCATTTTGAAGCGCGGCTGTCACTATCTCGTATCCTTTATGATTGAGCAGGATGGGCAGGAATTTGTTCCCGTTCTTTTCATGCAGCACCAAGATGCAGGCGTGATGCAACTCTCGCCCACGTGTCAGTCCTTCAACATGGAGCTCAATATAGTTATCGTAGAGGCGTTCTATGTCCATCTTATAAAATTGGGGTAGTCGGTAAGGCTAAAAAGTTTCATTTGCTACCTGTTTAGTGCAAAAGTAGTGCAAGGCGAGTGCAGGACAAAATGAAAAAACCAAAAGTTTTTCATTTTTCATGCCGAGCCGCAGCCTGCTTTATGTAAAAGTAGAGTAAGGCGAGTGCAGGACAAAATTCTGAACCAAAAGTTTTTCATTTTTCATGCCGAGCCACAGCCTGCTTTATGTAAAAGTAGTGCAAGGCGAGTGCAGGACAATACTTCCAGCGTATAATTAAGATAAGAGAAAACAAAATGGAAGGAAATCGGGTAAAAGCATTATATTTTATCGTATCTTCGCCGCCGATAGTGCGCAAGAGTATTGTTCCAAGGTGTTTTCTGAGAGCATTGCGCTACACAAGAATTGAAACAGACCATGTTATAATGTACAACTTATGACTGACAAAAAGGAGTATTTCATTTACAGATTGGCCGATGATATGAAGGGCTGTATCAAAATTGATGCAGCTCTGTTCCGGAAGTTGGATGTGAAGCGCGGATTGCGCAACGAAGACGGTACCGGCGTTTTGGTAGGATTGACCAACATAGGCAATGTGGTGGGATATGAACGTCGTGCCGAAGGACTTGTTCCCATTGAGGGTAGGTTGTACTTCCGGGGATACGAAATTGCCGATCTAACACGCGCTGTTTTGGCAGAAGGACGTTTCGGGTTTGAAGAAGTGGCTTATCTTTTGTTGTCAGGCAGATTGCCTGATGCCGAGGAGTTGGAGCAGTTCCGCCGGCTTCTGGTAGACAATATGCCCTTGATGTCGAAAACCATGCTCAACATCGTGGAGCTGGAAGGTTCGGACATCATGAACATATTGGCTCGCAGTGTGTTGGAACTCTATACTTACGATGACTCGCCTGATGACATTTCGCGAGACAATCTGATGCGACAGAGTATTGAACTCACATCCAAGTTCCCGACTATTATCGCCTATGCCTACAACATGCTTCGGCATAAGGCGCAGGGCAAATCCTTGCACATACGCCACCCGAAGGAGGAA
Source organism: uncultured bacterium (assembly GCA_945867195.1). GTDB lineage: Bacteria > Bacteroidota > Bacteroidia > Bacteroidales > Bacteroidaceae > Alloprevotella. The sequence goes on along the minus strand of CAMBHR010000032.1, from coordinate 18,156 downwards.
TATTCGCTGGCCGAGAATTTCCTCTATATGCTGTTGGGCAATAATTATACCCCGTTGGATGCCCGCACGCTCGACCTTTTGCTGATTTTGCAGGCAGAGCACGGCGGCGGTAACAACTCTACTTTTACGGTGCGAGTTACGTCATCAACCTGTACAGACACATACTCCTCCATTGCCGCCGGCATAGGTTCACTCAAAGGTCCGAAACATGGTGGGGCAAACATCCGTGTACACCACATGATAGAACATCTGAAGCAAGCAATACATGACTGGGAGGACGAAGGCGAAATCTTCCGCTACCTGTGCCGGATGGTGCGCAAGGAAGTTTATGATGAGTCAGGATTGATTTATGGGATTGGTCATGCGGTCTACACGCTTTCCGACCCCCGTGCGGTTTTGTTGAAGGAAATGGCCGGGCGTTTGGCAGCCGAAAAGGGACGGACTAAGGAGTTTGAATTTATGAAGCGAGTGGAGAAACTCGCTGTTCAGGCAGTATATAGTGTAAAAGGAGAGGGTAAGAAACTGTGTGCCAATGTTGACTTCTATTCAGGTTTTGTGTATGACCTGATTGGTTTGCCCGAAGAAATATACACTCCGCTGTTCGCCATGGCGCGCATTGTAGGATGGTGCGCCCACCGCAACGAAGAATTGTGTTTTACCGGCCGCCGCATCATTCGCCCAGCTTATCGCTGTGTGGCAGATTTAAGGGACTATGTTCCGGTTGCAGATAGATAAGTTCTGTCTTTACTTGGAAAATTACTTGCATTGATTATTTACATCTTTCAATCAAACAATGAAGGCCGCCTGCTTCGGGCGGCCTTCATTGTTTGATTGAAAGATGAATATCGGATGATGTCATCCGCCGAAATTGTCGTACATGATGCTTTCGGGCTCTACGCCGAGACTGTCGAGCATACCGACAACGGCTTTTGACATGGGGCCGGGGCCGCACATGTAGTATTCAATGTCTTCCGGTGCATCGTGGTCTTTGAGGTATGTGTTGAACATTACCTGATGAACGAACCCTGCGGTGTATTTCACGCCGGCAGCATCGGCTGCGGGGTCGGGACGGTCCAGTGCCAAATGGAAATGGAAGTTGGGGAAGTCCTTTTCCAGCTGGTGGAAGTCGTCGAGATAGAACACTTCGTTCAGCGCACGGGCACCGTAGAAATAGTGCATTTCACGGTCGCGACAGTTGAGTGTGCGTGTCATGTGCATGATTTGGGCACGGAGCGGAGCCATGCCGGCGCCACCGCCCACCCAAATCATTTCTTTCTTGGAATCGAAATGCGGGTGGAAGTCGCCGTAAGGGCCGCTCATGATCACTTTGTCGCCGGGTTTGAGCGTAAAGATGTACGATGAAGCAATACCGGGATTGACATCCATGAAGCCGCTGCGGTCAGGTTTGAAGGGAGGTGTGGCAATACGCACGGTAAGCATGAACACATCACCCTCTGCCGGGTAGTTGGCCATGGAGTAAGCGCGCACGGTAGGCTCGGTGTTCACACACTTCAGGGGGAACAGGCCGAATTTCTGCCATGCGGGAAGGTACTCCTCGCCAATGAGCTCCTTGTCGATGTCCTTGTCATAGTCCATGGTGAATGCCGGGATTTTGATTTGGGCATACGAGCCGGGGAGGAAATCCATGTGAGCACCAGCCGGGAGTTGCACCTTGAACTCCTTGATGAAGGTGGCCACGTTCTTGTTGGAGATGACGGTACATTCGTATTCTTTCACGCCGAGCACGCTGTCGGGCACTTGGATGGAGAGGTCACCTTTTACCTTACACTGGCATCCAAGTCGCCAATGCTCTTTCACTTGTTTGCGGGTGAAGTGTCCGCGTTCGGAGTCAAGGATTTCGCCTCCGCCTTCCACCACTTGGCATTTGCACTGTCCGCAGCTGCCTTTTCCGCCGCAGGCCGAAGGAAGGTAGATTCCTTGTTCCGAAAGAGTGGAGAGCAGGTTGCCGCCTTGCTCCACGCTCACATTGTTCTTTCCGTTGATGCTGATGTTCACCTGGCCACCGGGAGAGAGGTATCGCTTGGCCACTAACAGCACGATGACCAAGAGGAGTATCATGACCAGGAATACTCCGATACTGGTTAAGATAAGATTGAAATCCATGGGGATAACTGATAAGCGTTGTTTAAATGTTCAGACCCGAGAAGCACATGAATGCCATGGCCATCAAGCCCACGGTGATAAAGGTGATGCCTAATCCTTGGAGCGGCTTGGGCACATCGGTATAAGCCATTTTCTCTCGGATGGCGGCCAATGCCACGATAGCCAGCAGCCAACCGATGCCCGAGCCGAGTGCGTAGACGACCGCATCGCCAATGTTGCCGATGAACTGCGAGCTGCCCGGTTCCATCCCGATACGTTGTTGCATGAACAGGCTGGCACCCATGATGGCACAGTTAACGGCTATCAGCGGGAGGAATATACCCAGTGCTGCATAGAGTGAAGGAGAGAAACGCTCCACAATCATCTCCACCAGTTGCACAATGCCTGCAATGACGGCAATGAACAGGATGAAGGAAAGGAAAGAGAGGTCCACGCCCTCAACGATACAGTCGGGACCCAGCACGCGAGTTTGCAGCAGATAGTCCACGGGTACGGTAATGAGCAACACGAAGGTCACGGCAATGCCCAGACCGAGTGCCGTCTTTACATTCTTCGACACGGCCAGATAGGAACACATGCCCAGGAAGAATGCAAAAATCATATTGTCCACAAATATGGAGCGAACGAACAGACTGAATAGATGTTCCATTGTTGATGTTTTGCTGAGAAGGTGAGTTAATGGTCCGGTTGAGCAGGAAAGGCTGGTTTCGGTAAAGCCTGTCAAATTGCGCAAGCATGAAAGTCAGCCTTGGTTACCATTGCCGGACATCTTGATTGATTACTTCTGTTCCTTGTTAAAGGCTCTGCAAACCCAAATGAGGCATCCACACAGGATGAGTGCCATGGCCGGCATGGTCATCATGCCGTTGTTCACGTAAAAGCCGCCTTGTTCCACATAGATAGAGGAGGGGATTACGCGCAGCCCCAGCAGCGTGCCGTTGCCCAGCAGTTCGCGGAAGAAGCCCACGGCCACCAACACCCAGGCATAGCCCAGGCCATTACCGATACCGTCAAGGAACGATTCCCATGGACCGTTCATCATGGCAAAAGCCTCCAGTCGTCCCATCAGGATACAGTTGGTGATGATGAGACCAACATAAACAGATAATTGCACGCTCACATCGTAAGCATAGGCCTTGAGAATTTGGGAAACGAGCGTAACCAAGGTGGCTACCACCACCAGCTGTACGATGATACGGATGCGGTTAGGCACGGTTTTGCGCAAGAGCGAGATAATCACGTTGGCAAATGCCGTAATCACCGTTACCGACAATCCCATGACAATGGCCGGCTCAAGTTGTGAGGTAACCGCCAGTGCGGAGCAGATACCCAGCACCTGAACCGTTACGGGGTTGTTTAGGTTCAGTGGGCCGGTCAATGCTTCTCTATTTTCTTTTGAAAACAAACTCATTGTTCTGAAAACTGATTTGTCGGGGCACTTCTATCTGCCAGTCCGTCCGCCTGAAGCCAGCTGATAGCAGCTTGGCAGGACGGAAAGCAACGAAATGCCGCCAAGGTTATTGAATAGACTTAAAGTATCCTACGTATTGTTGCAAGCCTTCGGTCACCATGTTCGCCACGCCCACCGAAGTCAGTGTCGCGCCGGTGATGCCATCCACCTGATAGCCTTCTTTTCCAGGCTCCACCTTGCCGTTTTTCACCACCGTGAGGCTAACCTGCTCGCAGCCGGCTGTGTCAGCGAAAATCTGTTTGCCGCAGAACTTTTCCTGAAAACTTGTTTCGGCAATCAACGCGCCCAGACCAGCCGTTTCGCTCTCGTGCGAGAAATACGCGCCGTAAACCGTCCTCAGGTCACTGTTGACAGCCATATAGCCCCAGAGGCCGCCCCAGAGGCCGCGTCCTGTCATGGGCACCACATATTTCGTTTCGTCGCCCACCTTGCAAAGGTAAACAGGCAGGCAGTCTGGCGAAATGTCCTTGTTGGCCACTTTAAAGCCATCGTTTTCCTTGTTCGAGCCTTCCTTCACCACCGTGCCGTCACTCTTGACAATCATGTCAGCCACAACCACTTCGTTGTATTTTGCTTCGATGGAGTCAGGATGAGAAAGTCCCCGGATGTTCAAGGCGGCCAATATCTGCTTCTTCTTGTCCAAAGCCACATTCTGCTCCTGTGTGGGCCGCAGGGCCGAGGAAACAAAGGCAAGCAGGAATGCCACGATAACAACCATTACCGAGGCATAGAGTATAGTATAAGTATTGTTGTTTGTATTCATGGGTAGAAATATAGTTTAATGAAAAATGAATAAAGATTATTCATTCTTCATTCTCTTCAACCGTCGGTTAATGTTCCGCTGTACAAAGCAGTAGTCGATGAGAGGTGCGAACATATTCATAAAGAGTATCGCCAGCATCATGCCTTCGGGATAACCCGGGTTCAGCACGCGGATCAGAATAGCCAATGCGCCGATAAGGAAACCATATATAAACTTGCCGTTCTCCGTGCGTGCGCTGGTCACGGGGTCAGTGGCCATGAACACGGCACCGAAGCAGAAGCCGCCCGTGGCAAGGTGTTCATACCAAGGCATGGAAGCCACGGCGTTGCCCGTCAGGCCGCACATGTTGAACAACACAGCCACGATGATACCTCCGGCAAACACGCTGACCATGGTGCGCCAGGAAGCTATCTGCGTGTAGAGCAGCAGCAAGGCACCCAAGCCGATGGCTATCACGGAAGTCTCGCCGATGGAACCCGGTATCAGACCGCAAATCATGTCGCTCAATCCCGCTGCCGGAGCGTTGCCGGCAGCCACTTCGCCGAGCGGAGTGGCCATTGTCGTGCCGTCGGGCAAGTCGTAGCCCAAGCCCAGCACCTGTTCGCCGGCCACCCAAACCTTGTCGCCGCTCATGCTGGTGGGATAAGAGAAGAAGAGGAAAGCGCGGGCCACCAGTGCCGGGTTGAATATGTTCATACCCGTTCCGCCGAAGATTTCCTTGCAGAATACCACAGAGAATGCCACAGCCACAGCCAGCATCCAGAGCGGGCAACCCACCGGTACAATCAGTGGTATCAAGATACCCGTCACCAGGTAGCCTTCCTGGATTTCCTCATGTTTCCATTGGGCCACGGTAAATTCGATGCCCAATCCCACGAGGTAAGAAACGATGATTTTGGGCAACACCAACAGGAAACCATAGAGGAACATGGACCAGAAGCCCGTCGTTTCCAGTTGGCCGGCCGCCGCAGCGTTTTGGTAGCCGATGTTGTACATGCCGAACAGCAAGGCCGGCAGCAGGGCAATCACCACAAACGACATGATGCGCTTGGAGTCGATGGCATCGTGAATGCTCACGCCGGTACGTGCAGTGGCGTTGGGCACGAGCATGAATGTTTCCATACCCTCGAACACCGACCGGAATGCCTTCAGCTTGCCCCCGTCCTCGAAGTTCGGACGGATATTGTCAAAAAATTGTTTAAGCATTTTCGTAATTTAGATAGTGTAAAGTCAATAAATAAACACGGAGTATCAGCGAGAAACCCTGCGTTCATGACATTTTTGCTTCAACTGCCTGGAGCTTACGCATTTTCCTTTCTCAGCACGTCCAGTCCTTCGCGGACAATGCGCTGGAGTTCCAGTTTGGACGAGTCGATGAACTCTGCCACGGCAAAGTCCTCAGGAGCCACCTCGTAGATGCCCAAAGCCTCTTGACGGTCAATGTCGCCCGTGATGATGGCTTTGATAAGGTAGCTCGGATAGATGTCCATAGGGAACACCCGTTCATACTCGGCACTCATGATCATGTGGCGTTCGCCCCCCTTGATGCGGCAGTCCAGATCGTAGGCGCGCTTCTTACCCATGAGCCAGGAGAAATAGCTTCTGCTGGTGGAAAAGTCGTTCAGTCGGGGAGCAATCCAGCCGAAGGCCTCATTCACGTCGTCACCTTCGGGAATGGCGCAAACTTCCGTGCTGAAAGCCCCTAAGAAGCCCTCAACAGAAGTAGGATAGCCCACAAAAGGATTACCATTGATGATACGTACGTGTTCTGTGGTTGCCAGTTGCCCTTTCAGTAGGTCTGCCAGCGGTGTGCCCACCAAGGTTTCCACATATTGCGGTTTGTTCACCTGCGAGCCTGCCACAGCGATGCGTCTCGTCAGGTCAAGTTTGCCTGTGCGGAGCAAGCGACCCAGAATCACAGCCATTTCAGGAGCCAGCGTCCATACGGTTTCCCCTTTGTTCACGGGGCAGACGCGGTTGATGTGTACGCCCACATTTCCCGAAGGGTTCGGCCCGTCAAACACGCTGACTTCTGCCTCGCTCACCGGTAACAACTCGGAGTTGATTTGCGAGGGACAGATGCCCAGATGAACTTTGGCAATTTTGGCCAAAGCCCGGATGCCAGCCTTGAAGTCAGCTTCCTGACCTTTCACCACGAAACTGAAATCAGCGGCCAAAGGCATTTTGCTGAAGGTGGAAACGAAGATAGCCTTGGGCGTATCAAGCGGTGAAGCGATAACATCGTATGGACGTTGGCGCAGGAAACCGAACAATCCGCTTTCGAGCAGCAGCTTCGTCACTTCCGCGCCGGTCATTTTCTCGGGATGAGCACAGGCACCAAAGTCCTTGTAAACCTGCTCTCTATCCGCCTTCACTCTGAAGCGGAGCAATTTTCTGCGTTCGCCTCGTTCCACGCCTACTACTGTACCACTCACGGGCGACACAAACTTTACCTGTTCGGTTGCCTTGTCCACGAACAAGGCATCACCGGCCAGCACACGATCGCCTTCTTTGACTACGGCACGGGGCACGATGCCCGGAAAATCGGTTGGCATCAAGGCGTATTCCCCACTCAGTGATGATTGCTTCAACACGAGCTCGGCTTCGCCTTTCAACTTCAAATCCAGGCCCTTCTTAATTTTATACAATGTTTTCATTCATCAAAAAATATAATATGCTTAGCAAGGATAATGCTGATAGGATTTCATCGTTATGGCGTGATGAAGGTGATTGTCAACTGGAAGTAACTACTCCAACTATGACCGTCCGACATCTTCTTCCATCTTTTTTAAGTTTATTTAGCGGCAAAGATAGTGCAAGGCGAGCGCAGAGCAAAAGAAAAATCGAAGGTTTTTCATTTTGTTCTGCCGAGCCGCCGCCTATTTTATGGAAATAGTGCGCACAAGTTTAAGAGTTGAGAAAGAGGGTGCAGGGATGTTGAGCTCGCAGCAACAGCAGTTACTTGCGCATGGGATGGCATTATATTATATACGTCTTTTCTATTTTATAATATCATTCAATCGTTCATCAAACGGTAATATCTTTCTGAAAATAAACTTTATTCGTCATGAACATCAGTGATATTTCAGACGGAAACATTCAGTGGAATGCCAGTATCGGCGTTCATCATACATGAAAAAGATATATGATTGAACACTCTAATCATTCATCGTGAAATGACTGATATTCAGCTGTAAACGTATGGAAAATGAATGACTAAACCATTTTTTGGGAGAATTTCAGGAGGGGCCAAAAGACAAGTTCAGCGCAGTTCCGGAGCGTTCTGGGGCTGCGCCGAACCTTCATCTGCTGTGCTGTCGGCAAAGGTCAGTCTTCGTTGATTTTTTGGAGGAATTCCACTTCCGTCATGAGGGGAATGCCTAATTGTACAGCCTTTTCGCGTTTGGAAGGCCCCATGGCCTCGCCCGCCAGTACGAACGAAGTTTTCTTGGAGATGCTTCCGGCCGTCTTGCCGCCGTGAGCTTCGATGATTTTCTTATAGTCTTCGCGCGAATGTTGCGTGAAAGTGCCGCTGATGACGATAGTCTGCCCCTGTAAAAGGGTAGAAGCGAGTTGGTTTTCGGCCACCTGCATCTGCAATCCGGCCTGCGCCAGCCGTTCCACGAAATGGCGGTTGTCGGCGTTGAGGAAAAAAGTCCGTACGCTTGAAGCGATCACCTGTCCCACGCCTTCTGCTTCTTGCAACTCATCGATGGAAGCCTGAGCCAAGGCTTCGATGGAGCGGAAATGACGGGCCAGGTTCTTTGCCACCACCTTCCCCACAAAGCGGATGCCCAAGGCGTAGAGTACACGTTCAAATGACACCTTCTTGCTCTCTTCGATAGCTCGGATGACATTTTCGGCAGAACGGCGACGCGCTCCGTCCGGTCCGCAAAGGTCACTCAGTTTCAGTGAGTACAGGTCGGCGGCATCGCGTATCAGTCCGCGCTCAAAGTAAGCGTCCACCGTTTCCGGACCCAAAGTGTCAATGTTCATCGCGTCGCGACAGATAAAATGCTCTATCCGCCCCTTGAGCTGGGGCGGACACGCCGTATCATTAGGGCAGTAGTGTGCGGCTTCGCCCGGGTATTTCACCAACTCGGCACCGCATTCCGGACAGTGGGTGATAAAGGTAACAGGGCGGCCCGGTTCGTTCCGTTTACTGCGCGCTTCGAGATCCACGCCGACAATCTGGGGAATGATTTCGCCCGCCTTTTCCACCAACACGTGGTCGCCGATGTGCAGGTCCAGACGGCGGATGATATCCTCGTTATGGAGCGAAGCACGCCGCACCACGGTGCCGGCCAGCAGCACCGGCTCCATCTGCGCCACAGGCGTGACGGCCCCCGTGCGTCCCACTTGGAACGTCACGTCCAGCAGCGGCGTGCAGGCCCTTTCGGCCTGGAACTTGTAAGCGATGGCCCAGCGTGGTGTCTTCGCTGTGTAGCCGAGTCTCTCCTGCTGCTTCAGGTTGTTCACCTTCAGCACGATACCGTCGGTGGCCACGGGCAGTTCCCGCCTGTGTTCGTCCCAGTAGTCAATGTATTCAAAGATTTCATCCACGCTGTGTGCCAGCCGGATATGCGAGGATATTTGGAAGCCCCACGAACGGGCTTCTTGCAGCCGGTCGTAGTGGGAGGGTGAAGCCAGCGTTTCGGTGGGCACATAATAGAAGTAGGCATCCAATCTGCGTTTGGCCACCACAGCTGAGTTCTTGCTTTTCAGCGTGCCCGAGGCAGCGTTGCGCGGATTGGCAAAGAGCTGTTCTTCGCGTGCCTCACGTTCGGCATTCAGCTTTTCGAAGCTCTGCCACGGCATCAGCACCTCCCCTCGGATTTCAAACTCCTCCGGACAGGGACATTCGGCCGGCAGGGTGAGCGGAATGGTGCGTATGGTCTTCACGTTCTCGGTCACGTCATCGCCTTGCACGCCATCGCCGCGCGTCACGGCTCTCACCAGCCGGTGGTGCTCATAGATGAGCGAGATGCTCAGCCCGTCGAATTTCAGCTCGCAGCAAATCTCAAACGGCTCACCGTCCAGACCCTCGCGGACGCGGTTGAAGAAAGCCTCCACTTCGCCCCGTGAGTAGGTGTTGCCCAGCGAGAGCATGGGCCGTTGGTGGGCCACCTGCACGAAATCCTGGCTGATGTCGCTCCCCACCCGTACGCTGGGCGAGTTCGGGTCGGCCATTTCCGGATGCTTCTTTTCCAACGCCATGAGTTCCTCCATCAGCGCGTCAAACGCCTGATCGGAGATGGTGGGTGCATGGTGTACGTAGTAGTTTTGGTTATGCTGGTGCAGTTCTGCGCGTAGTTGCAGGATGCGTTCGGTTTCGTTCATGATAAGTGGGAATAGGGGATTTGCGAGGCAAAATTAAGTCACACACTCATTTATTTTGTACTTTTGCGCCTCTAAAAAACGTAAAAAACTGCTTTTCATGAGAATAGACATCATCACCGTGTTGCCCGAAATGCTCGAAGGCTTTGTACACACGTCCATCCTGGCCCGTGCCCAAAAGAAGGGGCTGGCGGAAATCCATTTGCACAACCTGCGCGACTACACTACCGACAAGCACCGCCGTGTGGACGATTATCCCTTCGGCGGTTTTGCGGGTATGGTGATGCAGTGCCAACCCATTGATGCCTGCATCAGTGCCCTGAAGGCGGAGCGTGATTACGATGAGGTCATTTTCACATCGCCCGACGGCGAACAGTTCGACCAGCCCATGGCCAACGAACTGTCATTGAAGCAAAACCTGATTATTCTCTGCGGCCATTACAAAGGCATTGACTATCGCATCCGCGAACACCTGATTACCAAGGAGGTAAGCGTGGGCGACTATGTGCTGACAGGGGGTGAGTTGCCTGCAGCGGTGATGAGCGATGCCATCGTACGCCTCATTCCCGGAGTGCTTTCCGACGAGCAGAGCGCGTTGAGCGACTCGTTCCAGGACAACCTGCTGGCCGCGCCGGTTTATACACGTCCGGCAGACTACAAAGGCTGGAAGGTGCCCGAAATCCTGCTTTCGGGTCACGACGCGAAAATCAAAGAATGGGAATTGGCGCAAAGTCTGGAACGGACCAAGCGTTTGCGCCCGGATTTATTGGAGAAATAAAAAACGAGAGGGATATTTTATTTCCTGATGTCAAACAAGTAGGTAATCTTCGCCACAATGGTTCCGTTGTTGGAACGGCCGAAGACATCCTTCTTTGAATTGTTGAAAATATCCGAGAGGCCGTAATAATAGCGGCCTTCCAGCAAGATACGGCCGGCTGCGGTAGAGAGTTCTACGCCTGCACCGGCCGTTATGCCGTAGTCAAAGCGTTTGTCTATCGCCATGTCATATTGGGCAAACATACCGTTCGGACGGTCGGGCTCGCCGTTCCCGTTGAGCGTGAACTCCGAGCGTTCCGACGACTCCGCCAGGCAGTACCCCAGTTGTGGCCCTGCCAGGAAATACCCCATCCATCCTTTGTACTCCTTGCCCCAGGCCATGCGTGCCAGTACGGGCAGCTGGATGTAGTGCATATGGCGGCTGTACCGGTCGGGCAACGGCTGAGATTGCGCGTTGAGCACATTCTCTTTCCAGCCGAGTTGCGCATAGTTCAGCTCCACTTGAAGCGCGCAGTATGTGTTGAAATATTTCTCGCTCGTGAAGCGCGCCACCACTCCCAGCGTGGGAGCCACGTGCTGCTGCTGTTTGATGGTAGGGTCGAAGCCCACGGAGTTCAAGGCCACGCCGCCCGAAAAGCCCACGGCAATGCTGTGGCGCGGCTCGCCGACTTGACAAAATGCCGGCAGGCTGAGGAGAATGAAGGGGAGAAGAATAATAAGCCGACGGCGACAGGAGGAAAAATTCATGGGAGAAAGCAAAAAATGAGGCGGTTGGTGGTTAGTTAGCAGATATTTTCACGATGCTCATGTCGGGCTTGAAACGCACGAGCCACAGGCTTCGGCTCACATAGCCGCCACCCTTGGCTGCAGGCATGAAGACCATGTTGGTCTGCAGCTTGGGCTGTGCCGCCACGGTGCCCTCCAGCGGGCGTTGCGTGCCGAAGTCGTGGCCGTAAGTGGCCATGTTGCCGAGGAAGCCTATGCAGAAGTCGTAGCCCAGCGGTGCCATTTTCGGCTGGCAGTCAAGCAGCTCGGTTTTAAACCAGTGTTGGTACAGCGCATGGAAGTCCATGGCCGCCTTGGTGTAGGGGAAATAATAGTTGGGGGTGATGATGTACGTGTCAACGGCGTGCATTTGGTTCTTGAGCGACGTTTCGCTCAGCGAGAGCCATTTGTCGTAGCCCAGCAGCGAGAAAGCCGTTTGTGGGCAGAGCGTGTTGAGCTGGGAAATGGTGGAAAGCGTCTGTTTCAGCAGTGATTCGTCCGTATCGTTCGGTATGAAAAGGTACGGTCCCTTGCCCGTCAGCGCGGCTTGCAGCTGCATCGGGGTGGAGGAAGCCGGGAGTTGCACCACTTGATATCCCCCTTCGGTCAGGCTTTTTTGGAGTTCGGTACAGAAGTCCTGCTTGTTGCCGTTCAGCTTGTTGAGAAACACCATGCAGATGTCCTTTTTGAAATTCGCCATCACCAGTTCGTTGGCCAGTGTGGTCTCGTAGCCAGCCGGTGTGTTGAGCAGGAAAAGATCGGGGCGGTAAGCCACCTGCGGCACTTTCGACGAGAAGGGCACGGCCACTTTCGTCTGTTTCGAGGAGTAGGCCGTGAGGTCGTTGAAGTGCGAGGGATAGAGCGGACCCACCACCACGTGTGGCAGACCCTGCATCACCTGTGCTGCCAGCGCGGCAATGCTCTTGTCCGGTGCAGGCTCGTTGTAGGCCGACACCACAAAGTGCGTACCCGCCTGCTTCAGCTGGTCGATGCCAAGCAACATGCCGCGATAGAACTCCACGCTGCGCTCGTTTTCCACGCCCTTTCCGCTGAAAGGCAGCACCACGGCCACGCGGATGGTGTCCAGCCCGACGTAGGCCGGCTGCGGCGGGATGATTTTGACGGGTATGCGGAGGATAGTGCCCTTCTTGAGCTTGCCGTCTGCTTTTTCCACCTGCGGATTGGCCTGCAGCAGTTCGTCCACGGTGATGTCGTACGTCCGTGCTATGCTGTAGAGGGTTTCCTTGCGCTTCACCTTGTGCTCCTTATATTGAATGATAGGCTGCTGCTTCACCTGGCGTGCGGCCACGGGCTGCGCTTGGGCTACATCAGACTGTGCTTTCGCCGCCACGGCCTGCAGTTTCGTGGCTTGCGGCGTGGAAGCAGTGGCGGGCACTCGGATCACCTGGTCCTTCTGCACATAGTCCGGGCTCATGCCGGGGTTGAGTTGCAACAGGTGGTTTAGCGTGGTGCCGTGCCGGTGGGCAATGCCGAGCATCGTTTCGCCGGCCTTCACGGTGTAGGGCTGGGTGGTGCCGGCGGCTTTTTGGGCAAAAAGAGTGAGGGGGAGGAACAGGCTGATGAAGAACAATCTGCCTATGAAACGGGATACTGAATACATGGAGCTTCGGTTGGATAAAATTGGTGCCATGTCCGGGCATAAATGCCGGTGAAGGTCTGTTATGATAATAGAATGACAAGGTGAAAACTGCCGCCTGTAACTCACGAAGAGGCGGCGCAGTTTGCCTTGTTCGGTATGCAAAAATACATAAAATACCCTATTAGTCTTTGGCTCTGAAAAGAAAATGCTACTTTTGAACCGTACAAACCGAACAAACCTACTTTTCTTTCAACCTTATGAACAAATTTTCCATCGTTTGCTGTCTGAGTTTATGGTGTGCCCTTTCGCCGTTATCAGCCCAGAAAAAGAAACAGGCTGCACCCCAGACTCCCACGCTTACGGCTGAACAACTCATCCAAAGTTACCGCTTTGACGATGCGGCGGAACAGCTGCGGCGCGACATCGAAGTGGCCCAAAAAGCAGGGAAGAATACAGAACGGTTGGAAGCGGATATGCAACGCGCCATGATGGGGATGGATATGCTGCGCGGCACGGAGCGCACAATCTTCGTGGACAGTTTCAAGGTGCATCGTGACCAGGTGCTGGCCACGCTGAAGTTCTCGCCCGAGGTGGGGCATCTCACCTCCATGAGCGAGCATGCCACCCACATGGATCGTGCCCCGAAGGAAGTGGACCGGCTGGGCTACATGAACGAACTGGGCGACAAATTGTTTTTCTCGGCTTCGGCAGCATCGGGCGGCGTGAAGACGCTTTGGTCGGCTTACCGTAAGGGAAACGGCTGGGGAAAACCCGAACAACTTGAGGGACTGCAAAGTGAGGAGGGCGACCAGTGCTGTCCCTTTGTCATGCCCGACGGCGTAACAGTTTATTTCGCCGAACAGGGCGGCAACAGCTTGGGCGGCTACGACCTTTTTGTCACGCGTTACAATCCGGAAACGAAACAGTTCCTGAAGGCCGAGAACTTGGGTATGCCTTTCAACTCGCCCGCCAACGATTATTTGCTGGCCATTGACGAGGCGGCTCAGCTGGGATGGCTCGTCACGGACCGTAACCAGCAGGCCGACACGGTATGCGTCTATGTGTTCATTCCCTCTGCCTCGCGCGATGTGTACGATTGGGACTCCGATGATCAAACGCTCGTGGTTCATGCCGCGCAACTTCATTCCATAGCAGCCACGCAGACTGACAGCCGCGCCGTGGCGGCAGCACGCGAAAGGCTTCGGGAGTTGGGCAAACGGCAGAAGGATGCCGCCGGGAGAACCTTCCGCTTTGTCATCAACGACCAGAAGGTGTACACCAGCCTCGACCAGTTCCGCAGCGGAACAGCCCGGCGCATTGCCACGGAGGTGATGCGCGTGGAGCAGGAGTTGGACAACTTGCGCACCAGACGCGATGACCTACAACGAGAGGCAGCAAAGGGAAACCGCTCGCACATACTGAAAGAACAGCTCCGCGAGGTCAACGAACAACTGCCTAAGTTGCAGGCGCAGTATGCCACATTGTGCAAGAATATGCGCCTGGCCGAAACGAAATAAAGGATTACAAAGGTTGCGGCCTGACGTTCCGGACTGCACCCTTTTCTTCTTTGGTAAGTATTGGCGGAATGGATGTTTCGAGAGTTTGTATATACCTTGGAAACACCCGCCTTTATTCCCCGACGTGTGTATTGTATAACCTCTTCTTTAATTCTAACCAGATGGATACCCTTCAGCCTATCGCACCATCAGAATTGATTATCAATCCCGATGGGAGTATTTTCCATTTGCACGTGAAGCCCGGACAGTTGGCCGACAAGGTGATACTGGTGGGCGACCCCGGGCGTGTACCGATGGTGGCCGCTCATTTTGACACCTGTGAATGCGATGTCAGCAGCCGCGAGTTCCGCACCATGACCGGCACCTTCAGGGGCAAACGCATTTCTGTCGTTTCCACCGGTATCGGATGCGACAATATTGACATTGTGCTGAACGAGCTGGATGCGCTGGCGAACATTGACTTTGCCACCCGCACACTGCGCCCAGAGCTGCGCCGGCTCGAGATTGTGCGTCTCGGCACTTGCGGCGGACTCCAGCCTTTCACTCCCGTGGGCACTTTCGTGGCCAGCGAAGTGAGCATCGGTTTCGACGGCTTGCTCAACTTTTATGCCGACCGCAATAGTGTGGCCGACCTTCCTTTTGAACAGGCGTTTAGGGAACACATGAACTGGCACGGCGAGCAGTGCATCGCCTATCCTTATGTGGTTCATGCTGACAAGGAACTGTTGGACCGCATCGCAGCGGACGACATGGTGCGCGGTATCACCGTGGCCTGTGGCGGATTCTACGGGCCGCAAGGCCGGCGGTTGCGCCTGCCGTTGGCTGACCCCGAGGCCAACCGGAAGCTGGAAGCCTTCACCTACGGCGGCCTTCACGTGACGAACTTCGAGATGGAGAGCAGTGCCGTGGCTGGTCTGTCGCTCATGCTGGGGCACAAGGCCATGACTTGCTGCATGGTGATCGCCAACCGTGTGGCCGGTAAGGCGGATGCGGAATACAAAAATTCCATTGACAAACTGATCCGTCTGGTGCTCGAACGTATTTGACATTCACGTTGGCACTTCCTTACGTTGCAACTACCGTGATTCAATAACCGGCAGATGGGTAGTTTTATTTGAAGACAACTTATACAACAAAGGACAACATTTTCATCTTCAGTTGTCCTTAGTTGTATAGGTTGTCTCTATATATACCATACAGCATAAACGGAAAACGGCGCGCTGTCAGGGCGCGCCGTAGGCTGATATTACGGATGGAATGATGCTTTCGGGAACAAGGGACGAGATGTCATCGCCTCGGAGAATGGCCTGTCGGATGTCGGTCGAAGCAAATGGGAACAGGGGAGCTTCGATTTCATGCACGCCGGCAGGCAGCGGGTGGGGAAGGGGATAACCGGGCCGGGGATAAACCAGGATTTGGTGGTGGGAAAGGATGTCCTCGGTATGCGCCCAGCGGTCGAAGTGTAACCAGTTGTCCGCGCCGATGAGCAGAGAGAACTCCACATCGGGATATGTCCGGGAGAGGGCGCAGAGCGTGTGCCAGGTGTACGAAGGGCGCGGCAGGTGAAATTCAAAACCGGAAGCCGTGATGCCCGGTTCGTCGGCCACGGCCTGCTGTGCCCATTGCAGACGCAGCTGTTCGTCGGCCAGCGAGGCTTGTTGCTTGAGCGGGTTCTGCGGTGATACGAGCAGCCACACATCGTCCGCCCAACCGTCGGCCAACACGCGGCGGGCCAGACGGATATGTCCCCAATGGATGGGGTTGAAAGAGCCTCCGAAGAGGGCAATGCGTCGGAAGGTCATGCTTCGAGGAATTGTTTGACGGCTTGCAGGGTTTCGGCACAGGCTGTGGCAAGGTTGTCGTTGACAATCACCACGTCGAAATGCGGTGCTTGGGAAAGTTCAAAGGCCGCACGGGCAAGTCGTTGTTCGATGACTTCGGCCTTGTCCGTACCCCGGCCTTCCAGTCTTTGGCGAAGCACCTCAATCGAGGGCGGCTGGATGAAGATGCTCAAGGCTCGCGCGCCATACTGCTTTTTGATGTTTTGTCCGCCCAGCACATCCACGTCGCACACCACGTTCTCGCCGTTTGCCAGCTGGTTGTCCACCTGGCTTTTCAGCGTGCCGTAATAGCGGTCGGTGTACACCTCCTCGTATTCCAGAAAGTCGCCGGCTGCGATGTGTTCGCGGAAGGCTTCGGGGGTGAGGAAGAAGTATTCCACGCCGTGACGCTCCGTGCCGCGTGGCGGACGGCTGGTGGCGGAGATAGAGAAATGGAGGTTGAGCTCCTGCTGCATCAGGTAGTTGATGATGGTGCTTTTGCCGCTGCCGCTGGGGGCGGAGAAGACGATGACTTTCATGGTTGTGCGTTTGAGGGGTGGGATTTGGGTATGAGAAAGAGGGACACTGTCCGGCTCACGTAACCAGTGGGAACGACAAATAGCCGGACCGGCGTGATGGGAGGCGGTTGCAGAGTCGAAAAGGCGAGGCAGGAAGGCGGCAGACCGCCTACATGACGTTGAGCACCTGCTCCTTGATTTGCTCCAGCTCGTCCTTCATGCGCACCACGATGTTCTGCATTTCGGCCACGTTGCTTTTGGATCCGGTGGTGTTGATTTCGCGTCCCATTTCCTGTGCTATGAAACCGAGCTTCTTGCCTTGGCCGTGGCCTTGCTCCATCGTTTCGCGGAAGTATTTGAGGTGGTTGGCAAGGCGTTGCTTCTCTTCGCTGATGTCCAACTTTTCAATGTAATATATCAGTTCCTGTTCCAGGCGGTTCTTGTCGTAATCCACGCCTTTGAGCTCTCCCAGCCGCTCTTCCAGTCGGCTGCGGATTTTCTCCACGCGGAGTTTTTCGTAAGGCTCGATTTGCAGGAGCAGGGCTTCGATATTGTCCAGCTTTTCGGTGAATTTATGGTAGAGTGCATTGCCTTCCTGTTCGCGGAAGCGGATGAGGTTACCGATGGCCTCGTTGATGACGAGACTCACCTGCTTCCATTCTTCCTCGCTGAGTTCCTCTACCACGGTCGTTTGGGTGATTTCAGGCAACCGTAGCACCAGTTCCCAGATGTTTTCGGGTGCGGGCAACTGGCACTGCTCGCTGATTTGGCGGATCTGTTCCGCGTAGTGAGCCACGGCATTGGCGTTGATGGTGGCACCTTGTGCACTGTCCACCTTCTCAATCCACAGGTTGAAGTCCACCTTGCCGCGTTCCAACTGCTGGGCTATGAGTTGGCGTACCTCCATTTCCTTCTCACGATAGAGGGGTGCGATGCGTGTATTGAGGTCCAGACTTTTGCTGTTGAGTGATTTGATTTCGGCGTGTATTTTCTTGTCTTGAAAAAGGGCTTCTGCTTTTCCGTAGCCCGTCATGGATTGTATCATAAAACGGATTGGTTTGTTTTGAATAGCCAAAATTACGTTTTTTTAGAGATGTGGCAACAAAACATACGCTTTTTCCCATTTTTAAGCCCAATATCAGGTGATTTTCGGGAAAATCTGTCCGTCATATCAGATAAAAAAGCACGGTAATAGTGATGTTGATTGTGTCGCTTCCCCATTATTGCTGTCCGGTAAAAGTTCAAGAATGCCGATCAACATAGTAACCTCAAAAGATTAAGAGCCCAAGGCCGTCCGGCTTCGCTCAAAAGGGGCAAACTGAGTGCTAAGTGCATTTTTCCGCACCTCGGGGCGCAGCCGGACGGTCTTGAACATTTACCGGACAGCCATATAAAAGAGAGCATGAAATGAGGCTGTGTCGTAAATAACAGTTTTACGGCGCAGCCTCTATTTTTGTGTCTAAT
>CAMBHR010000031.1:0-29278 GCA_945867195.1 uncultured bacterium | reverse complement strand
GGCATTGTACTAAATTTTGATGGTTTTTTGGTCAACCTATTTCAGTACAAGACACGGATACGCTTACGTGCTGTGAACACTTGAAAATCCAAACCTTCACACCAGAAGTTCTTGAAAATCAGGAGAGAATGACCTTCATGTGAAGGGGTGAATACATTTTTTGCGGATAAAAAAACGTAAAGAGTATCGATTATTAGTTGATTAACAGTATTATACGTTCTAAACGGTAGAAAAGTGACTGTATGGATTCTGTTTAGATACGAAAAGGTAATAATTTAACGCATTTAACTTTCGCTTACACCGATATTACCCCAAAGTGTATGATGTTGGGCGATTAGTAGAATGAGCAATTCTTCTTGGAGAGACAGACATGATGGAGCTTACTTTGTTCTACACTCTTGAATGGTGGCAGCAGGCATTTCGTAACAGTGTCAAAGACGTTATCCATGATTCTAAGACAATTGGTTGCAAGCCAAAGTAATGCGATATGCGCTTGCGTATCTTGCCTGTTTTCAGATTATGTAAACCATGTTCACATTGCCCATTGTCTGCAACTCATTGACTGTGGCATTAACCTCTACATACAAAAGGAACAACTTATATTATTGGACGAAGAAGGACATCCGTCCCTCTTTGCTCCTATAATGATAGCCACGCTTTCGACCTGTGCGCAATTGGAGCGTGATAATATCTCATTCCGATTGCAGTCAGGAAGGAAACGGTATATAGAGAAAGGTGGAAAGTTCGGACGCAAGGTAGGCTCTCTAAAAACGGAAGAACAGATGAAAGCCGAATATAGGGAAGTTATTAGTTTGCTCCGCAAGGGTTATTCCATTCGGGATGTGGCGAAGTTGAGTGGTAAAGGGGTAAGTACCGTACAACGAGTGAAGCGATTACTAAAAATGTAATCACCGCAATAATACTATTGATTTTACGTTCTTTTCAAAGATAGGGGTTGTGCAATAGTGGCTTAAAGGCTAAAAGCACTACCTTCGCATACAATAATAAGTAACAACACGTTTAAGGTCACAATTTGTGATCTCAAAAATAAAGATAGAAATATGGCAGACATAACGGAAAAGACAGGAAACGGCGAACTGGTCACAAATCGTGACTAGTTGGTTGGTGTTGACAATATAGAGCCTCTAATAAAAATCATTAGAGGACAACAAGTTATGCTTGACCGTGACCTTGCCACACTTTATGGCGTTGAAACAAAGCGTCTTAATGAGCAAGTAAAACGTAATATTAAACGATTTCCAGAAGATTTCATGTTTCAATTGACCAAGGAAGAATGTTTAAGGTCGCAAATTGCGACCTTAAACGAAGGACGCGGACAACATTTGAAATACATGCCTTACGTATTTACTGAAAACGGAGTCGCTATGCTTAGTAGTGTTTTACGTTCTGACACTGCGATTGAGGTGAATATTCGAATAATGCGAGCTTTCACTTCAATGCGTCACTTTCTACAGAACAATGCCGAAGTGTTTCAGCGTCTTTCAACAATGGAGTACCATCAACTGGAAATGCAACAACACTTGCAAGAATCCGACAGGCGTATAGAAGAAGTGTTCCGCAGATTGGACGAGGGCAACGCAAAGCCGAAACAAGGTAATAAGTAAAGAAAAAACTTCGCAATTCAAGAAATGGTTGGACAAATGAAACTTTTATGTATTACTGCTCTTGTATTAACAATGCCAAATAGAATAATTGCATCCACCAAATATGATGAGCAGTATAGGAATTATAACATTGGAGTGATAGGAGAAATCGCATCAAATTCGACTTGGCAATTGGAGGTTTCCTATCATTGGTTTCCAATCCAATATGTTGGAGTCGGAGCATCTGTTGGTCTTTGGAGACAAATAGAAGGAGATAATATTCCTGCAACAGATGACTGGAGAATAAAAGAAAAGAGCAAAAACGCAATGAATGGATTTTTAATGCCTTCTTTAATTCTCAGGACACCAGCCATTATAAAAACAGAAGATATAAAGTTTGGATTCATAACAGAACCAGGCATGATGCTAAATGTTCCATATGATAAAGTTTATATCGAAAATACAAATGCTGTAGGAATTCCTGTCTCAGATACGAAAATTAGCTGTAACAAGGGAAAATGGCTCGCCTTTAACTTTCGTGTTGGCATATATGCGTCATTCGACAACATAAGTGTATCTTTAGGATATGTTTTTTCAAACATGGACATTTATAAAATGCGAAGAAATATGCAATACGAAAATATAAAATTCAATGCTTACTATCCACAAAAGGAAAACATTAGTGGTTTGTTTTTTAAAATATCATTCTGAAAAAGACAAGTAGACTAATACTTGTTGTAAGACTACTTTCTTTTAACCCCAATCGGTCATTAGGATTTCTCAGTGTTGTACGGCAAAGAATAATCCTAATGACCGATTGAGGTTAAATTATAAGGGAGACAATTTCAAAATGTCACCCCAACTCCAAATGAAATGGAGTGACGAATACAATAAAGGAAGCGTGAATGTTGGGTAGTAAACCTGTTTCCGGGAGACAGATAACCTGTAATTTCTGTCTCATAGCCCGCTATGCTCCCTCCACAAAAGATGGAGCTAAGGGGGGAAGGCAGGGTCATCGGTCGTCAGGGCTTTTTCTTCTCTTTCCGGGTGCGCCGGAAGAGTTGGCTGAAACGCGTGAAGTCGCGTTGCAGTGTGATGCCCACGCCCTGGGTGGTGAGCGATGAGGGGGTGAAGTAACGGTCGGACGTTTCGCTGTAAGCGCGGAGGCTGACCCCACCGTGAGGCGTGAGGATGTAGCGGATATCGAAGTCGCCCACAAAGTTCGAGGTGTATGTGGGGCGGTCGCGGTAACCGAAATTGCCGTTGATGAGCAGGCGGTCGCCCAAGAGGCGGCCCTGCAGCTGTCCGTCCACCTCAAGGTCGTTCCACCCCATGGTGCCCGGCGTGAGGTTGGTGCCGAAGCTCCAGTGGGAACGGCTGCCGAGCGCGGAGGAGATGACGCTGTTGAGCTGTCCTGTGAGCGTGGTGGAGAGCAGCGAACGCATGGCTGCCGTGCTCTGTCCGCTCGTGGTGCCTTCGGTTTCAGTGGAGCCGGCGGCGTAGAAGCGGCCTATGCCGAGGAGGCTGATGGCTTGGCGGTTCATGTCCTCGTCCGTGGCGATGAGCTGGCGCACCATGCGTTTCTCATCGTCCGAAATGCCCTGCAGGTCGATGTCGAAGCTCACCTGCGGGGCATTGGCTTGTCCACCAATGTTGAGGATGCAGTCCACACGCGCCGTGCGCTGTCCGAAACCGGCGGCATAGTTGAGGTCGCTCAGGGGTACGCCGCTGAGGCTGTAGACCGCCTTGAGCGCGAGGTCGGCTTGGGCAGGATTGCCGGCGAAGGTGATGGTGCTGCCCTGTTGCAAGGCCATGCCTTTGCGTATCAGGTCCTGGATGGACATATTATAGGTGCCGCGCTGGAGAGTGTAAGTTCCATACATCTCGAAGTTGCCCTTGTTGTGGTATGTGGCACGCAGCGTGCCTGAGCCGTAAGCCGTGATAGCGTCGCCCGAGCGTGGGTCTGTGATGACTTTCAGTTCGGCTCCCGGCGTGGCTTCGATGAGGAAGTTGAGATAAATGTCGCTTTCGGTTTCTTGGGGAATGTCTTCTTCGGCGGTGTGAAGCGGTTGGCCGGCAGTGGCCGAGGTTTCGGCGGAGTCAGTCTGCTGCCAGCCCGAAGATAAGTTACGCTTCGTGGCATCGTGGAAACGGATCATGCGGTCGGCAGGGTCAAGCGACGAGGCCGTTCCTTGGGTGTAGACAAAGGTGGTGGGAGAGAGCGGACGAATGCGGATGTCGGCTGCAAAAATGCCGGGCTGTCCCTGCAAGTGAATCTGTCCTGTGCCTGTGGTGGTGCTGTAGAACGGCATGAGGGGAGATGAGGGCTGGTCGTAGCACAGCATATTCTCCGCATTGACGTTGAAGTCGTAGGTCAGGTTCTTGAGGTGCGTGTGGCGCAGGTAGCCGGAGGCCATTCCCGAGCCGTGGGTCAGGTCGCTCACCTGGAAATTGTGGAAGGCGAACTGGCCCGGCGTGCATTCTACCGTTCCCTCGCTGATGCGGTAGGTTACTCCCGTTGAGGGAATAAGTGCTTGTGCGTTGGCCTTTAGTTTTCCTTCAAAGTCGAGTTTCTTGAACGGGCCGAAGAGCCGCAGATTGCCTGTGGCATCACCGTCGAGGTGAGAGAAAATGCCGTCCGTGTAGCGACGGAGAAAATCAATCCGCGTGTGGTTGGTCTGCATATGCAGGTCAAGCCCTTTCTCGGCCAGCGATACGAAGCCGTTGACCTTCGTGCCGTGGCCTTGGTCGCCCGGTAGCTTCATGTCCGCCTCCAGGTTGATGCGGTTTTCCGTGGGATTCCAGTTGCCTTTGATTTGGGCATCTCCCATCAGTCCCTTATTGAACCGGAACTCAGGGATGTGCAGGTTGGCGTGCAGCTGCGTTTCGCCGCCGGACTTGTTGAAGATGGCCTGTCCCGTGGCTCTTCCACCGAACTCCACCGCATCGAAGTCAATGAGGTTGAGGATGTAGTCAACGTCCATTTCGTGCAGATGGGCCACGATGGAGTCTTGGCTGTTCTGCCCCAAACGGCCATCGATGGTGAGCGACTGCGGATGGTGGCTCAGGCTTACACCTTGGAACGACAAGGCACCGCCAGCAATGGCCAAATGGCCAGAAGCAATGTTCCAGATGGTGTCGGAAAGCAGGAAATGGGTGGGGTGGATGTCCGTTTGCAAGTTCAGTCGGCCACCTGGTTGCCGGCTGAACTGCGTACTGGCACGGAACGAACCGTTGTAGTGTAGGGGTTGCTCCTGCGCCTGCCACGAAAGCAAACTGTGCAAGGTGTCGCTGGCGGCCTGCAGACGCAATGCCCAGTTAAAGAGTTGGCCTCCGAATGCCTTTTGCGTTTTCACCAGGCCCGTCAGTCCGTCGCGGTGGCCCGAGAGGTACAGACTGGTGCGTCCGAAACTTTGGTCGCTGAGTTTCAGACTGTCGGTGTCGATCGAAAGCGAGGTGCGTCTCCCGAAGCCCGATATTGTGCCTTCCACTTGTATGGGCGACTGGATGACGAGGGGGATGTTCGCCACGTTTTGCCAGATGTCCGTGGGGCGCAGCGTTGCGCGGATTTGCCAACCGCCCGGTGTCCCATCGTCGGGTGTTTCATCGCCAGCGGCTGTGGCTGCGCCGGCCTGTCCGGAAGGTGAACCCGGAGCGCGCAGCCCCGGCAGGCTTTGATACAAGAGTGCCTGCAACCCTCGTACCGCCTGTGCAAGGTCGGGAGAACCGGTGAGCGTGGCTTCGAGGAAGTCGCTTTGCAGTTCCAGACAGGCTCTTCCGTCGGGGAGGGAGGAGAGTTGTGCCTGCAACGAGTCCAGGCGGTAGTCGCCTTTCTGTGAGCCCGTCATGGTGAAGTCGGTGAGCTGCAAACCACCTTTCCAATGTCCCGAACAGATGCCTTGCAACGTAGCCCGGAGGTTGCCGGAATAGTGCGATTGGGCGTAATCTCCATGCAGCCCCCACAGCCCCGGAGCGATGTGAGGTACTTGCAGGTCAATGCTTCCTCCGTCCGGTTTCCATCCTTTCAAGAACATTTGGGCTGAAGCCTGCATTTGGAGTGAGGGGTCGGCGGAGCGGAGGTGCATTTTCAGCTGTCCCGGGGTGAAGAGGCTATGCAGTTCAATATTGCCGTAGTGGCGGCCTTGGTGAACGATGTGGGGCACGGTGACTTCGGCCTTCGCACTGCGCAGGGTCTGTTTCCACTTGCCAAGAGAAGAAAGCGTGATGCCCTGAGCCTGCATTCGGGCTTGCAAAGAGAGCAAGTCCGGTAGTTCCGGGCGGGAAAGCAATTGGCTGACAGCCAGTTGCGTCAGGTTCATTTCCACTTCAGCTATATGGTCTTCTAAACGGGCTGTGGCCGTTACCTGTCCAGCTTCCGTTTGCAACTGTAGCTCTCCCCGGACTTTGTCCTGCGGAGCATAAGTGAAATTTCCCGTAGCCCGAACCTCGCCCATGAGAGCGACGGCCTTTGTCCAGGCGGCAGCTTGGGGAAAACAGGTCTTCTGGAGCCAATGGGTGAATTGTGGAGAAAGTTGCAGGCTCTTCAGGTTCAGCTGAAGGCGTTCCCATTGGTTGTTTCTGCGTGAGGCGTTTCCGCTCATGGCCAAAGCAAACAGACCGGTCGTTTCCTGAAGGTCAAGTTTCGTCAGCTCTACTTGTCTGGGGGTGATGCGGAATGCCGTGGTGCATTGCACGTCAAAGCGTTCTGCCGACAAAGGATGTTTTGGCAGCGGCAGGCACTGGAGGTCGGCCGTGGAAATGGTGGCATGGTTGAAGCCGCCTGCAATCCGGAGCGTTTTACCGTCGATGTTTCCGTCGGGCTGGGGTTGCCACGAAGCAGTGAGGAGGGGCATTTGTAAGGAGGAATGGGGCAATTCGATTGCCAGATCCTGCAAGGTGGCCTTGCCCGGTTCGGCTGAGAGCTTGAGGCTCAATTTGTTCAGGGAAAAACCGCTCTGTTCACGGAAAGAGAGCGAACGCACCCGGAGCTGGAGCAACTCGGGACGGAGGCTCTTCAGGCTGATGTTCGCGTTGAGCTGGTGAATGTCAAGATGGTGTAGGTTGACCTTGCCGGGCGTGGAAAGCTCGTAGAGTTCGTGGTAGCGCAGGTGGACCCGGCGCAAGATGAGAGAGTTGATGCGTAGGTTTAATGGCGTAGACTCTTCTTCTTGACTTTTAGAAGAAAACGTGTCAATGATAAACTGGTAATTAGCCGGTTTGTCTTTTTCCTCTTTATATAGGTTCACTGTGGCATCGAGCAAGGAAACGGTTCGCAGCGAAATCTGCTTTTTGAACAGGGCACGCAACTCAATCTTGGCGGACATACTTCGTGCTTGTAGGATAGGGGAGCCTTTGAGGTCGTCAATGCACACGTCGTGGAGTATCACCCTGTTGAAGAGTCCTATCTGCACCGAGCCGATGTGTACCCCCGATTGCAGCTTGTCGGCCAAGGCATCGGCAGCATATTGCGTCATGGCCTGCTGCAGCGGTGAATAGTTGAGCACCGCCAGCAGGAGGGTGTAGCCGCACAGGATGAAGCAGACGATAAAACTGAATATCTTGCGAAGAGTACGCATGAGCACTTAGAATTGATGACACGAACTACAGCCGGAGGCATTGGTCGGCATATTTGAGTGCCTCGGGCCGGTGGGTGATGATGATGGTGGTGTGGTGTGGATAGCTGCTGGCTATCTGTTGCAGGACACGTTGCTCCGTGGCGGGGTCTAAAGCCGAGGTTGCCTCGTCCAATATCAGGATGCGGCCTCCGGCAAGCAGGGCACGGGCAATGGCAATGCGCTGTGCCTGTCCTTCCGACAGGCCGCCACCCGCTTCTCCGCAGGGCGTATCGAGTCCCAACGGTTTGCGGTGTATGAAGTCCGCCGCTGCTGTTTCCAATGCCCGGAACATTTCCTCCTCCGTGGCATCCGGCTTCGCTTGTTGCAGATTGGAGCGCACCGTGCCCGAGAATAACGTATTGCCTTGCGGTACATAAGAAAACAAACGGCGAGAGGAGGCCGAGATGGGACATTCCTTTCCCGAATTATCCAGAAGGCAGATTTGCCCTTCGGTGGGGCGCACCAAAGCCAGCAGCAGGCGGATGAGCGTGGTCTTTCCGGCTCCCGTCTCGCCGACGATGGCGGTGGTAGTGCCCGGGGCGAAGGTATAGGAAAGGTGCTGGATGATGGGGCGTGAGGCAGGGGTGTAACTGAACGATACGTGGCGCAGTCCGATGCCCAGAGGGTCGGTCATGGGACGGTCGAAGGGCTTTTCTTCTTCACACTGCAATGCCTCCATCTCCATGAGCCGTTCAGCCGCCGTGAAGGAACTGATGAATACGGGGATGAATTTTGTCAGGTTGCGCACAGGACCCTGGATCTGTCCCACCAACTGCACGAAGGCCAGCATCGCCCCGTAGGAAATATTTCCGGCTGCGAGGTTCGTGGCTCCCCAGGCAAAGGTAACGAAATAGCCGGTGGCGAACCCCAGGTTCAGCAGCGTGGCCGAGAGCGTGGAGTAGCGGGTTCGGGTGAGCACGCAGCTGTGTAGCTGTTGCTGGCGGTCATCGAGTATGTTCACGAAATGTCCGGCCCGTTGCAGCGTTTTCACCACGAGCACGTGTTGCAATGTTTCCTGCAGGATGGCTTGGATGCGGCTCTCATGGTCGCGGGCTTGGCGTGAGAGTTCGCGCATCCGTTTTACATAGAGCTTGCCCGTGACGATGAAGAAGGGGATGATGCACACGATGATCAGGGCCAGCGTGCTGTCCATGAAGAAAAGGAAAAGGAAGGCTCCGGTGAACTGTAACGTGGTGGTGATGAACGACGGCACCGTTTCGGTGGCAAAGTTCACCACGTCGGTCACGTCGCGCTCCAGGCGGTTGGTCAGGTTTCCCGTATGATAACTGCGCAGGTCAATCCAGCTGCATTGCAGCAGGTGTGCGAAAACACTTTTGCGCATATTGTTCTGCGCCTTCACTCCCAGCATGGCTTGTATCCACCTCGAAGCCACCACGAAGAAAATGCGTGCGGCCATCATGGCGGCAATGATGCAGAATGCCCAGCCCAGTCCGGGCGAGGTGCGGTGGCCCGTGGCAATGTCGACGGCCAGCTTCGTGGCCCATACAAAGCCCAGGTCGGCAGCGACGATGCAGCTGCCCACCAGCGTGTTGAGCGTGGCCTGAAGGCGGTGCTCTTTCAGGTGGCCCAGCAGGAAACGGAGTATGTGGGGGATGGAACGTGTCATGAGGAGTTACTGGGTATGGTTTGATGTTTTAGGTTGAAGAGTTTAGGGGTGTTCTATAAATTAGGTTTTAAAGAATACCCCATGAGTGATTTTACTTATTCCGGCCGTCTGCTGTTTTTTAGAGCGACCTTTTGCAAGTCACGTCAGTCGCATAGCCCGCTATGCTCCTTCCTCCACTTACAAAATGTCATCTCTAAAAATCCAGCATCCAGCTCGGCCTAATTTATAGAACACCCCTTTAAAGTTTATGCTATGTCAGGGCAAGCCGCCCCAACCGTATGGTGCCCCCTAAACTATAAACTTTCCAATTTCTGCAAAGATGAATTACACCTTACTTCCTCTGGTCAAGTCCCCACATCAGTTTGTCGCGCAGGGTGTCGAAGAAATGCGTGTGTTCAATCTTGACCACCTTGACCGTATGGGCAGCGCGGCGCAGGGTGACGACGGTGGTGTGGGGCAGGGAGATGCTGCGTCCGTCGGCGGCGAGCAGGAAGTTGTTGCTGCGGCTGCGGATGTGCAGCCGGATTTCCACGTCGTCCCTCACCACCACCGGTCTGACCGACAGGCTGTGCGGAGCCACGGGGGCAAGGCAGAACGTGCCCGACTGAGGGGCCAGGATGGGACCGCCCACACTGAGCGAGTAGCCTGTAGACCCGGTCGGCGTGGAAACAATCAAACCGTCAGCCAAGTAAGTGGCCAGGTAATCGTTGTCAATATATGTGGCTATTTCGATGAGCGACGAATTGTCGTGTTTCAGCACCGCTACCTCGTTCAGGGCATGTGGGTAAAAGTCGGGCGGCAAGGCCTTGCTTGTTTCCACGCTGAGCACTTTCCGTTTCTCTACCACATAAGCTCCTTGGCAGAACGCTTCGAGCGAGGGCGCGATGGCTTCGGGCGAAACGTCGGCCAGAAAACCCAGCCGACCCGTGTTGATGCCCAGGATGGGGATGCCCGCCGTGCCCACCTTCGCCGCTGTGCCCAGGAAAGTGCCGTCGCCGCCGATGGAGATGGCCACGTCAGCCTGAAGGGGGGCATCGGGGTGCCATGTGTCAAACTGTTCCGTGTCCACTCCCAACTCGCGGCGTATGAAATCGGCAAAGTTGGCCTCAATGCAGATTTGCACTTGCAGACAGCAGAGCTTTTGCAGGATAGCCGCCACGTATTGGTTCTTTTTCGTTTGGTAAACATTGCCGAACAGGGCAAACCTAAGATGAGAATAGTCCATGCTTGCAGGGGGTGATTTATTTCTTCTGAACGATTAGCCGCAAAAGTACGTCTTTTTGTTAAAAATCTGTGCGGTTGGCGTGATTATATGCAGCTTGCAGGCAATAAGTTTTCTGTTCGGGCAGGTGTTTCATAGCCAAGACGTGAAGGGCGTGCAGTTACCCAAACCTATTCTTTTG
Organism: uncultured bacterium; assembly: GCA_945867195.1. Classification (GTDB taxonomy): domain Bacteria; phylum Bacteroidota; class Bacteroidia; order Bacteroidales; family Bacteroidaceae; genus Alloprevotella. The sequence goes on along the minus strand of CAMBHR010000031.1, from coordinate 19,029 downwards.
CAAGTTTTTACATAGGGTGTGGTGATAAAAAGATGAAAATCTACTCGGCATTCCCTTAAAATATTTCAATTTTTACAACAATGGATGACATAAATCGTAATTTTGCGCTTCAAAATGCGCCCCTTGCGCTTTACAAATCTCTGCATTATGACAAAACTGAGTGTAAATATCAATAAAGTGGCCACCCTGCGCAATGCCCGTGGCGGCAACAATCCCGATGTGCTTCAGGTGGCACTTGATTGCGAGCGTTTCGGCGCACAGGGCATCACGGTCCATCCACGTCCTGACGAACGTCACATCCGCCGCGCCGATGTGTTGGCATTGCGTCCCCGGCTCACCACGGAATTCAACATCGAGGGCTATCCATCGGAAGCCTTCTGCAACCTGGTCCTTCAGGTGCGTCCCGCCCAGGTCACCCTGGTGCCCGACTCGCCGAACCAGATAACCTCCAATGCCGGATGGGACACGTGTCGTTACGAGCGTTTCCTCAGCGAAGTTGTCAGCCGTTTCAAGGCCGCAGGCATCCGCACCAGCATCTTCATAGCTCCCGAAAAGCAGATGGCAGCCGGGGCGCAGCGCGCCGGTGCCGACCGTGTGGAGCTCTACACCGAGCCTTATGCCGCCCGTTATGCCACCGGCCGCGACGAGGCCATCGCTCCTTTTGTGGAAACGGCGGCCTATTGCCGCGAAATCGGGCTGGGGCTCAATGCCGGCCACGATTTGAGTTTGGAAAACCTGGCCTATTTCCATGCCCGCATACCCTGGCTCGATGAGGTGAGCATCGGCCACGCTTTGGTGAGCGATGCCCTTTACATGGGCTTGAAGGAAACCATCCGTCTGTACAGACTTGCTCTCCAGTAGGAAGTCAGTTATTTACATCCAATACCGATAACATACATACATATATATAACTATTCACCGATGATTTATTTGTTTTTGGCCGACGGCTTTGAAGAAATTGAGACCATAGGCACCATTGACATTCTGCGCCGTTGCGGCTTGCAGGTACAGACATTGAGCGTGACGGGCAAGCGCGTGGTGACGGGAGCCCATGGCGTGGTGATGAAAGCCGACAGCCTGTTCCGCAAGAACCATCTGATACATTGTGATGCTCTGGTCCTGCCCGGCGGTTCCAAGGGTGCAGAAACAATGGCCGGCAACGCCGTGTTGCGTCTGGCCATCCAGCAGCAGTTCCTTCAGGGCACCGTCATTGCCGCCATCTGTGCCGCCCCCATGGTGCTGGGCGAAGCCGGCATCCTGAAGGGCAAGCACGCCACGATATACCCCGGAATGCAGGATCACATTGACGGAGCCATTTATCATGACGAAGCCTACGTAGTGGAGCAGGACAACCTGATTACCGCCAGCGGACCTGCCGCCATGCACCACTTCGCTTTCGCCATTGCCCGCAAGTTGGTGAAGACCCCCTCTTTGGTGCAGGAAGTGGCCAATGTCATGGGATATATAGGCCATCAGCCAGGCTTCACCGACTTCATCAAGTGCTGATGCGCACAGGTCGCCCGGCACATCCTTCCGCTTCAGGTCATGAAATGACGACGGGCCTTAACCCCTGTTGATGGTGGGTAACCCTGTGACCAAGATTGGTGCCATTGCCTCATAGCCTGTGTGCGGCACCATTTTTTTGTATGGATATTTTACAGACTGACATCAAGTTTCTCAAAGGCGTAGGCCCCATGAGAGCCAAGTGGCTGGGTGATGAGTTGCAAATCTTCACCCTGCGCGATTTGCTGTACCATTTCCCGTACAAATACATTGACCGCAGCGTGGTTCACCGTGTGGCCGATTTGATGGATGGGATGCCCTACGTGCAGCTGAAGGGACAGATTGTGGCAAAGAATGTCGAAGGCACCGGGCGGAAAGAGCGGCTGACAGCCCTCTTTTCCGACGGCACAGGTACAGTGGAACTCGTCTGGTTCAGGGGCATCAAGCTGACCGACAGACGCTTGCAGTACAACCATACCTACCTGCTGCTCGGCAAACCTGCCAGTTTCAACGGCCACATCAGCATAGCCCACCCCGAGATGGACGATGCCAACGCCAACGCGGGGGCACCCGCTACCATGCAGCCGCATTATCACACCACTGACCGCATGAAGCGACAAGGGCTCACGTCAAGTGCCATGGCACGCCTCGTGGCCAACGCTTTCTTGCAGTTGGGAAATGCCCCGATAGCCGAAACCCTTCCTTCCGCGCTGCTCACGAAGCACCGGCTGATGCCGCTCACCCAAGCACTGCACGAAATTCACTCCCCGTCGGATGCCGCGTCGGTCGCCGAGGCCACCCGCCGGCTTAAGTACGAGGAGCTGTTTTACCTCCAGCTCGACATCCTGCGCACCACCCACCACCGCCGTCAGGCAGGCCGGGGCTTCGTGTTCCCCAAGGTGGGCAACCTCTTTTTGGACTTCTACCATCACCATCTCCCCTTCCAGCTTACCGGAGCCCAAAAGCGTGTGGTGCGAGAAATCAGGCGCGATTTGTCCCTTGGCCAGCAGATGAACCGCTTGTTGCAGGGCGATGTGGGCAGCGGCAAGACCATGGTGGCTCTGCTTTGCTGCCTGTTGGCCATAGACAACCATTTCCAGGCCTGCGTCATGGCACCAACGGAAATCCTGGCCCAGCAGCATTACCTGTCCATGCAGTCCTATATTCAGGGACTTCCCGTCAGGATAGCCCTGCTCACGGGCAGCACCAAGCCCAAGGAAAGGGCAGACCTGCTCCGGGGCGTGGCCGACGGCAGCGTACAACTGTTGGTGGGCACCCATGCCTTGATTGAGCCTACCGTCCGTTTTCTCAACTTGGGACTTGCCGTCATTGACGAGCAACACCGCTTCGGCGTGAAACAGCGTGCCAGCCTGTGGCAGAAGAACATCACGCCACCCCATGTGCTGGTGATGACCGCCACCCCCATTCCGCGCACGTTGGCCATGACTGTCTACGGCGACCTTGATGTCAGCGTCATCGACGAACTACCCCCGGGGCGCAAGCCCGTGCAAACCGTTCACTACCGCCAGTCCCACCGGCCGCTGCTTTATCAGGGCTTGCGCCACCAGCTCAGGGAGGGGCGGCAAGTGTACGTGGTCTATCCCCTCATCAAGGAAAACGAAAAACAGCAGCTCCGCGATTTGGAAACCGGCTACGCCCAGCTCGTCGATGCCTTCCCCGAATACAAGGTAGGCATGGTTCACGGACGGATGAAGCCGTCAGTGAAGGAAGCCGCCATGCAGGCGTTCAAGGCGGGCGAAACCCAAATCCTCGTGTCAACCACGGTGATAGAGGTGGGGGTCAACGTGCCCAACGCTTCCGTAATGGTCATCGAGAATGCAGACCGCTTCGGACTGGCGCAGTTGCACCAGTTGCGGGGCAGGGTGGGGCGCGGTTCCGCGCAGTCCTTCTGCATATTGATGACCGGCAACCAGCTGTCTGAAAACACCCTCCGCCGCATGAAGGTGATGACCGACACCACCGACGGCTTCGTCATAGCTGAAGAAGACCTCAAGCTGCGCGGCCCCGGCGATCTGGAGGGCACGGCGCAAAGCGGCATACCTTTCAACCTCCACATAGCCCATATCACCAAGGACCGCGAGCTGATGGAGCTGGCAAGGGCCGATGCACTCTTCCTGCTTCAGACCGATGCCCGGGAAGACCTGCCCCAGTACCAGATGGTGTGGAGCCAGCTGCGGCTGCTGAAAAAGCAGACCGTAAATTTCTCGTCCATATCTTGACTAAAGAGGCTGCGCCGAGGTTACAAGGGTGATTAACATCCGACAATCATGATAAAGTTGTATCATGTCCGTGTAAGTTGTCGTCAAGCAATGGCGTAATATTATACTTATACATATAATTTGTACAATGTCATTGGCGTAACCCTCATTGTACATTATGAATTCATTGTAATTTAAGTCAATCAATGAGCACCTTTTTCAAAAACTGGACTTTGCCCATAGCTATCATTTGCGGAATCATAGCCTATTTCGTATATGCCGCCCTCCCCCTGCCGGCTGCCGTCCGCCATACTGCCACCGCCGTCGTTGAAACCCTTCAGCCCCTGCTCATCTTCAGCATGCTGTTCCTTTCTTTTTGCAAGACCGACATACGCCGTTTGCGTCTGCGCCGTTCGCATGGGTGGCTGTTGCTGTTCCAGTGCGGCCTGTTTGTCGTGTCCGCGTTGGCCCTTCATTTCCTGCCCATGAGCGCAGGAGCTGCCGTGGTGACAGAAAGTGCCATGTTGTGCCTCATCTGCCCCACCGCTACCGCCGCCGCTGTGGTTACCCAGAAACTGGGAGGCGATGCCGCCGATGTCACCATGTACACACTGTTGATCAATCTTGCCGCAGCCTTGGTCGTACCCTTGTGTATACCCCTGATTTATCCCCATCATTCGGGCAGTTTTTACAGTGCCTTTGCGCTGATTATTTCCAAAGTGTTTCCCCTGCTTATCTTTCCCCTGCTCACTGCCCAGTTCGTAAGGTTCTGTTTGCCGGGGCTGCACCGTAGGGTCGTGAAGTTCCACAATCTGGCGTTCTATCTCTGGGCGGTAGCACTCTGTCTGGCCATAGCCGTCACCACCCACAGCATAGCCGTCACCCACCATCCGCTGGTTCGTTTGGCCGGCATTGCACTGGCCTCGTTGGCCTGTTGCGTAGTCCAGTTCTGGTTCGGTCGTAGGATAGGCCGCCGTGCAGGCCGTCTGGTCAGCACCTCGCAGGCCCTGGGGCAGAAAAACACGGTCTTCGCCATCTGGCTGGGCTACACGTACCTCAACCCCGCCACCTCACTGGCCGGCGGTTTCTACAGTATCTGGCACAATCTCTACAATACTTGGCAGCTCCGCCAAACTCCTAAAAACTGATTTTTGTAAATCACCTTATATATACGTGTTTTACCCCGTGAAAAAATCATTCAAACCTTCAAGTGTGGATCATTCCTCCTCAAAATCAGGAGATTTGCGCATGACCCATTGGATTTCCCAAACATTCAATGTCGCATCGGCTGCACATAAGCATGAATAGTCGAAAAATCAATCCTTCATGCTTGAAATGACTGAAAATCAGTCATAACGGATGATGGATGAAACTTTGAACAATTTTTGCAAGGAGGAAATTACGTATATATAGGTAACGGGGGGGTAGAAGTAGACAAGGCAATTTCAGACCTGCGCTTTTCCCATTCCTCTGTCATTGGCCGGTGGGCGACGTTTGCAGCCCCCATTCCAAGAGGGCACGATATGTAGCTGACAAGTCTGGGACTTGTTTCGTCAACTCGGCGATTAGGAAAAAATAGTCCTGGACTTGTTCAGCCAACTCGGCGAGTGAGGCTTACAAGATCGGTCTTTGTCGGTTTTTGTCGGTTCAGTTGGCCGAAAAGTCAACCCATGAGAAGAGCGGAGTGAAGGGGCTGTGTCGGCGAAACAGCAACGAGTGGCAGGATATTTTTGAAAAAGCACCCACGAGATTTGCAATTTTTCCGCAATGGACTTATATTTGCAGGAAAATGCGGGATTCTAGTTCCGCGAACCGTTTATTCAGCTATTGATTATGAAACATTCGATACTTTTATCACTTTTGGCATTCGCTCTGTGCAGCACTCCCGCTTTGGCGGCGAACGAATACGCAGAGCCGGCGGCTGAGGTCGAGGAAACGGCTGCAGCTGGTATGACGACGGCGGAAGTGAGCCTCGTGGTGCGCGGCAACACGGTGCAGGTGATGCACGCCCAAGGTGCGCTGCTTGAGGTGTTTGACATCACCGGGAAATGCGTTGTGTCCATGCGCATTGACAGTCAGGACAAAACGGTACACTTGGCATTGGGCAAAGGCTGCTACATCGTGCGTGTGGGAAAAGTGACGCGCAAGGTGTCGCTGTCCTGAACACATGGTGGTGCGGTTGGGGGTAATCCGGACAGTGTAAACTTGTTTTGTTCCCTCGGCTGCCGATGACGGACGGAAATATCAGCCAGCCATTCGGGATGGAACTTTCAGCCTACAGTGCAGAACGGTTGCGCAACCCCGAAACGCGCAAAGATGCTTTCGAGGCCATGGTACGTGCCCTGGCCCCGAGACTTTATGTGTCTATACGCCGCATGGTATTGTTTCATGACGATGCCGACGATGTGCTCCAAAACACTTTCCTCAAAGCGTGGCAGGGAGCCGCATCGTTCCGTGGCGACAGCAGCCCTTATACGTGGCTTTACCGCATAGCGGTGAACGAGTGTTTGGACTTTCTGGGACGGCGGCACCACACGGAGAGCCTGGACGACGAGGCGGCTGAAGCGGCACGGATGCTGGAGAGTGACCCGTACTTCGACGGCGATGAAACGGAATTGCTGCTCAGACAGGCGGTGGCTTCGCTGCCTGAAAAACAACGCGTGGTGTTCAACCTGAAATATTTCGAGGAAATGAAATACGATGAAATGAGCCGTCTGCTCGGCACCAGCGTGGGTGCGCTCAAAGCATCGTATCATTTGGCAGTGAAAAAAATCGAAAGGTTTTTCGGAGAGGCGGATTAAACCTTTGCTGTCCGCCGGTGTCAAAACACCATAACAAAACATTGGGGTCGGCTGGTCGCCCTGTCCTTGTGGCAGGCCGGAGGCGCGGCTTCTTTTCCAGTAAAAGACTTATGCGAACTTTTGATGTGAGGCAACCCTATGAGGGTCATAATCCCTTCAAGGTGCCCGAAGGATATTTCGACCACTTTACAGCCCGCATGATGAGGCGTATCAACGCTTCTGCGCAGCCCGAAGAGCGGCAGGCGTGGGTGCAGTGGATTCCTTGGCTCGGCGCAGCTTGTGTGGCGGCTCTGTTGGTCGTTTTCTCCCCTATGGCTTTCCGGAGCAGTGCCGACGACCTTGGGGCTGTCCGAGGGCAGACAGGAGCAGGACACGTGGGCTACGAAGAACAGGCGTACGATTATGTATGGATGGCAAATGCCGATAAAATTGAAATGTATGCAGCAGATTACTGATACTGTACGTATGATGATGCCGGTGGCGGCACAATGCATAGTGCGTACCTTTAACCTACCTGAAAGTGGTATGATGGCGCGTAAAGACGCCGTGCTCCGCATGATGGGGACTGGACTGTTGTGGCTGGCACTGTCGCTGTTCGCCTCTCCCCGGACTTTGGCATGGACCTTGACGCAGCCCGACAGAAAAATCCCTGCGGCAGGAATGGTTTGCCAGGGAAATCAGCAGCCGGGTAAAGGCCCCAGGCATTTCCGGCCGGAGCAGTTCAAGAAGGACTTGCAGGAGCACATCACGAAACAAGCTGGGCTGAATTCGCAGGAGAGCCGGCGTTTCTTCCCCGTTTTCTTTGAAATGAAGGACAAACTCCGCAATCTGGACCACCAGAAGATGCGTGCCCTGCGCCGTGCGGCTCGGGCCGGTTCTTCCGAGAGCGATTGCGAACGGGTGGTGAAGTTGATGGTGCAGCTGGAACGGAAACGCAGCAAGGTGTATGACACTTATATGGAACGCCTGGCTAAGACGGTGGATTACCGCAAGCTGGTAAAGGCTTGCGAAGCTGAACAGAGTTTCGGACGGAAGATGTTCCGGCAGATGACGGGAGGCAATCGCCGTTGAATACCGACTTCCTTATACCCAGCCCCTGGACGTTGTTCCGGCAGAGGATAGGAGGAAGCATCCAAGTCTGTTTTGAAGATATAAGCATAGAACTGGTTTTCCGGAACCCCTCTTGTAACCAAAGGGCGAAACAAACAGCCTGAAAACCAAGCATAAATTAGCTGTATGGCAGAAGAAATACCTGAAGAAAATCCTGAAGTCAGTATGGCGATGCGCCTGCTTTCCACCACAGGCACGAGCCTGTTTCTTACAGGAAAGGCAGGGACGGGAAAAACAACATTTTTGCGGAGACTGCGGACTACATTGCACAAACGGATGGTGGTGCTGGCTCCGACGGGCATAGCGGCTATCCAAGCAGGCGGTGTGACCATTCATTCCTTTTTCCAACTTCCTTTCACTCCCTTCGTGCCAGGAACGGTGCAGAGCGGGCAGGCACGTTTTGCCATGCGCGGACAAAAGCTGAAACTCATACAGAGTCTGGAACTGCTGGTGATTGACGAAATCAGTATGGTGCGGGCCGACTTGATGGATGTAGTGGATGACGTGCTGCGACGCTTGCGACGCAACAACCTGCCCTTCGGTGGGGTGCAACTGTTGCTCATCGGCGATTTGCAACAACTGGCACCCGTGGTGCGCGAGGAGGAACGTACGTTGCTCAGTCCCTATTACCACACCCTCTATTTCTTTGGCAGCAGGGCTCTCGGGAAACTGGACTACGTGACACTGGAGTTGAAAAAGGTGTACCGCCAGACGGATGCGGCCTTCCTGAATTTGCTCTACAGTGTCAGGCAGGGACAAGCCGGGCCGGATGTGTTGCGGGAACTCAACAACCGGTACCGACCCGGTTTTCAACCTTCGCCCGGCGAGGGGTACGTGCGGCTCACTACCCACAACCGGCAGGCTGACAGCGTGAATGAAAAAGAACTCGAACTGATACAGGAAAAACCTTACGTTTTCAATGCTAAAATAAAGGGGAAATTTCCAGAATATGCTTTCCCTACAGACCACTCTCTGGTGCTCAAGAAGGGAGCGCAGGTGATGTTCGTGAAGAATGACGCGGAGAAGCGTTACTTCAACGGTATGATTGGCGAGGTGGTGGAGATTGGCCGGGAAGGGCTTGTCGTGAGACCGCACAATCCCAGCTATGAACCAGTGGACGTGAAGCCCGAGACGTGGGACAACGTGAAGTATGAAATCGACACCGAAGCGAACGAAATCAAGGAAACCGTGGAGGGTACTTTCCGCCAGTACCCCCTACGTCTGGCTTGGGCCATTACCATCCACAAGAGCCAAGGGCTGACTTTCGACCGCGTAATCATTGATGCCTCGGCAGCTTTCGCCCACGGTCAAACTTACGTGGCACTCAGCCGGTGCCGGACGCTGGAGGGGATTGTGCTGAGCGCACCCATCCCCCCGTCGGCCATCATTGCCGACCGGACGGTGCTCCAGTACACCCGCGACATGACAGCACGCAAGGTGGACGAAGAAACCTTGAAGGCCATGCAGCGTGACTACGAACGTTTCCTGATCACGGAACTGTTTTCGTTCAGCCAAGAGCGTGTGGCGTTTTCAACCCTGGTGCGCATCATGCAACAACACTTTCCTGCATCACTGGCGCAGGCCACGGGACGCTTCGACGAACAGCTCCATAGGTTCGACTTGGAAGTCATGGGCGTGGCCGGACGTTTCCATATGCAATATTCCCGGATGTTTGAAAACAACGCAGACCTGAACGACGGGCTGTTGAAGGAACGGGTCTCTAAAGGGGCGGCCTACTTTGCGGGCAAATTGGAGGAGACGAACCGGTTCATCCATGAGGAAAGCAAAATCAAAATCGGAAATGCTGCCGTGCGCAAACGCTTCAAAACGGCTTTGGAACAACTTCTGGATTTGCTGGACGAACACCAGAGGAAATTAGAAGAGAAAATTTAAAGGGCATCTGGCTTTTAGTGCTAACTTTGCGGCCGGAAAATTTAAAAATTTGAAACAATGGATTTAGCAAAAAACTATAACCCCGAAGAAGTTGAGGGGAAATGGTACCAATATTGGGAGAAGAACCACCTGTTCTCTTCCCGGCCTGATGGCAGAACGCCTTACACCGTGGTAATTCCCCCACCCAATGTGACGGGAGTGCTCCACATGGGCCATATGCTCAACGAAACAATTCAGGACATTCTGGTTCGGCGTGCCCGTATGGAGGGTAAAAACGCCTGCTGGGTGCCCGGCACGGACCATGCCTCCATCGCCACGGAAGCCAAGGTGGTGAACCGCTTGGCCGACCGGGGCATCAAAAAGACCGACCTGACCCGCGAGGAGTTCCTGCGCCATGCCTGGGACTGGACGGACGAACACGGCGGCATCATCCTGAAACAGCTGAGAAGGGTGGGAGCTTCGTGTGACTGGGACCGTACGGCGTTCACTATGGACGAGGAACGCTCCAAGAGTGTCATCAAGGTGTTTGTCGACCTTTACCGCAAAGGACTGATTTACCGTGGTGTGCGCATGGTGAACTGGGACCCCAAAGCCCAAACCGCCCTGTCGGACGAAGAAGTGGTGTACAAGGAGGAGCACACCAAACTTTACTACATGAAGTATTACGTGAGCGAGGACGACGGAACGGTCTGTGGCACAGAGGGGGAAGTGGTGCATCAAGATGAAAAGGGACGCTATGCCGTAGTGGCTACCACACGCCCCGAAACCATCATGGGCGACGTGGCCATGTGCATCAACCCGAACGACCCGAAGAATACTTGGCTGAAGGGCAAGAAGGTGATTGTGCCCCTCGTGGGACGTGTCATCCCTGTCATCGAGGACGAGTATGTGGACATTGAGTTCGGTACGGGATGTCTGAAGGTGACGCCGGCTCACGACGTGAACGACTATATGCTCGGCGAAAAATACAACCTGGAGGCTATCGACATCTTCAACGACGATGCTACGCTGAGTGAGGCTGCCGGAATGTATGTGGGGCAGGACCGCTTCGAGGTGCGCAAACAGATTGCCCTCGACCTGCAGGCCGCCGGACTGATGGAGAAGGTGGAGGACTACGATAACAAGATTGGATGCTCGGAGCGCACCGGTGTGCCCATCGAGCCGAAACTGTCCATGCAGTGGTTCCTCAAGATGCAGCATTTCGCCGACCTGGCATTGCCGCCGGTGATGAACGATGAAATCAAGTTCTATCCTTCCAAATACAAGAACACCTACCGTCATTGGCTGGAAAACATCAAGGACTGGTGTATCTCGCGCCAGCTTTGGTGGGGACACCGCATCCCGGCTTATTACCTGCCGCAGGGTGGGTTCGTAGTGGCGGAAACACTGGAAGAGGCATTGCAACTGGCACGCGAAAAGAGCGGCAACCCCAGCCTGCAGGCTGCTGACCTGCGGCAGGATGAGGATGCACTCGACACGTGGTTCTCTTCCTGGCTTTGGCCCATCTCCCTTTTTGACGGCATTACTCACCCGGATAATGAGGCGTTCAACTATTACTATCCGACGAGCGACTTGGTGACGGGTCCGGATATCATCTTCTTCTGGGTGGCTCGCATGATCATGGCGGGCTATGAGTACACAGGCAAGATGCCGTTCAAGAATGTCTACTTCACGGGTATCGTGCGTGACAAGCTGGGACGCAAGATGTCGAAGTCGCTGGGCAACTCGCCCGACCCGCTGGACCTCATTGACCGCTTTGGAGCCGATGGTGTCCGTATGGGTATGATGTTGGCAGCCCCTGCCGGCAACGACATCCTCTTCGACGAGGCTCTCTGTGAGCAGGGACGCAATTTCTGCAACAAGATTTGGAACGCTTTCCGACTGGTGCAGGGATGGCAGGTTGACGAGCAGGCTGCTCAGCCCGAAACGGCTCGTTTGGCAGTGGCATGGTTCGATGCCAAGTTACGCCAAAGTGCAGCGGAGGTGGCCGACCTCTATGGCAAATACCGCCTGAGTGAGGCGTTGATGGAGGTGTACCACCTCTTCTGGGATGAGTTCTCGGGATGGTTCCTCGAAATGGTGAAACCGGCTTACGGCCAGCCGATTGACGCTGCAACCTATCAGGCCGTCCTGACAGCCTTTGACCACTTGCTGCACCTGCTCCATCCCTTCATGCCTTTCATCACCGAAGAACTGTGGCAACATTTGGCCGAAAGGGCTGAGGGCGAGAGCATCATGGTCAGCGCGCAGCAAATAGCCGCTCCTGCCGCAGAGGACAACCGTCTGCTGGCTGATGTGGAGGCCGTGAAGCAGGTGGTGGCCGGCGTACGAGCCATCCGCAATGCCAAGAATATCTCGCCCCGCGAAGTGCTCGACCTTCAGGTGGTTGGCACCAATCCGTTGGCGGACTACGACACCATTGTGGTGAAAATGGCCGGTGTGAGCGGCGTGCAGGTGGTGGAAGCCAAGGGCGAAGGTGTCAGTGCATTCATGGTGGGCACTACAGAATATGCCGTGCCATTGGGCGGACTGATTGACGTGGCAGCCGAATTGGCCAAGGCCGAAGCGGAACTCAAGCACTTGCAGGGATTCCTGGCCGGCGTGCAGAAGAAACTGGCCAACGAACGATTCGTAAGTCATGCACCGGCTGCCGTAGTGGAGCTGGAACGCAAGAAGCAGCATGATGCCGAACAGAAAATTGCCACGTTGCAAGAGACTATCGCTGCTTTGAAAAAGTGAGTGAGACGGCCTGTGTGATTACTGTCCCAAAGATAGATAACACACACGGCCATTCCTATAGAATTATTTGACGGACGAACCAAACGGGTTGGCCGCTGCCATTGACAGCAGGCGGTGACAAACCTATGGTTCGTCCGTTGGAGTAGATGGATTTTCATCCTGTTTCCCATGCACTGTTTGGTCGCATCCATCCCCATGAAATACCGCATAGTTTTCCTTTTCCCCTTTTTCCTTTTCCAGACCCTTTGTGCCCAGCAACAGCCTTTGGATGACGCTGTGGCATCCTTTTTCCGCCAGTATGCCGTGGAGGGGTATCATCCGCATGACCCCATGCGCATGGACTCCCTCAAGGTAGATGCCGAGTTGCATGAACTGAGCATCTATGCCAACGAACCGTTCTGTTCACAGCCTTTCACACCGCAGGGCGTGCGCCGTATTTATGCCGGGTTGCAACGTGCATTGCCCGCTCCATACAATACGTATCACATACAGGTGTATAACAAAAAGGGATTTCTCATTGAGGACCTCATCCCCAATATACTGCGCGACGATAACCAAGATGCTGACCGCTTGTGGCGGAGCGTGGACTATACCGGCTTGCCCTGGGTGCGCAACACCTCGTTGCCCTACCAAGTGACGGAGGGTTTGCAGAACAGACACCTGTTCGTATGGCCCAGTCATGGTAGATATTTCAAAAACGGAGGATGGCGATGGCAACGCCCCTATCTGTATGGTACGACCGAGGACCTGTTCACCCAATCGTTTGTCTTCCCTTACCTTATCCCCATGCTCGAAAAGGCAGGTGCCGTGGTGGCCACGCCGCGTGAACGCGACACGCAAACCCAAGAGGCCGTGGTGGATAATGACTTTCCGGAACGGCAAGGCAGTTATCTGGAAACTTTTGCCGAAGATGCCCGTTGGACTTCCTCGCCCGATAGTGCCGGTTTCGGTATGCCGGCCACGTTGCTCAATGACAGCATCTTCCCCTTCCGCCAAGGGACATGGCGCATGGTTCCAGCCTTGGCGCGGAAGTCCCGTCTGGCTTCCGCCACGTGGCAGCCTCGAATCCCGAGGGCGGGAAAATATGCCGTGTATGTGAGCTACGCCTCGCGCCCCAACAGCGTGCCCGATGCCCGTTACACCGTTTACCATAAGGGTGGGCGCACCCATGTGCAGGTGAACCAGCAGATGGGAGGCGGCACGTGGGTGTATCTCGGCACTTTCGACTTCGATGAGGGAAGCTCGCCACGGGGACGCGTGGTGCTCACCAACCAAAGCAACTACCGGGGAGTGGTCACAGCCGATGCCGTGCGCTTTGGCGGAGGAGTGGGGCAGACAGAACGCGGCTTGGCCGGCACTTCCGGCTTGCCCCGTTTCCTCGAGGCGGCACGTTATTATGCCCAGTGGGCAGGCATTCCCGACACATTATTTAATACAGAACAGGGCACCAATGACTATGCGGATGATTTGCGCGTGCGCTCCAATATGCTGAACTACCTGTCCGGCGGCAGCGTGTACGTGCCTGACTGGAAAGGTTGCCGTGTGCCGTTTGAACTCTCTTTGGCATTACACAGCGATGCCGGCGTAAGTCCGGACAGGAGTGTATATGGTTCGCTGGGCATCAGTACTACGCAGGACGGTGACGGCAACACCCACTATGCTTCCGGCCTCTCGCGGCAGGCATCCTCGGACTTCGCCCGCCTGCTTCTTACAGGGCTTTCTGCCGATTTGTCCCGCAATTTCCAAACAGGATGGACCCAACGCGAACACTGGGACCGCAACTATGCGGAAACGCGTATGCCGGGGGTGCCTTCGGCCATATTGGAGATGCTCTCCCACCAGAATTTCACCGATATGCACTACGGCCATGACCCAAACTTCAAGTTTGCCCTGGCGCGTTCCGTGTACAAAACCATCCTGCGCTTCGTCAATTACTCCCATGGCCAAAAAAAGTTTAGCGTACAACCTCTGCCGCCACGCTGTTTTGCCGCAGAACTATCGGATGACGGCACTTCCGTGAAACTGTCATGGAAACAGACCGTTGACAGCCTGTGCGACAACGCCCGCCCCACGGGCTATGTGGTATATACCCAAACCGATGGTGAAGGATTTGACAACGGATTGGCAGTGGGCAACCATGAAAGTTATGAGATGCCCGTCATGCCCGACAAAATCTATGCATTCCGTGTGACGGCAGTGAATGCGGGAGGAGAGAGCTTCCCTTCTGAAACCCTGGCCGTGCGACAGGCTTCGGGCAGCAACCGGCGTGTGCTGATTGTCAACGGCTTCGACCGTTTGAGCGGCCCTGCCACGGTGAATACCCCCGACTCGCTGGGCTTCGACTTCAGCCTGGATATGGGTGTGCCTTATATATCCACCACCGCTCTGGCGGGAAAACAAGTGGAGTTCAATCCGCTGGCTCCCCATGTGGATGGACCGGGCGGACTCGGGTATTCCGGGCGTGAATGGATGGGCAGGGAAATAGCCGGCAACACCTTCGATTATCCCCTGTGCCACGGAAAAGCCATGGCTGCAGGAGGAGGTTACTCGTTCTGTTCCGTCAGTAGCGAAGCGTTTGAGCAAAACAAGCTGAAGACTGGTGATTATGCCGTCATTGACTATATCGCCGGTCTACAGGCCGACAAGCCCTACAACTTGTTGCCCTATAAAACATTCCCGTCTGCCGTAAGGCAAAAACTGACAGACTATTTGCGCCACGGAGGAGCACTGTTGGTGAGCGGCAGTTACATCGGTTCGGACAACCAGCGCCGGGCCGATGAGCGGAAGTTCTTGGAAGAGGTGCTCAAATGCCGCTATGACGGCAGTGCCTATACCGATTCGACCGACTATGTCAATGGTTTGAACCTGCAGTTCCTCATCAGTCGGCAACCGAATGCGAAGCAATATGCGGTACAGGCTCCCGATGCGTTGCAGCCGACCCATCCGAATGCTTTTTGTGCTTTCGCCTATGGTGGCGGACAGGGTGCTGGCGTGGCTTATCGCGGAACCGACTACCGGGTCATAACCATGGGATTCCCCTTTGAAAGCATCACCGACGAAACGGTGAGGGGCAAAGCTATGGGAGCTATGTTGAAGTTTTTGGTGGAGTGATATAGCCTGCTGGTGCCCTCCGCAGTCATGTTGATATAAAAGCACTGATTTACAGCAGCGTTGGCTTTGGCGCGCTTTCCGGCAAGAGAAAGAAGGGACGTTTGCAGGAGAAAAGTGAATGAAAAAAAGCTTTCAACAGTGTTTCCAAATATAAAAGAAAGGCATACCTTTGCACTATGATTGAACTCTCCAGACATATCGAAAGCCTTCTGTTGGCTCATGATTGCGTCATTGTTCCCGGCTTGGGGGGCTTTGTGGCGCATTATGTCCCCGCACGCCGCATAGACGAGGAGCAACTTTTCTTGCCCCCGTGCCGGAGTGTAGGGTTCAATCAGCAGCTGTGTATCAATGACGGCCTGTTGGTGCAGTCTTATATGCAGGCTTACGACACCAGTTACCCCGAAACGGTGAAGCTGATTGAAGATGCCGTGGCCCGTCTGAAAGAACAGATAGAGGAGGAGGGAAGTTTTGAACTCTCCGGCATCGGCACGCTTTCGTCAGGTATGGGAGGCAATTACAGCTTCGTGCCCTGCGAAGCCGGCCTGCTTTCGCCCGACTTGTATGGGCTTGACTCCATCGTTATCGGCACCGTGTCAAAGAGTGCCATGCAAACGGAGGTGGCCAGTGAAGGTGCTGCGCCCCATGCAAGGAAACTTCATCTGAAACGCACGGAAAGGGAATACACCTTCAGTATCAGCAAAGAAATCGTAAACTATGTAGCGGCAGCTGTCGTGGCCGTGTTCTTCTATTTCCTTTGGGCCACTCCTATTTCGCACGTGGAAGGGCAGGGCATGCAGCAGGCAGCATCCGTTTACGAACAGCTGTTTGCCGAACCTGATGCAGCAGAGCCTGCCCGGCCGACAATTCCTGCCGTGGCATCGGTTACAGCCAACAAGAATACGGAAATGGCAGTACCGGTTGCAAACCCGAAGCCGGTTGCAGTACCCTCGGCAGTGGAGAAGTCAGCTCCGTCCCAACCGGAACAGGCTGAGGACAGAACCGCAGGCGTGCAACAACAGGCAAAAGGTACCTATACCATCGTCTTGGCCAGTGCCATTTCGCAGGGCAATGCAGAAAAGTTTTCCGAAAAGCTGAAAAAAGAAGGCTTAGACGCTGCTCCCTATCGCCGTGGCCGCATGGTGAGGGTGGTGAGCGGAAGCTATCCCACGGAAGCCGAAGCCCATGCCGCTTTGGTCAAGCTCCGCAAACATGATGAAGCATTTGCCGATGCATGGGTCATGAAACGATAAGACAATAGGGAGCGGAAGCCAGATGCTTCCGCTCTGGCAATACAAAGAGTTGGTAAGTGCGTTACCCGGCATGGGCTGATGCCTTACCAATTTGTTGTATATGAACGGATGCTTCTCTGAAAGAAGCCCAATATTACATTGATTCAACTTTCGGTATTTCCGAAAGTTGAAGGTTATAAGATTATGGTCCCTTCGCTCTCAGGTTATAAGAAAACTGTTGGAGGTAGTCACAGTAGCCGTACCGAGTATCTTTTTAACCTCATGACCTTATCCCTCATAACCTCCGAAACTTAAATTACATTGATATATGAAACGTATTCGTTGTCCTAAATGCGATGAAGCCATTCTCTTTGATGAGACACAATATGAACCCGGACGTATCCTGGTGTTTGAATGCCCGGGATGCAGCAAGAAATTCAGGTTGCGTATCCCTCAGCCAGTGTCGGAACAGCCGGCTGAAGAAGCCGGCCCCGTGGTTTATGGCCATTTAGTGGTGCTGGAAAATGCTTTCCATTTCAAGCAGGAGATACCCCTATACGAGGGGGAGAACGTGGTGGGGCGGCTGGTCAAGGGCACCAAGGCCAATGCCGCCATCAAGACTGTCGACCCCAGTGTGGACACTACCCATTGTATGGTCACCGTCAAACCTTTGCCGGGCGGCAAAGCCAAATTCACCCTCCGCGATGCCCCGTCGAATACCGGCACTTTCCTGCATAACGAATTGTTGGGCGTGAAGGAGCGCGTAATCATTTCTGATGGAGACATCATCACCATTGGTGCCACAACCATGATTTTGCGCGAAGCCAACGATGCGGGCGAAACGGAATGAAAACCCTTCAGAACCATCGTGAAATGAAAGTTTATTTATTCCTTCTCTTTATATCCTTGGGGCAATTTGTCTGGGGACAGCAACTTCATGGTCAGCCTCAAACTATATCTCAGGCCGATACCCTCGTGCGCCCTTTTGAGGGTCATTTCCATTGTAAGGAAACAGGGATGGATTTGTACCTGAACTTATATGAGAAAACGCTTACTGCACCGGGCTTTGATTTTCTGGGCACCATGCACGGCTATATGTCGGGCAACATTTACGGCACGTGGATGCTCACCCGTCACGAAATAAAGGGAAAAACCGCCCACTTGCGTTTCAGCAACGACATAGGTTCCGATGCGCAGGACATCGAGTTCACCCAAACCTCTGACAGCACTTATCAGTACCGTGCCACCGGCGGCAATGCCATCCGCAGGGCTGTGGGGCGCAAACTCGTCAAGGTGACCGACCTCATGGAGTTCAAACGCCGATAGCCTGTGATGTTCCGTTCGCTGTTTTCCTTCTGTAAGGGACCGTTCCGCCTTTGGCTTGACAGCATAAGTCACCAGCTGTTTCCCCGTTATTGTTGTGTGTGCGGACGGCGGTTGATGTCGGCGGAGCAGCACACCTGTGTGGGGTGCTTGTCGCGTTTGCCCTTGACAGAGTTCAAGGGAGCGAAAGGGAATGCCGTGGAGCGGTCCTTGTGGGATGACCGGATTTGTACCGTTCACGCGTCCTCCTTCATGTTCTACCACCAGAATTCAGATTACAGCCGCATCTTTTTCTCTTTCAAGTACCATAATCGTCCAGAAGTGGCCGTGAGTTATGGGCGTATCATGGCCCAAGACCTCGTTGCTACCGGTTTCTTTGATGGCATAGACGTGATAGTGCCCGTACCCTTGTCGGCCAAGCGTTTCCGGAAAAGAGGCTACAACCAAAGCGAGCGTTTGGCTGAAGGAGTGCGTCAAGTAACCGGCATCCCCGTGGAGACGCGGGCGGTGGCCCGCATCGTTGATAATCCCACGCAAACCCATTTGTCAACAGCCGAACGCATGGAAAATGTCAAAGACATCTTCCGGTTGGTTGAGCCGGCCTGTGTGGAAGGCAAGCATGTGCTGTTGGTAGATGACATGATAACTACGGGAAGTACGTTGAGGTCTTGCGCCCATACCCTGCTCGAAGCGGCTAATGTCCGGCTCAGTGTATTGACTTTGGGTGCATCGGAGCGCAACAGGAAGTACTTGTTCCCCGAGAGCGATTGACAGTTTCCTGCAAAATAGCATCGGGGCATTTTCCCTGTTTTCAGCCCAACCGTTCACGCTCCTTTATACGCATTTTTTTCCGCAGAAAAAGTGTTCACCCTTTCACATGAAGGCTCTTTTTTGCTTGATTTTCAGTGGATTTGAGTGTGAAGGTTTGGTTTTTAAAGCATTCACCGCCAATGTGGCGTTTTATGCCGATTTCCTCCTGATTTTCAGCGATTTTCCGGTGTGAAGGCTTGATTCTTGCGCTCTTCACGAGCATTCACCGCATGGAACGTAAGCGTATCCGCGATGCCGCCTTGTACACAATCATTCATCCCTCTACCTTTG
>CAMBHR010000030.1:0-29298 GCA_945867195.1 uncultured bacterium | reverse complement strand
AAACCGAAAACAGAAAATAACGGAAAAAACGGTCAACCAAAATCAGGAAAAGTCACCGCGATACCTTCACCGCCCCTGTGAATGCTTGAAGAACAAAACCTTCACACCGGAAACCCATGAAAATCAACGGGAAACGCGCTCTGTGTGAAGGGGTGAATACTTTTTCCGGGAAGTAAAATACGTATATATATACGCATGCGAAAAGCGTATTTCCCAAACGGATTGCGGCTTTTTCAGCATGACTGATTCGCTTCGCCTGCCCGGCCGGACACTACGTGTAGTTCTCTTCACAACTCGCCGACTATTTCGCCGGGTTCCTTGATTAGGCAAAACAACTCCCGGACTTGTGAGAACAAATCCCGGACTTGTGGAAACAACTCCCGGACTTGTGGAAACAACTCCTGGACTTGTGAGAATAAATCCTGGACTTGTGAGAACAAATCCCGGACTTGTGGGAACAAATCCTGGACTTGTGGGAACAACTCCTGAAAACCGAACGCCGGCTTTCAGCGATGGACAAGGCGAAGCGAAACCAGGACGTTATCTTCCCGACAACCGCCGCCACGCCTCAACGATGCGCTTCCGCGAGTCGCGTACCGTCACGGCATAAGCCGCACAGGCGGTCAGGCAATAGACAACCGACTGCACGCACAGCATGTTCCATTCGTGGCGCACGTCGGTCAGGCTTGCACCCATGTTGTTCATGGAAACATATCCACGGATGCCGAAGGTGGAGGGGAAAAGATAGCTCACGGCCTTCCACACTCCGGGCACGGCACTCCCCGGCCAGGAAAGGCCGGAGATGAACAGCAGCGGAACGGAGGTGAACACGATGAGCAGGATGCACATTTCGCGTTGGCGGACCAGCACACTCACCGTGATGGCGAAAAAAATGCAAGCCACGGTATAAGGCAACACGAACAGCCCCACTTCCCACGGGTTGCCCAGTTGGGGCAGGCTGAACAAACGGGGCACAACGCCTAATATATAGATGGAGAGGGGAATGTAGACAAGCAGATACACCAACGCCTTGGTCCACACCACCCGCAGCAAGCCGGCGGGATTTCGGCGCGTCATGAGCGGATTGGTAAAATCGCCGCGCTCCCGTGCCGTTCCGGCAGCCATGCCCAAGCCGAGTAGCAGCGTCTGCTGGATGATGAGCATGAGCACGGCAGGGATGAGGAAAGCGGCAAAGCCCGTTTGGGGATTGAAGAGCGACACCTCCTCGTAGCGGATAGGATGTTCGGCCACCCGGTCCTCCTCCGCCGTGGTGCCACCGGCACGCTCCACCTTGATTTCCGCATTCATGTCCAAGCTCACGTTGGTGTTGGCCGTCAGCACAGCCTTATAATAGAGCATACCGCCTAAGTCGGCGTAAGCACTCACCGCCACCTGCTCCCCCCGCGCCAGCCGGCGGCTGAAATCGCGCGGGATATAGACAGCTCCGTAAGCCTCCCGTTGACGGATAAGTGCCTCTGCCTCGGTCATGTTGGCGCAGTGGGAAATAATCTTCACTTCCGCCGTGGCATCCAGCCGCCGCAGATAGTCACGGCTCTGGGCGGAGCGGCAATCGTCCACCACCGCCACCGGCACCTCGTGTACCACCTCGTTGGTATAGATAAAGGCATAGAGCAAGGGATAGCCCAAGGGTACGAGCAGGCAGAAGATGAGTACGCCCTGGTCTTTGAAGAGACCCAGCAATTCATCGCGCAGCAGCGTCAGCCAATGGAATTTATTTTGCATAAGAGGGGGATAAAGTTGAATGTTGAAAAGTATAGAGTTGGGAAGTTTAAAGTTGGGAAGTTTAGAGTTTAGAGTTTAAGTCATCATGTCGAAGCAGCTTGCACGAGCATATCAGAAGCCCTAAACCCTAACCTATTCAACGATTTCGTTAAGCCAAATGAGCAAAGCAAAACTTGTTTTAGCTTTGCCATGGCGAGAACTTTCGTGCAAGCGAGCGCAGAGCCAAGCTTGCTTGAGCTATGCCGAGCGCAGCCGAAAGTGTCAGAGAAAATTGCACTTTTAAGAACTATTTATGGTTCATAACGATAACTCGCCAACGCCTTCTTCAACCGGGGCATACAGGGCCACGGCAGCAGGGCCATGGCCAACAGGCACAGCACGTAGGGCCAGGCGTTCGATAGCGGATAGCCGTTGAGTGCCGTGTTCACGTAGAGCAGGTAGTAATGGCGCAGGGGGAACAGCAGCGACAGCCCTTGAAGTGCAGGGTGCATGGCCATGCAGGGAAACGACATACCGGAGATGCTGAAGGAGATGACACCCCACAGCGAGGCGAACGAGAGGGCCAAGCGCAACGTGGGCAACATGGCGAACATGAACACGCCCAAACCCTGACAACCCACGATGAACAGTACCATCACCGCCCACATCCGGAGTAAGCCGCCGTGGCAGGGAAAATGCAGGAAGCCATAGAGCCACAACACGATGGCGGTGCCAGTGAGGAAGAAGACGAGCAGCTGGGGCAGTAGCTTTCCCGTCACGGCGCGCACCACGGAATGCCCGGCCAGTTCCAGGAGTTGGTCTGCCGTGCCGAACTTGATTTCCGAGCCCAGACTGTACACCGTTATCATGAAGACGAAGATGCCCAACACCCCGGGAATGAGAATATTGGAAAGGTAAATGCTGTAGTTCAGCCACGGGTTTCCCACGGCGTGTATGTCGATGACGATAGGTTGCAGATAGGCCATGGCCTGCCGTTCCGTAGCTCCTTTGGCGTAGAGCACAGAGCGGGTGGCAGCTCCCGAGGCCAGTTCCGACATCATGCGCATATCGCGGTAGAGCAGTGAACCGGCAATGAGATAGGAGTAGTTGCTGTAGAACGACACGGTGGGCACGCGCCTGCGGTTCACCTCCGCAGCCGTTCCTTGAGGAATGTAGTAGAAACCGTACACCTCTCCCCGCTGCACGGCGCGGCGCGCCTCGGTGGCATTGGCGTACACGTGTGCCACGTTGACCATCTGGAAAGCGTCGAGATTGCGGGCTATGTTGCGGCTGGTGGCCGTGCGGTCCTCATCGACCAGTCCCATGGGCAGCTCTTCAGGCAGTCCCTCCTGCATCAGGGAGGTGAAGAACAGACAGCAGAACAAAGGGGCCAACACCATACCGAAAAGGTAGATGGGGCGGCGTGTGATATGCCGAAGTTCGCGTAAGATAATGGAAAACATGGGTTCTTAAAAGTGCAATTTTCTCTGATACTTTCGGCTGCGCTCGGCATAGCTCAAGCAAGCTTGGCTCTGCGCTCGCTTGCACGAAAGTTCTCGCCATGGCAAAGCTAAAACAAGTTTTGCTTTGCTCATTTGGCTTAACGAAATCGTTGATTGAATGTGTAACATGTACAATGTATAAAAAGTTGAGAATTTTATAGTCAAAAGTTTACAATTGATGCTCACTGAGCGAAGATTACTTCACTTCATGGCAACCATATAAACTTTAAACTATCCACTTTCGACTCCTTATACATTATTTCATTACCAGCAGTACACTCATGCCGGGGCGCAATCCTTTCACTTCCTGCAAGGGCGCGGCTTTCACCTCGAAGGTTTTGCGGTCGAACTGCCCCGTTGTCTTCGTGGCTTTCCAGGCGGCATAAGAGCCGAGGTCTTTCAAGTAATACACCTTCAGCTCCACCTCCCGGTTCTGCAACGCGGGGACAACCGCCCTTATCTTGCCGTTCATGGGGAAGGCGGAGAGGTAGTCCTCACGCACATTGAAGCTCACCCACATATCCTGCATGAGTGCAATGTTCATGATGGGGGCACCCGTGCCGACGAGTTCGCCGGGCTGCGGGAATATCTCCGTCACCTCGCCGTCGGCAGCTGCCGTCAGCACCGTTTCGCGCAGGTAGGACCCCACTTCGTTCACCGCCCCTTTGGCGCGGCTCACCATGGCGGCAGCGGCCTCCTTGTCCTCGCGCTCGGCTCCGTTCTTCGCCATGTCGGACTGCGCCTTGGCGGCCTTTTCCGTAGCCACCGATGCGTTGAGGTTGGCCGTAGCCTCATCGAGTTTCTGGGCCGTCATCACGCCTTGGTCGTGAAGCCGTTTCACCCTTTCGTACGACTTGCGGGCAATCTCCGCACCAGCCTGCGCCTTCTGCCACATTTCGTAGGCAGCGGCTATCTGTTCCTGACGTGCGCCCTTCTCGGCCTTTCGGTTTTGGGCTGCTGCGGCCTCTTCGGCAGCTCGTGCCTGTTCCATCTTGGCCGAAACGTCGGGAGCTTCGAGCAGAGCCAGCGTGTCGCCGGCGTGTACCTGCTGTCCTTCCCTCACATAGTATTTCAAAATACGCCCGGGCACCTTGCTCGACACGCGGTACTCCGTTACGTCGGCCTGTCCCTGAATGGTCTCGTCAGTTTCGCTGAAGGCATACATACTGCCTATGATTACTAAGATGACTATGCCCGCAAGGATAATGATGGCGGGCAAAAGATTAGGTTTTTGTCTAGACATGGGTATGATTTATAATTGATAATGTAAAATAAGGTCTGACGACCGACGGGGCAATTTAAAATTTATAATTTACAATTTATAATGAAGGCTACGCCGATGGTGGTTGCAGAGCTTCATCGTCCTGTATGTCGGTCGTAGACCTAATTATAAGTTATACATTATAAATTGAGGAGCGTCAGTTTCCTGATTGGCCAATGGCCTTGTCGTAAGCAGCACGGCTGAGCTTGATGTCGATTTGTGCGTCAATCTTGTCGCTGTGGGCCTGGAGCCAGGCGGTTTGTGCCGCCAGCAAGTCGGACGTGGTGATGACACCTTCGGCAAACCCGAGGCGTGCCGTGCGGAGGTTCTCCTCCGCCTTGTCCAGGTTTTTCAGGCTGAGTTGCAGTTTGCGCGCGGCCTCGTTCACGCGGAAAGCCTCCTGCGTCACCTGTAGCTCCACCTGTTCGCGCACCTCGTCGCGCTTCAGACCGGCCATCGAGGCTTCTGCCTTGGCGGCACGCACCTTGTACTTTCCTTCGCCCCAGTTCCACACGGGCACTTTCAGCACCACGCCCACGCCCCACGTGCCGTTGAACTTGCGCTCAAAACTGTTGAACACGTTGGGATTGGACAGCATATAGCCACCCGTCAGGGCAAGCTGCGGCAGGAAGGCCGAGCGTTCTATCTTCACCTTCTCCTCGTAAATGCTCTGTGCCGTACTCAGCTGGCACAGCTCGGGGCGGTTTTGCAACGCTCCGGCCACATCGGGCTGCAAGTTCACGGTGCTCACCGCCAAGTCGTTGCTCTGTTCATCGGCCAAGGTGGGACGGCTGTCCAAGGGCAGTCCGCAGAGCTGGCAGAGCAGCATCCGCGACAGGGTAAGTCCGTCCTCCACCTTCGTGAGCGTCATCTCCGCCTCGTTGAGTTTGACACTTACGGAGAGTTCGTTGCTGCGCGTGGCCACGCCCTCAGTTACCATCTTCACCACGTCGGAGTCGAGGCGCGCCAGCATATCGCGGTATTTCATGGCCAAACGGCGTTTGTTGGCCAGCGAAACCGTCTGCCAGTAAGCCTTGTCCACAGCGAGCATCACCTCGTGCTGCTCCGTTCGCAAGCCGTCGGCGGCCACCTGCCGCTGCAGCTGCGTGATGCGGTCGTAGGCCCGGATTTTGCCGCCCATGTAGAGAGGTTGGGTCAGCAGGATGAGACCGGCCGTCATGTTGCGTGTATCGGTGTGCAACGCGTCGGTGAGCCCCTGCCCCAAGGCGTTACCGCCCTGTTCCAGCGCAGGCAGAAAGCCGCCCAAGCCTTGGAGCAGCGGCAGCAGGTCGGGATTGGCTGCCGCCAACTGCTGCATGGCCTGCCCCATGCCCCCGGCGGCGGTAGTGCCGAGGTTATTGAGCTTTCGCTTCTGTTCGTCGCTCAGCAGCGACACTTGTTTGCCCGTGCGCATATAGCCTGCGGTGAGGCTCACCTTGGGCAGGTAATTGGTGCGCGCCGCTTCGTGCTCCCACCCGGCTTTTTCGAGCGCGAGGCGGGTTTGGGCCAACTGCTTGTTGTTGCGCAAAGCCATGGCGCGGCAGCTGTCGAGCGACAGCACCGCCGGCTGTGCCTGCAACAGCAAGGCCGCGAACCAGCACGTCAGGGCGAGACACCGCCTTTGGGAAATAAAGGGAAATAGCATAGTGTTTGGTTTGTCAAGTGTTTAACGGATGATTTTCACCCACCATTCATTTCGCAAAAATAAGGCTTTTCACAGGGCACAGCTTCAAGATATATCTTAAAAAGGTGAAATGGGACAAATGTGCCGTAGTTTCTCAGCGCGATGGGAAGGGAGGAAACCGACTGGGCGTATCCAGTTCCAGTGCTGTCCGCCCCACTTTCTTTTGAAGCCCCAAACGTCTTTTCAACCCCTTCTTTTCACACAATCCAAGCCCATAATATAGAAAAAGGAAAGGCAAATCCTTCCAATAACAATCCATTTGCTATTTTTGCACAGCTTAACTAAGTAACCCTATCCAAGACAACTCATAAAGCATCCTCTATGTTAAGAATAGCCATTCAAGCCAAGGGCCGCCTCAACGAGGACAGCATGAAACTGCTCGAAGATGCCGGCATCAACGTGGCGGCAAGCAAACGTAAACTGGTAGCCCGCGCTTCGGGCTTCCCCATCGAAGTGCTCTATCTGCGCGACGATGACATTCCGCAAGCCGTGGCCATGGGCGTGGCCGACGTGGGCATCGTGGGGCTCAACGAAGTGGCTGAACGGAAGCAGGAGGTGGAAGTGGTGATGCCGCTGGGCTTCGGTGCCTGCCGCATCTCGCTGGCCGTGCCCCGCGATGCGGGCTACGACGGGCCGCAGTGGTTCAACGGAAAACGGGTGGCCACCTCCTACCCTCACATCCTGCAAGACTATTTCGAGCAACAGCACATCGAAGCCGAAATTCACGAAATTGCCGGCTCGGTGGAGATAGCTCCCGCCGTGGGACTGGCCGACGGTATCTTCGACATCGTGTCAAGCGGCGGCACGCTGGTGCAAAACGGTCTGGTGGAGGTGGAAAAGGTGTTCCACTCGGAAGCGGCACTCATTGCCCACCCGCAACTGCAGGCGGAGAAGTTGGCAGAAATCGAGAAACTCCGTTTCCGCTTCTCGTCCATCGTGGAGAGCCGAGGCATGAAGTACGTGCTGATGAACATCCCGAAGACCAAAGTGGCCGAAGCTGTAGCCCTCATCCCGGGAATGCGCAGCCCCACCGTGCTACCCTTGGCGGACGAAAGCTGGTGCTCGCTCCACGTGGTCATCCGCGAAGAGGAACTGTGGGAGAAAATCGAACAGCTCAAGGATTTGGGGGCAGAAGGCATCCTGGTGCTGGCTTTAGAAAACATGATCAGGTAAGGGCTTCGCACCCCAATCGCACCAAAGCCGAATGGATTAGTACCATCGGACGACCTCCGACTCCAAGCAGCGACACATGATAGAGTAAAAGAGTTTGTGGTTTTGAGTTTTATCAGATGGTCGGGCAAGCCGCTCCGACTGGATGGCTCCAAACTTCAAGCTCAATGACTCTAAACTTTAAAGAACAACCTAATGGACATCATCATCAATCCCTCCCCCACGGAATGGCCGGCACTGGCGGAGCGCAACATACCCGACGACGAGCACATTGCGCAAAGCGTGCGGCAGATTGTGGAAACGGTACAACGCGAAGGCGACAACGCCTTATATCAATATGCCCTGCAATTCGACGGGGCTCAACTTGACCGGCTGGAAGTGACACCTGAAGAGCTGGCTGCGGCGGAACTGGCCGTGAAGCCGGAAGTGAAACGGGCCATGCAGCAGGCGGCGCACAACATCCGCGCCTTCCACGCCGCACAGCAGCCGCTACAGGTACGTGTGGAAACACAGCCGGGCGTGGTGTGCGAACAGCACCCCGTGCCGCTGCAGCGCGTGGGCCTCTACATCCCGGGCGGCAGGGCACCGCTCTTTTCCACTGTGCTCATGCTGGCTCTGCCGGCCAAGATTGCGGGATGCCCCGAAGTCATTCTCTGCACGCCGCAGGGACGGGGCGGACAAATCGCCCCGGAAATTCTCTGCGCCGCCCGGCTGTGCGGCATCGACCGCGTGTTCCGCATCGGTGGGGCACAGGCGGTGGCGGCCATGGCCTACGGCACGGAAAGCATACCGCGCGTGGACAAAATCTTCGGTCCGGGCAACCGCTATGTGACCAAAGCGAAACAGTTGGTGCAAAATACTGTGGCCATCGATATGCCGGCCGGCCCGAGCGAGGTACTGGTGATGGCGGACGAAACGGCAAGGCCCAGCTTCGTGGCGGCGGATATGCTCTCGCAGGCGGAACACGGGCCGGACAGCCAGGCCCTGCTCGTGTGCCACTCGGAAGCATTTGCACAGCAGGTGAAGCGCGAAGTGGAGCGGCAGGCCGCACTGCTGAGCCGTGCCGACTCGGTGGAAGCTTCGCTCAGCCACAGCCGCATCGTGGTCCTGGCCCAAGAGGACGAACGCATTGCTTTTGCCAATGCTTATGCAGCAGAACACCTGATTATATCTACCGCACGGCCTCGCGACATTGCAGCCCGCATCACGGCGGCCGGCAGCATTTTTTTAGGAAACTACTCACCTGAAAGTGCCGGCGACTATGCCTCGGGCACGAACCACACGTTGCCCACAGGCGGTTGGGCGAAGAGTTACAGCGGCGTGAACCTCGACAGCTACCAACGGAAAATCACTTGGCAGGAACTGTCGCCCGCCGGTCTGGCCGCGCTGGCTCCCACCATTGAGGCCATGGCATTGGCCGAAGGGTTGGATGCACACGCCGCAGCAGTGGGTGTGCGCTTGGCGGCGGCGGACAGCATGACGGTTGCCGACAAGCCGGACACCTCGGCAGCTGACCGCGACATCATGCGACTGGTGCGTCCCAACATCCTGGCACTGGAACCCTACTCCACCGCCCGCGACGAATGCAAAGGCGGCAGCATCGACACGTGGCTCGATGCGAACGAGAGTCCTTATAATAATGGCGTGAACCGCTACCCTGACCCGCACCAGAAAGCATTGAAGCAGGCTATTGCCCGCCTCAAGGGCGTGCAGCCGCAACAGATTTTCGTGGGAGGCGCGGGCAGTGACGAGGCCATCGACCTGACGTTCCGCATCTTCTGCGAACCGGGACTGGACAATGCGGTGGCCATCGCGCCGAGTTACGGGGTGTATCAGGTGGCAGCGGACACGAACAACGTGGCCCTGCGCAAGGTGCAGCTGACGGCGGATTTCGACCTGCCGGTGGAGGACTTGCTGCGCGCAGCGGACAGCCGGACGAAACTGCTCTGGATTTGCTCGCCCAACAACCCCACGGGCAACGCTTTCCCCACGGAACAGCTGGAAGAGTTGGCCGCCCGTTTCCCGGGCATGGTGGTGGTGGACGAAGCCTATGCGGACTTCTCGCCGAAAGGCTCCATGCTCGCCGCACTGGACCGCCATCCGAACCTGATTGTGCTGCAAACTTTCTCCAAAGCCTGGGGCATGGCGGGCCTGCGCTTGGGCATGGCGTTCGCCTCGCCCGAAGTGGCCGCGCTCTACGCCAAGGTGAAATATCCCTACAACGTGAACGGCCCCACGCAGCAGACGGTGACGCACCGCATCGGACAGGGCTTGCTGGGACAGGTGGAGGAAATCTGCGCCGAGCGCGACCGGCTGTCGGACGAACTGCCGCGCTTGGCCTGCGTGAAGAAGGTGTTCCCCACAGATGCCAATTTCTTCCTCATCCAAGTGGACCGCCCCGATGACCTCTACAACTACCTGACCGCCAGCGGTGTCATGGTGCGCAACCGTAGCCGCGTGAAGGGTTGCGAGGGCTGTCTGCGCATCACCATCGGCACGCCCGAAGAGAACCGCCGCCTGCTGTCGCTGCTGCGGGCTTACAGCGGACAAGAAAATGCCCCGGTGAGGATGACGGAGGAGTTGCCCAAAAAGAAAAAGGTGATCTTCATTGACCGCGACGGCACCATCATCCAAGAACCGGCGGACGAACAGGTGGACAGTCTGGAGAAAATGGATTATGTGCCGGGTGCCATCTCCGCCCTCCGCTCCATCGCCCAGCTGGACTACGAACTGGTGCTCGTGAGCAACCAGGACGGGTTGGGCACGGCGGCTTTCCCCGAAGAGACTTTCCACCCGGCACACGACAAGATGCTGGCAACGCTCGCCGGCGAGGGAGTCACTTTTACCGCCGAACACATTGACCGCACTTTCCCCGAAGACAAAGCTCCGACGCGCAAACCGGGCACGGGAATGCTGCAGGCGTATATGGACGGCTCTTACGATTTGGCCGGAAGCTACGTCATCGGCGACCGACTGACGGATGTGCAGTTGGCAGCCAACCTGGGTGCGAAAGCCATCTGGCTGCACGAAGGGGGAACGGAGGAACTGCCCGCCCCACTCTGCCGCCACTTGGCATTGGCCACGCCCCGCTGGTCTGACATTGCGGAGTTCCTGCGGCGCACGCTGCGCCGTGCGGAGGTGGTGCGCCGCACGGCGGAAACAAACATCCGGGTACTGGTGGACTTGGACGGTGGCGTGGACAGCCGCATCGAAACAGGGCTGCATTTCTTCGACCACATGCTGACACAGCTGCCTCACCACGCAGGCATCGGCCTGCAGCTGCACTGCGCCGGCGACTTGGAGGTGGACGAACACCACACGATGGAGGACGTGGCACTGGCATTGGGCGAAGCCTTGCGCCAGGCATTGGGACGCAAGCTGGGCATTGAACGCTACGGCTTTGTGCTGCCCATGGACGATGCACGCGCCATGGTGTTGCTGGACCTGGGCGGACGGGCTGACTTCAGCTGGGACGTGCCCTTCACCCGCGACCGGGTGGGCGACACGCCGACGGAGATGTACCGCCACTTTTTCCAATCGCTCAGCACGGCGATGCAAAGCAACCTGCAAATCGAAGCTCGGGGCGAGAACAACCACCACCTGATTGAAGGGGTATTCAAGGCGTTTGCCCGCGCCCTGCGCCAGGCCGTGAACCGTAATGTTTTTAAGTATGAACTTCCCTCAAGCAAAGGTGCTTTATGATAGCTATCATTGACTATGGCATGGGCAATCTCCGCTCGGTGGAGAATGCCCTGCGCCGGTTGGGCGCAGCATTTGAACTGACTGCCGACCCTCGCCGCCTGCAACAGGCTGACCGCGTGTTGCTGCCCGGCGTGGGCCATGCGGGCGAAGCCATGGCGCGGCTGCACCGCGCGGGACTGACGGGCATCATCCCGAACTTGCGCCGCCCGGTGCTGGGCATCTGCGTGGGTCTGCAAGTGTTGTGCCGCCACTCGGAGGAGGGCGACTGCGACTGTCTGGGTGTGTTCGACACGTTTGTCCGCCGCTTCGCCGAAACGCCGGAAGCGAAGGTGCCGCACATGGGGTGGAACAGTATCGGCAACCTTGACGGCAAACTGTTCAACGGCATCGCGGGAGGCAGCCACGTGTACTATGTGCATTCCTTCTACCCCGCCCTCTGCCAGGACACCATCGCCACAACGCGCCACGGCGACTGCCTGTTCAGCGCGGCACTGAAATATGAGAATTTCTATGCCACACAGTTCCACCCCGAAAAAAGCGGCGACGTGGGCGAACTTATCCTGCAAAACTTTCTCCGCCTCTAAGAGGCACAAGGGTTTCTAATCTCCATTAAGAAAACAAAAGACATGATACAGATTATTCCCGCCGTTGACCTGATAGAAGGACGCTGCGTGCGGCTTTCGCAGGGCGACTATGCCCGCTCCACCGTTTACGATGCCGACCCCGCAGACATGGTGCGCCGCTTCGTGGACCACGGGCTGCAGCGCGTGCATGTGGTGGACCTGGACGGGGCGAAGACCTCGGCTCCCTGCAACCTGCGCACACTGGAAAAGATGGCCGTGGTGGATGGGGCGGAACTGGAATGGGGCGGCGGCCTGAAGACGGACACCGCGCTGCGCGACGCTTTCAACGCCGGTGCCGCGTATGCAGTGGTGGGCAGTCTGGCGGCCCGTAAACCGGAGGTGTTTGCCGAATGGCTACTGCGCTATGGCCCGGAGCGCATGGTGCTGGGGGCTGACGTGCGCGAGGGGAAAGTGTCGGTCGGAGGATGGTTGGAGGATACGGAACTGACCATCGACGACTTGGTTTCGCAACTCCTGCCCGCCGGACTGCAACAGGCCATCTGCACGGACATCTCACGCGACGGCATGCTGCAAGGACCGTCCACCGAACTCTACACGCGGCTGCAAAAGGCGTTTCCCCAAGTGACGTTCTGCGTTTCGGGCGGCATCGCTTCCATAGCTGACATCGAGCAGCTCCACGCACTGGGGCTGCCGCGCGTCATCGTTGGCAAGGCTCTCTACGAAGGACGCGTGAAGTTGGAAGAAATGGCCGCTTTCTGTGATTGAATTGAACAGAGATTTCTGTGATTGAACAGCGATATAGGAAGAAAAGAATACCCGGAAATATGCTTATCCCATGCTGACAAAACGTATCATACCTTGCCTGGATGTAAAAGACGGGCGCACCGTCAAAGGCATTCACTTTGAACAACTCGCCGACGTGGGCGATGCCGTGGAACTGGGACAACACTATGCCCGGTGCGGCGCGGACGAACTGGTGTACCTCGACATCAGCGCGAGCCGGGAGGGACGCAACACATTCACTCGCCTGGTGGAACGCATTGCCGATGGCATCCACATTCCCTTCACCGTCGGCGGCGGCATCGGCAGCCTTGACGACGCTTCGCGGCTACTGGATGCGGGAGCGGACAAAATCAGTATCAACAGCGCGGCGGTGCAACGCCCCGAGCTTATAGGCGAAATAGCGAACCGCTACGGCAGCCAGTTCGTGGTGGTGGCCATCGACGCTCGACAGAACGAGGAGGGGGAATGGCTCATCACGACACACGGCGGCTCACGCGCCACGGGCATCGAACTCTTCAGTTGGGCGCACGAGGTGCAGGAGCGCGGAGCGGGTGAAATCCTCCTCACTTCTATGAACCACGACGGCACACGCCAAGGTTATCCGCTTGATCTCTTCGCCCGCTTCACGGCTTCCCTCCGCATCCCGGTGATTGCCAGCGGCGGAGCGGGCTCAGTGGACCACATCGTCGACGTGCTCACCGCAGGACACGCAGATGCTGCCTTGGCCGCCGGTATTTTCCACTACGGCGAAGTGTCTATCCGAGAAGTGAAGGAAGCCCTCGCTGCACACGGCGTGCCGGTGAGGATGTAAATGCTCAATGAATGTAAGGAACGAAGAATGTAAAAAAAGAGAAGGCACCTTCCTCACTCCGGGAGCGAAATGTGCCAAAGCTATATAACCAAAACGAAGATGCTCTTTTCCGATTTCAATCTCAGCAAATGCGCCGACGGCCTGCTGCCTGTCGTTATCCAAGATGCCACCACCCTGAAGGTGCTCATGCTCGGCTACATGAACGAAGAAGCGTTTAACAAAACGAAAAACGAAGGCCGCGTTACCTTCTTCAGCCGCACCCGCCAAAAGCTGTGGACGAAGGGTGAAACCTCCGGCCATTACCTGCAAGTGGTGGACAGCCACGTTGACTGCGATGCCGACACGCTGCTGCTCCGCGTCATCCCACACGGCCCTACGTGCCACCGGGGCACAACGGCCTGTTTCGACACCCCCGAGGAGGAAGGCTTCGTGCGCCGCCTCTTCGACATCGTGCGCCAACGCCACACCGAGATGCCCGAAGGCTCTTACACCACCCGCCTGTTCATCAAAGGCGTGAAGGCGATTGCGCAGAAGGTGGGCGAAGAGGCGGTGGAGAGCGTGGTGGAAGCCGTCGACGGCAACCGCCGCCGCTTTACCTATGAAGCCGCCGATCTGCTGTACCACCTCACCGTACTCTGCGAACAGATGGGCGTTTCGCTGAAAGACCTGGAGGAGGAACTGGCCCGGCGACACCGATAGCAAACCTCGACACGAACAAGCAAACTGCCGTGCGAAATCTCTGTACACGAGCGGCTGTCATCCACGCCGAAACCGCAAGAAGTAATCACACGACTCTTTCCAACCGGGGAGTTTTGAACAAAAGTCGGGGAATCGTGCAAACAATTCCTGAAGTTGTGCGAACAAGTCCTGAAATAGGAAAAACAACTCGGCGAGCCGGCGTGCTGCGTTGCGTGTTTTCCGTTTATCCAGATGTCGGCCAGCCGTCATTGAGCGACCGGCGCCAGGCAAAAGCGGAAAGGCCGCCCGTTACCCACGAGGCGGCCATTCCTATGACAAACAATGAAAGATTACGCATAGGTTGGTTATTGTCTGAGATAGGTTCGCTCCATGGTACCTCTCACCACGATGAGGGAGTCGGGCGTCAGATGCTTGATTTGCAAGGTGTCCGTAAAGTCGATGGTCTGTCCGTTGCCCAGACTCCGACCGCTGAGCAGCAGCACGTCGTCGCGGCGTTCCCAACGGTTGTATTGCAGCGTGGCCATATTGATGGAAGCGGCCTTGCCGCCGGTTTCGAGCGTGAATCCCTGCTCTATGCCGGGCATACCAGGCACCTGCTCCACCCAACTGCCCTCGATGGCGGCTTGGGGTGCGGAAGCGCACGACACTGCCAGAACGGCTATCGCACCGGCGGCCAAACGGAAAAATGATTTCATAATAGAATAAGATTTGTTAGTGAATAAGATTTGTTCGTTGTCGGTTGTTTTTCTTTTCAAAGCTGTTCCGCGCCGTCGCGCGGCTACTATTGTCGAACGCCATACGGGCCTATCCGACCGCTTGGTTGCTGTCCGACAGCGCAAAAGTAGGTGATGGGTATAAAAAAGAAAGGCCCGGAGGCGGACCTTTCGTGAAAAACTTGATTTAGGTCAAGAAATTCGGAATTTTTCCCTTGTTGTACGCTGAAACCGGAAATATTTGCCACAGCTGCACCTCCCGGCTTACAGCACTTCTGCCAAGCGACGGCTGAGGGTGGCCGGCGAAACACCGATGTAGTTGGCCACGTCCTGCATATTGACGCGCGTAAAAATGTCGGGAATTTTGTTGCGCAGCTCGGCCAACCGTTCCCACGGGGAGAGGCAGGACAGCGAAAGGGCTTTGCTCAAATGGCTGTAGGCCAAGGCTTCGACAAAGCCGTGAACGTAAATGGCATCGCCCACCCGGCGTTCAAAGAATCCGGTATGCTCCTTGATGTCCAGTTCGTAACCTTCGGATTCTTCCATGGCCACCACGTTGAACATGGAGGGGACTCCGCAGCGGGCGGTCAGGTAGTTGGCCACCAAATCTCCCTCGAACATCAGAGCCAGCACACGCTCACGACTCCGGGAGTCGCCACGCACACACTTGAACGAGCCGCTGCGGATGAAGAAAATCTTTCCTGTGTCCTCACCCTCGGCCACTAACCGCTCTCCCCGGCGCAACTTACGGCGTACGCCATGCTTCTGCACATAATCCTTTAATGTATCCACGTCGCTTTGAGGAAAATCGAGCTGCAAGTCCGGCATAGTAAAGTTTATATTGGTTCCGTTAGCAAAAATACAAAATTCCATTACCGTATCTCTACATTCTTAAAAAACATATTCGTTTGGGAGTGAAATCCATACGTAAACGAAGATACAGGCTGCTGTTCCGTACGTTCCGGGCCTTTTGGCGCGACAATCCGCACTTTCGGTAAATCAAAGCCCGGCCCGGCTTGTTTTTACACCGACTTTTCGTAATTTTGCCATAGGCTTTGCCGGTGTACCCTTGCAGGGAAACAGTTGTACCCTTACCGAGAAACAGTTGTACCCTTACTGAGAAACAGTTGTACCCTTGCAGGGAAACACTGACAAATCCGGCTTTTCACACTATTCATTCACCTTTAAAAACAAATTGTTATGGGAACGATTGATTACAAGCTGCGACTGCTGTCGCCATTGGTAATGCAAAACAAAGAGGAACCTCGCTACTATGCTGTGGTGGCCAATCCGCGCACCATCAACACGAAGACGCTGATCGGGGAGATTGAGAAGATGTCGTGCATCACCTCCTCGGACGTGAAAGCCGTGCTCGACGCACTGGCCAACGTGTCGGTCAACCACCTGAGCATGGGACACAGTGTCCACCTTGACGGCCTGGGCGTGCTGGGCATTGCCCTGAAAAACCGCAAGATTACCGACCCGGACGAGCGGCTGAGGAATGACATAAAGATTGGCCGCGTGACGTTCAAGGCGGAACGCTCCATCGTCAACCA
Source organism: uncultured bacterium (assembly GCA_945867195.1). Taxonomy (GTDB): domain Bacteria; phylum Bacteroidota; class Bacteroidia; order Bacteroidales; family Bacteroidaceae; genus Alloprevotella. The sequence goes on along the minus strand of CAMBHR010000030.1, from coordinate 13,111 downwards.
ACTGCAAAAGTGCAGCTTCCACCGCCACCGCAAACTGGAAAAGACGACCCTGGTGCCGACGGACGAGAAGCTGCTGGAAATGATTGCCCAGCACCTGGAGGAAACCAACGAAACGGTCTTCACCCGCGCCACGCTGCAACGCCTTACGGGACTGAGCCGGAAAACGGTCTGCCGGCTGCTGAAACAATTGGTGGAAACGGACAAGCTGGTGCGGAAGGGCACGGAACGGAACCCGTATTACACGCTGAAATAAGGCATCCCGATATATGAAAGACTGGATTGACGCGACACGGGCAGCGTGTATGTTGGTTATTTACCTTTTTCACGCCTACGTTTACTGCCAGCTGTTCGACGAACGGCTGATGGGGCTGATTTACGTGACCATCAATATATTCGTGGTGGTGAGCGGCTATCTCTTTTACCAAAATCACGCAGCAGAGAACACGCGCCGGCTTTCACTGCGGACGGATGTGCGCCGCATATTGGAGCGGCTGGTATGGCCGAGCACGGTGTTCGCGACCGCGCTCTTCGTGCCGAAGATGTGGTTCAACCACACGGAGCCGCGGTGGGACGTGTTCTGCTACAATGTGCTGGGCGGCATGACGTTTTGGTTCACCTCGGCATTGGCCGTGGCGCAGTTGTTCTTCGCGCTGCTGTTTGCGATGAAGAAGCCCGGACGCGGGTGGCACGTGCTCGTGGTTGTGCCTTTCTTCCTGCTGGGCTTCTGGCGGCCGGGGCTGAGCGATTTTCCCTGGCGGTGGACAGACGGCCTGGAGTTTACGCTCTATTTCGCACTGGGCGGCTGTTACTTCATGCACGAAGCGCAGGCTAACCGGCTGATTCGCCGCCACCGTGTGGTGCTGACGGTGCTCTACGGCTTCATAGCGGCTGTGTACGCGCTGTACCCCACCCCATGGGTTTTCATGGTTTTCAACGTGGCGAGCTTCCCCGTGGCCATTGCCTGTATCCGACGCTTCAGCCGTCCGCACCGCACCATCACGTTCGTGGGACGCAACAGTCTGGTGTTCTACCTGCTTTGTGGCCTGACACCGGCCGCCTTCGCCACCTTGCTGCGCCATACTTGCGGCATCCACGCCTGGACTCCCTGGGTGGTCTTTCCCTTGTCCTTCGCCACCTCGGCGGCGTTGACGTACGGGCTGAAGAGGTGCAAGATACGGTGGATGAGGCTGTGAGGCTATCTTCATAGGTTATGAGGGATTAGGTTATGAGGTTATAAAGTTACTGCTGTAACGCTTCAATACTATCCTCTCAAATAGTAATCTTATAACCTCATAACCTAATCCCTCATAACCTATGAAGATAACCTCAAAAACTTATAACCTTACGCGCAACTGCATCTCCCTTCGCCGCGCACGGAGCCTGTGCAGCCGTTGCTGCCGGCGGAAACCGTTCATGACCTGCAAACCAACGCGGGGCCAGATCTGCATCCGCTTCACGCGGCGACGCACGCCGGGGATGTCCCACAAAAGCATCAGGAGCGCGAAGAACAGCGCGCCGTAGAGCGTCCAGCCGAACAGCGTCTTGACACTCTGCGCCAACATGTTTTCCACAAACTGCTCCATAAAGGCGGCAAAATCGATGGGCGAACGCGACAGGCGGACTTCCGTGAGCCAGTCGCCGTAACGCGCGAAACCGTCGCCCACGTAATAGTTCAGTCCACGGGCGTGCAGCGCAGCACCGATGAGTCCGCCCACAAACATGTGGAGCATATTGAAGATGCTCAGGGCCTGGAAGAAGTGCTGGAACGACATGATGGCGTGCAATGCCCACATGAAGGAGATGCACAGCACGGCGTAGGAGAAACCACGGAACACCAAAGGCAGGCGCAGGGCTTCGATGTTCAATGCGGCATCGACCTGAAAGTAGAAACCTGCCGCATAGAACGAAAAGAAACACAGCCCGACGGCAATGAGCTTGTACACATTCCAACGCATGAGCTTGAGCCAGCCCAACGAGAAGAGGCAACCGGCCCACACGCCGGGCAAGGACCATTGGTTGAGCCGCTCGTAGACGTGGTCGGCATAGTGCATCACTTCTTCATAATAGACCATCTCCAACACGTGCTCGCACGAGAAGAGGGCTTCGACCACACCGATGAGCAGGATGATGGGCACCATGTGGCGGTAGCTCCAGATGGCGGGCTCGAAATAGGGCTGCGGATGGTACCACTTACGTTGCAGGCAGACGGCCAGGGTGATGAGCGAGGTGCCGCAGACGAGGCGCAGATGGGCCGAATGCCACCAGTCGAGCCAGTCGCCATAGTTGAGCACATAGGCCACCTGCAAGCACAATACGGTCCAAAGCAACGCGCCGAACCAGTCGATGCCTTTGAGCGGCACTATCTGGGGCATGGCGTGGAATGGACGGGTAAGCAGGCACTGTACGGCCAACATGAAGAGCATGAGGCCGGAAATGAACCAGTGCATGAGGGTCCAATGGTACAGAAAGGCAAACTCCGCCGCCAAATAGGCGGATAACTCTATGGAGCTGAGCAGCACGATGTGGAGCAGGGGGAAGAAGACGGCAAAGTCGCGCTTGGGGGTCATCCATAGCTGGATGTTGGACATGCACTCGAACGTGCCCTGTATCTTGGCCATGCCGCACACGACGCAGACGGCCCACACCACAGGACGCGGCAGGGGCAAGAACACCAGGAGGTTGCAGCCGATGATGACGGCGGCGGAGGCGCAAAGCAGGAACTTGTTGGAGAAATGGAACTTCATGCGGAACAGCACGGGGAAGTAGATGGCCATGCCGATGAGCGTGGCATAGAGGCACATGAGCACGTCCTCGCGCATCCAGGCATTCTGCCCTATCATCTGGTTCATCGCTCCGAGATACACTCCGCAGGAAAACTGGAAGCAGAAGGCCAACAGCACATAAATCCACGGACGGACGGCGCGGGGCACGAAGTCGCGGTACATGGGCATGGCAAAAGGCGGCGGCGCAGCAGGCCCCGCCGCATGGGAAGGGTGATGGCTATTTGACATAGTTGTTTGATGTGGGGAGGCTTGATTGCGATAGATGGCTATAGATTTCGATAGATAGCAATAGATAACTATAGATTACCATAGATTACTGTAGCTTTTTTCTGAGGAGCTAATACTTAACTTCGCATTCCGCGTTCATCCCGGCGCGGAGCTTCTTGGTCTGCGCATTCGGCAAGAGGCGGATGCGCACGGGAACGCGCTGCTCGACCTTGACAAAATTGCCGGTGGCGTTGTCCTGAGGAATGATGGAGAAGGCGGAGCCGGTGGCATCGCTGATGCGCTCCACCTCGCCCTCGAAAGTCACGTCGGGCAGGGCATCGACCGCCACGGAGACCTTGGCACCGGGGGCGATATGCTGCAACTGCGTTTCGCGATAGTTGGCCACAACCCAAAGGTCGGCATTGTCCACTATCTCCACCAATGTCTGTCCGGGATTGACGAGCTGCCCCACGTGGATGTCCTTGCGTCCGGTTACGCCATCGGCCGTGGCCACGATGACGGTGTACGAGAGGTTGAGCCGGGCCAGGTCGACAGCAGCCTGCGCCACCTTCACGCCGGCAGCGTTCTGGCTGAGGCGGTGTCCCTGCTCGCTGCGGGTGGAGGCAAGGGTGCGGAGCTGGCGCGACAGTTGTTCGTAGCGGGCCTGGGCCGAGAGGAAAGCGGTGTGGACGTTGTCATACTGCTGCTGCGTGACGGCTTCGTCCTGGAGGAGCTGGGCATAGCGCGCATCCTCGCGACGGGCATTCTCCAACTGCACGCGGGCTTCTTCGATACCGGCATCAGTGACGTGCATGGTGCTTTGGGTGGTGCTCATGCCCTGCGAGGTGGCCTGGCTGCCCGATCGGGCATTGGCAAGGTCGGCCTCAGCCTGGGCCAGACGCAACCGAAATTCGCTGTCCTCAATGATGACGAGGGTGTCGCCCTTATGGACGGGCTGGTACTCCTCGAAACGGATTTCCTTGATGAAACCCTGCACGCGGGTGTTGACGGGGGTGATGTGCTGGCGGACAGTGGCGTTGTCGGTGAACTCCACTTGGCCGAAGTGGACGAAATGGTCTGTCACGAGGTAGGCTCCGCCAACTAACAGGAGGAAGATGACGGTATTATAAACAATGCGTAAAACTGTGGTACGGGTCATAAGAAGAGATGTGTATGGTTAGAAGATTTGGAGTTGAATAGATTATGCTGTGCGCGGTCATCTTGCCATGTCACAAGTCGCCTGCCGCGAACTTCAGGCGGTAGAAGCTGTAAAGGAGTTCGATACGGGCATCGGCCAAGGCCAGCTCAGCATCGAGCTTCATGGCGGCGGCATCGGTGAGGTCGGTGATGAGTGCCAGGCCGTTTGCATAGCGTTTGCACACCACATCGTAGTTTTCGAGCGCGAGCTGCACACTCTTTTGGCGCGTGGCCAAAGCTGTGCGGGCCGTACCCAACTCGACGTAGGCAGCGTGGACGGCATCGCCCACTTCTTCCAAGGCTACGCTGCGGCGGTCCTGCGCCACGGCGGTGGCGAGACGGGCCTGGCGCAACTTGCGGTTGTTTTTGTAGAGCGAGGAGAAGTTGTACGTCACGCCCACGCCGACAAACCAATAGTTGAGGTTCTTGTTGATGGGCGGCACCTCGGTGGTGATGGGGCCGTCAAGATGGTCTTCGGCCAGCAGGGCAACGTGGGGCAACAGCTCCGCACGCTCCAGCTTCTCACGCGTTCGACTCATGTCGACGGCCAAGGCTGACTTTTGCAGGCCGGTGTGCCGCTGCAGGGCGAGCTGCTGCCAAGCGGCCTCGGCATCGGCACACACGGCGGCCTCGTCGAAAGCGGCATCTTCGAGCAGCGGCATCTGTACACTGTCCACGCCCAAAGCGGTGGCAAGGCGGCGCAGCACGATGCGCTCGCGGTCGGCCAGGGTGGTCTGACCCAGCTCCATTTGGCGCAGCTGCAACTCGTAACGGGTGATGTCGTTGCGCAACGAAACGCCCTGCGCCTTGCGCTTCTGCATCTGCTCCATCATCTGCCGCGCCAGCCGGGCGTTGGTGGCATAGACGGTCTGCCCGTTGCGCAGGTTGTGCAGTTGCAAGAACAGGCCGGCCAGCAGGAAACGCACCTGCTGCGTGCCCTCCTCGACTGACAGGCCGGCCATGCGGGCGTTCAGCCCGGCCAACTCGACACCCGCAGTCAGGGCTCCGCCGCTATAAACCACCTGCTGCGCCCGAAGCAGGTAGTTATTGCCAAAATGGGGCATGGGAGCGGAGGTGCTTTCGCCAAAGTGACGGTTCCACAACCGGGCATTGCCCAAATAGGAAAAAGAAACCTGCCCTGAAACGTCGGGCAACTTGGCTACCTCGGCAGACTGTACACCAGCTTCGGCCTCAACGACGGCAGACTGAAGGCTGCGGAGCGTAGCGTTGTGGCTGTCGGCCATGGTGTACAATTCTTGCAAGGCGTTTTTGAACTGAGGGGTTTGTGCCTGAACGGGCACGGCAAGCCCCACGACACTCCATACGAGGGAGGAAATGAACCTCTTTCGTAGCATCATAGAAAAAAAGAAAAATTGGAAAAGAATATTTGCGATTGGATAACACAACGCTGACCCGCACCACACGCAGCGGCACGGGGAAACTTCTGTGAAAAGGAAAGGAAATCAAATCTGTACACAAACGCCCCAATGGTGGAACTTGTGTACCTTGTTTCTGACGCGAACGAGAATAAAGAAGTACTTTGAGTACATAAAAAAGGGTTTTCTGAAGTGCCCCGACTCCATTGTCCGCCGCCTCTCTGCGGCGCGGGCTACTTGAAAACCGCTGCAAAAATAAGAAAAAATCGGCAAGCTATTTCTGCCGAAAAGGGATTTGTCCAAAAAGGCGGAGCCGGAACTTCGGAGTGCTACCCATCACCCCGAAGTACAAATACAACACAAAAAAGTGGAGGAGTTTATAAGTGCCACCCAGGGTCAGCCCCTTGGACTTGGCTTATAAACTCCTCCACTCGTCAAAAAAGTAATATCGAAAAGCCTTATGCCTTCACGCGGTTGAGGTAAGAACCGTCGCGGGTGTCGATTTCAATAATCTCGCCCTCGTTGATGAAAAGGGGCACGCGCACTTCCACGCCGGTTTCGAGCTTGGCGGGCTTGGTGGTGTTGGTGGCGGTGTCGCCTTTGAGGCCCGGCTCGGTGTAAACAATCTTGAGCTTTGTCTTCACGGGCATCTCGGCGAAGAGGATGGTTTCGGTGGAAGCATCGCTCACCACTTCGCACACATCACCCTCCTTCATGTAGTCAACACCGGTGATAAGGTCGCGTTCGATAACGACATCGTCCCACGTTTCCTGGTTGAGGAAGTGATACTGGTCGCCCTCGGCATAAGAGAACTGGAAGGGACGACGCTCCACGCGCACATCCTCCAGGGCTTCGCCGATGTTGAAGCGGCGTTCCAGCACGCGGCCGCTCACTACGTCCTTCAGCGTGGTACGCATGATGGTGTTACCTTTACCGGGCTTAACATGGAGAAAGTCAATGCAGAAGTAGAGCTTGCCGTCAAGGCGGATGCAAGTTCCCTTCTTGATGTCTTGTGATTTAATCATGGGTTTGTAATGTAAAGATTTTGATTTTTCGGGCGCAAAATTACGCCTTTTTTAGCAATCGCAAAATGCAGGGCCACGAAAATGCACGCTTTCGGGGTTATTGCGGACACTCATTACAGAAATTTTTGCATTTCCTTTGCCTTTAGCACGTCAACCATTACTTTTGCCTCATGAAATATTCCTTTATTATCCCCGTTTACAACCGTCCCGACGAAGTGGACGAGCTGCTGGAAAGCCTGTCACGGCAAACGATGAAAGATTTTGAAGTGGTCGTGGTGGAAGACGGCTCCGGGGTGCCCTGCCGGTCGGTCGTCGAGAAGTATGCCGGCCAAATGCCTATACATTATTATTATAAGGAGAACTCCGGACCGGGACAAACGCGCAACTACGGCGTGGAACGGGCCGGAGGGGAATATATGCTGATACTGGATTCGGACGCCGTGCTGCCCGAAACCTATCTCGCTGCCGTGGATGCCGAGCTGCAAAACCGACCGTGCGATGCCTTCGGCGGCCCTGACCGGGCGCACCCTTCTTTCACGCCGATGCAGAAGGCCATCAACTATGCCATGACTTCGTTCTTCACCACCGGAGGCATCCGGGGCGGCAAGAAGAAACTGGACAAATTCTATCCGCGCTCCTTCAACATGGGTGTACGGCGCGAGGTGTATCTGGCTTTGAACGGCTTCTCGAAAATGCGTTTCGGCGAGGACATCGACTTCTCCACACGCATATTCAAAGGCGGTTACTCCTGCCGGCTGTTCCCCGAAGCCTGGGTGTGGCACAAACGGCGTACGGACCTGCGCAAGTTTTTCAAGCAGGTACACAATTCGGGCATTGCCCGCATCAATCTCACCAAGCGCCACCCGGGCACGCTCAAGCTGGTCCACCTGTTGCCGGCCGTTTTTACCTTGGGCTGCACGCTTTTGGTGGTGCTATCGCCTTTGGCCGCACTTTTGGGCTGCCCGCATTGGTGGGTGTTGCTCCTCCCCCTCCTGCTGTTCGCCCTGCTGATATGCTGCGATGCAGCCATGCAGGAAAAAAGTCTCGGAGTGGGCCTGCGCGCCGTAGCTGCCGCCTATGTGCAACTGCTGGGCTACGGCAGCGGATTTATCCGGGCATGGTGGCAACGCTGTGTGCTGGGACGCGGCGAGTTTGACGCATTCCGCAAGAATTTCTACAAGTAAGCCTCTCCCCCCCCCGCATCATGAAAATCAGTATTACCGAACTCAACGCAGAAGACCGCCCGCGCGAAAAGCTGGAGGCCCAAGGCCCGGCCGCCCTGAGCAAGGCGGAGCTGCTGGCCATCCTGATAGGGTCGGGCAATACGGAAGAGAACGCCGTGCAGCTGATGCAGCGCGTGATGAACGACTGCGACGGGAGTCTGGCCACGCTGGGCAACCGCAGCATCCGCGAGCTGTGCCAGTACAAAGGCATGGGGCCGGCCAAAGCCATCTCCGTTTTGGCGGCCTGCGAGCTGGGCAAACGGCGCATGGCGGAAAACCACGAGGAAAAGCCTTGCTTCACGTCGTCCGACAGCATCTACCGCTACTTGGTGAGCCGCATGAAGTTTACTCCTGTGGAGGAGAGCTATGCCTTGCTGCTCAACCAGCAGCTGCGCCTCATCGCCTGCAAGCTCATCAGCCGGGGCGGCATCACGGGTACGGTGGTCGACGTGCGCCTCATCCTCAAAGAGGCACTGCTCTGCGGTGCCACCAACCTGGTGCTCTGCCACAATCATCCCTCAGGCAACAAGAAGCCGAGCCGCGAAGACGACGCGCTGACGCTCAAGGTGAAGCAGGCCGCCAAGACCATGGACATCCGCCTGATTGACCACATCATCGTGACGGACAACGGCTATTTCAGCTATATGGACGAAGGGAAACTGTAACCATTTATTCTGCCATTTTCTTTTACACATATAATATATGACTCCCGAAGAAAAACTGAAGATAGAAGAGCGCATCGTAGAAGTGCTCAAAACCGTTTACGACCCCGAAATACCCGTAGACATCTACAATCTCGGCCTTATCTACCGCATCGAGCTGCAAGAGGACGGGCTGCTGGATGTCGACATGACGCTCACCGCGCCCAACTGCCCGGCGGCGGACTTCATTGTGGAAGACGTGCGCCTGAAGCTCGATGGTGTGGAGGGCGTGAAGGAGGCCCGGGTGAACCTCGTGTTCGAGCCCGAATGGGACAAGGACATGATGAGCGAAGAAGCCAAGCTGGAGCTGGGCTTCATGTAATTCTTAATGAATGAACGTCGGGCGTAGCCTAATTATAAATTGTAAATTATAAACTATAAATTGAAGAACATATATTTCCTCTCCGATGCCCATTTGGGCAGTCTGGCCATCCCCCACAGCCGCACGCAAGAGCGCAGACTTACCAATTTTCTGGAAAGCATCAAGCACAAGGCACACGCTGTTTACCTGCTCGGCGATATGTTCGACTTTTGGCACGAGTACCGCACGGTAGTCCCCAAGGGCTACACGCGCATTCTGGGGAAAATCAGCGAGCTGACGGACATGGGCGTAGAAGTCCACTACTTCTGCGGCAACCACGACCTGTGGCAACTGGACTATTTTGAAAAGGAGTGCGGCATGACCCTACACCGCCACGCCACCACGGTGGAGCTGTACGGCCACACATTCTTTTTGGCTCACGGCGACGGTTTGGGTTCTGACGACAAGAAGTTCAAGTTCCTGCGCGCCCTTTTCCACAACGCCCTGTGCCAGAAGCTGTTTGCCTCCGTCCATCCTCGCTGGGGCATGGCCTTCGGCCTGGAGTGGGCCCGCCGCTCGCGGCTAAAGCGTGAGGGCGGCAGTGAGCCTCCCTATATGGGCGAGGACAAGGAAGAGCTGATTATCTTTGCCAAACACTACCTGCAAACGCATCCCGACATCAACTTCTTCCTGTTCGGCCACCGCCACATCGAGCTGGACCTGATGCTCACGCACACCACCCGGCTGCTCATCCTGGGCGACTGGATTACGCAGTTCACCTATGCCGTGTTCGATGGGGAACACATGTTCATGGAAAACTTTATCGAAGGCGAAAGCCAACCTTGAGAAAAACAGCCCCTGGGGTTGTAGCATCTCAAGCACACTCATCGTCATAAGGATGCCGGGTGGTGCCACCGAGCCCCGCCCGGCATTTATCATTCCTTATCAAATTTATTCCATCGTATGAAAAAGATTTATTGTTTACTGCTCGCCCTGCTCTGCCTCTGCGGCACCACGCGGGCACAACTGCTTTGGAAGGTCAGCGGCAAAGGATTGGAGCAGCCTTCTTACATCATGGGCACTTACCACCTGGCCAAAGTGGCCTTTGTCGACAGTGTGCCGGGACTGCGCGACGCACTCGCCGCTAGCGAACAGGTCTATGGCGAACTTGACATACAGGCCCTTATGTCGAACCCTGAGCTATCGCTGCAGATGCAGCAGTACATGATGCTGCCCGAAGGCACCTCCCTCGACGGCTTGCTAACAGCCGAACAGTTGCAGAGGCTCAACGAGTTTCTGCGCAACCACATGGGTGCGGACCTCGAAAACCCCATGATGGCCCAACTGAAGCTGATGAAGCCCGCCGCCCTGCAGCAACAGCTGACCGTACTGCTCTGCCTGAAGCTGGAACAGGGCTTTAACCCGCAGGAACAGTTCGACACGTATTTCCAGAAAGTGGCTGCCGAGCAACACAAGGCGGTGGGCGGACTCGAACAGCCCGACTTCCAGTTCAACATCTTGTTCAACCAAGCATCGTTGGAGCGCCAGGTCGAACAACTGATGTGTCTGGTTGACGACGCTGCCTACACACAGCAAATGTTGCAACGCATCATCAAAGCCTTCTATGCCCAGGATATGCAGGCGCTGCAACAGTTGAACGACGAGAAACGACACAACCAGTGTGACTCCACGCCGGCCGAAGAGGAAGCCCTCATCTACGGCCGAAACGCCAACTGGGCCGAGGCCCTGCCCGGCATCATGGAGCAAAAGTCCACCTTCGTGGCTGTGGGTGCGCTCCACCTGCCCGGCCCTCGAGGCCTGCTCCAGCTGCTCCGCGACAAGGGCTACACCGTAACCCCCGTGACTGCTGCCCGGTAGGCTATGACACACACGTGAACACACCCCACATCTGCAACCCTTAACACCCGAAACATGACAGACACATTTCTCCGGGCGGAGCACATCGTGAAGCGATATGCCGCCCACACGGCCTTGAACGACGTGAGCATCGAGGTGCCGCGCGGCAAGGTATTCGGACTGCTCGGCCCCAACGGTGCAGGCAAAACCACTCTCATCCGCATCATCAACCGCATCACAGCCCCCGACAGCGGCGAGGTCAGCTTCGACGGCCACCCCTTCGAGGCCGACGATGTGATGCGCATCGGCTACCTGCCCGAAGAGCGCGGACTGTACAAGAAAATGAAGGTGGGCGAACAGGCCATCTACCTGGCTCAGCTCAAAGGGCTATCACACGCCGAAGTCAAGAAGCGGCTCACCTACTGGTTCAACAAGTTCGGCATCATGCCCTGGTGGGACAAGAAATTGGAAGAACTCTCCAAGGGTATGCAGCAGAAAGTGCAGTTCATCATCACCATCCTCCACGAACCGCCCTTGCTCATCTTCGACGAACCTTTCTCCGGCTTCGACCCTGTGAACGCCGAGATGCTGAAACGCGAAATCCTCAACCTGCGCGACAAAGGACACACGGTGATTTTCTCCACCCACAACATGGCATCGGTCGAAGAGGTATGCGACGAAATCGCGCTCATCAACCACTCGCAAGTGGTACTCTCCGGCCATGTGGCAGAGGTGAAGGATCGTTTCCGCACAGGCCTGTACGAAGCCACCTCCACCGACGGCAACCTGACCGCCGCCGAAGGCTTGTTTTCCATTGAGAGCCACACCCAGGCCGGCGGACTCCACTCCTACGTGCTCCACAAAGCTGACGAGCTGACCAACTCCCAGCTCATCGCCGCCGTGGCGGAGCGCATCGAGCTGCGGGCCATCAGTGAAAAGATGCCCACCATGCAGGAGATATTCCTCAAAGTCGTGTCACAAGCCTAAATCCTCCACATCATGTCAAAGACACTCCTCATCATACAGCGCGAATTTCTCACGCGCGTCAAGAAAAAATCGTTTATCATCCTCACCATCCTCATGCCGTTCATCATGGCGGCCTTGGTATTCGTGCCTTTCTGGCTCTCCACCATCGAGGACGACGAACAGAAAGCGGTGGCCGTGGCCGACAAAACGGGCAAATACCTGCCCCTGTTCAAGGATGACGCCACCTTCCGTTTCGAGCCCGTTGCCGACCCCGACAACCCGGCCTACTACGCCGACACCACGCGCTTCGAAGCGGTAATCCAAATCACGGCAGACCTTGTCAGCAACCCCAAGGCGGCCACCATCATCTCCAACAAGGAGGTTTCAGCCGGACTGCTCTCCTACACGGAAAATGTGCTCAACGAACAGGTGCGCCGCGACAAGCTGGCGGCCACCGGCATCAATGGTCTGGACAAAATCATCAACGACATCCAGAGCGAAATCAGCGTGCCCACCGTGAAGCGCAACGCCGAGGGCAAAGAAACCAGCTCCAGCACGGGCATTGCCATGGCCGCCGGTTTCATCTTCACCTTCCTGATTTATATGTTCGTCATGTCCTACGGCGGCATGGTGATGCAGAGCGTGATGGAGGAGAAGACCAACCGCATTGTGGAACTGATGGTGAGCAGCGTGAAGCCCTTCCAGCTCATGATGGGCAAAATCATCGGCATCTCCCTCGTGGGCTTTGTGCAGCTGGCCATCTGGGGCATCATGCTCGCTCTTATCCTCACGGGAGCCTCGGCCTTGTTCGGCATCAACGCCGCCGAAGCCGGCATGGCCTCGCCAGCGGGCGGCATGGCCATGACTCCGGAAGTGGCAATGGCAGCAGCCGGGGGTGACAACGAGATACTGACCGCGCTCATCAACCTGCCCTATGCCGAGCTGGGCATCATGTTCGTGCTCTACTTCGTGGGCGGCTACCTGCTCTACGCCTCATTCTTCGCCGCCGTGGGTGCATCGGTCAACGAGCAGGAAGACTCGTCGCAGTTCATGATGCCCGTAGTACTGATTATGGTATTCGGTCTTTATGCCGCTATGGGCAGCACGCAAAACACAAACGGCCCGCTGGCCTTCTGGGCTTCCATGTTCCCCCTCACCTCCCCCATCGTGATGATGGTGCGCATTCCCTTCAGTGTCCCCCTGTGGGAGGAACTGCTCTCGCTGGCCCTGCTCTACGCCACGTCCATCTTCTTCGTGTGGTTCAGTGCCCGCATCTACCGCGTAGGCATCCTGATGTACGGCAAGAAGCCTACGCTGAAGGAAATGCTGAAATGGATACGCTATAAATAAGGTCACGCCGCCCGGGGGCATACCCTCGGCAACACAACAAATAATTGAAGCATGGCAAATTTGAATCGTATCAAGACAGTATTGGCAGAAAGAGGTATTATGAGTAAATGGTTAGCCAAGACATT
>CAMBHR010000029.1:0-29495 GCA_945867195.1 uncultured bacterium | reverse complement strand
CGAAATTCACTCCCCAGACCTTCAGCCAGAAGAAAATGCACGTGCTCTGGCTCCGCTATCTGACGGAGGTGCAGAACTCTACCCGCGAGGTTTCCTCCGACTTGCTCGGCAACCCGGACATCAGCAAGGCTCTGTCCGTGGTGGAACGCTCGGCCTATACCGAAGAGCAGCTGCTTGGCTACGAGAAGTTCTGGGATATCATCAGTACGGAAAAGACGTACTACGGCAGCGCGCTGAAAAGAGGCTTACAGCAGGGCTTGGAACAAGGAATGCAGCAAGGGTTGCAACAAGGGTTGCAGCAAGGCTTGCAGCAAGGGCGTGCTGAAGGATTGGAGCAAGGCTTACAGCAAGGCCGTGCTGAAGGATTGGAGCAAGGACGTGTTGAAGGATTGGAGCAAGGGCTGGAACAAGGCTTACAGCAAGGGCGTGTTGAAGGTCGTGCTGAAGGTGAATTGGAAGGCATTATGAAAACTGCTCGAAGGCTCAAATCTATGGGGTTATCAGTGGCTGATATTCAACAGGCAACAGGTCTCAGTGAAGTTGAGATACGGGATTTGTAATCATCGTTTATATGGCAGACAAATGTTGTTTTGTGCATGTTGGTGATGTGCGTGGTTGTTTCTTTTGACACATACTATACAAATAAGGCAAAGTGTTGAATGTTGGTTCGTTAATACAACGGGTATTTGGAAATATCTTTGTAGTTTTGTGCTGTGTTTTTAAGTATCAACTGACAGTAGAAGAATCTTGATATCCAAGCAGACTATAAAATATATCCGATCGCTCAGCTTCAAGAAGTATCGGGATGCTGAGAAATGTTTTGTGGCAGAAGGGCCTAAGGTTGTGGCAGATTTGCTTCCGCTTTTACCTTGTCGTGATTTGTATGCCACAAAGGATTTCCTTGCTACCCTGTCTTCACAAATATTGGAGAGAGCTGGACATGTGGTAGAGGTGGTTCAAGAGGATTTGGAGCGTTTGTCGCTACTCAAGACCCCCCGGGCTGTATTGGCTGTTTTTTCCATACCTCAGCATGTTCACCAAAATGATTTGGCTTCATTGCGGCGTTTGGCTGCTCGGGATTTGTGCCTTGCATTGGATTGTGTGCAGGATCCAGGCAATGTGGGGACTATTGTCAGGGCCGCAGATTGGTTTGGTATTGAACATATTTTCGCCTCGTTCGATACAGCAGATGTGTATGCCCCCAAAGTGGTACAGGCCACGATGGGCGCAATAGGAAGAGTTAAGGTGCATTATGTTTCCCTTCCTGATTTGTTGGCTGGGATTGAAAAGTGTGTGCCTGTCTACGGCACCTTTCTTGATGGCAAATCCATATACTCGCAAACTTTAGAGCCAAAAGGTATAATCGTAATGGGTAATGAGGGAAACGGTATTTGTGACAATGTGGCGCAATTTACCACTCACCGTTTACATATACCACATTATCCGCCAGACAGGTCTACAAGTGAAAGTTTGAATGTGGCTGTAGCCACTGCCATTGTGTGTTCCGCTTTCCGATGCCAACAAATGGCAGATAGATGAATCCAAACGGGTTTCTGATAGTTATCGTACAGTGTTTTGTCATTAGTTTATAGTGACTTCCTAATATACAATTAGAATATGTATGTGTTTCTCAACTTCCATTTTCATATTATAGCCCTATGTCTGTTGTGCTGTTCTGTCTGGCAGCTGCTGTTGCTTTGCTTGCTACGTTGGCGGAACGAGCGATTGCCAGCTATATATGTGAGGATGCAAAATGCTGCTCAGGCAAAAGCTATACAACAGCCGGAGCGTGTACCAAATGATGGGGAGAAAGGGCTGATGGAAGCCTATCCGAAAATCAGTGTTGTGGTGCCCGTGTGTCGCGAGGTCGATGATTTAGAACCCCTTTTGATGTCTTTGTTGGGACAGCAGTATGCAGGTTGGTATGAGATTGTAGTTGCCAACGAGGGGGTGGAAGAGCAAGTGGGTTTGTTGCTAGAAAGGATGATGAAACAGTCTTCCCGATTGCGTGCTACTTTCGTACCAGCCAGTTCCCGTTACATAGAGCTTCGCAAATTGGCCATAACCCTTGGGGTCAAGGCATCGAGAGGTGAGTGGATTATTATAGTCAATCCTTCCACAAAGCCCATGTCGCAACAATGGTTGCAAAGCTATGCTGAACATTTGAGTGCCGATGTGGATTTTGCCTTAGGCTATGTGAATTATTCCAGTGATGACAGAGGGCGTGGCCGGCGTGCTATCATGGAACGGGTTAGGGTGCTCCAAAGCAGGCTGCGAGCATATAAACATGGTGTGGTGGCAGGATGCGAACAGTCAAATTTTGCCATGCGTCGTTCCTGGTTTATTGCCAATGGCGGTTTTGCCGATAGTTTAGAACTGCCTTTTGGTGAGGAGTTTATCATGGCTTGTTTGCATTCAGATGCCAGCCGTAGCGTATACCTTTGTGCTCCTGATACACGGTTGGTGGAAAAATTGCCATCGCGTCCCACCTTGACAGCCCGTAGGGTTGCCGAGGCTGAATGCCGCAAACGATTGCATGGCAGACAAAGATGGTTTTGGCGTGCCGATGCAGTGGTGGCATGGTGTCCATTTCTATTTTTGTTGTCTAATACCGTTTACACAGCTTTGCGCCTTTTCATGGACTGCAATAATGGAGCGTATTCATCCGAATGGTTGGAATTTGACATCGTTGCCGGCTTATGTTGGATTGTGGCAATGTCCGCTTCCCTTTTGTTGCCCCGCTCAAGTATGAAGGCATTGCAGGAGCGTCATTCAGGATTGTACATTTGGGTCTATGACTTGCTACTGCCCTTCCGGATGTTGTGTGTCGAACTGCTGCGCAGGGCGCAACGTCGTCATTTCGTTCGGCGATATATACCCGTATCTGGATAGTGTAGGTGTCTATGAGTCTTAGCGTACAGACAGCCCATCCTATCCCCACTCAAATATATAGTAAGCTAATTTAATTATATATTATGCCAAGAATATCAGAACGTGCTGTTGTGATGCCAGAGTCTCCCATTCGGAAGCTCGCACCTTTGGCTGTCGCAGCCAAGGACAAAGGCATCCATGTTTATCATCTCAATATAGGTCAGCCAGATCTTCCGACGCCTGAAGCTGGACTGAATGTTTTGCGGCACATTGACCGTAAGGTATTGGAGTACAGTCCCAGCCAAGGTTTCAGAACCTATAGAGAAAAGCTGACACATTACTACGAAAAGTATAACATACATCTGTCGCCGGACGATATAATCATTACGGCTGGCGGTTCGGAAGCGGTACTGTTTGCTTTTCTTTCCTGTCTTAATCCCGGTGATGAAATCATTGTTCCGGAACCGGCGTATGCCAACTATATGGCATTTGCAATTTCTGCTGGTGCAAACATACGTACCATCGCCACCACCATTGAAGAAGGTTTCAGCCTTCCCAAGGTGGAGAAGTTTGAAGAACTAATC
Organism: uncultured bacterium; assembly: GCA_945867195.1. Lineage (GTDB taxonomy): Bacteria > Bacteroidota > Bacteroidia > Bacteroidales > Bacteroidaceae > Alloprevotella. The sequence continues at coordinate 26,040 of CAMBHR010000029.1, read as the reverse complement.
AATGAACATACCAGAGCCATCCTCATTTGTAACCCCAACAATCCTACGGGCTATCTTTACACCCGTAGGGAAATGAATCAAATCAGGGATTTGGTCAAGAAATACGATCTTTATCTCTTCTCAGACGAAGTGTATCGTGAATTTATCTATACCGGTTCGCCTTATATTTCCGCTTGCCATTTGGAGGGTGTTGAACAGAACGTGGTGCTAATTGATTCTGTATCCAAACGCTACAGCGAATGCGGTATTCGTATAGGTGCTCTGATTACCAAGAATCAGGCGGTCCGCCAAGCCGTTATGAAGTTCTGCCAAGCCCGGTTGAGTCCTCCACTTATAGGTCAATTAGTGGCAGAGGCATCATTGGACGAACCAGATGACTACGCCCGTGAAGTATATGACGAATATGTAGAAAGGAGAAAGTGCCTGATTGATGGCCTTAACCGTATCCCTGGTGTTTATTCTCCCATCCCCATGGGAGCCTTCTATACTGTAGCCCAGTTACCAGTGGATGATGCTGAAAAATTCTGTGCGTGGTGTCTAACAGATTTTAATTATGAGGGTGAAACAGTCATGATGGCTCCTGCAGCTGGCTTCTATACCACCCCAGGAGCAGGACTCAATCAGGTACGCATAGCATATGTGCTGAACAAAAACGACTTGCAACGTGCTTTGGTTGTGCTGCGTAAGGCATTGGAGGCATATCCAGGCAGAAAACTGTAATATCAAACGAAGGTAGAACCGTATGCTTTCATTTTTCTTGGCTTCTCGATTCTTCGGGCAAACCAATCAACAAGATGGCCGGAAAGCTTCAGCTCCAGCCATCCGTATAGCTACAGCCGGTATTGCTGTGGGATTGGCTGTCATGATTGTCTCAGTGTGCATTGTCAAGGGGTTTCAGCTAGAGGTGGTGGCCAAACTCACAGGATTTGCTTCTCATCTTGAAGTGCTTGACCGAAATTCCTTCGGATCACCAGAGACCTATCCGGTTGTTACTGATGCAGCCTTGATGGACAAGGTGAAACTTGCCCCCGGCGTGATGAAGGTTCAGCGAGTATCTCAAAAGATGGGTATATTCAAAACGAAAAATGATTTCTCGGGAGTGGCATTGAAGGGTGTTGCTCAGGAATACGACCTTCACTTCATGAAACAGTGTATAGTGGAGGGGACTATGCCAGTGTTCCGTGATGACCGTAGTTCCAACAGCATTGTAATTTCTCGTACCCTGTCCGATAAGTTAGGATTAAAGGTTGGCGATAAGGTGTATAGTTACTTCTTCTCGAATACTATAAAGCAACGGCGTTTTATCGTGGCAGCCATCTACGATACTCATCTTAGACAGTTCGATAACACCTATGTACTGACCGATTTGTACACAGTGAATAAGTTGAATGGTTGGGATGCAGATCAAAGCAGTGGTCTGGAGGTTAGGTTGTCTTCTTTTGACATCTTACCTGAAGCACAGCGTTGGCTGTCCACACATATTGGCAGCACCCATGACCGCATGAATCGTCCCTATTCAGTCGTCAGTATTCATGAAAATCCTCGTACTTCATCCGTCTTGTCCTGGTTGGGGTTGCTTGATTTCAATGTGATGGTCATACTGGTCATCATGATTTGTCTGGCGGGCTTTACCATGGTGAGTGGGTTGCTTATACTCATCTTGGAGCGTACAGTCACCATTGGCGTGTTAAAGGCACTGGGAGCGAGCAATGCCCGCATCCGCCATACTTTCATGTGGTTCGCCTCTTTCATTGTGGTGCGTGGTATGCTGATAGGCGATGCCGTTGGTTTGCTTCTGATGCTTTTGCAAAAATATTTCGGTTGGGTGCGTTTAAATCCAGAAACTTATTATTTGGATGTTGTTCCCGTAGAGTTGAACATAGGTTGGATAGTGGGAATCAACGTAGCTTCGCTTATCGTTACAATGTTGGCACTGGTCTTACCCGGCTTTTTGGTATCGCGTGTACAGCCAGCCAAAGCCATACAGTTTGATTAAAATACGATGAAAGGATTTGACGTATGAATTGCGACAAATCCTTTCATCGTTTATCTTCATTATATCCTTGATTGTTTCAAGGTATTCTCCATTTGTCATTATCCTTCAGGAGCGGGAAAAGTACTTCCTCATGTGTACTGTCCGAATAGGTCACTTTCAGATATACCTGAGCCCAGCATTTGTCAGCTGAAAGCTCGGTGCGTACCACTTCCACATGAGCAACGCCTCCTTTTTCCTTGACCATTGTAGCCTGATGATGCTTGAGCATCTTCTTTATACCCTCTTGATATGCTGGCGTAGTACCGTCGCATGACTTCATGGCGTGAATATAATCTGCATAGCATCCTTTCGACTGTAGCAGGTAATAGTTCACCGCAAGCGTATCGTGGGGCATTTCGGAATTGCCATCGTGCTGTCCTTCCGTGTTGTTACACGTTGTCAAGGACAAGATGGAGACATTCATTAGTACGAGGAAAAGGAGAGGGAAACGCTTGAATGATATTTTCCAAGTCATAGTGTTGAATTTGCCACTATTTTTGTCGGATGAAAATATTGATGGGTGTCCCGGTAAAGTTCCAGCGTTCCCGGATTTTGTTTTCGAGGAACCGTCGGTAAGGCTCTTTGATATACTGCGGAAGGTTAGCGTAGAAAACAAATGATGGAATTTGCGTGTTAGGCAACTGTGCGCAGTATTTGATTTTGATGTATTTCCCTTTTACCGAAGGAGGCGGATAAGCCTCTATGAGAGGCAACATTTCTTCGTTAAGTTTGGAAGTAGGAATGCGTCTCTTTCTTGATTTGTACACTTCGTTGGCCGTTTCCAATACTTTGAATATGCGCTGCTTGGTTAGTGCCGAAGCGAACACGATAGGTATGTCCACGAAAGGTGCCATGCGTTGGCGGATGGTGTTTTCGTAATGTTGGATTGCCATGTTGGATTTGTCCTCAATCAGGTCCCATTTGTTCACCACCACCACCAGGCTTTTGTTGTTGCGTTGAATGATTTGCAGAATGTTTAGATCCTGGCTTTCAATGCCCCTTGTGGCATCCAGCATAAGAATGCACACATCGGTATTTTCAATGGAACGGATGGCACGCATCACAGAGTAAAATTCCAAGTCTTCCGTCACCTTGTTTTTGCGGCGTATGCCAGCAGTATCAACGAGGTAGAAATCAAATCCGAATTTGGTGTAGCGGGTAAGAATGCTGTCCCGTGTGGTGCCGGCAATGTCTGTAACGATATTTCTGTCTTCATTCAGGAAAGCGTTGATGATACTGCTCTTCCCGGCATTGGGCCGTCCCACCACGCAGAAGCGCGGCACGGTGTCTTCCGTATCGTCAGCTTCTTTGTCCGTTCCCAGCTTCTCGATGATAAGGTCGAGCAGGTCACCCGTTCCGCTTCCGGTAGCAGCCGATACACAATAGGGGTCTCCCAAGCCAAGTTTGTAAAATTCGGCAGCGTTATAATTATCTTCGTTATTGTCGGCTTTATTGGCGCAAAGCATCACCGGTACTTTCGAGCGGCGCAGTATGCCGGCCACAGCTTCGTCAAGGTCAGTGATACCGTTCTTCACGTCCACCAGAAACAGGATAAGGTCAGATTCTTCAGTGGCCAATACAACCTGTTTCCGGATTTCTCCTTCAAACACATCGTCAGAATTGACCACCCATCCGCCAGTATCCACCAGTGAAAATTCATGTTTTCCCCATTCGCATTTGCCGTATTGGCGGTCTCGTGTAGTACCGGCTTCATCGCTGACAATAGCCTGTCGAGTACCGGTCAGTCTGTTGAACAGTGTGGATTTTCCCACATTGGGGCGACCCACTATAGCTACTAATTTAGACATTTGTCAAGGTTAATTCGTTTATAATGAAATCTACGCAATGTGGCGCAATGAAGCGTTTAGTCAAGCTTGTACCCGTAGGCTTCAAGCCGTTTAGTGTTGCTGCGCCAGTCTTTGTCCACTTTGACAAAGATTTCCAGATAGATTTTTTTGTCGAAGAATTTTTCCAGTGTCTTGCGTGCTTCGGCCGACACTTTTTTCAATGCAACCCCCTTGTGTCCAATGATAATACCCTTTTGGCTATCGCGTTCCACATAGATTATGGCATTGATGTGGATATGGTTAGCCGATTCCTTGAATTGTTCCACCACCACTTCGACAGCATAAGGAATTTCCTTGTCGTAATACAGCAGAATTTTTTCGCGGATAATTTCTGTCACGAAAAATCTGGCAGGTTTGTCAGTCCATTGGTCTTTGCCGAAATAGGCGGGCGATTCTGGCAGCAGTTCCTTGATGCGTGCCACCACATTGTCCACATTGAATTTTACTTTGGCAGAAATGGGGTAAATTTCAGCTTGTGGCAGTGATTCTTTCCACAGGGCGACCAGTGTTTCCAAATCCTTTTGGTTAGACAGGTCAATTTTGTTGATCAGCACGAGTATGGGTACCTCCATGCGTTTCACCTTTTCCAGAAAGTCGCTGTTCTTGTCCGGTTTTTCCACCACATCGGTCACGTAGAGCAGAATGTCAGCGTCTTGCAATGCCGAGATGGAGAAAGCCAGCATTTCCTCCTGGAGTTTGTAGTTAGGTTTGAGAACCCCTGGCGTGTCAGAGAATACAATTTGGGCATCGTCTGTATTGATGATGCCCATGATGCGATGCCGAGTCGTTTGGGCTTTGAAAGTGGCAATGGATATACGTTCGCCCATCAGCAAATTCATCAGCGTGGATTTGCCTACGTTAGGGTTGCCCACGATATTAACAAAACCGGCTTTGTGCGTCATTTCTTCGTATTTGTATAACTGGATGAGAGTAGGTGGCTGTAACACCGCTTGAGGGTGCATTCAAAAATCGGAACAGGCTGCGCCAATCCTTGAAGCCTCATGTCGAACATGCTTCCAGGCATTGGCGTAGCCCTTTTTCATCATGCTGTACCGAATGGCAGTTTGGATTGCTCATCGGGCATCATATCCCCATTTCAGGTATGCAGCGCCCCATGTAAATCCGGCACCGAATGCCGTGAGAATGAGGTTGTCACCCTTCTTCAGTTGTTTTTCGTAATCCCACAAAGCCAAAGGCAGCGTTCCCGCAGAAGTATTGCCGTAGCGTTGGATGTTGATCATCACCTTGTCCATGGGCAGTTCCAGACGGTGAGCCACAGCCTCGATGATACGCACGTTGGCCTGGTGAGGCACGACAAAGGCTATGTTGTCTTTGTTCAGTCCGTTGCGTTCAGCAATCAGCGTGCAGGCATTGCTCATGTTGGTAACGGCAAACTTGAACACGGTGCGGCCCTCTTGATGAACGTAGTGCATCCGGTGGTCAATGGTGAAATACGAAGGGCTGCAGACAGAGCCGCCTGCCTTCATGCAGAGGAAAGGCAATCCCAGTCCGTCGGTACGCAGGTAGCTGTCCTGCCAGCCGTATCCCTCTTCCGTTGAAGGTTCTACCATCACGGCAGCAGCGCCATCTCCGAAGATAGGGCAGGTAGCGCGGTCGGTATAGTCAACAATGGATGACATTTTATCGCCGCCACATACGACGACTTTCTTGTAGCGTCCGCTTTGAACCAAGCCGGCAGCGGTATCCATGGCAAACAGGAAACCGCAGCAGGCAGCCTGCATGTCAAGGGCAAAGGCATTTTTCATGCCCAAGCGTCCGATGACAATACTGGAAGTCGAAGGTATGTGATAGTCAGGCGTAGTGGTGGCCATGATGACGCAATCAACCTCTTGGGGATCAGTTCCGGTCTTCTCCAACAGTTGTTTGACAGCCTTGCGTGCCATATAGCTGGTGCCAAGTCCTTCTTCGTTGAGAATACGGCGTTCCTTGATGCCGATGCGTGTCATGATCCATTCATCGTTCGTATCGACCATTCTCGACAATTCGTCGTTGTTGAGTACGTATTCGGGCACATAGCCGCCTACGCCGGTGATGACTGCATTTATTTTTTCCATGTGCAGGGATTGTGATATTCGATAATTGCGTTTGCTGAAAACAGGAAGAGTTGCTACATTGCGTCATAAACAAAATAGTTTAAGAGCCATCCCCTCTTTGTCGATTCAGTCCCTATAGAGGCCCATCGTGTCTGTTGGAAGTGACTTGGGCATTTCCGACCGGTTGAACCTTGGCATGCTATTTGGCAAATGCACATGAGAGATGAAGCGTCAGAGAGCTGATAGCTCTTAAACTGTCATTTTTTGTTTCAGACGAGAGATGCTTCCGTTATTATTCGGCTACTTCCTTCTCGATGGCCAGTTTACCGCGATAATAACCACAAGTAGGGCATACGGTGTGGTAGATGTGCCATGCTCCGCAGTTAGGGCAGATAGCCAGCGTAGGAGCTACAGCCTTATCGTGGGTTCTGCGTTTGAGCGTTCTCGTCTTGGATTGTCTTCTTTTAGGATGTGCCATTTTTCAGTTATTGTTTTGTTGTAAAAATTACGTAGTCTGAAGGAGATTTGGTTCATTCCGTTTCCGGAACGTCCTTGAGTATATAGCGTGTCATCTCCGGATTGCATTCATCTTCGGGATGAACGCGTTGAATGGGCATGGCTGTTTCAATGGCCTCATACAGATCCCACGAAAGGTCGTAGCATGGATTGTCAGCTTTCAGGTATTGCATTTCGGGGTCATCGCTTTCATGAAAGGGAGCATCCTTCACTTTCATTTCCATTTCCGCTTCAACCGTCAATGTGAGCGGTTCCAGACAGCGGTCACACAGCGTAATGACGCGTCCTTGCAATTGGGCCTGTATTTGGTATATGCAATCGGCCATGGGCTTCACCAGAATGCACGCATGAACATCCCCACCGCTGATTTCCTCCTGCTCCAGGTCAGCAAAGAAGCCATCAGTCAGTTCAATTTCAAAACGTAGGGTTTCGTTACCCATTTGTGCAAAATTGATATGTAGGGGATTCTCACTTTGCATAGCGGCTGCAAAGATAGCACAACGTAAGCGAAGAGCAAAAAAAAAACGAAAGTTTTGCTCATTTGAACCAAACGTGAGCCAAATAAAATGAGGCAAATTTCGATAGATTTCTTCAGGTCGTTGTGCTTTCCTGTCTTCGAAGCCTGTTCATGTAGGTACGATTACCGGATTTTCCGTGAACACTGTCGAAAAATATGAAGCGGGCGTATGTCAATGGCATACACCCGCTTACATAGTCAATATCAGTGATAATATATATTATTCGGCACGCAGCGTGAAACGCTTGAAGTCAACAACCGTCAGCTCCTTGTCAGCACTTTTGAGATATTCGGCAACAGTAACCTTGCTGTCCTGGATATATTCCTGGTTGAGCAGGCAAGACTCCTTGTAGAACTTGTTCATACGGCCTTTGGCAATGTTCTGGATCATTGCTTCGGGCAGGTTGGCAGCCTTCTCCTCAGCTGTTTTCTTCTTCAGTTCGCGGATTTCGTCAGCCTGTTCAGCGGTGATGTTACCCTTCATGATGCCTTCTTCGATGTGTTCCTCGCTTTCGGCGATGTAGAGGTTAAAGCCGGCCTTTTTGAGGGCAGCTTCCACTGCCTTCTTCACCTGCTCTTCCTTCGTCTTCTCGATGGCAACCTTGAGCTCTTCGTCCTTCACGTTCTGGGGAACGCTGGCTTCGTCGAGAGCCACGGGGTTCATGGCAGCCACCTGCATGGCTACGTTGTGAGCCTGTTCTTCGGCGGGCTTGTTGGTCTGAACCATCGTGCAAAGCATATGGCGGCCCATGTGGTCGTAAATGGAGACGTTCTCGCCTTCGATGAAGTTGTAGCCGTCCAGTTCCATCTTTTCGCCGGTGATGCCGCTGCGATCCGTAACGGCTTCAGCCACGGTGCGTTCGCCCAGTGTGAGAGCCTTCACTTCTTCCAGGCTCTTGCACTTGTTGGCTACAGCCAGGTCGAGGATGTCCTGAGCGAGCTTCACGAAGTCGGCATTGTTGGCAACGAAGTCAGTTTCGCACTTGAGGGCGATGATGGCAGAGAAGCCGTTTTCGCTCTTCACGAGCACGGCACCTTCAGAGGTTTCGCGGTCGGAGCGTTTGGCGGCTACAGCCTGACCTTTCTTGCGGATGATTTCGATGGCTTCTTCAATGTTGCCATTGCTTTCAGCGAGTGCTTTTTTGCAGTCGCCCAAGCCGGCACCGGTGAGGGTGCGGAGCTTTTTGATATCTTCTAATCCTACTCCCATGGTGGAATGATATTATTTTAAGATTGCGTTAGACTATTAGTATTTTGTAGGATGACGGGATAAGGCCATAGTGGGCAACGAGGCGATAATCCGGCACTATTGCGTTAGGCTCAGTCCTGTCATTAAAATGATGAGGTTACTCATAAAGTTATAAGCATTTAAGAGTAACCTCACACAGTATCCAATCCGGTTCAGAAGTGCAGAAAGATATTATTCAGCAGCTTCTTCCTGGGCGGGAGATTCTGCTTCTTCCTCTTCTGCGCGGGCCTTGGCGGCACGTTTGTGGGGAGCTTTGGCAGCTTCGCCTTCACCGGCAGCTTCAGTGTCCACCTTTTCAGCTTTACGTTCTTCGATACCTTCAGCGATAGCGCCGCACAGAGCGTCGAGCACTACCTCGATGCTCTTGTTCGAGTCATCGTTGGCGGGAATAACGTAATCCACCTCATTGGGGTTAGAATTGGTGTCGACCATTGCGAATACGGGGATACCCAAGCGTTGGGCTTCCTTCACTGCAATGTGTTCTTTGCATACGTCGACCACGAAGAGGGCTGCGGGCAGACGAGTGAGGTCGGCAATGGAACCGAGGTTCTTTTCCAACTTGGCACGTTGGCGCGTAATCTGGAGGATTTCGCGCTTTGACAGGTTGGCATAAGTACCATCGTTCATCAGTTTGTCGATATTGGCCATTTTCTTCACAGCCTTGCGGATGGTGGGGAAGTTGGTGAGCATACCGCCCGGCCAGCGTTCCGTAACGAAAGGCATGTTGACAGAAGTTGCTTTGTCGGCAACCACCTGCTTTGCTTGTTTCTTAGTAGCTACAAAAAGGACACGTTTGCCCTGTTTGGCGATAGCCTTGAGTGCTTCAGCGGCTTCGTCGATTTTTGCGACAGTCTTGTGAAGGTCGATGATATGGATACCGTTGCGCTCCATGAAGATATAGGGAGCCATGGCCGGGTTCCATTTGCGTTTGAGGTGGCCGAAGTGGCAACCGGCCTCCAAAAGGGTGTCAAAAGTTGTTCTGGACATTTTGTGGAATGTTTTGTTGTTCGTTTACTTTCTTTGTGAGTTGTTGTTTGTTCAACCAGCCTCCGGGTAGTTCAGACTGTTGATTGTGCAGGCATGAAGTCCCGTAGGTTTAGATACTAAACGTAAATCCAGCAGCAAGGGCCGAATATTAACGTTTGCTGAACTGGAAGCGACGACGTGCCTTGGGCTGACCGGGCTTTTTACGCTCAACAGCACGCGGGTCACGGGTCATGAAGCCTTCCTTGCGGAGAGCCTTTTTGTCTTCTGCATTGATTTTAACCAGTGCGCGGGCAATGGCGAGGCGGAGAGCCTGGCTTTGTCCGGTAAAGCCACCACCGAAGAGGTTCACCTTGATGTCATATTTTTCGGCCACATCGAGGAGCGTGAGGGGTTGCTTTACAACATACTGCAGAATGGGTGAGGGGAAGTATTCAGCAAGATCTCTCTTGTTAATGGTGATTTTACCGGTACCTTCGGTAACATAGATACGGGCAACGGCGCTCTTACGGCGACCTAAAGCGTTAATCATTTCCATATCTGCCTTTCTTATTTATAGAGGTTAATATCAATGGCCTTGGGCATCTGGGCTTCGTGCTTGTGTTCTGAGCCTTCATATACATAAAGGTTTCTGAGCAGCTGTGCACCCAGGCGGTTCTTGGGGAGCATGCCTTTTACTACGCGGCGGAACAGTTTGTCGGCACCGTTTGGCTTGGCCATGATGCTGGCGGGCGTGTGTTCGCGCTGGCCACCGGGATAACCCGTGTACGTGTAGTAGATGCGGTCAGTCCATTTGTTGCCTGTAAGCTGGACCTTGTCGGCATTGATAATGATTACGTTGTCGCCGCAGTCTACGTGGGGAGTGAAGTTGGGCTTGTACTTACCACGCAGCAGTTTGGCTACTTTGGAGCAGAGGCGACCCAAAACCTGGTCAGTTGCGTCAACAACCACCCATTCTTTGTTCGCGGTCTCTCGGTTTGCAGAAATGGTCTTGTAACTTAAAGTGTCCACTTGAAAAATAATTAATTTGTATAACTACTAATGTTTATCAATTCCTGCCGGCTTGTCTAACCATTGTGCCCCGGCCAATATATTGGACACAACTATTAACCGCCAGAAAAACCAGGCTTGAAGGCCCGTTTGATAATAATCGGCGTGCAAAAGTACAACTTTTTGCATTGCTGCAAGGGGGTGTCTGCTACTTTTTTGCCATAGAATTCAACAATTTCCCCAAAATCCTTGCATTTTTTTGTACGGGCAAGGCTTGTTTCACGCCAAATCCATGCAGTTGGTGGGCGAATGCCGGGGCAGAGAGGTTACGCGCAGCGTGGCCTCCGGGCATTCCGTGTCCGTACCGTTTGGCTGCAAGGCATTCATCACCGTGGTTCGTGCAATTTCCGGCCGGTTGTTCTCCGCGCTCAGATGGCAGAGCCATATCTGTTCGATTATTTCCCGGTTGAGGTGATGGGCCAGGAAATCGGCTGTTTCCCCGTTGCTTATGTGTCCGATCGGGCTGGTGATGCGGTTTTTCAGGCGTTGTGGATAGGGGCCGTTTTCGAGCATGAACGGGTCATAGTTCGCTTCGATGATCAGGTGGGTGGCTTGCGCCACTATGGCGGGCATTTCTTCGGTGAAATGTCCTATGTCCGTCATCACCACGATACATTTTCCCTGAATCCGGATGATATAGCCGTTGTTGTCCGCGCTGTCATGGGGCACAGTGAATGCAGTGATTTCAAACGGCCCGATATGGAAGGGCTCGTTTTTGCAGATGGTTTTCCGGAGTTCCTGCGGCACTTTCTTGTGGATGAAATGGTTGCGCATGATGGACGTGTGTACCGCCTCGGTAGTGTAGACCGGCAGGTTGAAGTCGTGAGCCAGTACGCCCACCCCTTTCACGTGGTCCGTATGGTCATGAGTAACCAGCACAGCCTTGATTTGCGCCAGTGGGAGGCCATAGTTTGAAAAGTGGCGTTTGAAAACGCGTATGCCGATGCCCATGTCTATGAGCAGTCCAAATCCGTCCGCGTTGAGGTAATAACAATTACCACTGCTTCCGGAGCATATAGAGATGAATTGAAGCATGAGTCTGAAAAAGTGGGGGAGTCAGGAGCCATGGTTAGGCAACTCGCAATGATGGGCATTTCCGTAGGCTGGCCGTGCAGTCCGGGTAGTTGTGGCAGGAAGGGGCGCGGAGCAGGGTCAGAATGGCAGACCTACGGCGAAATGCAGCGCGAAATCCCTTTTGAAGTTGGGGTGGATGAGGGGGTAGTGCAGTCTTCCCTTCACGGCCGGGTTGATGGCTTTCATGCCCCCGTCGAGCCTGAGGATGAAGTAGTCAAGGTCAAAGCGTATGCCCAGGCCGTAGGCTACAGCAATCTGTTTGTAGAAACTGTTCAAGCGGAAGCGAGCTCCGTCCATGTTGTTGTACGTGCGGGTGTTCCACACATTGCCGGCATCCACGAAGAAAGCACCGTGCAGTTTCCAGAACAGCAGGGTGCGCCATTCCACACTGAAGTCGAGCTTGAGGTTACCGGTCTGGTTGATGAAGTCTATTTTGCCGTCTTTCCCTTTGTAGGCACCCGGTCCCAGTTCCCTCACGCCCCAGCCGCGCAATGAGTTGGCACCGCCTGCGAAGTAGCGTTTCTCGTAGGGCAGGATGTTGGAGTTGCCGTAAGGAATGCCCCAACCCAGGGCCGCATGAAAGGCTATGGAGTTGCGGTCGCCCAGCCGTGCGCTTTGTACATAGTCCAAATCGATTTTGGCATATTGGGAGTAGGCAATGCCGAAATATTCGTAACTGTTGTTGGACCCGTTGCGGGTGCTGTGGGTCATTTTGGAGAGCGCGTACAGCAGGTTGCCGGCCAGCTCCACGTTCATTTTGATTTGGTAGCCGTTGGTTTGGTACAGCCCTTTGGGAATGTTGCTGCCGTCTCTTTGTGAGTTGTAGACAATTCCATAGCCCGTTTTCATGATGAAAAGGTTTTCATAGCTGTAGCGCAACACGGAGTAATAAGGGTTGTCGCCCTCCAGATAATCCTTCCTGAACGTGTCTGAAATCCAGGGCATATATACGTAGTTGATGGAAACCAAGTCAGCTTTGTGCTGCAAGCGTGGTTTCGCGGAGTGAGTCCATTTGTACGACCATGTTCCGGTGAGCACCCTCCGGTGAAATTCCGGTCTGTCCTGCATGTTGTACATCATCTGGACTTCCGAGGTGGCTTTCAGTTTCCTTCGGTCCTCCACGCCGATGAAAGGCACCAGCAGGGTGGGGAAGCGCAGGTTGGCTTCTGCGCTCCATTCGGTGTAGTTTTGGTTGGCGTAGCCCTCCAGTCCGGTAATGGCCTCGTAGGCACCTCTCACCTTGAGGATGAGCAATTCCGATCCATGCCACAAATTGCGGTTGGTATAGCTCAGAGCCATGGCTGCGCCCAAGTCGCCCGACGTGTTGGTGCCTTCCAGCTCCAACCCGATGGCATGGGGATTGTTGCGTCCCGGTACGATTTCGCAGTCCAGTTTGTCGGTCATGCCGGGAACAGGCCGGATGCGCATGGAAGTATAGTTGATGGCCGGGAGTGCGTTCAGCGAACTGTAGGTGTTTCTCACCGCAGTTTCGTTGAACAGGCTGTCGTGGCGCATACCGACGTGCGCCACGTAGACCCGTTTGCTCAGGTGCGGTTGTTGGCCGGCCACCACAGTCAGTCCCCGATACTCAGTGGTATCATGTGGAGTGGTTTCGTTTTCGGCCGGCATTTCCACCACCCGTACTTTTTCAAACCGTTGCTGCCGGTAAACGCGGAGTGAGTCCACTCCCGGCGGCATTTTGAAGCGCAGGGTGATGTCTGTGGACAATTCGCCGTGTATGGTGTCAATGTCGAAGCTGACAAATTCGTTGTTGATGTAATAGTACCCCCTTGACCGCAGGGCGTTGACCACGCGGGTACGTTCGGCGGCCAGTGTGTTCAGGTCCAGCGGCTGTCCCCTGCGTATCAATGATAGATGTGCATCGGCTTTGTACGCCTTGTACATTTCTTCGTCGTCGAACGCGGCATCCCAGCGGTTGACGTAGAAGCGCGGCCCCGGATGCAGTTCCATTTTCAGGTATATTTTATGCCTTTTCCTGTAGGTGGATGTGTCCACTTCGGCATGCAGGTAACCTTTGCTCTGCAAGGCTTCCTTCACGGCGATGCGGTCGTCTTCAGCCCGTTTGGGGCTGAACACGGTCGGTGCTTCGCCTATCTTGCGCATGATGCCCGAAAAGCCTTTTGCGCCCTTGACGCTGTCAGCTTTTGACAGGCAATAGAACCCCAGCGGCACCTTGAACAGGGTAAACCACTTGGCATTGGGCTGATGTCGGACGAATGGCTGGTAGGGGGCTGTCTTGAACGCTTTGTCCGGTGAGGTCATTTTGATTTCCGTCAGCACGTATTCCCCTTCATGGAGGAACTTCTTGCTGCTGCAAGCTGACAGCAGGACGATGAGGACTGCCAAAATCAAGCCCCGTAAGCCATGGGATGCGTACGGGGAACACAAGCCGATCAAGACGGCAGTTATGTATCGGTTGTTTCTCATGCAGGTGACAAAGGTAATGAAACGCCGGTTTTGGGCAAAACGAAACGCTTTCGTTTTTCAGAATCTGTGCCAAGCTCCTCATTCCCGTCAACGTCCCAGACGGTTTTGTCGCCCGAGGCTCGATGGAGATGGGGCGGTGGGTTGGTCTGCAAAGTCGGCGACTTGTGCCGACAAGAGCAGGACTTTTTTTTACAAATCGCCGAGTAGAAAAAACAAGTCCTGGACTTGTCAACCCTCTGCCGGGGTGTGGCTGATGTGACGCGGATTTTCAGCACATAGCCGGCCAATGGATGGGATGGGGTGGCGAGGACATGAACCATTGCCCATGAAGCTGTCTGGCAAATGCCACTTGTGGCAAGCCGGCTTCCGCCACTTTGTGCACACGCCTTATATATACGTGATTTTTCCGATAATAAATATGGTTCAAACCTTCATGTGATCCTTTTTCTTGCTGATATTCAGAGGTTTCAGATATGAATGTCTGTGCTTCAATCCAGCAAATCTCTCTGTCATATCCTGCAGGAAGGCTGCATGGAGAGGACGGCAGGCGGTGGCCGTCTGTGGTCTGGCATGACGCTGATGAATGTTTCCCGTTTTCAAACCTTCATGTCTGGAATGTCTGATTTTCAATGGAAAAGCGTATGCTTATGAATGATTGAACGATTTTTGCTTGGCACTGAATTACGTATATATAATTAGATGAAGGTTATAAGGTTGCGGCGTAACGCGCTGGTCGGTTCATCGTCAGGCCTACGGTATGTTTATCAGCTTGTGCGTTTGAAGTGACAGCCTCCATTCGGGATGTTGCTTGCAGTAGGCAACGGTTTGCCGGATGATGTCCAGGTTCTCTTCACGGCACCCCGTGTCGCATGGCTGGAGAAAACGGTGGGCGGCTTGGATGTGGCTGAAGTCGGGCAGGGGCACGCCGGTGAACACCACTTTTATCTCATGGCAACTGTTGAGAGCCAAAGGCGTGTCAGTGCCCGTGGCAAGGCCCGTTTTGGGCGAGAGTGTTATCCAGTCAATGCCGGGCGGTAGCGGGTGTGTGCCGTTGGTCTCGATGGCCACAAATTTGCCAGCTTGGTGCAGGCTGCCGATGAGCGAAGGTGTCACCTGCAAAGAAGGCTCCCCTCCGGTCAGCACCACGTGTGTGGCGGGATAGCCGGCCACGATGCCCACGATTTCTGCCTCGGTCATCTTTGTCCCCTGTTCGTGACGGGTGTCGCAGAAGGGGCAACGCAGGTTGCAGCCCGAAAATCGGACAAAGACGGCCGGGGTGCCCACATGGAAGCCTTCACCCTGCAGGGAGTAGAAAATCTCGTTGACTATCATGGCCTAAAAAACGACGTGCTCATAGCCCGGTTTGACGTAACAGGCCGTGTTGCCCTCCGACTCTTGGAAAGTCACCTTGTAACACTGGGGTATTTGGTCGGCGATCCATCTGGCCAGGTTCTCCGCCGTGGGGTTAAAGTCGAACACCTCGTTCAGGTAACGGTGGTCCAGCTTGTCCTTGACGAGTTTCTTGATATGGCTGAAATCGACGACCATGCCGTTATCGTTCAGCTCTTCTGCCTGGCAATAGATGACGGCAATCCCGTTATGGCCGTGCAGGTTGCTGCATTTGCTTTCATAGTTGAGTTCCAGCTGGTGGGCAAAGCCTAATTCTATTCGTTTGGAAATGTAATACATGACGATGGCTTTTGGTGAAGGTAGGTGATTGCCGGACGGACGTTTGGCGTGAAGCCCCTTGCCGCCCTGGACGGGCAAAATTACGAGTTTTTTGACAGAACGAGGGTGTTGTGTGCTGTACAATGCCGAAAATCCGCCCATTTTCAGGGCATTTAAGCTGAAAATTAGGCCAGAGAGCTTGGCGGAAAGAAAAAAAGCCGTACTTTTGCGCCGCAATTTTGCAGTTAAACAAAATCATTCATTCAAAACCTATGATGAATCAGTACGAGACCGTTTTCATTATGACTCCCGTTTTGTCTGACCAACAGATGAAGGAAACGGTCGAAAAATTCAAGGGTATTCTTGTTGCCGCCGGTGCCGAGATTATCAATGAAGAAGAGTGGGGCCTGAAGTCGATGGCTTATCCCATTCAGAAGAAGTCCACCGGTTTTTATCAACTGCTTGAGTTCAAGGGCGAGCCCACCACGTTGGCCAAGCTCGAAACGGCTTTCCGTCGTGACGAACGCGTAATCCGTTACCTCACCGTGAAGCTTGAAAAGTATGCAGCCGAGTATGCTGCCAAGCGTCGTAACAAGTTTAACAAGAAGGAGGACTAAAAAATGGCACAAGCACAATCTGAAATCCGTTATCTGACTCCCCCCACTGTGGATGTCAAAAAGAAAAAGTATTGCCGTTTCAAGAAGAGCGGTATCAAGTACATCGACTACAAGGATCCTGAATTCCTGAAGAAGTTCCTCAACGAGCAGGGAAAAATCCTTCCCCGCCGTATCACTGGCACTTCCTTGAAGTTTCAGCGTCGCGTGGCTCAGGCCGTTAAGCGTGCCCGCCACTTGGCACTCCTTCCCTATGTAACCGATTTGATGAAATAAAACAGAGGAGGCAATAAGACTATGGAAATTATTTTGAAAGAAAATGTCCCTGGATTGGGATACAAGGACGATGTAGTCAATGTAAAAAACGGTTATGGCCGTAACTACCTTATCCCCACCGGTAAGGCTGTTATTGCTTCTGCCTCTGCCAAGAAAGTATTAGCTGAAAACCTGAAGCAGCGCGCTCACAAGTTGGCCAAGATCAAGGCCGACGCCGAAGCTCTCGCCGCCAAGCTTTCTGCCGTTGAACCCCTGAAGATTGCGACCAAGGTGAGTGCCACCGGTTCCATCTACGGTTCTGTCAACAGCCTGCACATCGCTGAAGCACTTGCCAAGCTCGGTTTCGAGGTTGACCGCAAGATGATTGAAGTGAAGGATGTGAAGGAAGTAGGTTCCTATACTGCCGTCGTAAGACTTCACAAGGAAGTGAAGGCCGAAATACCTTTCGAGGTTGTGGCCGAAACTGAAGGTGAGGCATAAGCCGAACTGTGATTATCATCCTGAAACAATCATAAGGTGTCGCGTTCCCCATCATGGTGGAAGGCGGCACTTTTTCATATAGTCCATGCGCGTATTTATTTATCTCTCTTTCGATGGCACGGCCTATCATGGCTGGCAAATCCAGCCCAACGCCATCAGTGTGCAGCAGCGGCTGGCTGAAGCGGCCAGTATGCTGTTGCGGCAACCGACGGACATCGTGGGGGCCGGACGTACCGATGCCGGAGTGCATGCCCACATGATGGTGGCACATTGTGACGTGCCGGAGGGCACCGACCTGCCCTTGCTCACCCATAAGCTGAACCGTGTGTTGCCCCCCGACATTGCCGTTTCCCGCATCGTGAGAGTCGTTCCCGGGGCCCATGCCCGTTTCGATGCCCTCTCGCGCACCTATCACTATCGCCTGTACACCTGCAAGAACCCCTTCCTTGGCCATTATGCTACACGGATAACCTATCCCCTCGACTTTGACAAAATGAACGAGGCTGCGGCCTGTCTGCTCACGGTGACGGACTTCACCAGCTTTTCCAAATTGCACACCGATGTGAAGACCAACATTTGCCATGTGACCCGTGCCCGCTGGGAAAAAGTGGAGGACGATGTGTGGCGTTTTGAGATAACTGCCGACCGCTTCCTGCGCAACATGGTGCGTTCCATCGTGGGTACGTTGGTAGAAGTGGGGCGGGGAAGGTTATCGTTGGATGATTTCAAACACGTGGTGGCCCTGAAGGACCGGCAGGCGGCGGGCGATTCCATGCCGGGCAATGCCCTGTCGTTAGTCCGGATAACCTATCCGCAGCATCTGTTCGTGTAGTGCCTTTGCATTGTTGCAAAAAAGATCCGCCTACCAAAAATGGGAAGGGGATTGAGGACAAAAAAAGAAGGCAATTGAATACACAAAAAAAGAAGGGGATTGAAAACCAATCTCCTTCTTTTTGAGCCTCTTGTCGGATTCGAACCAACGACCCCGAGATTACAAATCACGTGCTCTGGCCAACTGAGCTAAAGAGGCGGGTGGGCAAGCTAACTGTATCGCGCCGCTACAACCAACTACCTTTGCTGCGGTCAAGCCCTGGAGGATTCGAAGGGAGCTGGCCGTACAGCACTTACCCGTGTAGCATCAGGATTTGTTTCCTGTTTGCGTGTGCAAAGGTGTACAGATATTTTTAAATGACAAAGTGTTCGCTCTGATTTTTTTCTTCTTACCGCAATTTTGCTGCATTTATGCTTCAAATGGAAGTCACGTTTGACATGAACGCCCCCCATTTTCGGCTCAGTATCCCTGTATGTAAGCTGCGGAGAGGCTGCGGAGAGGCTGCGGAAAAATTGAGAAGCGGTTGGAGTGGGAGAGGGGGAAAGGACAGTATGCTATGCCTTTTCGGGCAACTGGATGGAGAGGCCGTCGTAGGCCAGGCGGACATTCCGGGGCAACCGCGCCGACACCTCCGCGTGAAGCCCGATTTGGTGGGAGGCATGGATGAGCCAGGCCCTTTCAGGCCCAATCCTTTCGATGAGCGACAACGCCTCGTCCAACGACTGGTGCGTGGGGTGCGGCTTTATCCTCAGCGCGTTGATAACCAGCAGCGAAACACCTTTCAGTTGCGGCAGTTCCTCTTCGGGCAGCCGGCTCATGTCCGTGATGTAAGCCCATCGTTTGCCTTGCCTGAAAGCCATGATGGGCAACTTGCCGTGCCATACGTTGAAAGGTTCGATCTCCTCGCCGCACACGGTTACGGGTTCGTGAGGGGTGAGCGTGTGCAACTGCACCTCCGGCACGCCGGGGTACTTGTTTTCCACGAAGCAGTACGGCATCCGTTCCCGCAGATGGGCGGCACACACTTTGTCGGCAAAGATGCCGATGGGACCGTATTGGCAATACGGCCTGAGGTCGTCCAGTCCGCCCACGTGGTCGTAGTGCTCATGCGTGAGCAGGACGGAATGGATGGGCAGTTCGCGGATGGCAGCTGGCAGCGCCAGCATTTGCGACCGGAAGTCGGGGCCGCAGTCAATCAGCACCGAGCCCCCGGCTGTTTCCCAGAGCACGGAGGTGCGGAACCGCCGGTCGTGAATGTCGTCCGAGCAGCACACCGCGCAGTGGCAACCAATTTGGGGCACCCCCGTGCTTGTGCCCGTTCCCAAGAAGTGAAGACGCATGGAGAGTTCGGTTTTATATGATGTTAGCTTCGGGCTGGATTTTGATGCCGAACTTGGCGTAGACATCCGTCTGGATTGTTTCGGCCAATTTCCAGATTTCTGCACCCGTGGCACCGCCCAGATTGACCAGTACCAACGCTTGCAGGGGGTAAACGCCGGCCCTTCCCAGATGGCGGCCCTTCCATCCGCATTGTTCTATCAGCCAGCCCGCCGGCACCTTCACACCGTCCGTCAGCACATAATGCGGCACTTCCGGCCAGGATGCCTGTAGCTTGTCAAAATCCTCCTGGCTGATCACGGGATTCATGAAGAACGAGCCTGCGCTGCCCGTTTCCGAGGGGTCGGGAAGTTTGGCACGCCGTATGTCGATAACCACTTGCCTGAGTTGCGTTGCTGTCAGCGTATCGGGCTGCCATCCGCGCCTTTCCAGCTCGTGGGCTATTGCGCCGTAATGCACATCCGGCGAGAACTGCAGGTCCAGTCTGTACACCACGTGGGTCACGATGAACCGCCCCCGCAGCGAATGCTTGAATACGCTGCTGCGATAAGCGTACTGGCAATCCGCAGCATCGAAGATGCGGATTTTGCCTGTTGCCGCCTCCACCGTCTCCACTTGGTCAATGAAGCGCGCCACTTCGATACCGTATGCACCGATGTTCTGGACGGCAGATGCGCCCACCTCACCCGGGATGAGCGACAGGTTTTCGAGACCGTGAAAACCGTTCCTCACGCAGTGCTCCACAAAGCCGTCCCAGTCCGTCCCGGCTCCTGCCCTGAGCCATACGTGTGACGCGTCGCGTTTCAGCTCCTCGACGCCCCGGATGCGGGAATGCAGCACGGTGCCCTCGTAATCGTGTACGAAGAGCAGGTTACTGCCCCCGCCGATGTGCATCCATGGCGAGCCCGCCAGCTGCGGCAGTTTTTCCTGTAGCTGGCTTACGGAATCATATTCAAAAAAATTCCGGCACGATGCTTCGATGCCGAAAGTATTGTGTTTGAGCAGGGAATACATAGCTTTATGGAGTTTTGGGTAAAGTGGTCTTTGGGGAGTCAGTTCTCCAGCCGTTCGAGCAGCCAGGACTTTCCGTTGCGGACGAAAGTGAGCGAGCACCCCATGCCGCCCGAAGGACTGCACAGCATCAGCACCCGCCGCCGCGCGTTGCCGTAGCTCTGGCCGTAATTGATGTTAGTGATCGTGCCTTTGGGCAAGTCTGGACGATAGTCCGGCCACTGGCTCACGTCGAGCAGTCCCTCTATGGTCTGGAAATTGTCCGAGTCGTACGTCTTGAAGTGGAAAGGATCGGCAATGTGCTCGTTCTGGAAAGTGTGATTAGAGGCAAAATGCCGGTAGAAAATGTAGAAATCGCTGTTGATGTTTTCTTTCATCTGATGTGAGTTAAGCTGGGCGAGCCTCCACTGTCCGTTTGTTTTTGTGAATACGTATTGCTTCACCCTCATCTTGTCAAGGTTGACACTTTCCACCACCACGTGGTGCAGCGAAGTATCCTTTTCGGCACTGATGGACTTGGCGTTGTCAAAGATAATGGTGTACACTTCCTGTGTGCTGTACAAGCGGTCAAACTTCCACGCATCCCGGGCAATGGGGTGGTTGACACCGTCAATGTAGTGGGGAAGGGGGAAAACAGTGCGCGCCATTTGGAAACGCGGACTGCGCATGTACGAGTAAATAAAATCATCGAACAATCCGTCGGCAGCCTTGGGAGGGTCAGGTAAGGAATCCGGTGCAAGAAGCGCGGCAGTGTCAGCCGCTACAGCGGTAGTGTCGTCAGGCTCGGGGTCGGTTGTCTTGGGACTATTTTCGTGGCATGCGATGCAAAGCCATATAAGTACAGACAGGCAGGAAAAGGTTCTCATATTAACTTCCTTTTACATGATTTTCGAGCAAGAAGGGGCAAAACCTACATTTCCCCTTTCATTTCCTGCGAAAATCGGGGCAAAAGTAAGGCTTTTCGTTATATGGAAAACCTAATTGCAAAGAAATATTTACCTTTGCGGCCGTTAGGCAGATTCCTTTCCCGGTCGCTTTCAGCTGACATGGTGTGCTGCCTACAGGAATTTATGGACAATGGTGTTCCTTTATCGTCTTTTTGGAAACCGATGTATATCCCCTTGTATGTTGGTTTTACAGAAGCTGATTTAGCTTCAAACCTTTGACTTTTGGGATGGTAACTTCGGATTTGTCATGTGATAAGGCGGACACTTTACAAATAAATGTAATCATGTTGACTGAAAAAATCGAATCGCTGCTGGGCGAGGTGGCCGGTCTGCACGCCGCCGACGCCAACGAGCTGGAAGAGCTCCGCATCAAATACCTGAGCAAGAAAGGAGTCGTGAACGACCTCATGGGCCAGTTCCGCAACGTGCCCGCCGACCAAAAGCGCGAAATAGGCATGAAGCTCAACGAGCTGAAAACAGCCCTGCAGGACAAGTTGAACGCCCTCCGTCAGGCCATTGCCGTGCAGGAAGACGACCACGCCGGCCTCGACCTCACCCGCACCCCCTATCCCGTGGCCTTGGGCACACGCCATCCCCTTTCCATCGTCAAGAACGAAATCATTGACATCTTCTCCCGTCTGGGCTTCAGCATGGCCGACGGTCCCGAGGTGGAAGACGATTGGCACGTGTTTTCCTCCATGAACTTCGCCGAGGACCATCCCGCGCGCGACATGCAGGACACCTTCTTCGTCGAGCAGCACCCCGACATCGTGTTGCGCACCCATACCAGTTCGGTACAGAGCCGCGTCATGGAGCACGCGCAGCCCCCTATCCGCGTCATCTGCCCCGGGCGAGTTTACCGCAACGAAGCCATCTCCGCCCGCGCCCACTGCTTCTTCCATCAAGTGGAAGGACTATATATCGACAAAGACGTGAGCTTCACCGACCTCAAGCAAGTCCTCCTCACCTTTGCCCGCGAAATGTTCGGGGCCGACACCAAAATCCGCCTCCGTCCCTCCTATTTCCCCTTCACCGAGCCGAGTGCCGAAATGGACATCTCGTGCAACATCTGCGGTGGCAAGGGCTGCTCTTTCTGCAAGCAGACCGGATGGGTGGAAATCCTCGGCTGCGGCATGGTCGACCCCAACGTGCTCGAAGCAAACGGCATCGACAGCACCATCTATAAAGGCTACGCATTCGGCATGGGCGTGGAGCGCATCACCAACTTGAAGTACCAGGTCAAGGACCTCCGCTTGTTCTCGGAGAACGATGTCCGCTTCCTTGACGAGTTCATGGCAGCCAATTAAACTTTGAAACATATTGATGAGGTTATGAGGTTATGAGGTTACAGTAACTTTATAACCTCATAATCATTTATCTCATAACCTCCGGAACTTGAATATATGATTTACGAAATCCGTTTGTGGCTTGAAGCGATATTCCAGGGTTGGGGACTGAGTGCTGAGTGGGACACCCGTCTGGCGCAGATAACGCTTGTCACCTCCATCCTGCTCTTGTCGTTGCTGCTCACCTATATAGGCCGCAAGACCTGTGTGCCCCTTATCCTCACGTTCGTCAAGCGCACCTCGGTCAAGTGGGATGACTTCCTCATCAACCGTCCCGTTCTCCATGCCCTGTTCCAGATACTTCCCAGCCTGTTAGTCTACAGCCTCGTCCCCCTCTGTTTCGACTCCCACGAGGGCACCACCTTCCTCCTCATCTTCCGGATGACACAGGTATATATAGCCTACAGCGCCATCCTGCTCATCACCGCCTTTTTGAAGAACCTCACCCGCGTGGCCGGCAAGAATCCCGGGCTGCACCATTTCATCGGCGTGCTCCAGTTCCTCCGCCTGCTCGTCTTCTTTTTGGGAGGCATCGTCATGCTGGCCTACCTCTTCGGCTACAACCCCCTCCGCGTCATCGCTGGTTTGGGAGCTGCCGCCACCGTCCTGATGTTGGTGTTCAAGGACTCCATCCTCGGCCTCGTGGCCGGCATCCAGCTCTCCATGAACAAGATGCTCAAGGTGGGCGATTGGGTTACGATAGACAAGTTGAGCATCAACGGAATTGTGGAAGAACTTTCGCTGACCACTGTGAAAATCCGCAATTTCGACAACACCATCTCCACCGTGCCGCCTTATACTCTCGTGAGCGACTCCTTCCAGAACTGGAACGCCATGTACACTAAAGGAACCCGCAGCATACGCAAGACCATCTACATCGACGTGCGCACCGTCACATTCGCCAGCAAGCAGCTCACGGACTTTGTCACCGCGAAATACGGATTTACTGCAGCCGCCCACAGTCACTCCATCACCAATCTAACCCTTTTCCGCCATTTCATCATGTCGTACCTGCAAAAGGACGAGCGCATCAGCAAAGAGCCGTGGATACTGGCGCGTCAGTTGGACGGCACCCCCAACGGCCTGCCCGTAGAATTGTGGTTCTATTCCTGCAACACCGACTTTGTGCCCTTCGAGGAGCAAGCCTCCCAGTACATGGAATATTTCCTTGCCTCCATGGCCGATTTCGGCTTGCGCACCTTCCAATTACCCTCAGGAACAGACTTTTCGTTGTCGGCGTTGGCAGGCAAATAATGCCAACTCCGCATTTTTATATACCTTTGCGCACGGATTGCAATACACCAATTTATGAACAGAGTAAATCCTTTCAGGGGTTTGGGCATTGCGCTCGTCACCCCATTCACCGCAAGCGGCAAAGTTGACTACGAAGCTTTGGATCGTCTTGCCGAAGAACAGATACAGGCCGGAGCAGATTTCCTTTGTGTGCTCGGAACAACCGCCGAAACTCCCTGTCTTGAAGCCAGTGAAAAGAAAGCCATTGTCGAAACCGTAGTCCGTCTTAATGCCGGGCGCGTCCCCATCCTGCTGGGAGCCGGGGGCAACCATACGGCCCAGGTGGCAGCCAATGTGAGCACAGACTGTCCCGACGGCATCGACGGCGTGCTCATCGTCGCCCCCTATTACAACAAACCTTCGCAGGAAGGTCTGTTCCGCCATTTCAAGGCCGTGAGCGATGCCAGCCGCCTGCCCGTTGTGCTTTATAACGTGCCCGGACGCACCGGCGTGAACATTACCGCCGCAACCACCCTGCGCATAGCCCGCGAATGCCCCAACGTCGTGGCCGTCAAGGAAGCCTCCGGCAACATTGCGCAGATAGAAGAAATCATCGACCATGCCCCCGCCGGCTTTGAAGTCCTCAGCGGCGACGATGCCATCACCTTCGAGCTGCTCACCTTGGGAGCCAAAGGAGTCATATCGGTCATTGGCAACGCCTATCCCGCCCAGTTCAGTGCGCTTGTCCACGCTGCGCTTCAGGGCGACTTCAACCACGCCTTGCAAATCCATCGCCGCCTTTCCAAAGCCTACAGACTGCTCAGTGCCGACGGCAACCCCTCGGGCATCAAGTCCCTGCTTGCTGTGCAAGGCAAAGCCGCCAATGTGCTGCGCCTGCCCCTCGTACCAGCCACCGCCGCCACCTACGAGGCACTTCAGGACTTCCATACCCAGTTCAGCCAGCTCACCGACTGACCATCCCCTCAGCAACCGGCTGGCCTCCCATCGCTTTGCCTCCAGCCATTTGTGAGGCCACATACCACAAGTCCCGGACAGTTCGTTACCAAACGGTATGAACAGTCCGGGACTTGTGGTATGTCACCAGGTTGGGGCAAATCCCCGAGGGGGGCAAGCTGCCCCCAAGCAGCCTCAAGCCGCGTCAGTCATCAGATACCCTTCTTTTCCAGCTCTGCTGCCATTTGTTGTTGCAGCTCCTGAGCCTTCCGGGCGGCCACGGCGGCAAAGTTCTCCGTAGTGTCCGCATAGATGATGCCTCTTGACGAGTTCACCAGCAGTCCGCAGCATTCCGTCATGCCGTAGCGGCACACCTCCTCCAGCGATCCGCCCTGCGCCCCTACGCCCGGCACCAGCAAGAAGTGGTTCGGCACAATTTCGCGGATGCGTTCAAACATCCTCCCCTGCGTTGCCCCCACCACATACATCATCTGTCCGTCGTCCGCCCATTCGCCCGAGCGTCGCAGCACCCGTTCAAAGAGCGGCATCCCCTCAGCGTCCGTTGTCAGCTGGAAGTCATGCGACCCCGGGTTGCTTGTCAGTGCCAGCAGGATCACCCACTTTCCCTCATATTGCAGGAACGGCTTCACGCTGTCCTCGCCCATATAAGGAGCCACAGTGAGCGAGTCGATGTCCAGTTCCTCGAAGAACGTGCGTGCATACATCGCCGACGTGTTGCCTATGTCGCCGCGTTTAGCATCCGCAATGATGAAATGTTCGGGGTAGTGCTGTTTGATGTATCGTACCGTTTTCTCGAAAGCCTCCCAGCCCTTCAGTCCCGCGCTCTCGTAGAAAGCCAGGTTAGGCTTGTAGGCCACGCAGTACGGTGCCGTAGCATCGATAATGGCCTTGTTGAAGGCAAATACCGGGTCTTCCTCTTTCAGCAGGTGCTGCGGTATTTTCCGCAGGTCAGTGTCCAGCCCCACGCAGAGGAACGTACGTTTGGTGCGGATTTGTCGGATTAGTTGTTGTTTGTCCATGATCATTGGGATTTATAGTTTCTTGTTTCAGTGGTGCAAAAATAGTGCAAGGCGAGAGAAGAGCAAAAAGGAAAGCCAAAGGTTTTCCTTTTTCTCTTCCGAGCCGCCGCCTGTTTTATGGAAAGATAGTGCAAGGCGAGAGAAGAGCAAAAAGTAAAGCCTTCGGTTTTCCTTTTTCTCTTCCGGGCCGCCAATATTTGACGCTCATGTTGCCTTTTGTTACCCCTGTTGAGTGTGCATAAAATCCGCCATTCACATTAACATATTTAACCTTTATACACAAAATCCGTGCCAATAATTTTCACGGAACCAGGCTTGGTTTTTTTCAAAGCAGGCTTCGGCGTGACGAATCGCCGAGCTGATTTTACGGCACTGGGTGTGAAATTTTTTACACTGGGCTTAGAATTTTCTGGACTGGGCTTAGAAAATGCAAGGCCTACTCCCGTAACACCGA
Organism: uncultured bacterium; assembly: GCA_945867195.1. GTDB lineage: Bacteria > Bacteroidota > Bacteroidia > Bacteroidales > Bacteroidaceae > Alloprevotella. Next base: position 73 of record CAMBHR010000029.1, on the reverse strand, counting down.
AAGCAGGGCTAAAAAAACGAGGCTGTGTCATATTTCGCATCCCTCTCGCTGTAAACAACAAAGATGTTGTAAC
>CAMBHR010000028.1:0-29764 GCA_945867195.1 uncultured bacterium | reverse complement strand
CCGTTTAGCGAGTGCAAAAGTACGGCAGGGTTTCGGAACGGCCAAGCCTTTGCGGTATTTTTTTCAAAAAAAATTAACAAGATGGCGGTTTTGAGAGGAGGAGATGGCAGAAACGAGGGTTATAGAGGGCGATAGAGGGCTATAGGGGGCAATAGATAACTATAGGGAGCGATAGATTACTATAGATTACTATAGATTACTATAGATTGCTATAGATTGCTATAGATTGCTATAGGAGGCGATAGATACAATAGATAATAGAGAGCTATAGCACCTATTAGGACAAATCATGCAGGCCATCACTGTTTTTTCCGGGAAATGTGCTATTTTTGCAAGAGAGGAGGCGGTGATTTGGCTTTGCCAAGCTATTCCTTCTTATAATCCTCAAGAATATTAACCATCAAAACTGACTGCAATGAAGAAAACAACATATCTTTTGATCTTGCTGTGCAGCTTACTATGCACGGCCTGTGTGCATTCAGCCACGAAAGCCGCCCTCGGCAAATTAGTGGGCAGCGACCGTGACGAACACGGTTGTATCCCATCGGCAGGCTATACTTGGAGTTATGCACTGCATGATTGCGTCAGACTATGGGAAGCGGGAATGCGCTTTGACTCCGGACCGCAACAGATATTCCTTGTTTACAGTGCCGACTCTACCTTTGCTGAAATTTTTCCAGCTGAAGGGAAATCAATTATCTGCAAAAGGGTGAAAAGCACCAACAGTTGGAAGAACAAAAAGGGAAAAGAAAGCGTTTACATCAACAACGGCATTGTCTGTGTCAAGATGAACGATTTTACCTACACGCAAAAGAAATAGCCATACGGCATAATCACTATTGTAGAAACACACCAATAATATAAGGGGTGTTCTATAAATTAGTTTTTTTGGGGGGGTGCTTTTCTATATTAGGCTTGGCTGCTTCTACGTCTCTCGCATTGTATCTTGCTGATTTTCAATCAGTCACGTAGCTCGCTACGCTCCTTCATTCAAATCAGCAATCTACGGCGCGATAGCCGCAGAATCATCTCAAGCTAATTTATAGAACACCCCATAAATAGAACCGGACTTGCTTTTGTGTCAACAAGCACGACAAAAGCAAGTCCGAAATATAAATAGCGCAAAGGAAATGTCTCACACTCACTTCCAGTTCTTAAAAGGATTTCTGCGGAGTTGAGAATTATAATACTTCCTTTCGCCCGTAACCTCCTGCCCCAGGAAGTCAGGCCGTTCAAAGCTTTCGTTTTCCGAATTGAGTTCCACTTCAGCCACTACCAAGCCGGCATTGTCGCCCATGAACTCGTCCACCTCAAACACATGATTTCCCGCCGGAACCAGCCACCTGACCTTGTCCACTATGCCGGGTTCGCACAGTCGCAGCAGCGAGAGAGCCTCATCCAGTGTGATTTCCTTTTCAAATTCGTAGCGCGACAAGCCGTTTCCTGTAGCCGGCCCTTTGATGGTCAAGTAACCCCGTGAGTCGCGGATGCGCACACGAACCGTACGCCCCCGTTCACTGCAAATATAGCCTTGCACGATACGGGAGTGCGATGTGGCCAACGGCTTGTATTCACCGCTAACCAAGAATTTGCGTTCAATTTCAAGAGGCACGATATGTGAAGAAAAGAAGGAAAGAGAGGTTTATTCCGTTCGCAGACACTATTGGAGCAGATAGTAAGCAATCAATGCCAACACCATCAACAAGATGAGTGCGATGAATATGCCGTTAATGACCCGGTTAGCCTGCCGTGCCTGCTGTGCTTCGCGGGCACGCGCCTTCAGTTGTTTCTTTTGATTCATGGTATTCTAATTTTTAGAGCATGAGATATTATTGTTGGGCAGCCTCCTCGGAATACTCCATGAGATAGGCTTTGATAAATCCGTCAATTTTGCCGTCCATCACGCCACCCACGTCGCTTGTTTGAAATCCCGTACGATGGTCCTTCACCCTTCGGTCGTCGAAGACGTAACTTCTGATTTGGCTACCCCACTCGATTTTCTTTTTCCCGGCTTCGATTTTGGCCTGCGCCGCCCTTTTCTTCTGTAAGGCGCGGTCATAGAGTTGAGAGCGCAGCAGCCGCATGGCATTTTCGCGGTTCTCAAGCTGCTTTCGGCTCTCCGTATTTTCGATGAGGATTTCCTCTTCCTCTCCCGTGTCGGGATCCTTGTAGCGGTATCGCAGTCGCACGCCGGTTTCCACCTTGTTCACATTCTGTCCGCCGGCACCGCCGGAGCGGAAGAGGTCCCAGGAAATTTTGGAAGGGTCCACATACACCTCTATGGTGTCATCCACAAGCGGCGTGACAAAAACCGATGCAAAAGAAGTCATTCGCTTACCCTGCGCGTTGTAGGGCGACACCCGCACCAGGCGGTGTACACCGTTTTCGCTTTTGAGATAGCCGTAAGCGTCGTCTCCTTCAATCTCCATCGTAACCGTTTTGATTCCGGCTTCATCGCCATCCTGCAAGTTAGATATAGTACATTTATATCCGTGCGCTTCAGCATAACGCATATACATACGCATGAGCATCTGCGCCCAGTCCTGGCTTTCCGTTCCGCCTGCTCCTGAATTGATTTTCAGCACACAATCCATGGCATCCTCTTCCTGCCTCAACATATTCCGCAATTCGAGTTCCTCGATGGCCTTGACCGTCCGTGCATAGTTCTCGTCCACTTCCTCCTCGGTCACCATTTCGTCCTTGTAGAAGTCGAACGCCAGGGCCAGCTCATCGGCCAGCAATTTCACGTGCTTATACCCGTCAATCCACTTTTCTATGCCCTTCACCTTTTTCATTTGCTCTTCGGCCCTTTTGGCATCTTCCCAGAAGTCAGGGTCCTGCGTACGGAGTTGCTCCTCTTCGAGCTGCAAGGTTTTCGCCTCGATATCCAGGTATCGGTAGAGAGCCTCCACGCGGTTTTGAACGTCTTTCAGTTGGTCTGCAGTAATCATGTCAGTTATGTGTTTCAGTAGAGTTATGAGCGGCAGCTTCTGCCTCGGCATAGATATGGTCAATTACCTCGGCATAGTGTTCGTAGACCACGCGCCGGCGCACCTTGAGCGTATTGGTAAGTTCACCGTTGGCCATGGTGAAGGGAGAGGGCAAGAGCACAAAGCGTTTGATTTGCTCATAGTGCGCCAAATCCTGCTGCAAGGTAGCGATGCGTTCGGTAAAGAACTGCAGTACCTTGGGATGTCGGCACAAGTCCTCGCGTCCCTGTACCCCAAGTCCCTGTTGGCTGGCGAACTGCTCCAGCAATTTGTAGTCGGGCACGATGAGCGCGCTCACGAACTTACGTTGGTCGGCCACCACCACAGCCTGTTCAAAGTAACGGTCGAGCACGAGTTTCGACTCTATCATCTGCGGTGCGATATACTTTCCGTTAGAAGTTTTGAACAGGTCTTTGATACGTTCTCTCAGGAACAGTTCCCCGTCCTTCATGTATCCCGCGTCACCCGTATGGAACCATCCTTCTGCATCGATGGCTTCCTTCGTCAGGCTTTCCCTTTTATAGTACCCCGGCGTGATTGTCTTGCCCCGGAGAAGAATTTCGTCGTTAGCGCCGAATTTGATTTCGATGCCATCTATGAGCCTTCCCACCGAGCCCAGGCTGACAGGCTTGCCCGGCACGTCGCACGAAACGGTGGCCAGACTTTCAGTGAGTCCGTAGCCCACAATCATGTTCAGGCCCGCAGCATGCACGAACTTCTCCACTTCGGGTGAAACGGCCGCTCCTGCTGTGGGAAAGAAATTGGCGCGTTCCAGTCCGAGCGTCTTGCGCAGGATGCGTATGATGGTCTTGTCGTAGAGCTGGAACTGCAGTTTCATGCCGAGCGGGGCCTGCTTTCCGCGTGCTTTGTACTTCTCCCAGTATCGGCCACCCAGTTCCAACGCCTCGCGGATGAGTTTGCGCTCCATAAAAGAGCCGTTCTCCATCTTGTCGAGCACAGCCTGATACACTTTCTCCCAAAACCGGGGCACTGACGACATACAGGTGGGATGCACCTCCTGCATGGAGCGTTGCACATCGGCCGGCCGGAGATTGATGCACTGCAATGCACCTTCACACAGCCCGAGGTAACACCAAGCCCGCTCGAAGATATGGGTAAAGGGCAGGAAATTGAGGAACACATCGTTCTCGCTGAGCGGCAGCACGGCATCGTTCACCCTGAAGCCCTCGGCATATTGTCCGTAAGTCAGCATCACGCCCTTGCTCTGCCCCGTTGTACCGCTGGTGTACAGGATATTGCACAAATCGGCATAGTTGGCATCGGCCTGCCGTTGCACGTATTCGGCCTGCACCTGCTGCAAGTCGCCCTGCAACTCATCGTGGAGGAAATCATCCAGGAAAACGGAAAGATGGTCGTTTTCATTGCGTTTCACCTTTTTGTCAAAGATGATGATACGCTCCAGCGTCTGCGCCACGGAGATGATGCTGAAAGCCACATCGTACTGTTCCTGTTCGCCCACGAAGAGATAACGTATCTGCGCGTCGTTGAGCATATAAGCCACCTGCGCTCCGCTACTGGTGGCATAGAATGGGATGGTAACGGCCCGGATACCGTAGGAACCGAAGTCGACAAACAAACACTCGGGTTTGTTTTGTGAAAAGATTCCGATGTTTTCCTGCACCTTCACGCCGAGGCGTAACAAGGCGTACGAAACCCTTTTCACCTGTTGGGCAAAAGTGTTCCACGAAATGGGAATCCATTCGTTCAGGTCATAATCACGATAGCTGAGCGCAGCACGCTCGCCATATTTCTTGGCTTGCTCGGGAATGAGCTTGGAAAGGTGGCAGATATTCAGCATACTAAACTGCATTTGGCAAGGCGGAAATGCCTTCACACTCGCAAAATTATTGATTAAAATGGAAAATACGCTTAAACCTGCCACAAAATTATATCACCGAAGGATAAAGTCGCAAGCTATAGGCCACAGCCGGAATACGCCGTAGGGGTCAAGGGATGCGGTTTTTCAGGAAATCATACGGAGCATTCGGGCGACAAAACATAACTTTGCCCGTCAAAAAAAGTACAGCATCATGACAACAGGAACCACCCTCTACGACACATTGGCCCGCGAGGCGGCCCGGCTGTTGGAACAGCTCATCCGCATTCCCGGCAACAGCCGTAACGAAGACGAAAAAGCCGATTTCCTGCAACAATACCTGGCGGAACACGGCGCAAATCCCCGGCGTGAGGGCAACAACTTGTGGTGTGAACAACCGGACAGGGGGAGCGAGTGCCCCACCCTGCTGCTGAACGCCCATATCGACACGGTAAAACCGGCATCCGGCTGGCAACGCAATCCATACCAACCGCTTTGGGAGGGCGACCGGCTCTACGGACTGGGCAGCAACGACTGCGGCGGCGGACTGACCACGCTGCTGCAAGTGTTTTTGGCCTTGAAAGACCAAGAACTGCCCTATCGACTTGTATTTCTGGCTTCAGCCGAGGAGGAGGTGTCCGGGCGCAACGGTCTGGAACGCGTGTTGCCCCTATTGCCGCGCCCCGACGTCGCCATTGTGGGAGAGCCCACAGGAATGCAGCCGGCAGTAGCGGAAAAAGGGCTGATGGTGTTCGACTGTACAGCGCACGGCAAGGCGGGACACGCCGCGCGCAACGAGGGTGTCAACGCCATTTACCGGGCGATGGCGGATATAGAATGGTTTCGCACGTATGCCTTTGAGAAGACGTCTCCCCTGCTGGGCAAAGTGAAGATGAGCGTCACCATGATTGAGGCCGGCAGCCAGCACAACGTGGTGCCGGACCGATGCCGCTTCGTGGTGGACGTGCGCCCCAACGAGTTGTACACCAACGCGGAAGTGTTGGACATCGTGCGCCGCCATGTCAGCTGCGAGGTAGTGCCGCGTTCCACGCGCCTGTCGTCGTCGCGCATCGACCTTTCCCATCCGTTGGTTCAACGTGCCATAGCTTTGGGCGGCACGCCGTTCGGCTCGCCCACCCTGAGCGACCAGGCCCTGATGCCGTTCCCGTCCTTCAAATGGGGACCGGGCAATTCTGCACGGTCCCACACGGCCGATGAATACATCTGCCGGAGCGAACTGAGACAGGCGGTGGAGCTGTACGTCAGGCTGTTGACGGAATAGGGTGGACTACTTGCAGGTGTTGTCCAACTCTCGAAACTAATCATCAGTACCTACTCACAACCAGTGAATGTTTACCTAAAGGAATCCACTATTTTTCAAACCGGGATTTATCAGGGAAGTATTTGTCCAAGAAATCCTTGGCACATTTTCTGTCATCGTCGTTGCTGAATTGGGAGTCATTCATACAGAAAAACATGGGGTTGTATTCCAAAAACTTCCTGTAAAGTTTATGTTTATTGATTGGGAGACGGAAGGATGTGCGCTGCGTCACATAGCGTAAATGGCCACAGTTGGTAGCCAATGCAACATAAGAATAGATATTGCGTTGGATATCGTTATCGGCGCGTACATGGTTGCATAAGGTGGCATTGATTTCCTCCTTAAACAGCTGACGGGTCAAGTTGTAGTTACTTTTCAGATAGGCATCAATATTATGATGGGCTCGGCCGGGATAATAGGTACCAAATTTTTTCTTGACCAACATGGCGGAATGATGGATGGTCAGTGCATAGGAGTTCAGCTTCCGGCGCAACATACGCAACTTGAACCAGACAAAGTATTTCCTGAAGAAACGGTAGTTCATCCTAATGATGGGGAAATTGTCCTGGGCAAAAAAGGTGTCGGGCGTGACCGGTTTATTGATGAACATATCATCGTTGGCATACAGAAAGTGCTCCGCAAGACCGGGAATCCGGTGCAAGTGGTGCTCTATCACCACGGAATTAAAACAGGGGATGGCCTCCGGAGGGAGTATCTCCGTATGGTCCACAATCCGGATCTTGGGGTTAGAGGTATCAAGCCATCTGGGTATCTGACCATCAGTAACTATAAATATTTTCCTTATCCAGGGGGCATATTTCTCAATCGAGCGCAAGCTGTATTTCAACTCGTCGTTGTCGGCATACCTGCCTTTGCAATTCTCCAATTCTGACGTAGGTTTCCCTATCCATGCATTGCGTTTCTCAACCCATTTCGGATCGTTTCCATCTACCCAAAGGTAGACTAAATCAATGTCCATCAGTTACCTTTATTAGTGTCGAATAATTCTATTATTTCAGGATAAAGCCGGATTACGGCGTTGAATGCCGCCACATTGCGGTCCACGCCCCTCTTGAAGTTGACTGTCTTCAGCGACAGTTCCTTGGGCTTGCGCAGTCCGCGAGGTTTGTTACGTCCAAAGGGTACAGGCACCACGGGATACCCGTTGGTTACCCCTGCAGCCCAGAACCAGATGTCGTCACAGCTGGGAGCAAACTTCGTGAACAAATCTACATCCAGCATATCCCTCCGTAAGGAATAGGGCGGATAAAGCACTCCGCCTACACCCGTCTGAAGGTTGGCGAAGCTGCGGTGGATGCGCTTGAACACAAAATCGTACCAGCGGAATTTTTTCCATTTACGATAGGGCTTCCCTGGGACGATGCGCTTTGCCCGGTGGGCCAATACGGCATGCGGCAGTTGAGAATGCAGGTTCAGCAGGTCGCGAAGCATGTGCCGATGATACCACACATCATCATCGACAGTCACGATAATTGCATCAGGGAAATCGGACAATGCCGGGATGAGTTTGCGATAGGAACGTATATCCCTGTCATAATTCCTGACCTCAAAGATGGGGTTGCTTTCAGCAAGCTGTTGCAGTTCATCAGGTAAGCCAGCCTTTCCAAATTGTGAGAAGGTAAGATAAAGCACCAGTTTATCAGGCAGCACCGATCCCGCGAGGAGCGAACGTATGGCCTTGATGGCAAAGGAGATGGCCTGCGGAAACGAAGTCATTGAAACCACAACCTGCGGCCGCTGTGTCGTTAGCATTGTCATTGGTTTTGGATTAACTTTTCTATTTCCGGATAATTTTCCATGATGGCATTGAACGCCATGCTGTTCCGGTCAACTCCACTTTTGTAGTTTATCGTCATCAAAGAAAATTTCCTGGGCTTACCAAGTTCCCTGGGCCTGTTGCATCCAAAAGGTACAGGTATAACCTCTACGCCACCAAGCACCGCCGCAGCCCAGAACCAGATGTCATCGCAACTCGGTGCCAGCTTGGTGAACAGTTCTGCATCAAGCATGTCCTTCCGTAAGGAATGTGGCGGGTAAAGTACACCTCCCACACCCGTCTGCAGGTTGGCGAAACCTCCGTGGATGCGTTTGAACAAGAAATGATACCAGCGGTATTTTGTCCATCGGTCATAAGGCTTCCCTAACTTGATATGACGCACCCGGTGCGCCCATATCGCACGAGGGTTTGTGGCATACATGGCCAACAAGTCGCGCAGCATATCGGGATGATAATCAATATCGTCGTCGACAGTAACAATAACCGCCTCCGGAAAATCGGCAAGGGCCGGGATAAGCTTTAGATAGGAACGCAGGTCACGGTCGTAGTTTCTTATCTCGAAAATGCTGTTCTCCTTGCTGAGCCGTACCAGTTCGTCGGGTATCCCGGCTTCGCCAAACTGGGGGAAGTACAGGTAGAGGACCAACCTGTCCGGAAGCACAGTACCATTCAGGATGGATTGGATAGCCTTGATCGCATAGGGAATGGCCTGTGGAAACGAAGTCATCGAAACCACAACCTCCGGCTGTACTGATTGTTTCTCTGTCATAGCTATTTATAGGATTACGTTGATTTAAGGGGTGTTCTAATAAATTAGGTTTTAAAGAATACCCTAAAAAAACAGCCGGTCAATCTTCGATGTCATTCAGGTCATACTGCCCGAAATAGCTCTCATCGCGCAGGGAATTGGTCCTTGCACGACCACGTGCCCGTTTGGCAAGAAACTCCTCATACGACTTTATGGCATAATGATTGATCCTTATCACGTCCTGCTGGGGTACTCTTTCGCGGAAGTTTTTCGTTACGTGACAGCCATGGGAATCCGCGATAAAACCTGAGATTTTTGCGGCCTCGTGACACCCGATCATGCAGCAAACCTGACGGGGGTCAACGATGCTTTTCACGTGGGTGTTCAGTTTGTGACCGGGAAGCGAGTGCTTGCGGAACCGCTGCATCACGTCGCCTTCCGTCTTTGACCGTGCGCCGGAACTGCCATAAACCAGCCAGTTGATTTCAACGGCTGCATAGCCCTCCATGCGCTGCAGGAAGTGGGGAATGGAATCGTCCTTCTGGGGCACGATAAATTCGTCAATGTCGATTACGGCAATCCATCGCGCATCGAAGCGGTGACGCTCAAAGCAATCATCGTAGGCAGCAAGCTGACGCTTGCGGCCCGGGAAGAACCGATACTCCACCACTCCCGAGTCAATATACGGCTGCAGGACCTGCTTGGTGTTGTCCGTACTTTCATTGTCGTAGATATAGAATTTCTCCACGCCCTGCTTTTTGTGCCATTCTATCCATTCCTTGAAATAGCACCCTTCATTTTTTGCTATGGCGCATACCGCCAGATAATATGGGGGCGCAGCGTGGTGGTTCTTGACCCGACGCTTCAACCTCCATACATTCAGGAGGCCATATCTCAGCAGCCCTCTCCACCGGTTGCGGGTATGCTTGTGAGGGATTACTCCTGCTATGATTTCTGCCAATACCTTATTCATCGGTTTCAAATCTACATTTTTCCGGGAATATCTCCTCAAATGCATTTCTGAGTTTCTCCATTACCGTATCGTAATCCCGGATATGAATATTGTCGTTCAAGCATATCAGCGTATAGGATTGCTGACTTATTGCCTGGATTGCCTGCTGGGAACGAATCATCAGGGGAAACATCTTGGTATCTTTGTAAGTGTTATAGGGTTCAAAGTTTCCTCTGCAAATTTGCCATGTCCTGAACAGTTCGGGCGTATAGTCTGTCTGGGCACGGAACCTGTTAACGGAAGTTTCCGTCAATTCCTTCCCCGCCACTTTCCACACTTCCTCAAATGTCGACTTGAGATAAGGCTGTGCATTGTGAGGAACACGCAAGGTGATGAACTTGTTATAGTATTTGAACAGATAGTTCCACAGTACCTTCTTGCCATAACATTTGCTGAACCATTTGTCATGCCACTGGCTCATCACCTCCCGCTTGTTGAAATGCCGGTTGATGATCCTGATGTTGTTCTTGATTCTTCTGTACCATTGTGACCACGAGGGATTGTACAAGAAAACGGCAATGTCGCATGGAAGTCCGTTTCTGAAAAAGCGTTCCTTTCCGACCTTGTTTATGATATAGAAGTCATCGTTGAAATATACGAAATGCTCACTCAGCCCGGGAATGCGGTAAAGATACCGCTCAATGACCACAGAGTTGAATGTTGGCAAGAACTCCGCAGGTATGAAATCCTCGTGACGGACTATGTGTATCTTTTCATTATCGGTATCAAGCCAATTTGGCAATTGCCCATTGGTTATGAAATGAATTTTGCGTACCCATGGAGCGTACTTATCCACACCACGAAACCAATACTTCAGAAATCCATGTTCCCTAAACCGGGCCTTGGAAGTCCCGTTTTTGGAATTTTTACCTTTATTGCAATATTTGTTGAACTCTCTTTGCCACACAGGGTCATCCATGTTAACCCATGTAATTACAAAATCGATTTCCATATCTTTGTCTAAAACAGTACACAATCGGTTTTATGCGCCCACTATTGTTTTATTCCGGCCAAATCCTTGCGGCGCTGATTTCACTTACTTTTTCTTCAACCCTGGCCCAAAACATTGTTTTCCCTTTTTGACGCTTCATTGCTTCATCGCGTATTTAAAGCGATTGTGGGTCCAGAGATACATGGAGGGGGCGTCCATGATTTCCTTTTCCAACTGACGGAAATAAAGATTTGTCAACTCGAAATCCGGCAATGATGAAGGGTCGGGGTGCAAAGAAGAAACCTCACAGACATAGTAGCCCCTTTTAATCCTTTTCACGGAAAGGAACAAAGCCTCATGACCAAAGTGCTTCGTGATACGCTCTGTTCCTGTCAGGACGGGCACTTTGTGGGAAAGGAAGTCGACATAATACTTCGCATCCCTTTTCTTCGGTGACTGGTCTGCGATAAATCCTGTGATGCTTGGCCGCTTTTCCAACACAGTCTTGTTGATAAAACGGGCAGTACTTCTCATTTCCACAGAAACATGGCCAAAACGCTCGCGCAAGCGTTTCATGAGTTTGTCCATAATCCCATTACTCAACTGACGGTACACCTGGGCCGTGACTACATCCCCGCCGATACGCAACCCCATAGAGGACACCCATTCCCAATTTCCGTAATGGCCCAGATATAAAGAGATGGACTTCCCCTGCCCAAGCAATCCGTTGACATAATCCATGCCTTCGAAACGCATTCTTCGTTTCATTTCATCAGGCGTAATCGATACCATCTTGATGCATTCAAACACGATATCCACGAAGAAATGATAAAATTTCTTCTCTATGCTCCTGATTTCTGCCTCACTCTTTTCGGGGAAAACCGTCGTCAGATTGCTCCGGACAATTTTCCTCCGATAGCGCACAACGTGATAAAGCGGATAGTAAAGCAAATCGGAAAAGGCATATAGTACGCGAAATGGAAGATGAGATATGGCCACCAAAAGCATCATCAGCAAATCGCAGATATAGCAATTTATCTTTTTCATAAACAACCAACGGTTATTGGACCATTCCGTCAAGTCCCGAATACAGCATGGCCGTCAATGACGCTGCCACACTCCGCCCGACCCGGACACCCTTGCCCGCCATCACGAAAGAACACGTCAGACCTTGACGGAAACAGACAAGGCGATAATAGTCCGTTGCAATAGTACAAAGATAAATTCACATATTAGCCTACAAATGATAAAAAGTTTATCAAAGTATCAAATTAGCCACGGTTTTGACCGCAGGTTTTAACCGCAGCAACCCGACAACCACGCCATTCCCCACGGCGGTATGCAAAAGGGGATGTTCTTGTCAACGTCACAAACCGGGTTGCCAAGCCTCGGAATGGGCTGCACTTACATACAAGAGGGTGATTTACTCAGGTTGACACTTCTATCCACCATAGCCAGCAACTCTGCGTGCCCAATGAACAGGAAACAAACTCCCGAAGACGTGACAGAAGTGTGGGCGAATGCTACCGCGCAGGATAAAAAGTGGCAGTAGAGTTTAAAGAAATTATACTATGCCGTCAAATCGTCAGCACCAAAGGCTTTGGCACACGCGTTGCACAGGATAGGGGCGTAACTCAAAGTTCAAAGAGCCACGAAAAGCTCCAAGAAACGAGTACAAAAGACTATTCAATACATAAGTTCAACAATTAAAAATAGGAGGTTTTATTATGTTACCCGTTTTGAATTCCAACAGTTGGTTCCCCACCATGTTTGACGATTTCTTCAACAACGATTGGATGCCCAAGATGAAGGCCACCGCACCTGCCGTCAATGTCAAGGAAGACGCAAATGCTTACACCATGGAATTGGCTGTGCCCGGCATCCGGAAAGAGTTTTGCCGCGTGAACATCAATGCCGACGGTAATCTTGACATCGCCATCGAGAACAAGCTGGAACACAAGGAGGAGAACAAGAAGGAGCACTTCCTGCGCCGCGAGTTCAGCTACTCCAACTACCAGCAGACCTACGTGCTGCCCGATGACATCGTCAAAGACCACATCGCAGCCAAGGTGACGGACGGCGTGCTGACCATCACCATGCCAAAGGTCAGCAAGAACGAGATCAAACAAATCCAACGTCAAATCAACATTGACTGACGCGCAGAACCTACATTGACTGTCGCGCCGACATTCAGGAAGCGTGAACCCGAAAAAATGATTGCAGGCGGAGAAGTACAACTTCCCCGCCTGCTTTTTTCGTCCACTGACTTCCGGGCATAGACAATCATTTCATACTGGTAAACGTATTGATCCACCTCCCAACCACAACCCTGCGCCCGCAGGGTTGTGGTTGAGATTAACAGTACGATGCCGCCTTCTTCTGCATCAAGCAGGGCGAAAGCCTCATCTACAGCCATTGTCTGGGCGAGAGGATAGCCTGTCCTGTTCCAATCCTGCTTCAGTTCAATGGGCGAAACGTACGGGTTAAACATCACGCCGGGCATCTGCAAACTACTTGCCTCGCTGGCTTATAGGGCACCATTGCCGGCAATGAGCAAGCGGTGGCAAAAGGCATTGACCAGGCGCACGATGAGCACACCAGCATACTGTCCTACAACGATGAAAATTCTCTGGCGTGCGTTCTCTCGGTGGCATATATTTGGGCAAAAAACGAATATATCATCCACCGCGAATATGCCACAGGCAAGGGCTATGCCGACCTTGTAATGATTCCCCGCCGCAATGTCAGCAAGCCGGCACTCGTCATCGAGCTGAAGTGCAACCATTCCGCCGACACGGCCATCAACCAAATCAAACGCAAGGAATATCCCTCGAAGATAGCCGAATACACTGGCGACATACTCCTTGTTGGCATCAACTACGACAAGGAGCAGAAGCAACATACCTGCAAGATAGAAAAGGAAAAGATGGGCATTTATACGTAAATATTTCCCGAAAAAAGTATTCACCCCTTCACAGACCCTCCGCTTTCCTTTGAAAATTAGGCGAATAAGGTGTGAAGGATTGGGGTTTCAAGTATTCACAGGAAGGCGTAAAACATTCACGCTGGCAGAGGGCAGAAACGCAGGCTCACGTGGCAATGTGAACACTTGAAACCCCAAACCTTCACACCTTATTAGCCTGAAAATCACCGGAAAACGGACGATCTGTGAAGGGGTGAATACTTGTTGGAGAGAATAAATTACGTATATACACGCGCGTATAAGAGCAACATTCACCCTTCCCGGCTACGCCATTGACATAGGGACGTGGTGTAAAACTCTGCCCTGATCTGTCACCACCGAAACATCAGGGGACGCAGGGCAAAAACACGCTCCCGGCTATGCCTCCCCGAAACACAGGGAATTGTTCGCACAAGTCCTGGACTTGTAAATTCTACTCGGCGAGTAGGAAAAAATAGTCCGGGACTTGTTGGCACAAAATTCTGGATTATATGCTTGCTTTCTATTCGTGCCGGATTTCCGTCATCGGCCCGTCGAACTGCGTGTGCTGCGGTTGCGCCACCTGTTTGGCGTAACGGCTGACGCTGAGTATCATGCCTATGTAGACGCAGTTGATGAGCGTGGACGTACCGCCACGGCTGATGAGCGGCAGGGGCTGGCCCGTCACGGGGAAGAGGCCCACGGCCACCAGCATATTGAGTATGGCCTGGGAAACGAGCAACAACGTAAGCCCCATGGCCAAAAACGGCGGGAAGGTGCGCTCGCAACGGCTTGATATGCGCCCGGCGCGGAAGAGCAGAATGACGTAAAGAAATACCACAGCCGCCGCACCCCACAATCCCATTTCCTCGATGATAATGGCAAAGATGAAGTCGGAAAAAGCCTGGCTCAGGAAATCGCGCTCCACACTGTTGCCGGGCATCTTGCCCACAAAATTGCTGGAGGCGATGGCTATATTGGCGTGGGCCACCTGCGCATCCTTGTCAATGTCGTAAGTAAGCGGATTCTTGTTGGGGTCATCCTCGTCGGCAGAGAGATGTGACGAGATGCGGTTGCTCCAGGTCTGCATACGGTGGAGCACCGGCACATCGTCGAGACTGCTCCCTTTGGGCATGGAAAATACAAGCAAGGCACCAAGGCAGCCGACCAAAGCCAGCACGCCGAAGAGTTTGCCAAGCTGCACCAGCGACACGCGCCCAATGAACATCATCAACACCACCACGCCAAAGAGCAGGCAGGCAGTGGAAAGGTTCTCCGGAAGAATGAGGGCGCACGTGATGCCGGCCACCCACATGATGAGTTTGAAGGCCCTGCGGTCGGCACCGTTCTCACGCTGCATCCGCGACAATATCAGGGCCACGGTGATGACCACAGCCCCCTTGGCCAGCTCGGAGGGTTGGAACTGGATGCCCAAGAACTCGCACCAGCGGGCTGCCCCGTTGGTGCTTTTGCCGGAGAAGAGGGTGATCATCAGAAACAACAACGAGACAGGCAGCAAAAGGATGGGCACGGCCTTGAACATTCTGCACGGTACCTTGTGGATGACCACGGCTATCACCGTGCCGAGCGTCAGGAAGCCGGCCTGCTTCAGCAGGGGATCCCAAAAACTACCGCTCTTGTAGGCCAGGGTGCTGGCTGCGCTGAACACTTCGACCAAGGAGATGATGCAAAGAAAAAAGTAAACGACCCATATCACGCGGTCGCCCATGAACCAAGAACCGATTGACTTCATTATATATCAGGTGTGTGTGATGGTGAATGTCCGTAAACGATAGCTTACGTTATGCCTCCCATGCCTTGACCCACTGCTTGAACTGTTCGCCACGGTCCTCCATATTGCGGAAAAGGTCGAACGAAGCGCAGCAGGGGCTGAGGAGGACGGTGTCGCCGGGACGGGCCAGCTTCACGGCCTGCTCCATGCATTCGGCCATGGAGTGGGTATCGGCCACGGGGATGCCGAGATCATCGAACGCCGCATGGAGTTTGGCGTTGTCTGCGCCCATATAGACCAAGGCACGGCATTTCTGCTTGACGAGGGGCACAATCTGTTCGTAGTCATTGCCTTTGTCCTTGCCGCCCACGATGAGCACAACGGGAGTGTCCATGCTCTCCAGCGCGCAGTAGCAAGCGTCCACATTGGTGGCCTTGGAATCATTCACAAAGTGGATGCCCCGCACGCTGCCGGCCTTTTCCAGCCGGTGCTCCACGCCGGGAAAGTCGGAAAGTCCGCTGCGCACTACTTCGGGATCCACCCCGGCTGCCAGCGTGGCCATGGCTGCGGCAAGGGAGTTGCGGAGGTTGTGCTTGCCGGGCAGCGACAGGGAGGCCAACGGCATTTCAAACCGAACGGGAGCCTCCACCACGAAACGGCCATCGGCAGCATAGCCGGCGGAAGCATCGGCCGGTGCATCGGTAAAGCCGAAACGCTTCACCGGCTCGGTGTGCCGTTCCAATTCTGCGGGAATATATTGGTCTTCGCGCCAATAAATGAAAGCATCGGTCGCCGTCTGGTTCCGGATAATGCGCATTTTGGATTTCACATAGTTGTCCATACAGAAGCCGTAGCGGTCCAGGTGGTCGGGGGTAATGTTGAGCAACACGGCCACATTGGCGCGGAAACGGTACATGTTGTCCAATTGGAAGGAAGACAGCTCGATGACATAGGTGTCGTGGGGCTGTTCGGCCACTTGCAGGGCAAGGCTGTGGCCTATGTTGCCTGCCAGTCCTACATCGAGGCCGGCTTTCCTCATGATGTGGTATATCAGCGAGGTGGTGGTGGTTTTGCCGTTGCTGCCCGTGATGCAGATCATCCGGGCTTCCGTATAGCGTGCGGCAAACTCGATTTCGCTCAGGATGGGAGTGCCCTGGGCCATCAGCCGCGCCACCATGGGGGCGGTTTCAGGAATACCGGGACTTTTCACCACTTCATCGGCGTTGAGAATGGCCGATTCTGTGTGCCGGCCTTCCTCCCAGGCAATGTGGCGTTGCTCCAGCATTTCCTTGTAACGGGGCTGGATTTTCCCCATGTCGGAAACGAATACTTCATAGCCTTTCTGCTGGGCCAGAATGGCGGCTCCCACGCCGCTCTCGGCTGCTCCTAATACTACTAAACGCATGACGTTTTTTTTGATAAGAGGGTTAATGGGGGAAGGTGATGAGGGATTAGGTTATGAGGTTATAAGATTACCACTTGAGTGAATGGTATTGAAGCGTTAGAGCAGTTACTTTATAACCTTATAACCTAAAAACTCATAACCTCAGTTACGGCAGTAACTTTCGCTACCGGATTTTGAGCGTGATGATGGTGAGTGCGGCCAAAATGATGGTGGTAATCCAGAAACGGACGGTAATCTTCGATTCGTGCCACGCACCACGGGGCCACTTCCACACGTATTTGCAAGCCGGGTCAAGCTGTTCGGGCAGCACGCGGAAGTTGTCGTGGATGGGGGTGCGCTTGAACAACCGCTGCACCACGCCCTTGCGCTTGCCTATCTTGAAGTATTCCACTTGCAAGATGACACTGAGGCTCTCAACGAGGAAGATGCCGCAAAGGATGGGCACGAGCAGTTCCTTGTGGATGATGATGGCGAGCACGGCAATGGTGCCGCCGATGGACAACGAACCGGTGTCGCCCATGAACACCTGGGCAGGGTAGGCGTTGTACCAAAGGAAACCGATGAGTGCCCCGACTGCCGCACAAGTAAATATTACCAACTCTTGGGAACCGGGCACATACATGATGTTCAGGTAGGAAGCGAACTCAATATGGCTCGACACGTAGGCCAATATGCCCAACGCGATGAATATGATGGCTGAGTTGCCGGCTGCCATGCCGTCCATGCCGTCGTTGAGGTTGGAACCGTTCGACACGGCGGTGATGACGAAGATGGTCACGAGCACAAAGACTATCCACCCGGCCTGTGTCTTGTATTTGCCCAAGAAGCCGACCAGATCGGCGTAGTCAAAATTATTGTTCTTGACAAAGGGTATGGTGGTCTTCGTGCTCTTCACCGCCTCGCTCTTATGCACGATTTCCGTCACGTTGCCACGCCGCTGCATCTCGATGTTCTCGCGGATGGTGGCATCCGGGCTGAGGTAGAGGGTCAGGCCCACGAACAGGCCCAGCACCACCTGTCCGGCAATTTTGTACTTGCCGGCCAGACCGTCCTTGTTTTTCTTGAATATCTTGATGTAATCGTCCAAAAAGCCCAGGAGTCCGAGCCACAGGGTGGTGACAAGCATCAAAATCATGTAGATGTTGCGCAAACGCCCCAGCAACAGGCAGGGGACCAGGATGGCCACGATGATGATGATACCGCCCATGGAGGGCACATGGAGTTTCTGCACACCGAAGGGGTCAATCTTGGCATCGCGCTGCGTTTCGCTGATGTTGTGACGCTTCATCCATTTGATGAAATACTCGCCGAACCACGCGGAGATGACCAACGCGAAGATGAGGGCCAGCAGGGAGCGGAAGGATATGAACGACCACATGGCCGAACCGGGCACGCCGAACTGCTCCAGGAAACGAAACAGGTAGTAAAGCATAATAGTCGGTGTTGATGAAGGGTTTGCTTACAAGCCAAAGGCTTTCTTGATTTCCTCATGGTCGTCGAAGTGGTGCTTCACGCCTTTCACGTCCTGATATGGCTCATGTCCCTTGCCGGCCACGAGGATGACATCGCCCGGTTCGGCCATCATGGCTGCCGTGCGGATGGCCTCGCGGCGGTCGCAGATGCTGATGGTCTTGCGCATCTGCTCTTCGTCAAGCCCGGCCAGCATGTCGTTGATGATGTCCTGCGGTTCCTCAAAGCGGGGGTTGTCGCTGGTGATGATGACGCGGTCGGAACGCTTGGCCGCTTCCTGTGCCATGAGGGGACGCTTGCCTTTGTCGCGGTTGCCGCCGGCTCCGCACACGGTGATGACCTTGCCTTTGCCCTTCACTATCTCATTGATGGCCACGAGCACGTTCTCGAGCGCGTCGGGGGTATGGGCGTAATCGACCACGGCACTGAATCCCTTGGGCGAGCGGATGGCCTCGAAGCGGCCATTGACGGGATGGAGCGAAGAGAGCACGCGCAACACGTCCTCGGGCTTCTGGCCGAGCATCTGGGCGGCTCCGTACACCGCCAGCAGGTTCGACACGTTGAAGCGGCCCACAAAGCGCACGCTCACCTCGCGTCCGTCGATGTCAAGTAGCATTCCTTCGATGCTCTCCTCCAGTATGCGCCCTTTGTAGTCGGCTGCCGTGCGGGTGGAGTAGGTGCGGACGGTGGCCTGTGTGTTCTGCACCATGACCATGCCGTTGCGGTCGTCGGCATTGGTGATGGCGAATGCGCCACGGGGCAACATATCGAAGAAAGCCTTCTTGGCATCGCGGTAGTTGTCGAAAGTCTTGTGGTAGTCCAGGTGGTCGCGCGTCAGGTTGGTGAAGATGCCGCCCACGAAGCGGAGACCGCCGATGCGCTTCTGGTGGATGGCGTGCGAGGAGCATTCCATGAAAGCGTATTCGCAGCCTTCGTCGGCCATCTGGGCCAAGAGCTTGTTCAGCGTGATGGGGTCGGGCGTGGTGTGGTCGGCCTCGATGGCGCGTCCATCGATGAAATTGCAGACGGTGGAGCACAGGCCGCACTTGTAGCCCATCGAGCGGAACATATTGTAGAGCACGGTGGCGATGGTCGTCTTTCCGTTGGTGCCGGTCACGCCAACGAGTTTCAATCTGCCCGTCGGGTCATTGTAGAACTGGGTAGCCGCTTTGCCTACAGCGTCTTCCGTGTCGGCCACACGGACGTAGGTAACGCCCGGCACGGGGTCGTCGGGAAGGGGTTCGGATTGGAGTATGGCCTTGGCTCCTTGGGCAATGGCCTTGGAGATGTAGGCGTGCCCGTCGGTTTGTGTTCCTTTCACGGCCACGAAAAGGTCGCCGTGTTCCACTTGGCGCGAATCCATGTTCACGCCTGATATTTCGCGCTGCATGTCGCCAAGCGACTCCGTCACGCTGATTTTCCTTAGAATATCTGACAATCTCATTGTCGTAGTGAATTGGTTTTCTGAATATCGGTATCAGTCCGTCCCAAGGCCATCCGGCCTATGCCGTTCGCCGTTTTTGGGTCAGATTGGCCTGGTTGTGGGCTGACTTTTTGGAACTTTTCTTTTCCTGTTCCTTTTTCTTTTGGGTTTCAGGCTTGGTTGTCACCTGCGCATCCTTCTTTGCCTTTTGCTTGGGCGCAACCGGTTGTTTTTTTTCTGGCTGCTGCGCCTGCTCCTGCTGCTTGAGTTTTTTCTCCTCGTGGAGTGTCGGTGTCAGTTCGGAGTCCTCCGGTTCTTGTCTGGGCTTTTCGGCCTTCGTGGTGTCGGCCTTCACGCTGTCCGGTCGTTCCGCCTTGGGCACGACTTCGGGATTTCCCAAGACGAGTTCGATTTCCTGCCCCGGCTCAAGGGCTTTTCCGGGCGGCAGACTTTGCCGGCTGACGCGTCCCAAGCCAATGGTTTTCACCTTCAGCCCTGCCTTTTCGAGTTTGAAGAGTGCGTCGCGGAGGCCGTAGCCTGTCACATCGGGAACCACCTTGGCATGATCGTCCTCATTGGGCTGGAATTTCAATCCTGCCGAGGATGTCTCACACCGCCCCCAAGTGATGGTGGAAGCATCGGGCTGCACATTGCCTTCGGTGGGTATGTCCAACTGTTCGGCCACGGTGGCTGCGGCATTCAGGCTTCCGGCACACACCATGGGCATGGGGCTGTTCACCGTGTCGCGTGCCGAGCCGTAGTCGCTCGTCTTGCGCTGTGCCATGACGGTTTCGGCCACCCGCCGGAACACCGGGGCGCACATACCGCCGCCCGAGGCGGGCGCACCCTTCTTGATGCAGACGATGCAGGAGTAGAGGGGTTCTTCGGAGGGGAAGTAGCCGGCAAAGGAAACCAAGTACTGCGAACAGAAGCCGTTCTTGGTCCATATTTGTGCCGTTCCGGTCTTGCCGGAGGTATGGAAATATTTGGAACCGGCTTTCTTGCCCAATCCCACGCTGACCACCGACTCGAGGCAGTCCTGGATGTTCTTCACCGCTTCAGGCTTGGCCATCTGCTCCCGCAGCACCACCACGGGGAATTCCTTCACCACTTCTCCACCCTTGAGGACTGCTTTCACCAGTCGGGGCCGTACCAGTTTTCCGTTGTTGGCTATGCCGTTGTAGAAGGTTACGGTGGTGATGGGCGGTATCTGCGTTTCATAGCCGATGCTCATCCAGGGCAGCGCGGTCTTGGACCAGTTGGAGCCGTCCTCCTTGGGCATACGGATGCGAGGCTTGGCATAACCGGGAATGGGGATTTTGAGATCTTCGGCCACCCCAATGCGGTAAATGCCTTCGACAAATTTGCGCGGGTCTTTGTGGTAGTAGCGGTCAATCAGGGTGCTGACGCCCACATTGAGCGACTTTTGCAGGATTTGAGGCACTGTTACCACGCCGCTGCCGCCCGAACGCCAGTTGGCATCGCGCATTTTCCGACCATACATTTCCTTGATGCCGCAGCCAACGTCCACCACATCGGTCATCTTGATGAAGCCGTCGTCCATACCGACGAGGAAGGACATGGGCTTGAACACGGAGCCGGGTTCGTAGAGGTTCTTCACGGCATCGGCGTTGACTTCCTGGTAGGATCCGTCGCTCATACGCTGCAGGCTGGTCATGGCCTTGATGTCGCCGGTGCTGACTTCCATCAATATGCAAACACCGGATTCGGCCTCTATCTCTTTGAGCTTGTCCGATAGTGCCTTTTCACAGATGTCCTGCATACCGACATTGAGGGTAGTCATGATGTCGTAACCGTCCTCGGCGGGTTTGTCGATGATGGTCAGGTAACGGCTCAGCACCTTTTGGCGGTGGGCAATGCCCGGCTTGCCGCGCAGCACGGAGTCGAAACTGAGTTCCAGTCCTGTACGGGCAGAGTCTTTCCCTTTATACAGGTCGCCGATGGTGCGTATGGCCAGCCGGCCGTAGGGGTTCTTGCGTGTTTTGAATTCCTCGGTGTGAAATCCTCCCGTGTTGGCTGACTTGTTGAAAATGGGCAGCGTTTTACATTGCCGGTACTGGATATAGGTGATGCGTTTGTTGTAGAGCTGCCAGTGGTGGCTTTTCTTTTCGCGTCCTTTCAGCAGGTGTTCCCTGAACTGTGCCGAATCGATGTCGGGAAAGATGCGGTGCATGCCGCCGCTGATGGCACTGGCATCGGCCAGGAGGATGCTGTCGCGCTTGTGCTGCTCCTTGGCGCGGCGGACGCTGTCCTTCTCCCACGACATATAATCCATGTAGATTTTGTATTCGGGCAGGGAAGAGGCCAACACTTCCCCGTTGTCGGCCAGGATATTGCCGCGTGTGGGCGGCACGATGTCGTTTTCCTTGACAAAGCGGTCGCTCACCGCCATCCAGAAATCCTTCTTCACGGTCATGGTGTAGAAGGCCTTGCCGAGAACGGCCAGGCCGGCGAGCACCAGGATCGAGGCCACGAAGGCGTATCGTTTGGTCACTTGTTTTGCTGGAAAATTCATGCTCAGTTTCTGTTTAAGCGTTTGCCTGCCCCGAGAAGCCTTCCCCACATTTTGTTGCGCTGTGGCTGCGCGACCTCAGGGCTGGCAGGCTGGATGGTCATTCATCTACCTTCAGATAGAACAAAGGGGTATTGGAGGTCTGCAGGTTGGTGTCGACCAATGTTTCTTCAATATAGCTGCGGCGCATCTTTTCTTTCAGTTGGCTGGAGCGCGTGAGTGCCTTATAGCGTCGGTCGAGCAGTGTGTCGCTGAGCACCTTGGTCTCGATCATTTCCTGCTGACACGAGTATCGGTTGCTGACGTAAACGATTATCATGCCCACCACCATCACAATGAACCAAAACTGCTGGCGGAACCAATGTCCACCCAGCATGTCACCGCCGAGGATGGAGGAAAGGGTCACCTTGGAGTGGGTATCCACCCGTTCATCATCTTCTGAAGTGATTTCGCGCAATGCCTGAAGGGCGTTTTTCCGCCCATCCCCAGTTTCGCCGGCTTCTTCGGCCTCAGGTGAAAGGGTGGGCGTATCATTATTCAGTGCTTCGTTTTGTTGGCGGAGTTCCGCGTCGTCTGTTTCCTGATGTGCCATGAAGATATGCTTCTCTTGGTGCTAATGATATATAATAGGTATGGGCAATATAACCGACAGGAGATGGTCGTTTGATGGTTGCTATTCTGCTTGGGGCAGCTTCTCGGCAATGCGGAGCTTGGCCGAACGGCTGCGAGGGTTCTCCGCCCGTTCTTTTTCGGAAGGCAGGATTACCTTGTTGTTCACGGCGCGCCAGGGTGTAAGTCTGCGGCCATAGAAATCCTGTTCCACCTTTCCGTCCACCCTTCCGGCGCGGATGAAGTTCTTCACCATGCGGTCTTCGAGCGAATGGTAGGTCAGCACCACGAGCCGCCCACCGGGACGTATCACGCGCAGCGTGGCTTGGAGCATTTCCTGAAGTGCGTCCATCTCGTGGTTCACTTCGATACGCAATGCCTGAAACACGCGAGCCAAGTCTTTTTTCTCCCTATCGCGGGGCATGAGGGGCTTCACCACCTGAAGCAAATCATCGATGGATTCGAGCTTTCTGGCGTTCCGGGCCTTGGCGATGGCCGCAGCGAGGCGACGGCTGTTCTTGAGTTCGCCGTAGAGGAACAGCACATCCGCCAGCCGCTCTTCGGCGTAGTTGTTCACCAAATCGGCCGCCGTCATTCCGGCCCTTCCGTTCATGCGCATATCGAGCGGAGCGTCAAAGCGGAAGGAAAAGCCGCGCTCTTCGGCATCGAAATGATGGCTCGACACCCCGAGGTCGGCTATCAGCCCGTCCACGTGCTCCACCCCGTAGTAGCGCATCCAGTTGGTAAGATAACGGAAGTTGCTGCGAACGAAAGTGAAGCGTTCATCGCCCTGCGGAATGTTGCTCTCGGCATCGGCATCCTGGTCAAAGCTGTAGAGGTGGCCGTCGGGTCCGAGGTGTCGGAGAATCTCGCGGCTGTGTCCGCCGCCGCCGAATGTAACGTCGACGTAGGTGCCGTCGGGCTTCACGTCAAGCCCGTCGACGCTGGGCTGCAAAAGTACGGGTATGTGGTACATAGCGCACAGAGGGGTGAATATTGAGAGGGATTAGAAAGTCTGTCCCATGAGCTGCTCCATGGCAGCGGCGAAGTCGTCGGGCTGGAGGAAGGCTTGTGCGGCCTGTTCCGCGCCCCAAAGTTCCACGCGGTCGTCCACGCCGATAAAGCGCACGGTGTGGTCGATGCTGCAAGCCTGCAACAGGCGGCGTGGCACCAGAAAGCGGCCCGAAGTGTCTAACGTGAACACTTCCACATCGGCCAGAAACTGCCGGAACAGCATGGCCTGACGGGCATCCCAGCGGTTGAGCCGCTGGCGCAGGGTCTCCACTTCGGCTTCCCACACGCTGTACGGATAAATCACCAAACACGGCTGGTAGATGTCGCGCTTGAGCACCAAGGTGGTGTCCGGCTCCGCCAGCTTGCGGCGAAAGTCGGAGGGGAAGAACACGCGGCCCTTCGCATCCAATTTGGCTTCTATGCTACCGGTAAATCGCATTGGTATAATTTGGTGATGCTTGCAAAAGTAGAGATTATTCCCCACATTTCCCCACCACGCCTACTTATTTTTTTAAATCCTTTGGCACTCATTGGGAACTGAACGCCAAAAATCCCCGTATTCATCGAAGATTTTCCACTTATGTTAAATCCGGAAAGCGGTGGGGGGATCTGCTGAAGATGCAAGGAGTTGAGAGTAGAAAAGTTGAACGGATACTCTTTGAAAGGCATGACCTGGCATATCCCCCACTCCTCACTATAAATTTTTTAAACTTAAAACCCTCCTCTTCACGCCGTTTTTTCAAATCATAAACTTATTACTACAAACTTTATATACCGACCTGCTACCATAAGTCCAAGACTTGTCGGCCCGTCAACCTGAAAAGCCCTATCTTTGCTCCGTCTTCATTTCCCACTCCTTATTTATATATACTATGACCGTTACCCTGATTGTTTTGGTGGCTGCGGCCCTTTTGTTTGTCAGCGGCCGCATCCGCTCTGACCTGGTGGCCGTATGCGCCACGCTGACATTGATTCTCGCCGGTGTACTCACGCCCGAAGAGGCCCTGGCCGGCTTTGCCAACCCCATAGTGGCCATGATGGCGGGTCTGTTTGTCGTGGGCGGAGGCATCTTCAGCACCGGGCTGGCCAAGAAACTCGGCACAGGCATCCTTGGTCTGGCGGGCCGCGACGAGACTCGGCTGTTCGTGCTGCTGGTGTTGACCACCGCCATTGTCGGTGCCTTTGTCAGCAACACGGGCACGGTGGCACTCATGCTGCCCATCGTGGTCAGCCTTGCCCGTGGGGCAAACATATCGCCGGCCCGGCTGCTCATGCCGCTGGCTTTCGCTGGGAGCATGGGCGGTATGCTCACGCTCATCGGTACACCGCCCAACCTGATTGTGCGCGACGCGCTGGTGAACGCCGGCTACGAACCGCTCCGTTTCTTTTCCTTCACCCCGGTTGGCATCCTCTGCATCGCGGTGGGCATTCTGACGCTCATTCCCCTCACCCGCCGTTTCCTGAAGGAGCGCGACGGGAAAAAGACTACACGCAGCGGAAAATCGCTGGAACAGTTGGCCAACGAGTACAAGGTGGCACAGGGGCTGACGCGGGCCAAGGTCAGCGAAACCTCGCCCATGGTGGGCGGCACGCTGAAACAGCTGGACATTCACGGACGCTACGGGGTGAACGTGGTGGAAATTCGCCGCACGGCCTCGCAAGGCGGCGGCACGCTCCGACGGGTGGAGCAGTTTGCCCTGGCCAACGTGGAACTGATGCCGGGCGACGTGCTGTACCTCACGGGAGCGCCGGAACAAATCCGGCTGTTGGTGAGCGAGAACGAACTGGCATCGCTCCCGACGCGAAAGAACGAGGCACGGTTGGACTTCTACGACGTGGGCATGGCGGAGGTGCTGCTCCTGCCCACCTCGTCCTTGGTGGGACACACCGTGGCGGAAGCGGACTTCCGCGCTTCCTACGGGCTGAACATATTGGGCATTCGCCGCCACGACGCTTATTTGCTGGACGACCTGAAACACCGCCACTTCCACGCCGCTGACATCCTGCTGGTGCAAGGGCCGTGGGACAACATCGCGCGGTTGGACAAGCCGAACAACACGGAATGGGTGGTGATGGGCCGTCCGCAGGAACAGGCGGAGCGGGTGACGCTGGACTACAAGGCTCCGTTGGCCGCACTCATCATGATTGCCATGGTACTGGTGATGGCGATTGATGCCATACCCATTGCACCCGTCACAGCCGTCATGTTGGCCGCCATAGCCATGATTTTCACGGGCTGTGTGCGTGGAGTGGAAGCCGCTTACAAGACAATCAACTGGGAGAGCATCGTGCTGTTCGGTGCCATGCTGCCCATGTCCACCGCATTGGAGAAGACGGGAGCTTCGGGCTTCATCTCCGGCGGACTGGTCGACATGGTGGGGCTCTACGGACCTTATGCCTTGCTGGCAGCGGTGTACTTGGCCACCTCGCTCCTCACGTTCTTCATCTCGAACACGGTGACGGCGGTGCTGATGGCTCCCATCGCGCTGCAGGCTGCCCATTCGCTGGGCGTGAGTGCCGTACCGATGCTCATGGCCGTTACGGTGGCGGCAAGCATGTGCTTTGCCTCGCCGTTTTCCACGCCGCCCAACGCGCTGGTCATGTCGGCCGGCGGTTACAAGCCTGCGGATTATCTGCGTGTGGGACTTCCGCTGCAAGTGGTTATGGGACTGGTTATGCTGGTGGCACTGCCCGCCATCTATGGTTTCTGATGAAAATCCGCTACATTCGCTGCCATCCCGCCCACTTTGTGCGTCTGGCGCATTGATTTAGTCCCTGAAAATTCAAACTGCACTTTTCATTTTCCCGAAAAGGTGGGTTGAAAAAGTTAAAAGTATTGATTTTCAACGCAAAAAGGTTTTCTTCCGCTGTTACAAAGCCGTACCTTTGCCTCAGTAAACCTCACGAGGAGAGCCGTTTACCAACTTCCACAGGCCGTCGGCGGGTCGCCGGACAGTGCTTCCCGACCCCAAGGCTGCAAGTCCTGTACGAAGCGGAAACATGCTCAACCCACTGCCTCGGAAGTGGATGCCAAACGGCCGGATTGCCCGCCGTTGCCCGCTGTCCCCGGTGAAGCGTGAGCCAAGGCTTATACGCACACTGCACATCTTGATATATTGCGCACACATATAGGTGCCACGCAGCCCCTGCTAAGGCTGTGCGTGAGAAACGACACCTACGCAATAAGACTTCCCGCAGTCCTCGTGGCAAAACAAAACAAATGACGATTAAAAAAGCAATCTTTTTCTTAGCAACACTGATCACTATCGCATGGAGCAACACTTGCCTGGCACAAACACATGGCAAGGCATCTTTCTACGGCAACGGTTTCCACGGACGCATCACCAGCGACGGCTCGCGCTACCACAAGGACAGTCTGACCTGCGCTCACCGCACGCTCCCCTTCGGGACCTTGCTCAAAGTAACCAATAAGAAAAACGGCAAAGAGGTAGTTGTCCGCGTTACCGACCGTGGCCCGTTCGTTCGCGGCAGAGTGGTAGACCTCTCCATGGCTGCAGCCAAGGAGTTGGGCATGGTTTCGATGGGAGTGGCTCCCGTGGAAGTTAAGACCGTAGGCCACGTGAAGAATCGCAAACTGTACAAAGGACCGGCCAAGAACCTTGCTGCCAACAATCATATATTGCCTGAAGCAAAGTACATTGACCCGGCCACGGGCGAGTTCCTCACCATGCAGGAATGGAAGGAACGCGGCGAGAAAGCACGCCAAGAACACCTGGCCAAGCTGCAACAGCAGAACCAGCCGCGCTACCGCATCCTCGACACGAAGCTGACAGCGCATTCGCAAAAGGCAAACGAAGAATAAACCAACACAAATTCATTATATAAAGGGACAGCGGCCCCAAACGCCCTGAGGCTACGGCCACAAGAGGCGTTGAAAGAAATGGTTGAAGAGTTTATGAGCTGAAACGGCACATCGGGCCGTAAGGGGTAACCCCAGCAGGCCTCCGGCTTGCTTCCGGCTCGCAGACTCTTCAACTTTTTTGTGCAAACGGCCAAGGACTTTCCCGAAAACAACGATTTCGTTAAGCCAAATGAGCAGAGTTCAAGCTCGCTTGAATACTCTGCCATGGCGAGAACTTTTGTGCAAGCGAGCGCAAAGCCAAGCTTGCTTGAGCTTTGCCGAGCGCAGCCGAAAGTGTCAAAAGAAAATTGCACTTTTAAGAACCTTTCCCATCCCATGACAATTCTTGCGTTCACTCTCATCCTCCTCTTGGCGGCCTACAGCGCAGGTCTGTTAGGCTCACTCACCGGCCTGGGTGGCGGCGTGGTGGTCATCCCCGTGCTGACGCTGGGCTTTGGTGTTGACTTCCACTATGCCATCGGTGCAGCTCTGGTGGCTTCCATCGCTACATCGAGCGGTTCAGGCTCGGCCTATGTCAAAGAAGGCATCACCAACGTGCGGCTCGGCATGTTCCTCGAAATCGCTACCACCATCGGTGCCGTGTGCGGCGCGGTGGTGGCCGTGTGGCTCAACAACAACGTGATTGCCATCATCTACGGCTGTGTGCTCCTCCTGACCGCCGCCATGCAGCAACGGCGCAAGAGCGACCACGACGGCGTGGTGGGCAGCGAAACAGCACGCCGGCTGAAGCTCTTCGGCACCTGGCCGCAAAAGGACGGGTCGCTCAAGGCGTATGAGCTGAAGAACGTGGGCGGCGGCTTTGGCGTGATGTACGTGGCTGGAGTGCTGTCGGGCATTCTCGGCATCGGCTCGGGCGTGCTGAAAGTGCTGGCCATGGACGGACTGATGAAGGTGCCGTTCAAGGTGAGCACCACCACGTCGAACTTCATGATGGGCGTAACGGCCTGCGCCTCAGCTGTGGTGTACGTGCAGCGGGGCATCATCGCGCCGGGCATAGCCTGCCCCGTGATGATCGGAGTGCTCTTTGGGGCACTCACCGGGGCACGGCTGCTGAAACGGATGAACGTCCGCGTGTTGCGGCAGATTTTCTGCGTAGCCATCACATTGGTGGCCCTGAACATGATTTGGCAGGGCTTTAGCGGAGCCTATTGATTTTCATCTCACCGAAAACAATTCATTCCATGGACATACAGTTACTCATCTCGCGCACCCTTCGCTGGGGAGTCAGCATCGCTTGCCTCGTGGCCTTCGTAGGCGGCATCCTGTTTTTGGTATTCCACGGCAGCGAGCCTTTCGAGCTGGCGCAATACCAGAACTTCAGCTACGAAGCACCCCACCCCGCCGAATACACCACGCTGCCGGGCATTCTGCAAGGCTTCTGCCAGTTCACCGCCATCGGCTGGATCCAGACCGGCGTGCTACTGCTCATCCTCACGCCCATCCTGCGCGTACTGCTCTCATTTTTCGACTTCGTGAAAGAGCGCGACTGGCTCTACGCAGCCATCACCGCCGCCGTATTGGCGGTAATCATCAGCAACTCGCTGAGCCTTTAAGGGACAGCTATTAATTACTATAGTTTGATGCTGAACGCCCACACGCACCAGCACGAATTTCTGCCCACAGGCAAGCTGGGCAATCCCTTCCCCGTGGCTGTCGGAGGCGGTCCGGAGCAAAAAAAGGCCACGATGATGGTGCTGCGGAAGAAGGGGAAAACCATGTCACTCCAAGTGCTGAACACGGAAGGCAAGGAAGTGGCAACTTACAACCTGTAACTGCCTGCCCTGCTCCGGGAGGCATACAAACAACAAAACATACACTTAAACACACCGGCGGATTGGCTACGGCCAGTCCGCCTTTTTCTGTTTCTGTAGGGCAACTTGCCCTGCGTAGTCGCCGGCTCCCCCCCCTGGGTTTCCGCTACCGGGTACAACTTGTCCTGCTACAGGGTACAACTTGCCCCTATACGGGATACACCGACAAATCGGCGAATAAGAACAGCCAATCGGCGGAAAGCAACAGCAAAACGGCGGGCTGAAACAACAAGACTTCACCTCCGGATAATATCGGGTAGGTCGGAAAACGTAGTAAGTTTTCTGACCTACTTTCGTTTTCCTTCC
>CAMBHR010000027.1:0-30084 GCA_945867195.1 uncultured bacterium | reverse complement strand
GATTGCAGCAGTTTGACCTCCATCACCATTCCCAACTCCGTCACGAGTTTGGGAGGTTTCTGCTTCTATGGTTGCAGCAGTTTGACCTCCATCACCATTCCCAACTCCGTCACGAGTTTGGGAGAGTATTGCTTCTATAGTTGCAGCAGTTTGACCTCTGTCACCCTTCCCAACTCCGTCACGAGTTTGGGAGATGACTGCTTCCGTTATTGCAGCAGTTTAACCTCCATCACCATTGGCAACTCCGTCACAAGTTTGGGATCTGGCTGCTTCTATGAATGCAGCAGTTTGACCTCCATCACCATTCCCAACTCCGTCACGAGTTTGGGATATGCGTGCTTCGAGAATTGCAGCAGTTTGACCTCCATCACCATTCCCAACTCCGTCACGAGTTTGGGGGAAGGCTGCTTCTATGATTGCAGCAGTTTGACCTCCATCATCATTCCCAACTCCGTCACGAGTTTGGGAGATTTCTGCTTCTCGGGTTGCAGCAGCCTTGAACGCATGGTGGTGGATGCGGCTAATCCTGTATATGATTCAAGAGAAGATTGTAATGCTATTATTCATACCTCTACCAATGAATTAGTAGCAGGATGCAAAAACAGCCAAATTCCCAACTCCGTCACGAGTTTGGGAAGTTCCTGCTTCTGGAATTGCAGCAGTTTGACCTCCATCACCATTCCCAACTCCGTCACGAGTTTGGAAGATTTCTGCTTCCGTGGTTGCAGCAGTTTGACCTCCATCACCATTCCCAACTCCGTCACGAGTTTGGGAGATTACTGCTTCCTTGGTTGCAGCAGTTTGACCTCCATCACCATTCCCAACTCCGTCACGAGTGTGGGAGATTACTGCTTCTATGATTGCAACCGTTTGACCTCCATCTATATGCTCCGCCCCACACCTCCCAGCACAGGAAAATATATATTTGATTACACTCCGTTAGAAACAGTCTATGTGGTGGACGAGGATGCCAAGACTGCCTATCAAGCTCAAGCGCCTTGGGGCGCATATGTGATTGTGGTTATGCCCACCACCAGCATAGAAGAACTGGAGACGGACAAGACTGCCCCCACCATTGTCGGCTACTACGACCTGAATGGCAAACTAATCAACGGCAAACAACGCGGCGCGGTCATCGTGCGCTACTCCGATGGCACTACGCGCAAGGTGCTGCTGAAGTGACAGCGCGAAAGGACAGTCCGACCACACAGACCGGTGCAATTATAGTGCTCAGAAATACCGCGGATTTTACCGCTTGAGAATCGAATATTTTTGGAAAAACATCAAAAATCGGTCGCCTGAGAAATATCCCACCCTCAGTAGCTAAAAATCAGAGGCTGCGCCGTAAACCTTAATTACGACACAGCCTCTTTGTCGTCTACGTGCCGGCCTGCACCTCCGAAGACTAACTTCGTAAAATCCGGCC
Organism: uncultured bacterium; assembly: GCA_945867195.1. Taxonomy (GTDB): domain Bacteria; phylum Bacteroidota; class Bacteroidia; order Bacteroidales; family Bacteroidaceae; genus Alloprevotella. The sequence continues at coordinate 28,658 of CAMBHR010000027.1, read as the reverse complement.
CATCGTTTCACTGTGCGAAGGCCGGTTCGCTCTCGTTGCCATAAGCGTCCACTGCTGTCACCACATAGCGGCTGTATTTCAAAGCTGGTAGTCCCAACAGGGTGGTAAAGGACGTGGTGCGCAGCCGCTTGGCAAGCAACACATCGCCGTACGTTGGGTCTAAACGATAGACATTGTACGACACGGGAGTGGCATCCGCCACCTCGTTCCACGCCAACCGCAGCGTCTGGCCGTCGATTTGCTGACTGACGGCAGGGGCGGCGGGCGGCACACTGTCTACCCACGTCATGGGGGGCACGAGAGCCGGCGTGCGATAGAAGTCGGCGCGCAGCCAGTCGAGGAGTCCCTTTTCGTTGTCCAACAGAAATTTCACGCGGAAGAAAGCCTGTCCGCCCATCCCCTCGTTGCGTGCCACCTCCATCTGCCGGCGCACAGTGAGCAACGGCCAGTTCTTTTCCCGGCTGTTGAGAAAATAAATGCCCAGTCCGGGCACGACGGGCCGTCCGGCATCGTTTTCCTTCCAGTCGGCCAAGAAGGGATAATAATGCACGCCGTCGAAATACATCATCGGGAAGAGCATATCCATCCACCCCTTCCGGAGCCACGCCTGCGCGTCTTGGTGAACCGCATCGCGGGCGTTCCAACCGAAGGAGGAGTAGCGCGACAGATCGGCGTACTTGCCCACGGGCGAACAGCTCAACTTGATCCAGGGCCTCACGGCTTTCACGGCATCGTGAACAGCCTGGACGCAGCGGTCCACATTGGCCGAACGCCAAGTGTTTCTGGGCTGTCCCCCACCATAGCGCTGGTAGGTACGGGTGTCGGTGAAGGGGATGGCAGGCTCGGGGTAACGGATATAATCAAGGTGGATGCCGTCCACATCGTAGTGTTCGGCTATTTCCTTGCATACAGCTGCCAGATAGGGGGCAGTTCCCGGCACGCCGGGGTCCATCATCCATTGGTCGCCACACAGGCGGCACAGTTCGGGATGCTGCTTGGGCAGCGCACGTTTGCCCAGCTGTTTGGCCACAGCGGCCTTACAGATGGGGAAAGCCACGACCCACGCATGAAGTTCCATACCACGCCGGTGGCACTCTTCGGTCACAAGTTGCAAGGGGTCGTAACCCGGACCCTTTCCCGGGGTTCCGCTGAACGCCCCGTCCCACGGTTCGATGGCCGAGGGATAGGCTGTGGTGGAACGGATGCGTGCCTGGAACAATACGGTGTTGATGCCGGCCTGTTGCAGGGCATCCAATATCTGCAGCAGCTCGCGCTGTTGCTGCGCAGCCTCATCGGCATTGCGAGCCGGACGACGAGGCCAGTCGAGGCCGCTCAGGGTGGTGAGCCAGGCGGCGCGCACCTCGTAGGGCACTTGTTCGGAAACGGGGCTGTGGTGTGCCCACGTCGGCAGGGCGTATTGGGCGCGGGCGGGCTGCGCCAGCCATAACCAAAGACAGCAGGCCAGACAGCACATTTGGATAATAAAACGGAAGGAGAAAGAAACGTGCAAGGGAAACGTGATTTAGCGTGTAAGGTTATACAAGGGTTGCACCGTGCCGTGCGGCACTCCGAGCTTCACGGCTGTGTCAAGGTCGCGACGGGCGGCCGTTTTTTCGGACAGGTTGATGAGTACCTTGGCACGTTGCAGATAGAATTCGCTCTCCTGCGGACAGAGCGCAATGAGGGCATCATAGTCGGCCTTGGCACGGGCATACATTTGCAACTCGGCCTCCAGTCCGGCGCGGGTGGTGAGGGCATCGATGCTCTGCGGATTGGCGGCCACGATGAGGTTGAGACGGTTCAGGGCTTCGTTGGTCTGTCCCGTCTTCTGGAGGATGAGGGTTTCGAGCAGGCGGGCATTTTCGTTGTCAGGCTCTTGCTGCAGCAACAGTTGCAGGTCAGTGCGCGCCTCCGTGTAAAGGCGAAGCCGGTAGCGGGCGGCGGCCCTCACGAAACGGGCACGGCGGTACACGTCGTCGGCCACCCCGAGGGCGGTTTCGCGGTTGAGCAAAACGCTGGCATCTTCCTCGGCCTCGCGCAGCAGACCGGAACGCAACTCGGCCTCGGCACGGGCCAGCCGCGCATCGTAATACAGGGGATAGTCCTTGATGAGGGGATTGAGCTGGTCAATGGCGACAGCACACTTTCCGCGCGCCAGTTCTATCAGGGCGAGATTGTAGCGCACCACGTGGTTGCCGGGTGCCCCGGGGCGGAGTTTGAGCGCAAGGCGGAAACGCCTTTCGGCCTCATCGAGCGAGTCGGTGCTCAAAGCGTTGAAGGCCCGGCGCAGGTGGTCGACATAGGCCAGCGAATCCTGACGCGCCACTTCGGCCATGCGCTGCTCGTCGCGATAGTCCTCCACGGTTTTGCCGCGCACGCCTCCGCCGGGATTCAAGCCGATGATGGTCTGAGCCGGAAGGAGGGAAGCGCACAGCGAAAGGAGGAACAGAAAAAGGAACTTCATGAATCGGGGATTACAGAAGACAGAGAGAAAAGGAGTGTCGGGGAAAAAAGAATCCGGCTCCTCCTGCACCGCACGCCACCCTGACGATGGTTGCCTGAGAAGTGGGTGTGCGGGACACGAGTGCCGGTGGAGAAGCGGGCCTTCGCCCTTTCGGGAAAAGGCCCTGCACTCCCGAGGGTCAGGATTTCTTTACTTGTTCCACGATGGCATCGATGACAGCCACGGCGGTGATGTTCACGATGTCGCGGACGGAACATTCAAAGTCGGTGAAGTGAATGGGTTTGTTCAGTCCCATCTGGATGGGGCCCACCACCTCTCCTTCGTCGTAGAGAGCCTTGATGATTTTATACGAAGAGTTGGCTGCCGACAGGTTGGGGAACACCAGTGTATTCACATCCATGCCCTTGATGGTGTTGAAGGGATATTTTTCATCGCGCAGCTCTTTGTCCATGGCAAAGTTGAGCTGCATTTCCCCGTCAATGGCCAAATCGGGAAATTCGCGGTGCATACGCTCGATGACGTGCTGCACCCGTTCGGCACTGCCTTCCGTGTCGGTACCGAAGTTGGAGTAGGACAGCATGGCAATGGTCGGTGTGCGGTTGAAGAAGCGCACCGTGGAAGCCGAAAGGCGGGCTATGTCGTAGAGCGTGTCCTCGTCGGGATGGCGGTTGATGAGTGTATCGGCCACAAAGAGAATACCTTTTTTCGTATTGATGAGGTGCATCGTGCCGAAGTGCTTGTAGCCCGGGCGAATGCCGATTACTTCATTGGCCACCTTGATGGTGTTGGAGTACTTGGTGTACAGACCGGTGATGAAGGCGTCCGCCTCGCCCGTCTCCACCATCATCATGCCGAAGTAGTTGCGCTCGTACATCTTGTCCTCCGCCTCTTGCGGCGTGTAGCCCTTGCGTTCCATCTTCTGGGCAAACAGTTGTGCGTAACGGTGGCGGCGTTCGTTCTGGGTATCGTTGCGGAGATTAAGGATTTCGATGCCGTCGAGGTTGAGTTTGAGTTCTTCGGCAATCTTGTGGATTTGCACATCGTTGCCCAGCAGCACGGGGAAGCAGATGCCCTCCTCTTTGGCGCGGACGGCGGCTTCGAGCATCGTGGGGTGGGTTCCTTCGGCGAATACCACGCGCTTGGGGTTGGAGCGTGCGGTGTCGTAGAGGTTCTGGGTGAACTTCGACTCTTGCCCCATGAGCTCGCGCAGCCCCTGACGGTAGGCTTTCCAGTCGGTGATGGGTTTGCGGGCCACGCCGCTGTCCATGGCTGCCTTGGCCACGGCCATGGAGACCTCGGTGATGAGTCGGGGGTCAACGGGCTTGGGTATGAAGTAGTCGGGGCCGAAGGTGAAGTTGCGCACGTGGTAAGCGCGGTTCACGATGTCGGGCACGGGACGGCGGGCCAGGTCGGCAATGGCGCGGACAGCGGCCATTTTCATTTCCTCGTTGATGGCGCGCGCAGCGGTGTCGAGTGCGCCACGGAAGATGTAGGGAAAACCGATGACGTTGTTGATTTGGTTGGGATAGTCGGTGCGCCCGGTGCTCATCAGCACGTCGGGACGGGCGGCCATGGCATCTTCGTAAGAAATTTCAGGCACGGGATTGGCCAGGGCGAAGATGATGGGGTTGGAAGCCATGGAGCGCACCATGTCCTGCGTCAGTACGTTACCCTTCGACAGACCCACGAAAACATCGGCCCCGTTGACGGCCTCGGCCAGGGTATGCACGTCGGTGCGGTGGGTGGCAAATTCGCGTTTCTGTTCGTTGAGGTTTTCGCGGTCGGCGGTGATGACGCCCTTGGAGTCGAGCATGACCACGTTTTCGTGCTTCGCACCGAAGGCGCAGTAGAGGCGGGTGCAAGAGATGGCGGCTGCGCCGGCACCGTTCACCACAATTTTGGCATCCTCTATCTTCTTGCCGGCCACAAGGAGGGCATTGAGCAAACCGGCTGCCGAGATGATGGCGGTGCCGTGCTGGTCGTCGTGCATGACGGGGATGTCAAGCTCTGCCTTCAGGCGACGCTCTATCTCAAAGCACTCTGGCGCTTTGATGTCCTCGAGGTTGATGCCGCCGAAGGTGGGCGCAATGGCCTTGACCGCTGAAATGAATTTCTCCGGGTCTTTCTCGTCCACCTCGATGTCGAATGCGTCGACACCGGCGTAGATTTTGAACAAGAGGCTCTTGCCTTCCATCACGGGCTTGCCGCTCATGGCACCAATGTCGCCCAGTCCGAGCACGGCAGTTCCGTTGGAGATGACGGCCACGAGGTTTCCCTTGTTGGTGTAGCGGTAAGCGTCCTGCGGGTTCTGCTGTATTTCAAGACATGGCTCGGCCACGCCGGGGGAATAAGCCAATGAAAGGTCGGTTTGGGTGCGGTAGGGCTTGGTGGGCACTACTTCGATTTTTCCGGGCTTGCCCATTTCGTGATAGTGAAGGGCAGCCTCTTTTGTTATCTTGACCATGGAGTAATGATAAGTGGGTTGTTTGTTTTCGGTTTGGTTTCGGCAGCAAAAGTACGTATTTCTGCCAAGGGAGAACGCAAAGGTCTCAGAAATGTCAGAAGCGATAGGTCAGCGTAACGCCAATGTTGCGGAAGCCACGGTCTATGATGTCGAGGTCATCGCCGAGATTGAAGGCCACCATGGGGCGGTAGTCCACGCCGAAGGTGAGGGGGATGTCTTTCAGGGTGAAACCGAAGCCCAGGGTGCCGACCGGGCCGAGGAAAAGGCCGTCGTGTTCTTGATGGTCGTAGTAGCCTATACCCGCACCGAAGCCTCCCCAGAATTTCCACGTGGCAAAGTCCGGTGTCCAGTCGGGCCATTGCCGGATGTTCCAGTTGTAAACGCCCTGAAAGGCGAAACCCTCGTCGAGGTTGAACAAGCCGGCGGTAAGGTCGAAGAAGTTCTTCTTGTTGAAATGGTATTGGTATTCCAGGTCGGAAGTGGAGCCGCCGAAGTGTATGCCGATGGCGTGCGGGGTGCTTTGCGCCTGCGCTGTGAGGGAGGCCAAGCATACAATAAGGGTGAACAGGATTTTTCTCATGTACGTATTGGTTTGTAGGTTAAACTGCAAGAAATCAGAACAGCGACTGCCGCAGCCGGCACAGTCGGCGATGGGGCAAAAATACGGGCTTTTCGCGGTTTTCCCTTCATGAATAAATGTAAAGAATGTTGATTTTGGTTTCTGGAAAGCCGATTTTTCGTCAAAAAAGCCGGATTTCGAGGGTGAAATCCGGCTTTCAGACGTATTGTAAAGCATTTCAGGCTTGCAGGCGGCGAAGTGCCTCGGCAGCCTCGTCGAGGGTGAGCGTCAGGGGCGGGAGCAGGCGCAGGATGTTGGTGGATGCGGCACCGGTGAACACGTGCTGCTCATGCACCAGTCGGTTCCGGAACTCCTTGATGGGCGCATCGAACTCCACGCCTATCATCAGTCCTTCGCCGCGCACGTCGGTGATGTGCGGATTGCGCTGTTGCCACTCCCGGAGGCCGTCCAGAAGGAAACGCCCCACGGTGGCCGCGTTCTCCACGAGCTTTTCGTTTTCCATCACGTCGAGCACGGCCAACGCAGCCGTACAGGCCAGGTGATTGCCGCCGAAGGTGGTGCCCAACATGCCGTAGGTAGCCTCAAAATGTGGGGCTATGAGCACGGCTCCCATGGGAAATCCGTTGCCGATGCCTTTGGCACAAGTGATGAGGTCGGGCTTCACGCCCAAATGCTGGTGGGCGAAGAAACGCCCCGAGCGACCGTAGCCGCATTGTATCTCGTCGCAGATGAGCACAGTGCCAGTTTCGTCGCACAGGCGGCGGAGTCCCTGCATGAACTCTGGGGTTGCCATACGGATGCCGCCCACCCCTTGGATGCACTCCACGATGACAGCGGCCACATCACCCTTCTGCAACTCGGCCTCAAAGGCTTGCAAATCGTTTAAGGGGAGAAATGTCACGTGTCCGTTGTTGTTGACGGGTGCCACGATGCGCGGATTGTCAGTAGCCTCCACGGCGAGCGAGGTCCTGCCGTGAAAGGCTTTGCAAGCCGCCAGCACACGCTTGCGCCCCGTGTGGAAAGAGGCGAGTTTCAGGGCATTTTCGTTGGCCTCGGCACCGGAGTTGATGAGAAAGAGCTGATAGTCGGGATAACCGCAGAGGCGGCCCAGACGTTCGGCGAGTTGTTCCTGCAAACCGTTGACCACGGAGTTGGAATAGAAGCCCAGCGTCTGCAACTGCTGCTGGAGTTTCTCCACATAGTGGGGATGGCAGTGACCGATGCTGATGACGGCATGCCCGCCGTAGAGGTCGAGATATTCTTGTCCTTTGTCGTCCCACACATGGCAACCCTGGCCTTTGACGATGTGGATGTCGAAAAGAGGATATACGGGAAATAAATTCATGAAATGGTTGTTTGAGAGGCGTTACGGGAAGTGAGTAAACAGGCTCGGTTCAGAAGGCAACGGGCTTCAGGCGTAGCCCCGTGTCTTCTTCCAGCCCGAACATGAGGTTCATGTTCTGCACCGCCTGTCCGGAAGCTCCTTTGAGCAGGTTGTCGATGCAGGCCGTGACGAGCAGCTTGTCGCGGTGCCGCTCGGCATGGAGCAGACACTTGTTGGTGTTTATCACCTGCTTCATGTCAAGTGGGCGGTCCACATAGTGGGTAAATGCCGCCTCGCTGTAGAAGTCGCGGTAATATCCTTCGATTTCCTCCAGCGGTGCGTCGCAGGAGATCACCTCTGTGGCGAAGATGCCGCGCGGGAAGTCGCCCCGGTAGGGGATGAAGTCGATTTCGCCAGCGAAGCCGGGTTGAAGTTGCCGCAGCGACTGCTTGATTTCGGGCACATGCTGATGTTCAAACGCCTTATAGATACTCATGTTTCCCGAACGCCAGGAGAAGTGCGTGGTACTGCCGGGTTTGACCCCTGCCCCCGTGGAACCGGTGATGGCATTGACGGCCACATCGCCGCGCAGCAAGCCGGCTTCGGCCAAGGGAAGGAGTCCGAGCTGGATGCAGGTGGCAAAGCAACCGGGATTGGCCACGTGGAGCGCGCCGCACAGCTGCGGGCGGTTGAGTTCGGGCAGTCCGTAGACGTAGTCGTTATCCTCGGCCTCCAGCCGGAAGTCCTGCGCCAAATCGATGATGCGCACGTCGGCCGGGATGTAGTGTTGGCTGAGGAACTGCGTACTCTTGCCGTGTCCGAAGCAGAAGAACACCACGTCCACATCGTCGAAAGGCAACTGGTCGGTAAAGCGCAAGTCGGTTTCGCCGTACAACCCCTCGTGAACGTCGGTCAGGCAGTTGCCAGCGTTACTTTCGCTGTTGACAAATACGATTTCTGCCTCGGGGTGGTTGAGCAGGAGGCGGCAGAGTTCGCCGGCGGTATAGCCGGCACCGCCTATGATACCTATTCTTATCATAATAAGTTTCAGAGGTTATGAGAGATTAGGTTATAGGTTATAAAGCATCTCGTCAAGAGGACTAAATCCGCCGCGAACAGTATCATTATAACCTCATAACCTGAGAGCGAAGCGAGCATCACCTTATAACATTCAACTTTCTGAAGTTCAGAAAGTCGAATCACCATATATATAAAGGAGTCAGCGGATGAGCGGAAATCAGTCTTCGGAATGGTTGGCGTAGAACACTCGGAGGGGTGTGCTGAGCACCTTGATGAATCCCTTGGCATCGTCTGCCGTCCATCCCTTCTGCGTTTCGCCGTATTCGCCGAACTTCGTCTTGACGAGATCGTCGGGACTGTCCACGCCCACGGTGCTGAAACCGAGGGGACGCAGTTGCAGGATAGCCGTGCCGTTGACATGGCGCTGCGAGCTGGTGAGCATGGCCTCGATGTCGCGCATCACGGGTTCGAGGTACTGGCTTTCGTGGAGGAACATGCCGTACCAGTTGGCCACTTGGTCCTTCCAATATTGCTGCCACTTGGACAGTGTGTACTTCTCCAAGAAACGGTGTGCGCCGATGATGAGTGCAGGCGCGGCGGCCTCAAATCCCACGCGCCCCTTGATGCCAATAATTGTGTCGCCCACGTGCATATCACGGCCAATGCCGTAGGCTGCGCCGATTTCCTCCACCTTGCAGATAGCCTTGATGGGGTCATCGTAGCGCACTCCGTTGATGGCCTTCAACTCGCCGTGTTCAAAAGTCAGCCGCAGCTCTTCCGTGCCGTCTTTGGTCACTTGTTTGAGATAAGCCTCCTCGGGCAATCCCTGAGCGGAGTCCAAGATTTCACCACCGCAGATGCTGGTGCCCCAGATGCCTACGTTGTAGGAATATTTCAGCTTGGCAAAGTCGGCGTTGAAGCCATGGGCGTTGAGGTAGTCCACCTCCTCCTTACGGCTCAGGTTGCCGTCGCGCGTGAGGGTGATGATTTCCATGTCGGGGCACATGACGAGGAAAGTCATGTCGAACCGCACCTGGTCGTTGCCGGCTCCCGTGGAACCGTGGGCGATGGCATCGGCTCCGATTTCCTTGGCGTAGCGCGCAATGGCCATGCCCTGGAAAATACGTTCGGACGACACGGAGATGGGGTAGACATTGTTGCGCAGCACGTTGCCGTAGACCATGAACTTGAGGCTCTTCTCGTAGTATTCGTGGGTAACATCGAGCGTAACGTACTGTTTCGCGCCCAACTTGTAGGCGTTTTCTTCGTTGGTCTTGAGTTGTTCTTCGCTAAAGCCACCGGTGTTGGCACAGGCGGCATATACTTCGTAGCCTTTTTCCTTGGCCAGGTACATCACGGTATAGGAGGTGTCCAGACCGCCGCTGAAGGCGACCACAACTTTCTTTTTCATGGGAATAACTTGTTGGGATGGAGATGGAGGGGATGATGGGGAATGGGGGATGGCGACGTGGCCGCAGGCCGGGCTTCGCCGCGCGGCTCACAGGGCCTAAGGCTCGCTATGCCTGCTCGTTTTCGCGGATAAAGTCGAGCACGTCCTGTGGGATTTCCACGGGTAGGGGCTTGCCGGGATGGCGTTCGGGATCGAAGAGCATACCGGTGCAGACGCAGTACTTGCGTCCGGTGCGCGCCAACACGTCGCAGTTGATGCAGCAGGGATCTTCGGGGGTGCCACAGCCTTTCCAATACTCTTCGTCCTGCGTCAGTTCGCTGAAAGGCACGGGCACGTAGCCCAGGGAGGTGTTGATGCGCATCACCGCGCCCGAACTGGTAAGCCCGAATATCTTGGCGTGGGGCCAACGCACGCGGCTCAGCGAGAAGGCAAGCCGCTTGATGCGCGTGGCCAGGTGATGGCCACGGAACTTGGGCACGACAATCAGACCGGAGTTGGCCACGTAGTGCTTGTTCTCCCAACTTTCTATGTAGCAGAAGCCGGCGAACTCCTCGCCGTAAAGGGCGATGATGGCCTTGCGCTCCTTCATTTTGGTAGCGACGTACTCGTGCGTACGGCTGGCAATGCCGGAGCCGCGCACCTTGGCGGCGTCGGTAATGGTCTGGAGTATAGTGTCAACGTATTTCTCATGACTTGCATCAGCTACGATAACGCTGATTCCATCGTTGTATTCTTCCATACAAAGGGGTTGATATGATATAGGGTATGTAATATTTGTGTCAAATTGTCTGTCGGCAGGTGGCGCACAGGCCGCGACGGTCAGAGCAGCAGGCTCTTCACGGCGGGTATCACCGTGGCCAACTCGTCGATAAACTCCTGCCTCTCGGCTTGCTCGCGGATAACAACCATGATGGTGTCGTCGCCGGCGATGGTGCCCGCTACGGTGGACAGCTGATGACTGTCGATGTCCGATGCCAAACCGCCGGCATAGCCCGGACGGGTGTGGAGCACGGCAAGGGGACCGGAAAAGTCAATGGAGAGGAAGCCCGTGTTGCGCAGGTACTGGGGCACCACGTCGGGGCTCACCGTACGCCGATACAGGGGATGGTCGGGCAGGATGTAACGGTAGCCGTTTTCGCTCAGCACCTTGGCCGCGTGCAACTTGCTCAAGTCGCGCGACAGGGTGGCCTGGGTCACGTCCCATCCGTTGCGGGCGAGTTCTGTCAATATGTCTTCATGGCTGCCCATGGAGCTGCTGGCCAAAATCACGCGCAGCACTTCCAGCCGTTGCATTCGTTTGCTCATAGCTTGGTTTGTTGAGTTTTGAGGGTGCAAATATACAATATTACGCAAATTCTAAAGGGTTATTCACGAAAAATGCCAGTTCTTATTGATTTTTCTGCATAAAATAGGAGGAATATACGAAATATATACATTCCTCCCGGATTTTTGAGCGGATGGGGCGGTGTGTGCCGCCGGGTAACGGGGTGCGCCGTTGCGCCGGTTGATCCCGCCAGTGTCAACCGGCATTTTTGACCAGCTTGATGCAGGCCCAACCGTCCAGCACGTGCTGGTCAACGAGCGTCAGCCCCTGCGCTTCGGCCTCGGCCAGAAGTTGCGGCACGTCGGTGTCGTAGAAACCGCTCATATATATATAGGCGTGCGGCTTCATGACGGGCACGTAGTATTTCAGGTCGCTGAGCAGGATGCCGAGGTTGATGTTGGCGATGACCAAGTCGAACGGGCCTTTGCCGGCCAGCGACGCGGCATTGCCCAGCTCCACGTCGATGCCGTCGAGGTGGTTGAGGGCGATGTTTTCGAGGGAGTTCTTCACGCACCACTCGTCCACGTCGATGGCCACGCAGTGATGCGCCCCGCGCATTCGAGCCAGGATGGCCAGGATGCCGGTGCCGCAACCCATGTCAAGCACCTCACGACCCCTGATGTCGTCCGTGAGCAAACGGCTTATCATCTGCGAGGTGGTGGCGTGGTGGCCGGTGCCGAAGGACATCTGGGGATTGATGAAGATGCTGTACTCGGCCTGCGGCACGTCCTTGTGGAAGGTGCCGGCTATGACGCAGCGGCCATCGACCACGAGTGGCTGGAAATAGTTCTTCTCCCACTCTTCGTTCCAGTCCTTATCCTCGGCCTCGGCCATGGTGTAGGAAATTTCCACGTCGGGCAGAGGGAAAGCGTCCAGTGTTTCGTCCAGGGCTTCCTTGCTGAAAAGCGACTGCTGAATGTAACAACGGAAATGGTCCTCGCCTGCCTTTTCGGCCAGCATGGGCTCTTCGGGGTTGGGGGAACGCTCTATGGCCGGACGGTCCAGCTCGTCGGTGTGGACAAAGCTGTCGAAACCTATTTCCGCCAACACGGCAGCCAGCACGTCCTGCACGGCTTCCGTGGCGGGACGGGTAGTGAAAGTGAATTCGAGATACTTCATGGGACAACGGAAAAGGAAAGCGTCACGGCCGGACTGCCCGATTCGCCCGTAACGGACGGCGGCGGAATGGCAGCACCCGACACGTGCCAGGCCGCTGCTGAGGGGCCGATGGCGGCAAAGGCCGCGCAAAGCCCCCGATAAGGCCCTGCCGGACGACTTTCAACATTAACATTTTTAACCTTTCATAATATTCTTCGCAGCAGTAAACGTCACGGCTCGGCGACTTGCCGTCACGACTCGGCGACTTGAAAAAACAACTCAAGGAGTTGTCATCACAAGTCCGGGACTTTTTTCTGCCGAGAAAAGGGTATAAAAAAGAGGAAGATGCCGGCTTTCGGGGTCTTCCTCCTTCTGTGTTGACAAAGATAGGCATTCGCGCGCAAAGAGCCAAATCGGGATTTTTCGTTTTAACATTTCGCCGACTGCCCTACCCCACCGTCTGACACTGTTCTACAGACGCAACAGCCAGCCGTCCGGCAGCCACCAAGGAACTAGTCCGATGCCCGCATATTCCAAAAGGCGGAATTTTAAAAGAACGTAAAAACGCTGCCGGATAGGCCATATATGACAATTTATGCCTACTTTAGCAGACCGTATGCCCCACTGCGGCGCATCCCATGCGCTCGCGAAGAATGGGCATCACTCCTCTTTTCATCACAAGCACAAAATAAAAATGATATATCAGCATGAACTACAAATGGCACTACGAAGCACCCGATGCGGCCACCGCAGCGGCTCAGGCTTCCCTGGCCGGCGAACTGGGCATTCACCCTTCGCTGGCGGGACTGCTCTTCGAGCGCGGCATCTGCACGGTGCAACAAGCCCGCCACTTTTTCCGTCCACAGCTGACCGAACTTCACGACCCTTTCCTCATGAACGACATGCAGCAGGCGGTGGACCGCTTGAACCTGGCCATGGGACGCAAGGAAAGAATCATGGTGTACGGCGACTACGATGTGGACGGCTGCACGGCAGTGGCGCTCGTTTACAAATTTCTGCGACAGTACTACTCTAACATCGACTACTACATTCCCGACCGCTACGATGAGGGGTACGGCATCTCACGCAAAGGCGTGGAATTTGCCGCCGAAACGGGCGTGGGCCTCATCATCGTGCTCGACTGCGGCATCAAGGCCATCGAGGAAATTGCCTACGCCAAGGAGCTGGGCATCGATTTCATCATCTGCGACCATCACGTGCCGGACGAGGAACTGCCCTGCGCCGTGGCCATCCTCAACCCGAAACGGAAGGACAACCGCTACCCGTACACCGACCTGTCGGGATGCGGCGTGGGCTTCAAGTTCATGCAGGCTTTTGCCCTGAACAACGGCATCGAGTTCAACAAGCTGAACCAGCTGCTTGACCTCTGCGCCGTGAGCATCGCGTCGGACATCGTGCCCGTGATGGGCGAAAACCGCATACTGGCCTACCATGGACTGCGCTGCCTGAACTCCAACCCGGGCATCGGGCTTCAGGCTATCGTGGAGGTGTGCGGACTGGCCGACCGCGAACTGACGATGAACGACATCATCTTCAAAATAGGGCCGCGCATCAATGCCTCAGGACGGATGCAGAACGGCAAGGAGGCCGTGGAACTGCTCGTGGAGAAGGACTATGCCGCCGCCCTGGAAAAGGCGGGACGCATCAACCTGTACAACGAGGCACGAAAGGACCTGGACAAACAGATGACCGAGGAGGCCATGGAACAGGTGAAGGACCTGCCCGCTCTGGACGAACGGCGAAGCATCGTCATCTACAACGAGGCGTGGCACAAGGGGGTGATAGGCATCGTGGCTTCACGACTGACGGAACAGTACTACCGCCCGGCGGTGGTGCTGACGCGCTCGGAGGGCATGGCCACGGGCTCGGCACGCTCGGTGTCGGGCTTCGACGTGTACAAGGCGGTGCAGAGCTGCGAGGACCTGCTCGAGAACTTCGGCGGACATACCTACGCGGCGGGACTGACGCTGCCGGTGGAGAATGTGCCGGAGTTCAGCCGGCGGTTTGAGGACTACGTGACGGAACACATCCTGGACGAGCAGACCGAAGCGACACTCGAAATCAACGCGGAGCTGGATTTCAAGGATGTCACCTTCCGCTTTTACCAACAGCTGAGACGCTTCGCTCCCTTCGGGCCGGGAAACCCGAAACCAGTGTTCTGCACCCGCAAGGTGTATGACTACGGCACGAGCAAGGTGGTAGGACGCGGACAGGAACACATCAAGCTGGAGCTGGTGGACAACAAGAGCAACAACGTGATGAACGGCATCGCCTTCGGCCAGAGTTCACAGGCACGGTTCATCAAGACGAAACGCGCCTTCGACATTTGCTACACCATCGAGGAGAACTCGCACAAACGGGGCGAGGTGCAACTGCAGATTGACGACATCCGCCCGTCGGCAGACTGATGCCGACGGCGCATTTCCCGACCGGCCAAAGCTACGCTCCGCAGCCGGGATGAAGGCTGCGGAGGACGGGACGGGAACAGCGCACAGGCAACGAACGAACGGCGAAGCAGCCGGCACTTTTCATGGAGCAATTCAAGTCTATCCTCAGACAATATTGGGGCTACCCCGACTTCCGGGGCATACAGGCCGACATTATCCGCAGCGTGGCAGCAGGCCACGACACCCTGGGCCTGATGCCTACGGGGGGCGGCAAGAGCATCACCTTCCAAGTGCCGGCCATGGCGATGGAGGGGCTGTGCATCGTGGTCACACCCCTGATTGCCTTGATGAAGGACCAGGTGCAGCACCTGCGGCTGAAGGGCATCCAGGCGGCAGCCGTCTACTCGGGACAGACACGCGAGGAGATTTTGCGCCACTTGGACAACGCCATATTCGGTGCCTACAAGTTTCTCTACCTGTCGCCCGAACGGTTGGCCACACCGCTGTTCCTGAACAAGGTGAGCCGCATGAAGGTGTGTCTGATCACGGTGGACGAGGCGCACTGCATCTCGCAGTGGGGCTACGACTTCCGTCCGCACTACCTGCGCATAGGGGATATGCGCCGATTGCTGCCGGAGGTGCCCGTATTGGCACTGACCGCCACTGCCACCGAGGAGGTGGTGAAGGATATCTGCCTGCGCCTGAATTTCACCGACGGCAAGGTGTTCCGCATGAGCTTTGCACGGCCCAACCTGCACTATGTGGTGCGACAGACCAACGACAAACACGGGGAACTGCTGCATATCCTGAACCGGGTGGAGGGCTCGGCCATCGTGTACACCCGCAACCGGCAGAACACGGGGGAACTGGCGGAGTGGCTGCGCCAACAGGGTATCAGCGCGCTGAACTACCACGCCGGACTGACGACGCTCGACAAGGATATGCGCCAACAGGCTTGGCAGTGCAACGATGCACGGGTGATGGTGGCGACCAACGCTTTCGGCATGGGCATCGACAAACCGGACGTGCGGCTGGTGGTCCACATGGATGTGCCGGACTCGCCGGAAGCCTATTTCCAAGAGGCCGGACGCGGCGGACGCGACGGACTGAGGGCTTACGCGGTGTTGCTATGCCAAAGGGGGGATGCCCAAAAACTGCAAACGAGAATTGCACAGACTTTTCCCGAAAAGGACTATATACGCAAGGTCTATACGGACCTTTCTTCGTTTTTCCAAATCGGCGAGGGGGAAGCCGAAGGGCGTACTTTCAACTTCAACACAGAACGCTTCTGCCACGTGTTCCACCACTTTCCGGTGCTACTGGAAAGTGCGCTGAACCTGCTCACGCAGGCGGGATATATCCACTATAACCCCGAAGGGGAAAACACCTCGCGCGTGATTTTCATTCTGCAACGCGACGAGCTATACAACGTACACTACCTGAACAGAGAGGAGGACTCGGTACTCAACGCGCTGCTGCGCATCAACGGGGGCTTCTTTGCCGACTATGTGCCGATTGAAGAAGAGCGGCTGGGGGAACTCTGCAACATAAGCGGGGAAAAGGTGTACGAACTGCTGCGCAACCTCAACATGTACCGCATCCTGAATTACATTCCACGTAACCACACGCCGCAAATCACGTACACGATGCGGCGGGTGGACACTCGCTACGTGGAAATCCCGCACAACGTCTACGAACAGCGGCGCGAGGTGTACCGCAAACGTATCGAGGCCATGACGGGCTACATGACGCAACAGGATATGTGCCGCAGCCGCTACCTGCTCCGCTACTTCAACGATGATGCCGGCGACTGCGGAGGATGCGACGTGTGTCTGGCGAACAAAAAAGGCACTGCCACTCCGGCCCCGAAGGAGGCGGTGAAGCAGTGCGCGGAAAAGATGTTGCAAGTGCTGGCCGACGGGGCGGCCCACAGCCTGAAGGATTTGCTGACGGAGGACTTTCTGCCACAAGTGCGCGACAAAGCGTTGCAAATGCTGGCGGCGGAGGAGAAAATCCGTATCGACGGCCTGCAAGTTTCGCTCCCGGAAAACGGATAGCAGGCTATCGGCACAGAAGGGGGACGTTGCCTATGTACTAATAACCAAACGGCATCAGGACTCTACCTTGCAACCGTTGAAGTGCATATCGTGCGCGGCTTTTTCGCGGGGGAAGGTGAAATAGGTGCAGACGGCCTGACTGCAGATTTGGCCGGAGGAGTCGGACAACGTGGCTTCGATGGTCACGATGTTGCGACGCTGCGAGGTGATGTGTGCCCGCAGGATGAGCTGCGGCTCGTCTGTGCTGACAGGACGGAGGAAACGGGTTTCCATCTTGGAAGTGACACCGGCTGTTTGCAGTTTGCGCATGACGACCCATCCGCATATTTCGTCGAGCAACACGCTCTGAATGCCGCCATGAAGGGTGTTGAGCCAGCCTTGGTACTCGGGGCGCGGCTGCCACAGGCTCACGATGTCGTCGCCGTCCTCAAAAAATTCCATTTTGACGCCCAGGGGATTGCCGGGGGCGCAACCGAAACAGTTATAGCCGTCCAGGTGGACGAAGGGGTTGATTATTTTCTTCATATCTTGATGTTAGAATGGCCAGAACAGGGGGACGAACAGCACGGTGATGACTAATGTCAGCAGATTGAGAGGAAGACCGATGCGGACGAAGTCGGCAAAACGGTAGTTGCCGACACCTTGGACGATCAGGTTGGTCTGGTAACCGATGGGGGTGCTGAAACTGGCGGAAGCGGCCATGCAGATGGTGACAAAGAAGGGCATGGGGCTCACGCCCATGTGTTCGGCAATGGAAAGGGAAATGGGAAACGCCAAGGCCGCCGCAGCATTGTTGGTCATCAGCTCGGTGAACAAATTGGTGATGACAAATACCACGGCAAGCAACACAACGGGACTGTAATGGCTGCTCAGCCCGACGGCAAAGGTGGCCACGGCATCGGCCATGCCGGAATTTTGCATGGCACGGCTGATGGCAAAGGCGGAGGCTATGGTGACAAGGATGTCCCACGAGATGAATTTGGTGTACTTGCGCGCCGGAAACATATTGAGCCACGCCATCAGGATGGAAACAACACAGACGCTGAAGAACATATCCAGACGTATTCCGGGAAGGGCACGCTGGACGGCAGGAAGCTCGCCCAAAGTGGCCCCGATTATCATGAGTGCCAACAGACCTACGGACAGCCACCGCTTCCACACGGGCATTTTCACCTCGGGCGCCTTTCCGTTGGACACCATGAGGAAGAAGGAGGAATCGCCCCAGTTCTGCATGAAGGAGTCGTCGGCCAAAAGCACGAGGGTGTCGCCTTCATGAAAACGCTCGCGGCGCATATCATGCATGATTTTCGTTTCACCACCGCGACGCAACGCCAGTACCAAGGCTCCGTATTTTTGCTTGAAATCGAAGTCGAAGATGCGCTTGTTGATGGCGGGGAAACGCGCGCCCAGCACGACTTCGATGCGATGCAGTCCTTTGTCGCGCTCGGCCTCAAGGGTTTGTTCGTCAGAGCCCTTGCGCTGGTCGGGCAACAGTTTGCCAGAGAAAAGCCAAACGTAGGTCAGGCCCACCGCAGTGACGATGATGCCGACCTTGCCCAACTCGAACATACTGAAACCCTGGAAGCCTGCATCGATGACCATGCCATGGACCACCAGGTTGGTACTGGTGCCAATGAGGGTGCAGACTCCGCCAAGGATGGTGGCGTAGGAAAGGGGGATGAGCAACTTGGTGGCGGACACTCCGTGCTTCTCGGCCCAACGCTTGAGCATCGGGGCGAAAATGACAACGACCGGGGTGTTGTTGAGGAAGGCTGAAATGAAGGAAACGGTGGGCAACATCCGCAACTGCACGGCACGGACACCGCTGGCTTGCTTCCCGTGAGGCAACAGCCGCCGCAGCATCTCCTCCAACAGGCCGGAACGACGCACACCCTCGCTCACCAAGAAGAGCATGGCCACTGTAATCATGCCTTTATTGGAAAATCCTTCCAAAAGCTCCTTGGGGGTGAGTATGCCGGCACAAAGGAATGACACGGCACCGGACAGAAGAACCAATCCGGGACGCATCTGGTCCTTCACCAAGGCGAATATCACCAAGGCAAGGACTATGAGCACAAAAATTAC
Source organism: uncultured bacterium (assembly GCA_945867195.1). Taxonomy (GTDB): domain Bacteria; phylum Bacteroidota; class Bacteroidia; order Bacteroidales; family Bacteroidaceae; genus Alloprevotella. The sequence continues at coordinate 10,423 of CAMBHR010000027.1, read as the reverse complement.
TTGAAATGTCATGCAAATGTAGTTTAGCGATTTGTGTCAAGTAAACCGACTGGAAGAGCACGGGTGGAGTTAACGCTCAACAACGAACCAGGGGTTGTGAAGGTCCTCCTTATTATATAAGAGTGGCAATCCGGTCTGCACATCGGTGATACGGCATCCGGCTGCCAAGGCGATGGCGTGCCCGGCCGCCGTGTCCCACTCCATGGTGGGAGCCAAACGCGGATATACGTCGGCCCGTCCTTCGGCCACAAGGCATATCTTGAGCGAACTGCCTGCGCTGAGGGTCTCCACATGGGAATGGGCTTGGCGAAGGCGGTGGATGAATTGCTCTGTCTCAGGTGAGAGATGGGAACGGGAGGCTACCACGCGGCAAGTGGCGGTTTGTCGCTCCTGATGCAGGGGTAATCGCTGCTCCGGGCGGATGCCCATATCCTCAGGGTCAACCTCTGCCATGAAAGCCCCTTCTCCTTGTACTCCCCAATAGATTCGGTACAAAGCTGGAGCATAAATAATGCCGAGCGTCGGCGTACCGTTTTCCACAAGGGCTATATTGACGGTGAACTCGCCGTTCCGCTTCAGGAACTCCTTGGTTCCATCCAGCGGATCGACAATCCACAGTCTTGTCCAACTACTCCGCTCCTCGTATGGCGGTATTTCCCCCTCCTCACTGAGCATGGGGAAGGGACTGGCGGCGAGTGCTTCGGCAATCACGTCGTGGCTGCGCCGGTCGGCCAGGGTGAGAGGTGAATTGTCGGCCTTTCGTTCCACCTGCCAGTCGGTTTCAGGACTGTTGTATATCTTCATGATTTCACAGCCGGCACGCAGGGCGGCCTGAATGAGTTCTTCGAGCATGGAAAGAAGGTAGTTGAAATCAAACATTGTCGGGTCCTCGTTGCAAGGCTCCGTTTGTGTCGGGCAAAAATAAGGCTTACCACGCATTTGGCCTTGTTTGGGTTGTTAAAAAAGGCAAGTCGGAAAACCGTTGCCCAGGCCCAGGAGGAACAGAAAATAGCCTGTATGTCCAAAAGGAGAATGTTTCCTGACAGACAGGGATTCAAAAAGCACAGACACCTCTTCTCCCGAAGAAGTGCCTGTCCCAACAACTAATGTGTTTGTTACCTAAAACACTTAAACTGCTCTTTGTAAACTGTCAAGAACAGCCTATCCAATCTTAATTACCTAATATAAAACACTTGAAAGTACCTAAAATTCTAAAACGTAAGTGGCGCGCACGCCAAGCTGGAGACAGTCGCCCGAGAGGTCGACCTTGCGTCCCGTCAGTACATCGGTTGCGACCGAAGCGGGCAGCACTTCCGCATAACGGCCAAGGCTGAGGTTCACAGGGTGGTCTGTTCCGTTCAAGATAACGGTGACTGTGCGCCCTTTGTACTGCCGTGCATACACATAGACACCTTGGTTGATGGCATAGTGTTTGAAACTTCCTTTGGCCACGGCTTCATTTCCTCTGCGCCATCGGAGGAGGCGACGGGTCAGATCCAGTGTCTGCTGCATGAGCGGCGTGAGGTTTTCTCCCTTGAACGCATTGACAGCATCGCCGGGAAATCCGCCGGGGAAGTTCTGCCGTAAGGCACCATCGCCCTTAGATTTGTTGCCGGCCATGGCCAGTTCGTCGCCATAGTATAGCTGGGGGATGCCACGCAGGGTGAGAAGCAGCGTAATGGCCTGACGGTAACGGTTGGTCTGGGCTGCCTGTTCGGGCACCCGGGCAAAGCGGTCGGTGTCGTGATTGGTGAGGAACGTGAGCAGGTGCATGGGGTCAGCATAGACGATGTCCTGACTCAGATACTCATAGATGCGTGCCAAGCCCTTGTCCCAATCATTGGTTTCCTCGTCCAGACAACTGTTGAGCAGCCCCATAAGGGGGAAGTCCATCACTGTGGGCAGGAGGGAGTTATCCTTGGCCACAGGAGAGTCCTTCTGCCAATAGCTCACGCCGACGTTGTGGTTTATCCACGTTTCTCCCACAATATTGAAGTGGGGATATTCTTTCAGCACGGCCTCATTCCACCGCGCCATGGCTTCACGGTCGGCATAGGGGTAAGTGTCTTGCCGTATGCCGTCGATGCCGGCGTATTCCACCCACCAGATGGAGTTCTGGATGAGGTACTGCATCACGTGGGGGTTACGTTGGTTCAAATCGGGCATGACCTGGACAAACCATCCGTCTTGGGCATTGACGCGGTCGGCTTCCACAGCGTGAGAATCGCCCACAGCGGCAATGCGGTAGCCTGTCTGAACATACTGGCTTTGGTTGTTGAACCACGAGTCGTCTGGTCGGTCGGTGAAAAGGAAGTTCTCGGAGCCGCAATGGTTGAACACCATGTCCTGCACTACCTTCAGCCCCTTGGCGTGTGCCTGCTGCACAAACTGGCGGTAAGCCTCGTTGCCGCCATAACGGGGGTCGATTTCGTAATAGTCGGTGATGGCATAACCATGGTAGGAGTGCGAAGGCATATCGTTGACTTGCAACGGCGTGGGCCAGATAGCAGTTACACCAAGGTCGGACAGATAGTCCAATGCCGCCGTCATGCCTTCCAAGTCGCCACCATGGCGGGCATCCGGCTCTTGTCCTGCCGTTTGCTCCTTGAGTCCTTTCACTACATCGTTAGAAGTGTTGCCATTGACGAAGCGGTCGGGCATGAGAAGGTAGATTACATCAGAGGCATCGAAACCCTGCGCTTTCACGGCCTGGTCTCGCTGGCGGAGTTCGTAAGGAATGGTCTGCACTTTCCCGTTACGCCGCAACTGAATGTCAAACTTGCAAGGAGCAGCCTTGCCTACATTTAAATATATAAATAAATAGTTTGTGTTGGTCGGACGGAATATACTGTCAATCTGTATATCTGCCGCTTCTATGCTCACCTCGCTCTTTCCTACTCCTTCAGCCCGCAACATGATTTGCAAGGAAGGGTTTACCATGCCGCTCCACCAAAAAGCGGGCTGCACCTGTACGGATTGCATAGTCCTGCGACTGAAGCAAGATACCGTAGATAAAATGAGCAAGGTTAGCAAAGCGTATTTTTTCATGGAGAAATCTTTCGCATTTTTGTTTCGATGCAAAATTATGCTGTGGAGCTACAGTCTGCAAGCTCATGAAGATAAAATATAAAGTATTTTATGGCTAAAACTTATGATTTCCAACAAGAATAAATATACTTCTATATCAAAAAATATAAATGGTTTCAAAGCAAACAAATGAAAAAAACAACCAAATGGAACGTGTTTCTCCCCAATCATTCTTCAATAATAAAAACATCTATTTGTTAACAAAAACTTCCATGATTTCTTTTCCCTGCACTCGCCTTGCGCTATCTTTGCAGTCAAACAACGACCCATTTCGGCTCCATTCTCTAACCTTTCCGCCTCAAATCTGCTGTATGAAACACGTCTTATTGTATATTGTCCTGCTGTTATCACCTCCCCTTCGTGCCCAAAATGCACCGCTCGACCAAGCTACTGAAGTTCAGCTCAAACAACTCGACTCTATTGTTGAAAATAAAGCTACATACCATAACGGACGCAACGAACAAATTGAACGATTGAAACAACAATCGCAGCAGGCAAGCGGACAAAACCGGATTGCTATCTACAAAGAAATCTTCAGCCTGTACTCACACTATCAGACGGACTCGGCACAAGTATATCTGGATTTGATTGCTGCCACGCCGGAAGCTATGGAGACCCCGGAACTGGAGGCTTACCTACACATCGGACAAGCAGAAATATACTCTATATCGGCTCTTTACGGAGAGGCGGTTAAAGAACTCCAGCAAGTCAACACGGAACTGATTTCTGCACAAAACCCTGCATTGCGTCTATATTACTACCGTACTTGGCGTACCCTGTGCGGCTGGATTTGCTCTTACGTGAAACTGTCAAATCCCCGAAAAGTCTGGGGACAGCGAATGGCACTTTACCGCGATTCACTCATCATTATCGACACCCCCGGGGAAACACGCAGTATCGTAGAAGCTGACAAGGCCATCGCCAATGGGAAACCGCAACAGGCTGTGGAACTGCTATTGCCCCATGCCCGCAAGATGAGCGAGGATATGCCTGACCCCTACATCTGCTTTACCCTCTCTATGGCCTACGAAGCCATGAACAAACAGCAAGAAGCCATTCACTACCTCATCATGGCGGCCAAGGCGGACATCAAACGGGGCATCACCGAGTATCAGGCGTTGCCCTTGCTTGCACTCAAGCTCTACGAACAGGGTGAAGTTAAAAGAGCATACAGCTATCTAATCTGCTCCATGGAAGATGCCAACTTTTGTCGGGCTGCCCTGCGGGCGGTGGAAATATCGAACATCTTCCCCATCATCGACAAGCAGTACAAAGAACACGAACGGGAACAGCACGAACAGGAACGCCTCTTCACGTACATCCTCGCAGGCCTGCTGCTGGCACTCAGCATAGGCATACTCTACTTGCGGAAACAGATGAAAAAACTCAGTCTGCTGCGTCAGCAACAGGCTGAAACCAACGATGAACTCGCACAGACTAACGAAAAGATGCAGCACACCATGCAAAAGCTGCAAAAAGCCAATGAAGAGCTACAACAAACCTATGCCGAATTGCAGCTGACGGACAAGGTGAAAGAAGAATACATCGCCCGCTACCTGAACCGCTGCCGCAACTACCTCGAAACACTTATAGGCTACCGCAGAAATACGCTCAGATTACTGAAAGAACATCGTACAGACGAACTGATAAAAAATCTGAAAAGCGAAGCTGTCATCAAAGAAGAGCAGGATAAATTCTACGATGACTTTGATCAGGCTTTTCTCACGCTTTTCCCCGATTTCATCCAGAAGTTCAACAATTTATTGCAACCGGATTACCGCATACTGCCCCGCCATGACAACAGGCTTACAACAGAATTGCGCATCTTCGCCCTCATCCGGCTTGGGGTTACCGACACCTCGCAAATAGCCCATTTCCTGAACTTCTCACTCGCCACAGTCTACAATTACCGCTCGAAGATGCGCAACAAATCGCTGAATGACCCGGCTGATTTTGAACGCACTGTCAGCGAACTGTAGCCATCAGAACAGGAAACGGCTGTTATCCACGGCGTACCACGGCTTGATAACGGTTGTAAAAAAGGAAAGCTGCCACAAACAGTCCACAACTGAACGCCAGAAACAGCCCTTTCGAGCCAAGTCCCAGAGAGAACGCCAACAAATAAGCCACGGGGAGGTTCACCACCAGATAACTGAAGAAAGCTATCCACATCATGGGCATCACATGGGCTGTTCCGCGCAAGGCATTAGCATAACATATTTGCATAGCGTCGCCAAGCTGATACAAGATGAGGGGCGGTATCAGCCCCATGCAGAGCGTTATCACAGCCGGGTCGGTTGTGAAAGATTGAATCAATGTTTTACCCAACAGGAGGAAGGTCAGCGACGAGACAGCTGCCATTCCCAACAGAATGTGCCGCCCCGCACGAGTGGTCTGGCGGAGCTGCATCGCGTCGTGCCCACCGTAGAAAGCTGCCACACGGATGCTCAACCCCGCTCCAAAGCTGTAATAAAGCAGGAAACCAAGAGTACCGATGGTCACCATCACTTGGAACGAAGCCAAGTCCACTGCTCCCAACCACCCCGCCATGATGCCGCTGAAGGTGAAAGCACCGCTCTCCGTGCCCATTTGCAAAGCAATGGGTAAAGATTGCCGGTTAATGTGGCGGAGTGCAGCCGAAGAGTAGCCAGCCATACGGACACCCTTACGAAAGGAAGCATATCGAGGGCGAAACCAAAGTACCGACAAGAGGATGGCCGCCGTCACCACACGCGAGAAAAGAGTGCTAAGCCCCGCACCCGTCAGGCCCAGTTCGGGGAATGGACCGATGCCATAAATCAACAGGAAATTGCCCACCACGTTCAGAGCATTACCGGCAAGCAGAGCCCACATCGCCGTGGCTGTGTCGGTGATGCCATCGGTGAACTGGCGCATCACGTTGAAGAAGGCAAGAAAGGGAATGGAATACATCACGCACTGATAGTAGGGACGGACAATAGGCAGGAGGTGGGGAGGCTGCCCCATGCAATCCAGCCAGAAATAGCCTACCAACATCAGCCCCATGAGCAGAAAGGCAAAAAGGAGGTTGCACACCACGGCGTGGGCCAACGTAGTGCCGGCCTCACGATGCTCTCCACGTCCGAAAAGGGAACTGATTAAAGGAGTCAGCCCGTAACTGTAACCCATCAAGAGAAAGGCGATGAGGTTGAAAACGCTGTTGACAAACGAGGCGGCCGCCAACGCATCGGTGCTATAACGGCCCACCATTACCGTGTCGGCAAACCCCATTACGATAACGCCCAACTGTCCTATGGCAATGGGAATGCCCAATTTGAGAATGGCCTTGTGGTGTGTAAACATGGGAGAATGTGGTAAACTATTAACGTACAAGCAGGTGTGTGACGAATGTGTAAAATGTTCTGACTTCAAATGTAGCCAAAAGTCCCCACCTGCATTTGTACACTTTTGCAACTACCAGTTGCCCGCCATCCGTACAGTCTCGGGCAACGAACAGCTGCCACACAGAAAAACAGCTTCCATCATGTGGACAGGGTATCCGCACAATGGAAACTGTTTCTCACTTGGTGGGAAAGAGCTGTACTACCTGCCAGTCAGGATTTTGAAAGTCTTGGCCTTTACCGTCTGCTTGCCCGAACCAAAGTTTACATAGAACAACACAGCCTCGTCCTTCAGCCGCCGGTTGGCCTTCACCGAGGCGCGGTAACGAATGCCCTGTCCTGGCTGCAAACTGTTCACGGTGGCGGCAGGTGAGATGCTGACGCGACGACTGCTGCACGTGATGGCAGGCGTCACATTGTAGAGCGTGCGGTTGCCCCGGTTGTAAATGTCCATCACGATACAAGCCTCCTCATCCTGATCAAGCCGGGCATTGTTGTTGGCATCCAGGAAATGCACATTGCAAATCTCCAATTCTGACAGATCAACGCGAGTGGCAGCTGGAGAAGTGTACTTCGGACTACGGTAAGTTCCGTAATGCACCTCCTCCGTTTCATATACATCATCGGCGGTCGAAGTCCGGGAATCGCTCTCATTTTGTTTGGGGGCCGTAACGGCAGCCCCTATGGCTCCGCCAATCACCATGCCGGCCAATGTCCCCGTGTCGTACCCACGCGGCCCGCCGGCCAAACCGCCAATGCTGGAACCTAACATGCCACCCACGGAACTGCCGGTTGCCACGGCATTAAACTGCCTGTAACTGCATGAACTCAACAGCAGCAACATAGCAAGGGGAAAAGCTAACCACTTGTGCATCTTCATAATTATAGGTATGGAATCCAAATCGGCAATCTACGCACCGGTCTGAAGCGGGAACTCTGCCTGACGAAAAGCGTTTATTTTACGGTGATGACCAAATACTTGCTCACACTCCAGAAATTCTGCGGGTTGGTAATGCGCAGCACATATTGTCCCTGAGCATCCTTTTCGAGCGAATACGACCCGGCGGGATGGTTGGTCATGAGTTTGGCACTTTTGGAGTAAAGTTTGATGGTTTTCGTCACGCGCAGGTCGATGCGAGTGAAATAATCCTTGTTAAAGTCCTTGTTCTGCAACACATCGCGTCCGTCGATAATGCGCTGTTCGCGCAATTCCTTTTTCGTGCCGAACACATAGTAGGCTGTGTGCAGTTCTTTGTCCTGCGCCTCCACTTTGCGTGCTTTTTCCTCGTTCTTTTTGGCGAGCTCATTCACGTCCTCATTGAGTTGGTTGATTTGTTCGCCTTGTTCAGCAATCTGGATATCTTTGGCAGCGAGCTGTGCCCGGAGTTCTTCGATTTCCTTGCTTTTGTCCTCCAATTGTTTGGTGAAGTTAGCCACCATTTCTTCGAGTTTAGCCTTGGTTGCGGCATCCCGCTGGTTGGAATTCCGGAGTTGCTGCTTCAGATTGGCGATGAGTTCGCGGTTAAGCCGGAGTGTACGTTGGATAAACGCCATGTTTTCCACGATGGCCTGCCTGTTGCCGCCCTCACCCTGCCGGTTCTCCACGTTCACGCGCCCCTCGGCCTCATTGATTTGGTCGAAACCGTCCTGAATTTGCGACAGTGTGGCGATGAGGTCATTTGACTCGTTCTGCGACTGAGTAAGTGCCTGCCGGAGGGAGTCGATGGTGGCTGCACTGGTGTCAACACTTTCCATTTCTTTCTCCTTCTTCGTGTTGCAAGAAACAAACGTTGCACACATAGCGCAAGTGGCAACAAACATCAAAACAATTTTTTTCATACTGGTAATTCTTAAATCACAAAGCGGAACTAAGTCGGAAGGACACCCCGCCATGTGAGCGTTATTCATCATTATTTTTTCTTTTCTTCACGGGGACAGCTCCTTCCACAACGAGTACGAACTCGCCGCGCGGTTCCTGTTCCTCAAAATGGGCCTTGACATCGGCCAATGTGCCCCTGACTGTTTCTTCATGGAGCTTGGATATTTCTCGGCAGGCAGCACAGCGGCGTTCCTCGCCGAAGACTTCGGACAACTGCGCCAAAGTTTTCACCACGCGGTAGGGCGATTCATAAAAAATCATGGTGCGCTGTTCATCTCTCAGGGCCTCCAAGCGAGTAGCGCGTCCTTTCTTCTGGGGCAGAAATCCCTCGAATGCGAAACGCTCGCAGGGCAGTCCTGATGCCACCAAAGCAGGCACGAAAGCCGTAGGTCCCGGCAGACACTGCACGGTAACCCCCTTTGCCACACAGGCTCTGACAAGCATGAAACCGGGATCGGATATGCCCGGAGTGCCGGCATCGGAAATAAGAGCCATCACCTCGCCGGCCGCCATACGGGCAGCAAAGGCATCGGCCGTCTGATGCTCATTGAATTTATGGTGGGAGAGCAAACGGTTCTTGATGTCAAAATGCTTGAGGAGCATGCCCGAGGTGCGTGTGTCCTCGGCCAGCACGAGGTCTGCCTCCTTGAGTATCCTGAGTGCCCTGAGGGTGATGTCCTCCAGATTACCCACCGGTGTAGGCACCAAATAAAGTATTCCCATGATGTTTTGTGGTGTAAATCACCGTGCAAATTTAGATATTAGCCGGGATTTATACCATGCTGTTAGCAGAATTTACTACTTATTATCTTTCGCCAATGGCATCAAGTCGAAGTACATCAGACGAGTGTTCAACGGTCTATCCTGGTCAATCTGACGGTACTCTTTCTCCTGATTTTCAGTACTGAACACAGTGGCGAATCCATTGCTTTCGTAGAAACGGATAGTAGAAGCAGAATTGTACGCATCTACAAGCACATATCGGCATCCGGTCTTGTTGTACGGATCCAGAAACCAGTATTTGATATTATCTAAAACATCACTACCAATATGCTTGGAGCGAAAATTTACAGACACCCCTAAACGAGCTACAAGAACCGCAGGATAATCCTTCAAAGATTTCACGTGCGGAATATTTGCCTCAATCTTCTTGCGTCGGGCATTGGGTAGGTCACTTACCCTGATGCCTGCATTGGCAAGAGTAAAGGCACAGACGACTGTCTGCGGATCTTTGTCCAATTTGTAGCAATAGGTCTTCCCTAACAGTTGTTTATCGTATGCAAAACAATCATGAGTAAAAAAATCGTCAAGATCCTTATCACCGCAGGAAAAACCATCTATTTCATTTGGCTCATTCAAACGATGGAGCGAGCAAGTGTCATCCAAAAAACTCATCTGTCTCCAAGATGTGCTTTTGCCAACATTTTTCGAACTCTTTCCATGCCGCGATCATATTTTTCTCTCACGGCTCTTTCCTCCTCGGGAGTACGATTCAGGAATTTCTCGTAGTTGGCCTGTGCTTCGGCTTCAAATCGCCGGGCCACTTCGCCAGTCAGTACGGGTATGGATGCTATCGGTAGTGCCATATAATTTTGTTTTTCTATTCTATATCAGACATTATCATGCAAAAGTAAACGAATAATCCAAGACCAAGCTTTGCTCTGCGAATTTTCTTATGAAAAAACCATTCCATTAGCTGATTTTAAAAGCCCAATTGGGTGTGTTGACACTCATGGGGATCTATCAGATAAGCACTCTTGTGTTCCAAAATCACTACTCAATCACCCCAAAAAATGATGAACGATAATTCAAGTGGTGGAGTGGAGAATAATTCGGTTTCTATACGTATTTTTCATCCTATAAAAATCATTCAAATATTCATCAAAGTGGGGAAAATGGCTGGTACACAGGGATATAAGTAATGAATTATAGCGACACAAAAGCATTCATAAAAGTTCATTCGTGAACATGTACACGAAAGACAATAAATGGAAAAATATAAACAGGATTTGCGTATAGGGAAAAGGGATTTTTGGGGAGGGTGTAAGCGTATCCGCGATGCCGCCTTGTACACAATCATTCATCCCTCTACCTTTGC
>CAMBHR010000026.1:0-30118 GCA_945867195.1 uncultured bacterium | reverse complement strand
AAATGTAAATCTTTCAGCTTTTCATTTTGTCCTGCTCTCGCCTTGCACTACTTTTTCATAAAGTAGGCTGCGGCTCGGCATGAAAAATGTAAATCTTTCAGCTTTTCATTTTGTCCTGCTCTCGCCTTGCACTACTTTTGCACTATATTTGCAAGCAAAATCAGCGAATAATCATCTACAATAACGAAAATACAAACCCTATGAGCGAACAACTGAAAAAGGTAAAGCAGCTTGTCGAGCTTCGCCAAAAAGCACGCCTCGGCGGCGGCGAGAAAGCCATTGAGAAGCAGCACGCCAAAGGTAAGGCCACCGCACGCGAACGTATCGAACTCCTTCTGGACAAAGGCTCCTTTGAGGAGATGGACATGTTCAAACTCCACCGTTGCCACTACTTCGGCATGGAAAAGAAACAATTCCTCGGCGATGGCGTAGTGGCCGGCAGCGGCACCATCAACGGTCGTCTTGTCTACGTCTTCGCACAGGACTTCACTGTCAACGGCGGCTCCCTTTCCGAAACCATGGCCGAAAAGATTTGCAAGGTCATGGACCAGAGCCTCAAGATGGGCGCACCCTGCATCGGCCTTAACGACTCGGGCGGTGCCCGTATCCAGGAAGGCATCAACGCCTTGGCCGGCTTCGGCGAAATCTTCCAGCGCAACATCGAAGCCAGCGGCGTGGTGCCCCAGATTTCCGGCATCTGCGGCCCCTGTGCCGGTGGTGCTGTCTATTCGCCCGCCCTCACCGACTTCGTCGTCATGCTCGAAGGCATCAGCTACATGTTCCTCACCGGCCCCAAGGTGGTGAAAACCGTGACGGGCGAGGACGTAACCCAGGAAGACCTCGGCGGAGCAGCCGTCCACTCCACCAAGAGCGGTGTCTGCCACTTCACGGCCAAGACCGAGGAAGAGTTCGCACAGCTCATCCGTCGCCTCCTTTCTTATATTCCCCAGAACAATATGGAGCGCGCACCGCGCATCCCCTGCACCGACCCCATTGACCGCAAGGAAGATTCGCTCAACGAAATCATCCCCGACAACCCCAACATGGCCTATGATATGTACAAGGTCATCGGCGCTGTGGTCGACAACGGCGAGTTCCTCGAGGTGCAGCGCAACTTTGCCCGCAACATCATCATCGGCTTCGCCCGCTTCAACGGCCAGAGCGTCGGCGTGGTGGCCAACCAGCCCAGCGTCTACGCCGGTGTGCTCGACTGCAACGCCTCGCGCAAGGCAGCTCGCTTCGTCCGCTTCTGCGACTGCTTCAACATCCCCATCGTCTCCCTCGTCGACGTGCCCGGGTTCCTTCCCGGCACCGGACAGGAATACAACGCCGTCATTGACCATGGCGCGAAGTTGCTCTACGCTTACGGCGAGGCCACAGTGCCCAAGGTGACGGTGACGCTCCGCAAGAGCTACGGCGGTTCCCACATCGTGATGGGCTGCAAGCAGCTCAAGGCCGACCTCAACTACGCTTGGCCCTCGGCCGAAATCGCCGTGATGGGCGCATCGGGCGCAGTGGCCATCCTCGACGGCAAGGAAGCCAAGACGAAGGAAGACCCCAAAGCCTTCCTCGCCGAAAAGGAGAAGGAGTACAACGACCTCTTCACCAACCCCTACAAGGCTGCCGAGTTCGGCTACGTGGACGATGTCATCGAACCGCGCAACACGCGCTTCCGCATCTGCCGCGCGCTCGCACAGCTGGAGAACAAGCGCGAAACGCGTCCGGCCAAGAAGCATGGCAACATACCCCTTTAATCCCACGAACCGCGAAGCATGAAGACATTCCATTATACCATCGGCGGCAAGCAGCTCACCATCCGTCTTGACGAGAAGCAAGGCACCATCGCCAACCTCCTCGTTGACGGCCAGCACCCCCTGCCCACAGAAGAAGAGATGCCCGCCTATGCCGCCGTCATCTCCCTCGCCCTCCTCGCTTACGACGTGGAAGTCGTCCACGACGACGAGCCCGGCATCATCACCGTCGAACATCACCGCACCGGCTGGAACAACCCCTCAGCCCTGATGATGCAACTCCAATAAACCCTCTTTTTTCCTGAAAAAATGAAACAATACAAATATACCATCAACGGTGCCCAGTACGATGTGACCATCGACAGCATCGTCGGCTCCAAAGCCAAAGTGGAGGTCAACGGCATTCCCTTTGAAGTGGAAATGCACGGTTCCTCACTGGTAGAAGAAGACCTCCCCACCATGTCCACCGAAGGTGCTCCCGCACCTGCCGCCGCAGCCCCGGCTCCTGCCGCCGCTCCCGCTGCAGCAGCACCTGCCGCCAAGAGCGGTCCCGGTGCAGGCACCCCCGTCAAGGCACCCCTGCCCGGCGTGGTGACCAAAATCCTCGTCGAGGCCGGACAGGCCGTGAAGAAGGGCGACACCGTGCTCGTGCTCGAAGCCATGAAGATGGAAAACAACATCACCGCCGAAGCCGACGGAGCCGTGACCGGCATCTGCGTAGCAGCCGGCGACAGCGTGATGGAAGGTACAACCCTTCTCACCATCGGATAAGCAGTTCATCAATTGTAAATGCAAGTTTCGCAAGTTGCGAAACTTATCGATTATCAGGTTATGGGGTTATAAGGTTATAAGATTACTATTTGAGCGGACGATGTTCAGGCGTAACAGTAGTAACTTCATAACCTTGTAACCCCATAATCTGAAAACCGGGTTACGCAGTAACTTCATAACCCCATAACCTTTACACTTGCGAAACCTGAATACATTATAAATTATCCATGAAACCCTCTACCCTCTGTGTGCAGGCTGGATGGCAGCCCAAGAAGGGCGAGCCCCGCGTGCTCCCCATCTACCAAAGCACCACCTTCAAATATGACAACAGCGAACAGATGGCGCGTCTGTTCGACCTCAAGGACAGCGGTTATTTCTACACCCGTCTGCAAAACCCCACCAACGACGCCGTAGCCTCCAAGATAGCCCAGCTCGAAGGCGGAGTCGCCGCCATGCTCACCGCCAGCGGACAGGCCGCCAGCTTCTATGCCGTGTTCAACATCTGCGAAGCCGGCGACCACTTCATCTCCTCCAGCACCATCTATGGCGGCACGTTCAACCTCTTCGGCGTGACCATGAAGAAGATGGGCATCGAATGCACCTTTGTCGACCCCGAGGCTTCCGATGAAGAGATAGAAAAAGCATTCCGTCCCAACACGAAATGCTTTTTCGGCGAAACCATCTCCAACCCCGGTGGCCACGTGTTCGACATCGAACGCTTCGCCCGCATGGCTCACGCCCACGGCGTACCCCTCATCGTCGACAACACCTTTGCCACCCCCATAAACTGCCGGCCCTTCGAGTGGGGAGCCGACATCGTGACCCACTCCACCACCAAGTACATGGACGGCCATGCCACGGCGGTGGGAGGCTGCATCGTCGACAGCGGCCACTTCGATTGGCAGGCCCATGCCGACAAGTTCCCCGGCCTCTGTGCCCCCGACGAGAGCTACCACGGCCTGGCCTACGCAGAGAGCTTTGGCAAGTTGGCCTATATCACCAAAGCTACCGCACAACTCATGCGCGACCTCGGCAGCATACAAAGTCCCGAGAACGCCTTCCTCCTCAACCTCGGTCTCGAAACCCTCCACTTGCGTATGCGCCAACACTGCGCCAATGCCCAGGCCGTGGCAGAGTTCTTGCAGGCCGACCCCCGTGTGGCGTGGGTCAACTATGCCGGACTGCCCGGCGACAAATACCATGCCTTGGCCCAGAAGTATTTGCCCCAAGGAGGATGCGGCGTTATCGCCTTCGGTCTCAAGGGCAGCCGTGAAGATGCCATCAAGTTCATGGACAGCCTCCGCATGATTTGCATCGTCACCCACGTGGCCGATGCCCGCACCTGCGTGCTCCATCCCGCGAGCCACACCCACCGCCAGCTCTCCGACGATCAGCTCATCGAAGCCGGCGTGGCACCCGACCTCATCCGCCTCAGCGTGGGCATAGAGGATGTGGAGGATATCCTGGCCGACATCCGTCAGGCACTCGACAAAGTATAATCACCCTAAGGGCGTAGCCGCGCAGGGAGCAACCCTTCTGCCCGGCTACGCCCATCGTATTCTACCGTCATCACCTGACATTCCTGTTCGGTTCATCAGCAGATAAACCCAATTCCCCACCATCCCTTCCGTAAAATGTTGCGCAAACCACACCGTTCCGACCTCCTTCTGCTCACCGTATGGCTTTTGTTAGCCGTTATGGCCACCTTGCGCGTCCATGCCGGGGGAGGGGTGGCCACAGAAGTGTTGCCACAACAGGTCAAGGAACAATATGCCCGGCTTTCCCGTTTGGACAACAAAAGTCTGCTGGTCCAGGGAGAGCGTGCGTTAGGGGCTGACGATGAAGAACTCGCCCTCACGGCCTTCAATCTGCTCACCCGGCGCACCGCCCGAAGCCAAAATCCCGACGACCTCCATGCCTGTGCTAAGGCACTGTGTCACATTGGCGACATCTGTTATGCCCACTGTTCCTATTCCAAGGCCATGGAGTACTACCTGAACAGCCTGAAAATGTGTGAGGAATACGGTTTCGAGGATCTCTTTCCACAGGTGTACAACATGATGGGGAACGTCTACAGTTCGTTCGATGACTTTGAGCGCAGCAACCCCCTCTACCGCAAGGCACTGACCGGGGCGCGCAAACTGGGCGACCGGAGTTTCGTGAACCGTATCCTGAACAATCTCATTTGTGCCTATCCCTGTAAGGAACCACTCAGTGCCATCAAGTCTTATTACCGGGAAATGCAGCAGAACCGCGAGAACCGTCCGCGCTATACGTATAATCTCCTGATGGACAAGGGCATGATTTTGGCCTACGAACACAAGGACCGTGAGGCCATCGGCTGGTTCAGAAAATCCGCCCGTTTCGCCCAACGGGAAGGACTGGATGTGGAGTGTATCGGTTCGTCGTATGCCAGTATGGCCGAATCTTTCCAAAGGCTGCATTCCACAGACTCCGCCCTGCACTATCTGCACATGAACGAACAGTTGGCACGGCAGAGCGGGCACGCCAACTTGCTGGCCGGCACACTCAGAAAACTCCATGCCCTGTATGAAGGGCGCAATCTGCAACGGGCACTGCGCTACAAGGCGGAATACCTGGACCTTACCGATTCCATCTACAACATCAACGAGTTCAACCACCTGAAAAACGCACAATTCCTCTACGAGACCGACCGCAACATCAGCACCATTCACGCCCTGACACTTGAAAAGGAACACAAGGAAATGCAGCTATCCATGCAACGTCGCTGGATGGTTACCTTGGTTGTCTGCTCGTTGGCGGTGCTGGTCATGCTGGTGGTGCTGTTCATCCAAAAGCGCAGGTTGAAGGAGTCCTACAATCGCCTTTATGAGCGCAACAAAGATATGCTGGCAGGCGAGAAGGCATTCCGCCAACGAATCAAGGACTTGGAGGAACAACTGCCCGGCACAGCCGACACCACGGGCGGTAGTGTTGCCACGGCTCATCCCGGTGCACAATCCATTCCTACTGAACTGCGTAAGAATATCCTGGCTTGTATCATGCACACCATGGAACAGACCGAGGACTTTTGCGACAGTGAGTTCTGCATTGAGCGCTTGGCCGAAAAGGCCGGCACCAACAGCCGCTACACTTCGATGGTCATCAACAATGTGTTCGGCAAGACCTTCCGGTCGCTCCTCAACGAGTACCGCATCAAGGAGGCCATGCGCCGCATGATGGATGAGGACACTTACGGTATGCTCACCATCAAGGCCATCTCGGAGAGTGTGGGATACAAGTCACAATCCAATTTCATAGCCGTGTTTACCAAGCTGACGGGCATAAAGCCTTCGATGTTCCAGAAATTATCCAAAGAAGAGAAAGAAAGGGCCTTGAACGCACAGGCCGACAATGGCTGCGGAGCCTGAGGTGGCCCATGAGGAGTGCTGCCGCCAGTCTTGCTGTCGTTATATCACGGAACAGCCGGGGAAGGGGAAAAACGTGGAAATCAAGCAAAATAATTTCTGTTTCGCGAAAGAGTAACGGCCTGTAAGGGATTTTTATGGGCAGAAAGGAGCATTTGTTACCTTTGCCACCACTTGTTTTACATTTATTATGCCTATGAACAGACTGATACAACAATCCATGCGATGGGCGGCAGGCTGCGCCCTGACCATGCTGTGCGGCACAGCACAGGCACAGACCAACCTGACAGCAAATGTCAACGGTTGCAAGGTAGAACTGACTTGGGACTTGCCCGAGGGTATGCAAGACCAGGACAGCCAGGGTTTTGAAACCGAAGCTTTCCCCGGAGGCGAATGGACGGTGCGCTCAACCAACACCAGCGACTACCGGTGCTCGTGGTTCAGCTATCCCACATCCGACTTCACACAGTTTGAAAATTACAAGGAGTACATACATCAGGGCGAACGCAGTGCCATGGTGTATATGGATATGGGAAAACACACCGACGGCTCTTCGGCCAATCAGGACGAATGGCTCATATCGCCCCTCTACAGCCAGGCCGCTAACTTGGAGTTCTACAGTTACATTGACCCCATGGTGCTGGAATACGATGGCTACGAAGGCTACGGCGACCACTATTATGTGAAACTGAGCCGCGACGGTGGTGAAACGTGGGAAGTCATTTGGGATGCCCGTACTTCCTGCTCTCCCGAAGGAGGCTGGCAACTGGTTTCCTTGCCGCTGGGCGAACCCTCCGATAATATGCGCATTGCTTTCAACGCGGTGAGCGGTTCGGAGAAACCCGAAGACCACCTCTATTTTTTGTGGGCCATCGATGATGTGCGTGTGAGTAGCTCCGCAGCTGCGGCCAAAGCGGCTCCGGCGGTCAACTATGGCTACTATAATGTGTACTTTAACAACGAATTGCTGGCCACGGAGCTGAACACCCGCTCCTATGTGGACCTTTCGGACAAGGCCGAGGGAACCCACACCTACCGTGTAACCTACATGGATAAACTGACGGATCAGGAAAGCGAGGGAGCATCTGTCCAAGTACAGATATATGCTCCGACCTTCGATGCTCCGCGCAACGTGAAACTCACCTGCCGTGAGGACAGCGAAGAGGGCTATGTGGCCTCGCTCACATGGGACGAACCCGAAGGACATCAAAAGCCCGAAGGATACATTGTCTATTGTAATGGTATGTGGGTTGCCTATGGCATCACCGAAACAAACTTTGAGAACACGGGGCTGACCAAGGGCGTTTACGAGTATGCCGTTTCTGCCATGTACGACAATCCTTGGGGCGAGTCGGAGGCAGTGGGCGGTGTCATTGCCATCGGTACGCGTATGCCGGTGCAGAACTTGCAGGCGCAGCTGCTTGGCGACGAGGTGTCACTCACCTGGCAAGCCCCGAACGACAGCCAGCACGCTGTGAAAGCTTACCGCGTGTACCGCAGTACCACGTGCATTGCGCAGGATTTGACCGAATGCAACTTTACCGACAAGCAGGTGCCGCAGGGATGTTTCGACTATACAGTGATTGCGGTCTATGAAGACGGCGAGGAATCCATGGCTTCGGCTGTCAGCATTGAAAACGGCGAAATGCCGGTAACGCCCCTTCCTTTTGCCGAAACTTTCGACACACCTTTCAAACCGGCCAACTGGCAGGTGGAGAATTTGTTTGAATATACTGAAGACTCCTACATTTGGCGTTTTGATGACTGGTTTGAGATGAAACTTTCCGGCGAAGGGTTCAGTGGCTGCTATGCCTCTATCGACGGCATCAGTGCCGGTTGGTCTGGCATCATGGCCAACCTCGTTACGCCGCTCCTCGACTCGCGCCATGCCGAAGGCACGCAGTTGCTTTTGAGCTACGACCTCGACTTCCTCTCCTTCTACGGCGACTGCGAGGGCAGGCTGGAGTATTCCACCGACCGGGGGCAGAACTGGGTCACCCTCGAACAGCTCGCACCTTACAGCGACACCGACCTTGCACCGGGTGAAACGTGTCGTGCCGTTCACATGAAACACGATGTGACACAGCTGGCCCAAACCGATGCCATACAGTTCAGATGGTACTACAGCGGCAATATGGACGGACACATCGCCATCGACAATGTGCGCCTGGAACAAGTGGAACCCGAAGGCATTGCTGCCGTCACCACCGCTGAGCAGGGCAAAGTCAGCGTCTACAATCTGCAAGGGGTAAAACTGATGGAAGTCGATGATGAAGCAGATTTGCCTGCACTCCCTGCCGGCGTGTACATCTTTGAGCAAAACGGCCACAGCTGCAAGCGTATGTTCAAATAATGTATGCCTTTACCGAAAAACATCGGAATTATCTGAATAAGTAGTCCGACCTTAGCATACGATAAGGAGGGCGAGTCATCATTGGCTCGCCCTCCTTTTGGTGGTATGACGGGCATGTCATACATCTGTGGTGAAAGTCCACGTGGGGCGTAGTTGCCGACGAACCCTATAGCGACTTGCAAGTTTCGAGTGGTGACGCTCGGGAGAGAAGAAGCAATAGCGAAATCGTGGCCTGACGAACAGAAACATGGTACTAAGGCGCATCAAGCGGACAAGCTGGCCAAAGACAGTGAAGCTCCTAAAGGCAACCGTAACCTTGATGCGTAAACCATGCAGGTAAACGAGGAAAGATGTATGGCTTATCCCGCGAGGCCTCGGCAGTCCGCAAGGATAGTAACAACGAATGTCGAGGAGTCAGCAGAGGCCGAAGTAGCCGACCGCGTGACGGTCAAGGCGAAGGGCCGAATCGTGCATTGTCTTACAAGACAATCTGTGTATTTGGAAACTGTAGTAGTCAGATGTCCGAAGAGGAACTCTCTTTTCAAGACGATAGGGCGTATCCCGACAATAGAGAAGAAGTGACGAAGTCCAATATGCGGAGTCCAAAAGGGACAAGACAAGCACGAAACCGCCGTATGCCGAACGGCACGTACGGTGGTGTGGGAGGAAGGAAAACGAAAGTAGGTCAGAAAACTTACTACGTTTTCCGACCTACCCGATTCTACTCCTGGACTTGTGCGAAATAGTCGGCGACTTGTGAAGAAGACTTCACGCCGCGTCCGGCTGAGCAGACGAAGCGGAATAATCACGCTGAAATAACGCCCGAATCTGTTTGGTGAAGGCTCTTTTTACGCGCGCGTATATATACGAATTTTATTCCCCGAAAAATGTATTCACTCATTCACATAATGCTTGTTTACTTCTGATTCTCAGCGGTTTCGAGTGTGAAGGTTTTGAATTCAAAGTGTTCACCTGGGCTGCAAAGCATTCACACGGGAGGTGAACGCATGTGAAGGATGGAAGGAGTAAGCCTTCACACTCGAAACCGCTGAAAATCAGAAGGAAACGCGCTCCGTTTGAAGGGGTGAATGCTTTTTTGCGGATAAAAAAGCGTAGTGCTGCCGTAAGGTCTGACGGTTGCTGCCCTTATTGCGCCAGGAACTGTTGCACACGTTTCAGTTGTATGCCATAGTTGAAATTTTGCGTTTCCCTGATGCCCGCAAAGTTTACAGCCACCAGCTGTCCGTATTCATTGAGGACAGGACTTCCGCTGGAACCTGGCAGACTGGGGATGGTGTACATCATCTTGTCCTCGTCGGGCATTTGCGAGATGGTTCCGTTGGTTATCTGCGCCTTGATGCCCTGCTGGGTGTTCGACAGCGTGAAGCCGGCGTTGTAGCCTATCATGAAGAGCTTCTGTCCCGTTTTTAATTCCTGTTGGTCGTTGTCGGAGAAGAGGTTCTTCACCTTGTCGGAGAAGGACTCTTCCTGTGTTTCGTTGACGGCGAAAATGTATTTGTTGTTCGGTGTCTGTTTGTTCTTGAGCTGGAGGGTGGCCAGGTCGACATTCACTTTGTCGGACACCTTCACGACCACGCAGGGTACGAGGTCAGATATTTTGGTGACGTAGGTGTCGTTGTAGGCTATGCCGAGGTCGCAGATGGTTTCCACGCTGAGGTCCGAGAGATCCATCGTCTTGAGTTGCTCCTTGTTCTGCTTTAACTCCTCGTATTGTTCTTTGAGTTGCGCTTGTTCCGTCTTGATTTCGTTCAGCTTTTCTTCATTGACATAGTACTCCTCCAAGTAGGGGTTATACTGCACACAGTCAGACTTGGATTTTTCCAGTTCGTCGAACTGGTCGGACAGTTCTTGCATGGCGGCTTTGAGTATTTCGTCCATGGCACTGAACACGCGCCGGACGGAGTTTTTTGCATCCTTGACCGCAATTTGTGGATTGGCCACGTGGTTGTTCGTCAGGATGACCCCTTTGTCGGAGATGAAGAAGCCCGTGCCCGTTATCAATTTGCGGTTTTTGAGAATTTCCTCCTGATCCATGGTCCAGTCCTCGAGGTCCCCGTCTTCGTCGAAGTCGGAGAAGTACCATACCTTACCTGTAGGCAACGTGATTTTGTGGTAGTACTGGTTCACCACGAGTACCACGCCGCTGCTGCATTCGCTGTAGAGTTCGTCGGATGTCTTTGTGCTGTCACATCCCGTCCATCCTATCAACATCATGATGAATGTGATGACTAAAAACAATCTGTTTTTCATGACTTCTGATGTTTTGTTTTATTATTCCTGTTTTTCCGGGTTCTGCGGCACAAGCGGTTGAATAGCGTTGATAAATGCTTTGTTCGTGTGGCAAGAACGGGGCTTAACACGCCGTAAAGGTAGAAATAAAAATTATAAATGATAGCGATTTGTAATTTTTGTAAATAAAAATGTCAGTTTGCAGTTTTTTGAATGTGACAGGAAATGGGCTGCGGAGGCGGCTAACAGTGCGTAGGGGGATTGTCATAAGAAACTCCTTTGGAGCATGAAACTCCTGATATGTGAAAAAGCAGATGACAAGTTGTACGGGATTGTCATCTGCTTAACGCAAGGAGTGGATAATGCTGTTGTCTGCTGTGGCCAGGAGGGGTGTTATCGGCAGAGCTTTTCCCAGAGTTGTTGCAGCCTTTGCAGCACCTTGGGCTTGCTTCCGGCCAGGTTGTCCTGTTCGTAGCGCGAACGGGAGAGGTCGTAGAGCTGGGGTTGGGGGCTGTTGCCCGTTTCTATCTTCGGCCCCCAGGTGATGATGGGGCCGCCGTCAGAGGGGGCGATGTATTTGTAGCGTTGCGTGCGGAGCACCACGTTGCGGTTGGTCGCCATGCTGAGGGCAAAGTCGCGCGGATGTTTGTCGCGGCCCAGCCAGGTGGACAGGTGGTTCTCGCTGTCGGGCGCATCGCCTTCCTTCACCTCGACACCGGCCAAGGCGGCCAGCGTGGCGGGCACGTCGATGAGCGATGCCAATGCGTCGCTGGTACGTCCGCCTTTCACTCCTTCTGGCCAATAGACAATGAAGGGTACTGCCGAGCCTGCCTCGAACGAGCTGTATTTCCCGCCACGCCACGGTCCACCGGGGCGGTGCGAGCCGGCCAGCTCTATGGCCTGGTCGGCATATCCGTCGTCGAGCACCGGTCCGTTGTCGCTCGTGATGATAATCAGTGTGTTGCGGTCGAGGCCTTTGCTCCGCAGTGCTGCGGTGAGTTGCTGCACCGTCCAGTCGAATTGCAGGATGGCTTCGCCGCGCAGCCCCATCGCGCTTTTTCCGCGAAAACGCTCGTGGGGCATTCGTGGCACATGGATGTCGTTGGTACACAGATACATGAAGAAGGGTTCCGAGCGGTGGGCTTCGATAAACGATACGGCATGGGCCAGGATGCTGTCGGCAATGGTCTCGTCCGTCCACAAGGCTTTGCCTCCGCCCTTCATGTAGCCTATGCGCGAAATGCCGTTGACGATGCTCTGGTCGTGGCCGTGGCTGGGGCGCAGCTTGGTGAGCAGATGCGGATGGGTGCGCCCAGTGGGTTCGCCGGCGAACGGCTGTCGGTAGCTCACCTCGATGGGTGCCGAAGCGTCGTAGTCGGCCACCCGGCCGTTTTCGATGTAGACGCAAGGCACGCGGTCAGCTGTGGCCGCCATGATGTAGTGGTAGTCAAAACCCAGGTCGCGGGGCGTGAGGTCCAGCTGTCCGTTCCAGTCCTGTGCGGCTGTTCGGCTGCCCAGTCCCAGGTGCCATTTGCCGATTGCGGCGGTGGCGTATCCCGCCCGGTGCATGAGGTCGGCCACGGTGGTCTGTTCCGGTTGGATGATCATGCCGGCATTGCCTGCCGCCACGTCCGTTCCGGTTCTGCGGAAGGGATACTGCCCTGTGAGCAGGGCGTAGCGCGAGGGGGTGGAGGTGGAGGCGCAGGCGTGCATGTTGGTGAATCGCACGCCGTGGCGCGCCAGGCTGTCGACCGTGGGAGTCTGGATGCGGGTGGCACCGTAGCACGAAAGGTCGCCATATCCCAGGTCGTCGGCCACGAGAAGAATGATGTTGGGTTTCACGTTTTGTGCCCACGCCGGGAGGGTCAGGAGGGGGAGTAGCGGCAGGAAGGTCTTTTTCATAGGCCGGGATGTATATTAGATGGAAGGTGAAAGGTTCATCAGCAGGGGCTGCCGGAAAGCATCTATGCGGAGGGGCTTTGGGGCAGGGATGAACCGCAGGGGGAATGCGTAAAGGATATGAAAAAAAGCGGAGTGGCAGGAGCCACGTCCGCTTAGGGTTGGAGGCAAGGGCTTATACCCGTGTTGCCTCGGTGATGTTCTCGATTTCCTTCAGTCGCGTGCAGAGAGCCTCCACGTCGGAGGTGTCGTAAACGGCGATGGTGAGGGTGCCGTCGAAGATGCCGTCGTTCGTGTTGAGGTTGATCTGGCGCAGGTTGAAGTGTGTGAGCTTGTGCAGCAGGTCGGCGATGGAGTAGAGCACGCCCTGCGCGTCGATGCCACGGATGGCGATGTTCACGTTGTGGAGCTGCGTGCGGTGGGTAGACCATGAGGTGGCAATGATGTTGTTGCCGTAGCGTGACTTGAGCTTCAAGGCCGTCTCACAGCTGCGTTTGTGCAGTTGCAGTTCGCCGGCCGGGGTGATGTAGCCCATCACGTCGTCGCCGGGAATGGGGTGGCAACAGTCCGCCATGCTGCAATGTGCGAGCACCTCGTCCGTGATGCGGAGCGTTTCCTTACGGTTCAGTTTCAAGGCCCAGTCTGATCCGAACTGCTCGTCGGTTTCGGTCTTGTTGTCGTCGTCCGTTGCGTCCGTAGCCTTGCTGTCGTTGGCGTTGCGGTTGGCCATGAAGGGGATGAAGCGGCGCCAGCGCGACTGTCCGTGGCCGTGGCTTGCGGATTCCTGCTCCTTGATTTGCTGCCATAGCGTGGGCGAGAGCACCAGCGTGCCTTCGCCGAGGCGTTGGTAGAGTTGTTCGACGGAAGGTTGGCGCAGCGTTTTGCGGATGCGGTCAATCATGGCCTCGTCGGCAGGTTGCTGCTGTTCGTCGAGGAACTGTTTGAGCAACTGCTGTCCGCGTGCCTGGTTGTCGCGTGCCTGCTTACGGAGCGTTGCCTGGATTTTGGCGCGTGCCTTGGCTGTGGTGGCATAGTCCAACCAGTCGGTCTGCACTTGGCTGTTGCGCGAGATGAGGATTTCCACCTGGTCGCCGCTGCGGAGCTGGTAGCTGAGGGGCACCAGGCGGTGGTTCACCTTGGCACCGATGCAGTGCGAGCCGAGGGTCGTGTGGATGGCATAAGCGAAGTCGAGCGCGGTGGCACCTTTGGGCATGGATTTGAGTTCGCCTTTCGGGGTGAACACCATGATTTCCGCCGCGTAGAGGTTGAGCTTGATGTTGTCGAGCAAGTCGAGCGTGTCCGGCTGTGGGTCGTCGAGGATTTCCTTGATGGAGTTCAGCCAGCGGTCCAATTCCGTCTCGTCGTAGGCGGCCTCCTTGTCCTTGTATTTCCAGTGGGCGGCGAAGCCGATTTCGGCGATATCGTCCATGCGGTCCGAGCGGATTTGCACCTCCACCCATTTGCCCTGTGCCGACATGAAGGTGTTGTGCAAGGCTTGGTAGCCGTTGGTCTTGGGGTTGGAGAGCCAGTCGCGGAAGCGGGTGGGGTGGGGTTTGTAAATCTCTGTCAGGGCCGAATAGATGCGGAAACATTCATCCTTCTCGTGCTGGCGGTCCTTCGGGGTGAAGATGATGCGGATGGCCAGGATGTCGAACACCTCCTCGAAGGGGATATGTTTCTTCTGCATCTTGAGCCAGATGGAGTAAGGGCTTTTGACTCGTGCCTTGATTGTGTAGTTCACGCCGAGCGCGTCGAGGCGTTCCTTGATGGGCGGTGTGAAGCGTGCGATGATGTCGTCGCGTTCGATTTTCGACTGGTCGATTTTTGCCAGTACGGCTTCGTATTCTTCCGGGTGTTCGTAGCGGAAGCTGAGGTTCTCCAGCTCCGTCTTGATGCGGCTCAGTCCGAGGCGGTCAGCGATGGGCGCGAAGATGTAGAGCGTTTCGGCTGCGATTTTGTACTGCTTGGAGGGCAACATGGAGGCAAGGGTGCGCATGTTGTGCAGGCGGTCGGAAATCTTGATGAGGATGACGCGTATGTCGTCGCTCATCATGAGCAGCAGTTTCTTGAAAGTTTCCGCTTGCAGCGAGGCTTTGTCGCCGAAGATGCCTCCCGAAATCTTCGTGACCCCTTCCACGATGTTGGCAATCTTGGGTCCGAAGAGATTGGAGAGGTCCTCGTTGGTGTAGTCCGTGTCCTCCTCCACGTCGTGGAGCAGCGCGGCGCAGATGGAGGTGGAGCCGAGGCCGATTTCGCCGCAGGCAATCTGCGCCACGGCGATGGGGTGGAGGATGTACGGTTCGCCCGAGCGGCGGCGCACGCCCTTGTGGGCCTGTTTGGCAAAGTTGAATGCTTTCGTGATGAGGTCTACCTTGCGGCGGTGGTTAGTGGCAAGGTAAGTGTCGAGCAGGCGTTGAAAAGCTGCGTTGATCATCTCTTCGTCTTTCTGTTCCTGCGTGGTCAGTGGCGTGTGTGATTTTTGTTCGTCCATGGCTGTTTGTTTTGTTTTTAATGAAAAAAGTGATTTTTGGTGTATGGCCCGCGTCCTGCTCGAGGGTAACGCAGGCATGGAGGAATATGGTGTGAGGTTTGAGAGGTTCAGGTCCTTGTGGCCGGTGGAGAGGAAAAAGGAGTGAGGCGGACGGAACGGCAAGCGGGAAAGTTCCGGTTTCGGTCCGGAAAAGCAAATGACGCTCGTTTGCGCTTGCCATGCCGTCCGCCCCTTGTAAGGGAAATAGTCCTATTTTACGCGGATTTTCTGACCCACATTGATCAGGTTGCCCTTGATACCGTTGAGTTGGCGCAGTTTTTTCACCGTAGTGTGGTTACGTTTGGCAATTTCGCTGAGCGTATCACCGTTGCGCACAGTAGTGGTTTTGGCGCGTTGTTTGGTTTTCGATTTGCGTGCGCTTTTTTGTCTGCTTGAGCTCTTCGAGGTGGAAACCGAGGTGCGGCGCGTCGATGCCACTTCGGGCACGCTCACTGTGGCGCGGCGGGTGAGGAGTTCATCGGCTCGGTAGTTGTACACCGAATCCTTGAGGTCAATCAGTGCGGTCAGTGCTTCGGTGGGCAGGCAGAGCGACATTGTGCCCACAGAGCCCGGGATGACATCCGTGCGGTACTGCGGGTTGAGTGCACGCACGGCATCCATGTCGATACCCGTCAGGGCGGCCACCTGTTCCATGTGGAGGTCACGGTTCACCTGCAGCGTGTCGGTCGTCACCGGGTACTTCGTCTTCATGGGGCAGATGTTGTGCTCGCAGTAATAGTTCATCACGTAGTTGGCCGCGATGAAAGCCGGCACGTAGCCCCGTGTTTCTGCCGGGAGGTAGGGGTAGATGGTCCAGTAGTCGTGAGAGCCGTTGGCGCGGTGGATGGCCTTGTTGATGTTGGCGGGTCCGCAGTTGTAAGCGGCAATGACCAGGTTCCAGTCGCCGTAGATTTTGTACAGGTCGCGCAGGTAGCGTGCCGCAGCCCAGGTAGATTTGTACGGGTCTTGCCGTTCGTCAATCAGGCTGTTAACAGTCAGATCGTAGCGTTTGGCAGTAGCGAGCATGAATTGCCACAGTCCCACGGCTCCCGCGCGGCTTTTCGCTTTCGGTTCCAAGGCACTTTCGATGAAAGGCAGGTATTTCAGTTCCAGAGGCAGCCCGTAGTAGTCCAGGGCCTCCTCAAAGATAGGCACGTAAAAGTTCCCTGCGCCCAACATGTACGACACGCTGCGCCGCAGGCGGGTACAGTACTGGTCGATGAACTTCTGCACCACATTGTTATACGGCATGTCCATGACCACCGGCAGCCGTCGCAGGCGGTCCTGATACTCCTCGGCCGAGAACTCCGGGTTCGTGTTCGGGTCGACACAGGTGGTATCGGGATAGAGATATTTTTTTGCCATCCACTCGTTGAGCAGCGAATCGCAGCTGAGCGTCATGCCCTCGGGCAGGTCGATGACCTCGTCGCGTCCGCTTTGGTCGTCGTGAACGGTGATTTCCGTTTCGTAAGTCTGCGCTGTGGCTGTCATGAAACCGGCAGCCAGCGAAAAGAGTAAGGTTTTTATTTTGTTCATCAGTCGTGGCTTGAAAGATGTATGTTGAAAACTAAAAAGTGAGGCAGCATCCCACGCCGTAGGCCGTGTTCCGGCCCGTCGAAATGCCTTGTGCCTCCATCACGGCGGGGCGTACGCTCATGGACAGGTCGGGAGAGATGTCAAACTCCGAGAGTTGCGCGTCCACGTAAGCATCGACCACCGAGAGCAGGTAAACCCCCACGAAGCAGAAAGCACTCAGGTCCCGGTAACGCCGGTAGAAGTCCTTCTTCCGCTTGAAGAGTTTCTTGAACTGCTCCTCCCGTCCCGTGATGTCGTAGCGTGGCGGCAGCATCTCCAGATAGGAACACGTGCGCGGGTCATCGTCCATGATGTCCAGGTAAGCCTGCGAATAGTCGCGGTACATCTGCTGGTTCCACATCAGGGCGTAGGTACAGCCCAGGAAACCTCCGTAGATGAAGGGCAACTTCCAGTACTTGCGGTTGTATATCTGTCCGGCGCCTGGCAGCACCAGCGAGAGCCACAAAGCCCTCTTGGGGTTCGGCACGAAACGTTGCCGCGGCAGTTTGGGCTTTCCTACTTTGCGGCTCACGGAGTCGTTGAGCGAAGCCAGCTTCTCGTTCGTCCGGTCCCGGAGTGTGTCGGCATGGGTTGCCGTTGTTTCGTTGGGTCGGAGCTCATCGGGAGGCAATGTGTCGGGCTGTTCCGTTGGAGGAAGAAATGCGTTGTCCGGCATGTCGTTTGCAAAAACGGGTAAAGCCGAAGCCCTTTCGGAGGCTTCGACTTTTGAGGCTTGGGCCACAGTTTTTGCCGAATGTCCGGCGGTGGAGCGTTCAGGCAAGGCAGCCTGTGCGTCAAGGCCGGCGCAGGCAATAGTCCAGATGAGGAAATGCCAGATATAATGCCAATTCATCAAACTTCTTTAGTGGTTTGTGAGCAGTGAAGGGAGCGCATGGAGTTTCCGTAGGTTGAAAGTGCGGTAGCACGACGAGCTTCCGTTCGCTTCAGATTTTGTCGAGCATAGCGATGATGCGTTCCAGTTCCTCCTCCGAGCCAAAGGGGATGGTTATTTTTCCTTTCCCTTGTTGTGAACAAGTCATTTGCACCTTCGTGCTGAACACCTGTGCCAGTCGGTTGCGTAGTTCGGTGTACTCTTCGGGCAAGCTTTTGCCCGCCGCTTTGAGCGTTTTGCGGCCGCTTTTGAGCGTTTCGCCGTTGTTCAGGGCTTTCACCATTTCCTCCACCTGTCTGACGGAGTAGCCCTTCTCTTTGATTTCGCCGAATAGCTTCACCTGCAGCGAAGGTTTGTCCAGCCCCAGCAGAGCCCGGGCATGTCCTTGGTCGATCTCCTTGTTTTGCAGTGCCACCTGCACCAGAGCCGGCAGTTTGAGCAGCCGGAGGTAGTTGGCGATGGTCGCCCTGTTTTTTCCCACCTTTTCCGAGAGCTTGTCCTGTGTCAGGTTGTATTGTTCGATAAGGTTTTGGTAAGCCAGGGCTATTTCGATGGCGTTGAGGTCCTCCCGTTGGATATTCTCCACGAGCGCCATTTGCATCATGTTCTCATCGTCAGCCGTCCTGACGTAGGCCGGTATGGAAGTGAGGCCCGCCATCTGCGAAGCCCTCCATCGGCGTTCTCCGGCAATGATTTGGTACGTGCCGTCCTCCATCAGCCGTAGCGTGATGGGCTGTATGATGCCGATTTGCCGTATGCTTTCCGCCAGTTCTTGCAGCGCATCGGTGGCAAATTCCCTTCGGGGTTGGTTAGGGTTAGCCTTTATTTTGAACACCGGCACCTCGCTGATACTGGAAGAGCCACTGGTGTGTACTTCCTCATCAGTTGAAATCAGGGCATCCAGTCCCCGACCCAGAGCCGGAAATTTCTTGTGAGCTACCATGTGTCTTTTGCTGTATATATATAATTAAGGAGTGTTTGTGCCGGTTGCCGTTGCAGAGAGGTGTTCCGGCAGCAGTGCTTGCGCCGCCCCTTATGCTTTGTTTTTGTTGATGATTTCCTTGGCCAGTGCCAGGTGGTTTTTCGCGCCGGTCGAGTCGGCATCGTAGAGGATGGCCGGCAGTCCGTGGCTCGGAGCTTCCGACAGCTTCACGTTGCGCTGTATCACCGTTTTGAACACCAGTTCCTGGAAATGCCGTTTCACCTCGTCATAGATTTGGTTGGCCAGTCGCAGGCGGCTGTCGTACATCGTGAGCAGGAACCCCTCGATTTCCAGTTCCGGGTTCAGTTTGCGTTTCACGATTTTGATGGTGTTGAGCAGTTTGGAGATACCTTCCAGCGCGAAGTACTCGCATTGCACCGGAATGATGACCGAGTTTGCCGCCGTGAGTGCGTTGACCGTGATGAGGCCGAGCGAGGGCGAGCAGTCAATGAGGATATAGTCATACTCATCGTGGAGGGGATCCAGCATATTCTTGATGATGCGTTCCCGTCCTTCAAAGTTCAACATCTCTACTTCCGCTCCGACGAGGTTGATGTTCGAGGGGATAACGTCCAAGCGTTCAATGTCTGTTGTATAGATGGCCTCGTGAACGTCCACGCCGTTGATGACACATTCATAGATGGAACAGTCCACTTTGCTCAGGTCGACGCCCAGTCCCGACGAAGCGTTGGCCTGCGAGTCGGCATCGATGAGCAGCACGCGTTTCTCCAGCGTGGCGAGCGAGGCGGCCAGGTTCATGGAGGTGGTGGTTTTGCCTACCCCTCCCTTTTGGTTGGCCAAAGCGATGATTTTGCCCATAAGTGGTGGGTTGGTTAGAAATCAGGGCCTGCCCCTTTGCGCCGTTCCCGCCGTAGGCCGGTGGTGCGAAGCCTGCGCCCGGACCCGGTGAGGCCTTTGTGGCAGGCATTGCGGGCAAGTCCGCACAATTAGCGTGGCAAAGGTATAAAATTTCGGCGAAACCGACGGTGCTAAACAATTTTTTGTACTTTTGCCGCCTCATAATGTATAGGGAGTCAATGTAAAAACGGTCTGGCAGCAGGAAACCCGAAGCCGTGCGTGCCATTGTTTTTTCCGGCTTTCTCCCGAACAGCACTTTTTTTATTCGTGATGCGTCCCTATCTTCTTCTGTCCAACGACGACGGTGTGCAGGCTCCGGGCCTCAACTTCCTCATCGAAACGCTCCGTCCCTACGCCGATATGCTTGTCATGGCTCCCGACTCCGCCCGTTCGGGCTTTGGTTGTTCCATTACCGCCGCCCATCCGCTCACTTACCGCGTGTTGCGC
This sequence comes from uncultured bacterium, assembly GCA_945867195.1. Classification (GTDB taxonomy): domain Bacteria; phylum Bacteroidota; class Bacteroidia; order Bacteroidales; family Bacteroidaceae; genus Alloprevotella. Next base: position 10,421 of record CAMBHR010000026.1, on the reverse strand, counting down.
CGTGAGGAGGGGCTTACGGTGTGCGCCTGTTCCGGAACCCCTGTCGACTGCGTGAAGATGGCCCTCAACCTCTTCCCCGAGCGCAAGCCCGACCTCGTGGTGGGAGGCATCAACCATGGCGACAACTCCTCCGTCAACGCCCACTATTCCGGCACCATGGGAGTGGCCATCGAGGGTGCGCTCCAGGGCTACCCCTCCGTCGCCTTCTCCTTGTGCGACCACCGTCCCGATGCCGACTTCACCCCCTTGCGTCCCTATCTTGTCGACTTCATGTTCAAGGCAATAGCCGTGGGGCTGCCCCCCTTCACCTGTCTGAACATCAACTTCCCCCTGGCCCCTCGGTTCAAGGGCGTGAAAGTGTGCCGCATGGCCCGTTCGCGCTGGCAGAAGGAAGTGGAGCACCGCCGCCACCCCTGGGGGGCTGACTACTACTGGCTCGTGGGCGAGAGCGTCGAGCTGGAGCCCGAGGCCACCGATACCGACCGCTGGGCCTTGGCTAACGGCTACGTGGCCGTCACCCCCACCCAGCTCGACGTCACGGCGCATGAGCTGATGGAGGTGTTGCAGGACATACTGTAAAATCCTGTCCGTTTTTTATATTCCCGGTTTGCCCAACGCACAGGTTCCTCGGTCATCATTTTATAAAAGGCAGCCTTTCCTGCCCTTTTGCATTTTTCAGCCAGATGAAATACTTCCTCATAGCCGGCGAGGCCAGCGGCGACCTTCACGCCGCCCACCTCATGAAAGCCCTGCTTGCCATTGACCCTTCGGCGAGTTTCCGCTACTACGGCGGCGACTGCATGCAGGCCGTGGGCGGCACCCTCCTGTGCCACTACCGCCACCTGGCCTACATGGGCTTTGTGCAGGTGGCCCTCCATCTGCCCACCATCCTGCGCGGAATGCGCCGCTGCAAGGCCGAGATAGCCCGTTGGCGGCCCGATGCTGTCATTCTGGTGGACTATCCCGGCTTCAACCTCAAGATAGCCAAGTACGTCAGCCGGCAGGCCCTCTGCCCCGTCTATTATTATATCTCACCCAAAATTTGGGCTTGGAAGGAGCACCGCATCCACGCCATCCGCCGCCACGTCGACCGCCTCTTCTCCATCCTCCCCTTCGAGGTGGATTTCTTCGAGAAGAAGCACCATTATCCCATCAGCTACGTGGGCAATCCCACCATGGACGAAGTGTCGGCCTACCTCAGCGAGCACGGCCAGCCCCGTCCCGACGGCCGCACCATCGCCCTGCTGCCCGGCTCGCGCCGGCAGGAGATAACGGACAACCTCAGCCGTATGCTGCAGGCCGTGAAGCCCCTTTGCGTGAAAGGCGGTGCTGAAAGCCCGTGGCAAATCCGCATCGCCGTGGCACCGGCCATGCCCCGCGAGCTTTATACCGGCATCGTGCAGCGCGCCGGAATGCCGGCCCGCAGCGTGCAGCTGGTCGAGGGGCAGACCTACGGCCTCCTGCACCACGCCACAGCGGCCCTCGTCACCAGCGGCACCGCCACGCTCGAAACGGCCCTCTTCCGTGTGCCCCAGGTGGTGTGCTACTTCATGCGCTGCGGTTGGTTGGTGTCGCGCATCCGCCCCTATTTCCTCCAAGTGCCCTTCATCTCCTTGGTCAACCTCATCGTGGGGCGCGAAGTGGTGCCCGAGCTGGTGGCCGGCGACATGACGGCGGAGGAAGTCCGCCGCCGACTCCTGCACATCCTGCCCGGCGCACCGGGGCATGCCGCCATGTTGCAGGGCTATGACGAACTGGCCGCCAAGCTCGGACAGCCCGGTGCCCCCCGGCGTGCGGCGGCAGAGATTGTACAACTGCTGCGCGCCAAACAATCATCCCTTTAATCTTCAGCATCAGCTTTTCATGAAAGAATTCATACAAACCGAAGTCAAAGCCGAAACCGCCATCTTGGTGGGACTGATCACGAAAAACCAGAACGAACGCAAGACGGCCGAGTATCTGGACGAACTGGCCTTCCTGGCCGAAACGGCCGGTGCCGTCGCCGTGAAGCGTTTCACACAGCGCATGGACGGCCCCTCGTCCGTCACCTATGTCGGAAAAGGCAAGTTGGAGGAAATCCGCGCCTACATCGTGGCCGAGGAGGAGGCCGAGCGTGAAATCGGCATGGTCATCTTTGACGATGAGCTCTCCGCCAAGCAGCTGCGCAACATCGAGAAGGAACTGAAGGTGAAAATCCTGGACCGCACGAGCCTCATCCTCGACATCTTCGCCATGCGCGCCCAGACCGCCAACGCCAAGACGCAGGTGGAACTGGCGCAGTACCGCTATATGTTGCCCCGTCTGCAACGCCTCTGGACCCACCTCGAACGCCAAGGCGGTGGTTCCGGTTCCGGTGGCGGCAAAGGTTCCGTGGGTCTGCGCGGCCCGGGCGAAACGCAGCTCGAAATGGACCGCCGCATCATCCTGGGACGCATGGCACTGCTCAAACAGCGGTTGGCGGACATCGACCGCCAGAAGATTACGCAGCGCAAAAACCGTGGCCGCCTCATCCGCGTGGCATTGGTGGGGTACACCAACGTCGGCAAGTCCACCCTCATCAACCTGCTGGCCAAGTCTGAGGTGTTTGCCGAGAACAAGCTCTTTGCCACCCTCGACACCACCGTGCGCAAGGTGATTATCGACAACCTGCCCTTCCTCCTGGCCGATACCGTGGGCTTCATCCGCAAGCTGCCCACCGACTTGGTGGACTCCTTCAAGAGCACCCTCGACGAGGTGCGCGAGGCCGACCTGTTGGTCCATGTGGCCGACGTATCGCACCCCGACTTTGCCGAACAGATTGAGGTGGTCAATGCCACGTTGCACGACCTGGGGTGTGCCGACAAGCCGCAGCTGCTGGTGTTCAACAAGGTGGACGCTTACACCTGGCAGGAGAAGGAGGCGGACGACCTCACGCCGATGACGAAGGAGAACGTGTCGCTCGACGAGCTGAAGAACACGTGGATGGCCCGCCTCGGCGACGACTGCATCTTCATCTCCGCCCGTGAGCGGCAGAACATCGAGGCACTGAAACAGTTGCTCTACACCCGTGTCAAGCAGCTCCACGTGCAGAAGTACCCCTACAACGATTTCCTGTTCGACTATTACGAGGAGCAGTAAGCCCGGACTCCCGCACTCCCCGATTTCGGGATGAAGCTGATAATTCTTGATTCCGGATTGGCAGATTATTTTTGATTACGGATTTATCTGATTAAGCTGATTTATATCAGTGGAATTAGGTAAATCCGTAATCCTTTTTGAACCTATTCTTGGTTATGGATTTATCTAATGAATTTTGATTACAGATTTATCTGATTAAGCTGATTTATATCAGTGGAATTGGTTAAATCTGTAATCAGTTTGTGAAGTCGAATGACGGGGTTTTCGCGCGTATATATACGTGTTTTATTTCCCGAAAAAATCATTCATTCCTTCACATTCTGCCTCTTTCTTCCTGATATTCATTGGAAAACAGTGTGAATGTTAGCACCTTCAATGTTTCACACCAGACTGCCGGCAGTTTCCCTTACCCATTGAACGCCTCATATTTTGTTTTAAAACAGAAATAATGTTAAATCATCGGCGTTTCATGGCAACTGCTGGCGTGAAGGGTCGGTGATGGGTGTGAAGGCTTGAAAAGCCCAAGCCTTCACACCGTAATGCACTGATTATCAGTTGTTTTGGTGCCATCTGTGAACGAGTGAATACTTTTTCAGGTATTTTATAACGTATATATAAGTGCGTGTACGTACGAAACACATTGTTCATCACGAGTAGAGTTATATTGTTTATTTGCAAAATTTTACATATTATTCCGCTATTTCCGAGCGTCCATCCATCAGCCTGCCAACCTGCCGTGTAAGGCTTCACAAGTCCAGGACTATTTTTTTCTAATCCCGGACTTGTAAAAACTACTCGCCGACTTGTCAATGCCTACTCGCCGAGTAGTTTTCCCATTTGCCGACTAATTTTTTATAGCTCCCGCTTTCCCCATCTGTACCCTTGCCCATGCTTTTCCCGTGCTTATACTCTCCGCCTTACCTCCTTAGCCGTGCCTTTGAATGTGCCTGTTTGTCATAAAATTACGGCATAAATCAAAAAAAGCCGTAGATATATCCCGATTTTCGGATTTTGTTTGTATTGTTGCACCTGTTAAAAGCGGTCCTATGGAAAAGTACAGTGAAAAAATCGCGGAACTTGGTGGTGTTATTACCATGGCCGACATGGCCAATATGGCAGAATACAAGCGTATTCACAGGGCAGCACATAGGGGCGAATTGACGAGAGTTCGCGCTGGTGTCTATGCCACTCCTGATGCGTTGCTTGACACTATGCCCGACATGGAACGTATAGTGCCTGGTGGTGTGGTATGTCTGTATAATGCCTGGAGCTACTACCAGCTCACAACAACCATACCTCCCTCATTTTGTATAGCCGTGGAGCGGAAGCGCAAGGTTGTTATCCCTCCATCGCTTCCCGTCACACTCTACTATTGGAAGAAGGAATATCTCTTGCTGGGTGTCGTTGAAGTAGTGGTTTCGGGACACTCGGTACGCATTACCAATCTTGAGCGTAGCGTATGCGATGCGGTAAAATACCGTAATAAAATAGGTCTTGACATCTGTGCGGAAATCGTACGTACTTACCTGAAAAAGGAAGGGCGTAATCTCAGCCTGTTAATAGAATATGCCAAATGTTTAAGAGTATGGTCAACATTGAAGAATTATCTTGAAATTGTGATAGAATAATGGAAAAGAAAAACTACGGAAAGTCGGTCAGGACACGTTTGGCCAATCTGATGAACGAGACTGGTTACAAGTATATGTATCTGTTGGCAAGATACTTCAACGAACGTTTGCTCTACCGGGTGTCCGTCAGCCAATACAAGGATAATTTCCTGCTGAAAGGCGGCTCTTTGCTTTATGCATTGGATGGTCTTGAAGCACGTCCCACTGTTGATGTGGATTTTATGGGTGATAGGATAAGCAGTGATAGGGAGACGCTTACGGATATATTCAAGCAGATTGTCAAAATAGGCTGTGATGAGGATGGAGTGTTGTTTGACTCAGAAAGCGTCAAGACAGAACCAATCACTGTGGATAAAAAGTATCCTGGCCTTCGTTTCTATGTTATGGCTCGTATGGACACTATTATTCACAGTATGTCTATTGACATTGGTTTTGGTGACGTTGTTTCTCCATGTCCAATGGTAATTGATTTTCCATTGTTGCTTTCCAATATTCCATCAGTCAATCTCAGGGCTTATTCATTGGAAACTGTGATAGCGGAGAAATTCCACACGATGATTGACCGCGATGAAGCGAACAGCCGCATGAAGGATTTCTTTGACTGCTATCAGTTACTTACACAACGCACTTTCAATGATGAGGTATTGTTTGAAGCCATCAAGGCTACGTTTGACAATAGGGCACTAACGTATAAAACCAATCTCAAATTGTTTTCCGATGAGTTCGTTACTGATAAAGAGCGGGTTATCCGTTGGGAAGCTTTTCTGAAGAAGATGAAGTGGAAAGAAAGGATAGCTTTTTCTTCGGTCGTGCAGGTTATCAAAGAACGATTGCAGCCCATGGTTGTCAGATATTGGGAAATACAATGATTACTTTGATGTCGCTTTCTGTGGCAATCGTTTTCATGGAAATTTTTGCTTCTGCATGGTGTAATCTTCAGTAGGTGTTTCTTCAGATACAGCATCAGTAAAATCAGAAAATCCGTAATCGAAATTCAGTGCAGCTCGTAATCAGAAAGCCTGGTGTTGGACAAGCAAAAAACTAAACGGGATTCACAAAAATGACTTTATCCAACTCCGGAGCAGAGGAGGATAAAGTCATGTAAGTGGGTGGGTAGAAGGTCAGTTACCACCTTTTGCCCGTTTCCTCGGTTTCTTCCCAGTCGTTCCACCCGTCGTCACAGAACTTTTCGGACAGGATGGCAGAGTCGTCAGCCGGTTGGTCGGTGATTGACACCGCCAGGTTGTGGGACATGGCAATATGGATGGCCTCCGTGTGTGGCTTGATATACTTTTTCATCTGATTAGCTTTTGATTGTTCACGATAATGATTCCTTTTGCATCCTTGTCGGCGGGCCGGCCCGAGAGGTCGTAGGCCCTGCTTTGCGGCGACAGCTGCGAAACGGGGCGCAGGCCCGTTGCCTTGCCAAAATCCACACGCATCACCTGCACACCCGACGGCACGCTGAGGTAACAACGGTTGGCCGGGATGGTTTTCGGATTATTGCCATCCACCACGTAGAAGCCCGGCACACCGTTCTGCTGCTGCAGCACATAGCCATCGTCGATGGTGGTGGCTTGCAGTACCCCGGTGAGCAGTCCCGTGGTATAGGCGGTTTCCGTTGCGGTGCCCGTTCCGCTGAACGTGTAGCTGCCCGGTGTGCCCGTCAGCAGCACGGGCGTGTTGGCCGGAATATTCTCCTGCCTCTCTGTCAGCACCGTATTGCCGTCCAGTCCCGTGCAGGTGAATGCCTCCACGCCTTCGGGCAGCGCGGCCTCGAAGGGCAGGATCAGTGTGCCGCATCCCGCATCGGTAAGCGTGTACATGATGTCGTTCTCACTGCCTTGGCCGCCCGTGATGGTCATCGTGGCCGTGACAGGTTCGGTAATGCGGAAGTCCTTCACATCCGTGTCCACCAGGATAGCCTTGTACATCGTGATGGTGTACTCCCCGTTTTTCATTTCAGGGTCGGCCACCAGTCCTACGCGGAACAGTTCCTCCACAGGTTCGCCTTCGGCATTGTCGTTGTAGTACGGCTGCTTGCTCGCACTGTTGCCGCACAATGACTTGAACGTGGTGGCATCCGGCATGTTCACGCCCAGCACGTGGGGCAGCCCCTCGAAGCGGTCCTCGTTCAGTGTGGCATCGTTCACATAGTCGCGCCCCACTTTCTTCTTGGCTATATGGATGCCCTCGGGCATCGTTATTTCCACCTGGAAATTCCAATACTGTTTGTTGTTTGCGTCAGTCTGGTAAATATGCAGATAAGTGACGGTTTGCCCGTCGGCGGTCAGCGTAGGGTTGCTCATCCAGAATTTGAAATCCTGAGCCATGAGCCGTACGGCCGCAAAGACAAGTATGAAGATAATCAATGATGTTCTTTTCATAGTGCAATCGTTTTTTTCTTGCGTACATGGCGGGGAGGTGCGGTGGCAGCCTGGCCCGATTTCAGCACCTTGTTTACGATGTCGCTGTAGTCAATCACGTCAAGTGCGCCGTCGGTGTGAATGTCGGCAATGTGCGAGTCCAGTTCCACCTTGTCGCCCAAGGCGTGGGCCGAAACGAGGCTGGCATCTGCCACATCCACTTCACCGTCGGTATTGGCGTCGCCCCACTCGTACACACCCAAGCGGCCGTTACGGGTGCGGGCCGTGACGGCTGTCCCATCGTACATCACCATACTGATTTGGTTGATTTTGATGGGCCAGCTCACTCCCGGCTCGGCATCTTCGGGAATGGTAGCCTGGAAAGTCAGCAAGGCTTGCGTGGCAGGCTGCGTTTCGCCCCCTACCAGCGTGAAGTCGTAGAGTTTCGAGCCTTCCTCGATGATAGAGATGGTGTCCTGGGCTTCCGCGATGGTCACCGTGTAGCCCTGCGCCTTGGCACTCAGCACGAAGTCCTCCGGGTTGATGGACAGGATTTCCGGGAACGTGAGCCGGATGTTCATGTCCTTCACCACTTCCGTGTTCACCAGATAAATGGCGTAGGGAATCGTTTCGCCCGGCACGCCGTTGGTGGACATCAGGTAGTAGGAGTACATGCTGATGGCCGGCATCAGGGGCTCGGAAGGCGACGCCGGATTGAACTTGAACTTGGCATAGAAATGGAGGTCTTCTTTCCCCATGGTGTAGTTGAAAGAGCACAGTGCGGTATAGAACTCCCCGTTCAGGTACCAGCCTTCAAATTCGTAGCCCGTGTTGATGCCCACCGAGAGGTAGAGATTTGAGCCTTCCAAGTAACGGCCATTGCTGCTGCAGGAGCACCAGCCGCCGTCGGAGGCCACGGTGGAAAATGTGTGTTTCAGCACCGGGTCGTTGGGCTCCTGCGGCGCAGAGGGATTGAATACACACCGGGCCGTCAGCGTGTCGCCGTCCACGGGCACGGTGTAATAGAATCCCGTGCTGCCCGACACCAACTCGCCCTTACTGTTGACCCATCCCTGGAATGTGTAACCCGTTTCCACGCTGGCACGCACATAGACGTTGGTGCCGGCCTGGTAACGTCCGCTGCCCGACACGCTGCACCCCTGTTGTCCTCGCAGTCCCAGGCGGTAATAGAGCGTGGTGCTGGGTTCAGAAGGTTCAGACGGACTGCCGGGCACGAAGGAGTAGTGGGCAATGAGGGTGTCGGTGGCTTCCGTGTTGCGGAAGTTGAACTGGCTGCTCAACGCCAGCACGTCGCCCTGCGTATTGGTCCATTTCTCGAACTTGTAGGAAGAGTTGGTGTAAGCATATACGCGGACCGAACTACCCACCAAGTAGGTGCCGGCTCCCGAAACGGAACCCGCATCGGCTATATTGCGCAGCAACACCACACGCGAATAGACCGGAGCCGGGTCAGGCTCGGGCGGCGACGACGGGTCGAACTGCGCCATGGCTGTGCCGCTGCACAGAAGCAGCGACACAACCATTGTGATCAATCTATCGATAGTCATAGCACATTGTTTTGCAGTTATTTCACTACCACTTTCCGGGCCTTGTTGCCTGTGCGCAGTACGTACACGCCGGGCGTAAGACCTTGCAGACTGTGGCCCATGTACTTGCCTTCAACGCTGAAAACCATGGGCTTTTCGGTCGGGTTCTGGCTTACGGCTTCGATGCCCGTGGCCTCAGATCCGGCAAAGCTCAGTGCGAAGCGCACGGTGTTCTGGCCGGCCTCGGAGGTGAAGGTGTAATCTCCCAAGGTGAGGTCAACGGTTTCTCCAGTCTCATAGTCTGTGAGGCAAACCTTTTCAGCTTGGCAACGCTGCAGGGCGATGGTGTACGTGCCGGCCGCTCCGGCATAGTAACCCAGCTGCACGGTGCCTTCGCCCATGGGCCGTTCGTTGATGGCGTATGGCGTGCCGTCCTCGCCCAGGGTGAAGATTTGGGGCGCGAGGGTTTCCATGCTCATCATCTTGCCGGCGTCGCACTTCACCTCGTAGGCGATGGAAGCCTCTTCGTTCAGCACCACGCGGGTGCGGTCCTCCATGTCTCCGTTGCTCAGCGTGAGGTCCACAAGCTGGCGCAGGTTGGCGGCGGGTTCAGCCGGTGCTACGGCGTTCTGGCTCAAGATGACGGCATTCAACTGTCGGCCCTGGGTGGGGAAGCCGATGGTGTTGTTCTCCGCATCGGGACACTGCACAAAGAAGGCTTCGTTGGGACGGATGGCGTAGTCGTCGTCGGTGATGGAGTAGGCCACATACGTGTTGTTGGAGGGGTTCCACACCGTGATGGGAGCGGTGAAGTTCAGCATGTGGATGTTGTAGAAGCACTGCCAAGGATTGCCCACCAGGTTCCATCCTTGGTTGCTGGCCACTTCGGCCGGATGCTCGCTCAGCGTGGTGACGAGCTCTTTGTTGGCCACCACATTCTGCTTCGTTTCATTGCAGGAGGGGAAGTAGTTCCACGCAGACACGTTGCTCTGCATAATGAAGCCCGTTCCTGCGGGAATGGTATCTTCGGCGGCAAAGTTCTTCCACGACCCGTTCTTGCCATTGGCTGCCCGGTTGGCACCGTCGTAGTAGCGGATGGCGTATTGGGCATTGACGTTGTCGTATTGGCCGATGTCTGACACCTTCACGTCGAAAGGCAGGCAGAAGAATTGCCACTTTTTCTGATAGGTGTACAAATCAACAATGGCCGTACCCTTGACGGACACGTTGTTGCAGTTGCTCAGGATTTGTCCGGGATAATTCCAATAATTGTTTTCACAATATCCTCCAAATTTTAAATCATTGATAACCTGCGGATTGTCGCCGTTGATTTTGAGCGAAGGGAGCCGGTTGAGGTCTGCCGAGATAGCGATATTGGGTGTTCCGACAAAGCGTTCGCGGTTCAGCACCAAGGGATTGTTGATGACCCAGTCTTGGATTTCTTCGGTGTTGAACCCGTTGATGGACTTGAAGTTGTACCAATAGGGGTCCTGCTTATAGGACATTACCACGATATCCGGCACAATCAGATCCACCTGGGGTGCATAGTTGGCGGCGATGGGGTAATAGTTCGAGTCGCTGTTGTATCTCACCACGGTGGGGCAGTTCAGCCGCAGGGTTTTCAGACTGCCGCAACCTGTAAATACGTTTTTTGCGAACGTATATATCGGGGTGGGCACGGTGGCCTCTTTCAAATTGTAGCAATAAATGTATCTATTATTAGTTGATTATCAGTATTTTACACCCTAAACGGTAGAAAAGTG
>CAMBHR010000025.1:0-30261 GCA_945867195.1 uncultured bacterium | reverse complement strand
CCCTCGGCACTGAAAACGGATGTCATTCCGATTTTTTTTCCTAATAATCCTGGCATTTCAGTATTATGAAAAATTAAAAAATTTGATTTTGTAAACCGTAGCCCTTGATTGTAAGCAATCAGGGTCGGAAGGTTATTGCTAACCCGGAGCCGAAGCCCCTTCAAACAAAGCAGGTTTCTGATGTATCCTACTTTCGGGGTGCAAAAGTAGCAATTTCTTATTTCTCAACAAACGATTTTGCAGTAAAAATCCAATAGTGCCCTAAATAAATTGTGTTGTAAATTGTGTTGAAACCCTTGGCATGTTTGTCCGTGCCGTGCTTTCTTACCAAGGATTTGATCAAATCTTTCGGCAACTTCTGGATGACCTGAGCGAAAACTGTGATCTTTGCCATGAAAGAGGGTAGTTTTGTTTGCAACAACTAAGGTACATTTTTTTACATAGTGGAAAGATACCTCCTTCATTTTTATTTAGGACACTATTGGGGTCTATGTTGATTCGAGTGGGTTATCAGGCTTAGCGCCCCCCTACATGGGAGGGGAGCTGCATACAATAGTTTATCCACACGATTCAACATAGAACCAAAATGTTTTATCTTTATTTTTGTCTTTTTCCTCTGCATTTACTCATCCGAGAAATTATCAGGTAAGCCTTTTTCTTCAATCGAATCAAAGATGGTTACATTCTTATCTGCATAAAAGTAGTTATAATTATAGTACTGTCTTTTTAATTTCGCAGCATTAAACTGTACTATCTTGCCACCACATTTGGGACATATCTTACCATCCCATGAACGCAATTTGTCAGTCTGCTTACATTCCACGCATTGTATTACTTTATACTCATTGTAGAAAGGAGTTAGACATTGCGAGCAATGGCAACGCTCACAATAATAGATTCCATCTGTACAAATCATGTCATTTCTATATTCGAAAAAGGAAGTATACCCACAATCCTCACACACCCAAACCAGTTCTGTGCAATTACCATGGGCATGTTTATGTGTGTAGAAAGGGTAAGTTAGTCCCTCTGGGTACTCAGGATCTCTTTCGATCACCTTTGAAATCAGTGATATGTCTTTTTTCATAATTGTAATGTATTTTGTTAAACGGTATAATTGTTACTTTTTTGCAAGCCCTATCCTCTTCGCAAAATTTAGAAAAGGAAATTGTATCAACTATATTAGCTGAAGCGTATCTGATAACCATAACGCTGTCTTCTTTTATTCATCCAGAACTTTTTTGCGATTTAAATATAAATTTCATTCAAATATTTGTTAAGGAGAGAATAGACTTCTCTAAAGAAAACTCTTTATCATCTTTTTCAACTTTTACGTAAGTGGTTCCTTTCCCGTAGAAACCATATATGTCAGTATATGTATAAGGTCTAACAACTTCGGTACCAATAGAGTTTATTATTCCTCGATTGGAAAATGATTGTTTTTTGTTCGTTTCAACCTCGAACATGCATAATCCAGAATCAAATCCCCACAAATACTTATACTTTCCAAATGCAACTATAGGCTTTCCCTTATGTGGTGCCACAACACCCCATTTGCCATCTTTTCTCTGAACAACAAACTCATGAGAGTTTATCGGTGGAATAATGGTGACATATGACTCCATGATGTTAGCACATCTTTCTCCATCACGATAGATAATCATGCAATCTTTCCCTTTGCGTACTAATAAATAGCCACCCATATCAGATTTTCTCCACACAGGTACCACGCAATCATAGTTTTGCGATAATATGGTTTCTATCGGATGATACTCAATAGGAATGTCATATCTCTTATTCTTTGATTCATCATAATACCCCACTGATATTTCTTCAAGACCAATACTAATAAGATACTCTTTTGTTACACTGGGTAACCCAAATGTATTATCGTAATTGAAAGGTTTAGTGTAATACTTCATATGCTGTTGAATTTATATAAGTAATTTAAGAAATTCTAGTCTTGAATTGTCAGATTTTAGTCACAAAGATAATCATAATTATTGAACTATAACCAAAATAGGAAAAGATTCCTCGCTTTTTACCCAATAGTGTCCTAAATAAAAATGAAGGAGGTAGTTTTCCACTATGTAAAAAATGTACCTTAGTGGTTGCAAACAAAACAACCCTTTTTCATGGCAAAGATAACACTTTTCGCTCAGGTCATCCAGAAGTTGCCGAAAGATTTGATCAAATCCTTGGTAAGAAAGCACGGCACGGACAAACATGCCAAGGGTTTCAACAAATGGAGTCATCTGGTGAGCATGTTATTCTGTCAGTTTGCCGATTGCGTTTCTCTGCGTGAGATAAGCAACGGGCTCCATTCTGCCAACGGCAATTATTTAGGACACTATTGGTTTTAGCCACCATTTTTTGTCGTATCAAACTGGTGGCAAACTTTTACCAAGAAATCCATACATGGCTCGTGGCCACGTATGGATTTTGTATATTGGGTGATCCCACAGTATTGAACCTGTAAGGTAGGTTCTGAGTAAGCTACCGGGGTTCAGTTCAACTTATGCCTTCTGAAGTATGGCTTTTTGATAAGTAAAAACCATCCGTTCTCTCATTTATTCTTTTTAAGAAAAAGTATTTTTCGTTTCAGGACAATTTGTATTATCTGCATGGAAAGGAGGCCGAAATAAGGCGATATATTTCAACTTTATGACTGAAATCTACCACATTCTTCGGAATGTCCCACATCATTATCCACCGTCAAACTTCACGAAAAAGAAACTCCTGCACAACCGGATAGCTGTACAGGAGTTTCTGTAAGGTTTGTTGAAAGGTATGTATGGACTACACTTTGATTTCAACTTCTACGCCGCAGGGCAATTCAAGCTTCATCAGGGCGTCTACAGTCTTGGAAGTGGTGCTGTAGATGTCGATGAGGCGCTTGTAGGTGGAAATCTCAAACTGTTCGCGGCTCTTCTTGTTGACGAAAGTTGAGCGGTTCACAGTGATGATGCGCTTGCGGGTGGGAAGGGGGATCGGTCCGCTCACTACGGCACCGGTGGCCTTCACGTTCTTCACGATCTTCTCGGCAGACTTTTCTACAAGGGTGTGATCGTAGCTTTTCAGCTTGATACGGATTTTCTGACTCATTTTGTTTATCTGTTTATATGTCATGCAGGCAAGCGGCATAAGAGTCATTCGTTATGCCGCTGCCTCTGCAAGACAAAGTTTGAAAGTTTTTTACTTGATGAGGTCAACGCGTCCCTTCATTTCTTCGAGTACGCTGCGGGCGATGCTGGAAGATACAGGAGCGTGATGGTCATACTGCATGGAACTGGTGGCACGACCGGAAGTGATGGTACGCAGAGCTGTTACGTAACCGAACATTTCTGCCAGAGGCACCATAGCCTTCACGATACGGGCACCGCTGCGACTGCTTTCCATACCTTCGACCTGACCACGACGTTTGTTCAAGTCGCCGATGACATCACCCATGTTTTCTTCGGGTGTTACCACCTCAAGCTTCATGATGGGTTCCATCAATACGGGGCCAGCCTGAGCACAAGCGTTCTTGTATGCCTGAAGTGCAGCGATTTCAAACGAAAGTTGGTCGGAGTCTACAGGGTGGAACGAACCATCGAGCAACTCAACCTTGAGGCTGTCCAAGGGGAAACCGCCGAGCACACCGCTCTTCATGGCGTTTTCAAAGCCCTTCTGTACAGAGGGGATGAATTCCTTGGGAATGTTACCGCCGGTAACCTTATTCTCGAACTGCAGACCGCCTTCCTTGTAGTCCTCATCTACAGGACCTACATTCACGATGATGTCGGCAAACTTACCGCGACCACCAGACTGCTTCTTGTAAACCTCGCGGAGGTTAACAGTCTTGGTGATGGCTTCCTTATAGTTCACCTGAGGCTTACCTTGGTTACATTCCACCTTGAACTCACGTTTCAGACGGTCGATGATGATATCCAAGTGGAGCTCACCCATACCCGAGATAACGGTCTGTCCGCTCTGCTCGTCGGTCTTCACGGTGAAAGTGGGGTCTTCCTCGGCGAGTTTGGCCAAGCCTTGGGAAAGTTTGTCAAGATCCTTCTGCGTTTTGGGCTCAACGGCGATACCGATAACGGGATCGGGGAAGTCCATAGATTCCAATACGATGGGTGCGTCTTCGTCGCAAAGCGTATCACCGGTGTGAATATCCTTGAAACCAACACCTGCACCGATGTCACCAGCAGAGATAACGTCAACGGGATTCTGGTGATTGGAGTGCATCTGGAACAGACGGCTTACGCGTTCCTTCTTGCCGGAGCGTACATTATATATATAGGAACCTGCCTCTACCTTACCCGAGTAAACACGGAAGAAGGTCAAGCGGCCTACATACGGGTCAGTGGCAATCTTGAATGCCAAAGCAGCAGTCTTCTCGTCTTCACTGGGCTTGCGGTCTTCCTCTTCGCCGGTATCGGGGTTGGTACCGATGATGTTGGGCGTGTCGAGGGGAGAAGGAAGGAACATACAAACGTAGTCAAGCAACGTCTGTACACCCTTGTTCTTGAAGGAAGAGCCACAGGTCATGGGCACGATGTTCAGAGCGAGCGTTCCCTTACGGATGGCGGCAATGATTTCTTCTTCAGTCAAGCTGTCGGGATCCTCGAAGTATTTCTCCATGAGAGCCTCATCCTGCTCGGCAGCGATTTCAAGCATTTTGCCACGCCATTCTTCGCATTCGTCCTTCAGGTCGGCGGGAATGTCCTCCACGTCGTATTCAGCACCCATCGTTTCGTCGTGCCACAGGATGGCTTTCATGCGGATGAGGTCTACGATACCCTTGAACTTCTCTTCTGCGCCGATGGGCACGGAGATAACACAAGGAGTAGCACCGAGAATGTCCTTCATCTGGCGAACCACTTCAAAGAAGTCTGCACCGGAGCGGTCCATCTTGTTCACATAGCCGATACGGGGTACATTATACTTGTCAGCCTGACGCCAAACGGTTTCTGACTGGGGTTCCACACCACCTACGGCGCAGTAAGTTGCCACGGCACCATCAAGCACGCGGAGCGAGCGTTCTACCTCAGCGGTGAAGTCTACGTGTCCCGGAGTATCAATCAGATTGAACTTGTATTTGTTACCATTCCAAGTCCAGTAGGCTGTGGTGGCAGCAGAGGTAATCGTAATACCGCGTTCCTGCTCCTGAGCCATCCAGTCCATAGTTGCACCACCATCGTGAACTTCACCGATTTTGTGAGTCTTACCGGTATAGAAGAGGATACGCTCTGAAGTCGTTGTCTTACCGGCGTCGATGTGGGCCATGATACCGATATTACGAGTCAAATGTAAGTCTTGCTTTGCCATTTTTTATGTCGTAATAAAGAGATTAGAATCTGAAGTGAGCGAAAGCACGGTTAGCCTCAGCCATACGGTGCATGTCTTCCTTACGTTTGTAGGCACCACCCTGTTCGTTAAAGGCATCCATGATTTCTGCAGCGAGCTTGTCGGCCATGGTCTTGCCGCCGCGCTTACGTGCATAGTTAATCATATTCTTCATGGAAACAGATTCCTTACGGTCGGGACGGATTTCAGTAGGCACCTGGAAAGTAGCACCACCGATACGGCGGCTCTTCACCTCCACCTGCGGGGTTACCTTGTCAAGAGCGGTCTTCCAGATTTCAAGTGCGCTCTTTTCCTGATCCTTCATCTTCTCTCCCACTACTTCGAGAGCCTTGTAGAAGATTTCGTAAGCGATGGACTTCTTGCCATCGTACATCAGGTGGTTAACGAACTTAGATACCTTCTGGTCTCCGAACACGGGATCGGGGAGGACCAGACGCTTTTTGGGTTTTGCTTTTCTCATTGTAGAGTTTGTTGGTTTTGTGTGGGCTGCAATTCAGTTCTTCAACTCCCCGTCGGGACGTTTACTCAACCGCGTGCAAACCAATAAATAAAATATAAGAAAAAGATACGGACGCACAGCGCGCAT
Organism: uncultured bacterium; assembly: GCA_945867195.1. Taxonomy (GTDB): domain Bacteria; phylum Bacteroidota; class Bacteroidia; order Bacteroidales; family Bacteroidaceae; genus Alloprevotella. Next base: position 24,320 of record CAMBHR010000025.1, on the reverse strand, counting down.
TGCCTCGTTAGGACAGCGGCTAACCCAAGCCATTCACGGCATCAGGCTTATTATGCCAAACCCTGTGCGCCCCACCGGCTGTTACTTCTTGGCTGCCTTAGGACGCTTGGCACCGTACTTGGAACGACGCTGCAAACGGTTGGCCACGCCAGCGGTATCAAGCGTACCGCGAACGATGTGGTAACGCACACCCGGAAGGTCTTTCACACGACCGCCGCGAACCAGCACAATGCTGTGTTCCTGCAGATTGTGACCTTCGCCGGGGATGTAGGAGTTCACCTCCTTGGAGTTGGTCAGACGTACACGAGCCACCTTACGCATGGCTGAGTTAGGTTTCTTAGGCGTTGTGGTGTACACACGCACACATACGCCTCGACGCTGCGGACAAGAATCAAGCGCAGGCGACTTACTCTTGTCGGCTGCCACGCTTCTGCCCTTTCTTACTAATTGTTGGATAGTAGGCATTTGTTTTGTTTTTAATTGTTATATGTATATTTTTGTTGTATGCGATTGTTGAGGTAGGTGTACAATTCACCTTTCGGGCGGCAAAGTTAGTACTTTTACTCTGAACACCCAAGGTTTTTAGAACGTAAAATGCCAAGTTTTTTGGAAGAGCGTGCTGGTTGGACGAGCCAAACGGGAGTTATGAGGATATGCATATTATATAAAACCGACATTTAACGGACATATTTTTGACAGCACATTGCCGACTATGAGAAGAACAAACAAGCAAGGAAAGCATACTTCTCAAGCCTGAGCCGGTTACCCAAAATCATGACTTTCGTTGAGACTTTCATTGAACTGGCACAACAAACTTTCACACGTATGGCCTATCAACATAAAGAAACATTAACTTTGCAGCGTCCGGCAGCGTCCCCTACCCTGCCAGTTACTTTTTGAACCCTCCAGTCCACCCAATAATCCTTATGGTTCGTTTCATTCTTCTATTCATTTCCAGTCTGTTCATTCCTTCCAGCCTTTTCGCCCAATTAGATTCCTTGGTGTTTGGTATGGAACAACCTTTCGTTGACCCTGCACGGCGTGGCGAACTGCAACTTCAGATGGAGGGAATGCCTTTTGTGCTTGACAATGAGTATAAAAGCAAATTGGTCAAAGGCTACACGTTGCCGGGAATGTGGCTCGACCCGACCGTATCGTACCAACCGCTACCGAACGTCAAGTTTTCGCTCGGGGCGCATATGCTCCACTTTTGGGGAGCGGAAAAATACCCCAATTTCAATTACAGCGAGCTGGCTTCATGGAACGGACGCAACATCCAGAACGGTTTTCATTGTGTGCCCATTTTCCGCGCACAGATGCAGTTGACGAGAAACCTGAACATAATATTGGGCACACTGCACGGCAAGAGCAACCACGGACTGATTGCTCCCTTATACAATGACGAGCTGAACCTGAGCGGCGACCCGGAAACGGGTGTACAGGTGATTTGGGAATCGCCGCATTTCCGGTTGGACAGTTGGGTGAACTGGGAGAGCTTCATCTTCCGCAAGGACACGGGGCAGGAGTCATTTTCCTTTGGTTTGAGCACCCGCGTGCGCCCTTCTGGCAAGGAAGCGGCATGGCAATGGTACATGCCCATCCAAGCAGTGTTCCAGCACCGGGGCGGAGAAATCAACACGGAAGCTACCGACCGCGAAGTCAAGACATGGCTTAACGCTGCTGCCGGTGTGGGTGTAGACGTACCGCTACGGATGCGTTGGCCGGCCTCGCTCAATATGGAAGCCACGATGGCCTACTTTGGCCAACAGGCCGGTGCCCTCTTACCGTTCGACAAGGGCTACGGTGTGTTGGGAAAAGCATCGCTGAGGGTGTGGAGGTGCAAGCTGGGCATAGGCTATTGGCACTGCAAGGACTTTGTGAGCATATTGGGCAGCCCACTCTACGGTGCCATGAGCATCAGCAACGAGGGGATTACGCTACGTAAACCGCAGTCGCTGCTTGTGGATGCGGAATACGCTCAACGGCTGGGAGAAGGGTTTGCCTGGGGCATACAAATGAAGCTACTTAATCAATTTGCCACCCGTAGCCATTCGTCGGAAGAGGGATGGAAGGAAGAAAAGGCCACACAGAACTTTTCGTTTGGCATCTTCCTGAGGATGTCACCGAGTTTCTTGCTGAAAAAATTCTGACCATCAGGGGGGGCAAGGCTTTCCTTGCCGGAAACCGGCTATCAGCGACGTTAGCAATCAAGCCCCTACCCTTCCCTGAGATTTTGCCCAGCAAGAACCAGCAAGAAGAAGTAGTGTGCCTGCAGATGCCAAAACTGCAACGTCTCAGATTGGCCAACAGCCTTTGCACTCAACCGTTTGGCACCAGCATTGAAAGGGTTGCACGGATTGGCAGGTAATGAAGAAGGACAAAAAGCCACGAGCCGAACCCAATCAAGCGACGAGTCGCGTTGCGGTTAGACTGACAAGGGCGGGAAAAGTGGTTTTGCGTATCAAGGTATAGTAAATAAGGAGTAGCTGCGCTTGCAGCTACTCCTTATTATATTATAGGAGAGAGCGTGGCTCAAATTTTAGCAGGAATCCGACGCTTGCTCCTTTCAGATGATGCTTTAGAGAAAGCGTGACTTAGAGGCTCCAGTCTTCCTTCGTCTTGCGAACATACGAAGCGTAACGGCGCTGAGCGGCCTTCTTCGTTTCGTCGAAGAGTTCCTGTGCCTGTTCGGGCAAAGCCTTCTTCAGCGAGAGGAAGCGTACTTCGTGGTCCAGATAGTCTTGGAAAAGATCCCAATTCGGCTCTTTGCTGTCGAGCGTGAACGGGTTCTTGCCTTCAGCTTCAAGAGCGGGGTTGTAACGCCACAGGTGCCAGTAGCCACAGGCCACGGCGCGAGCCTCTTCAGCCTGGCTGCGACCCATACCGCCCTTGATCTTCAAACCGTGGTTGATACAGGGGGCATAGGCAATGATGAGTGAAGGTCCGTGGTAAGCCTCAGCCTCGCGAATGGCCTTCAAGCACTGGGCCTGATCGGCACCCATGGCCACCTGAGCCACGTAAACGTAACCGTAAGTAGCCTGCATCAAACCGAGGTCCTTCTTCGTCACGCGCTTGCCGGCAGCCGCAAACTGGGCAATGGCACCCACAGGCGTAGCCTTGGAAGCCTGACCGCCGGTGTTGGAGTAAACTTCGGTATCAAGCACGAGAATGTTCACATCCTCGCCGCTGGCCAACACGTGGTCCAGACCACCGTAACCGATGTCGTAAGAAGCACCGTCGCCGCCGATGATCCACTGGCTGCGCTTGGTGAGGAAGTGAGAGAGTTCCTCGAGCTGCTTGCATACGGGGCAACCCTTGGCTGCGCTTTCCTTGATCAGCGGCTCCAGCTTGAGGGCTGCGGCACGGCTGGCTTCAGAGTCTTCCTGTGCGGCAATCCATTCTTTGGCGGCTTCCTTGTACTCTTCGCCGGCGTGGCCGGAAGCAATCATCTGCTCCAAGAGGCTCTGGATGCGTTTGCGCATCTTCTTGTTGGCCATTACCATACCGAGACCAAACTCGCAGAAGTCTTCAAAGAGAGAGTTGGCCCATGCGGGACCCTGACCCTTCTCGTTCGTGGTATAGGGAGTTGAGGGGATGGAGCCGGAATAGATCGAGGAGCAGCCCGTGGCGTTGGCAATCATCTGGCGGTCGCCGAAGAGCTGGCTGACGAGTTTCACATACGGAGTTTCGCCGCAACCGGAGCAAGCACCGCTGAACTCGAAGAGCGGAGTGGCGAACTGTGAGTTCTTGGGGTTGAGCTTCACGTCAACCAAGTGCTGCTTGGAGGTCACGTTCTTCACGCAGTAATCCCAGTTGGCAGCTTCGGGCATCTGGCCTTCCAACGGCACCATTTCGAGGGCCTTGTTGCCCTTGAGGCCGGGACATACATCCACACAGTTACCGCAACCCAGACAGTCGAGCACATCCACCTGCTGCACGAAGTGCATGCCTTTCATAGCGGCAGGAACCTTCATTTCGATGCTCTCGCCACCGAAGCCCTGAAGTTCTTCGTCGGTCAGCACGAAGGGACGGATGGCAGCGTGGGGACATACAAAGTCACACTTGTTGCACTGGATACAGTTCTCCTTGTGCCAAACGGGAACAAAGGCAGCCACACCGCGCTTCTCGTAGGCGGCAGTGCCCTGTGCCCAAGTACCGTCTTCGGAAACCTTGTAAGCACTTACGGGCAAGAGGTCGCCGTTCTGCGCATTGATGGGACGAACCAAATCAGAGATGTAAGCAGGCTCATCGCGCACCACTTTCTCGTCCTCAGGCAGGTTGGCCCAAGCAGGGTCAATGGCCAGCTGCTGATACTCGCCACCACGGTCAACGGCCTGGTAGTTCTTGTCAACCACATCCTGTCCCTTCTTGCCATAGCTCTTCACGATGAACTTCTTCATCTGCTCTACGGCGAGGTCAACGGGGATTACCTCCGTAATGCGGAAGAAAGCCGACTGGAGGATGGTGTTCGTGCGGTTGCCGAGGCCGATTTCCTGGGCAATCTTGGTAGCGTTGATATAGTAAACGGTGATGTTGTGCTCAGCAAAGTAACGCTTGGCGTTGTTGGGCAGGTTCTTGGCCAACTCCTCGCCCTCCCAGATGGTGTTGAGCAGGAACGTACCGTTGTCGCGGAGGCCACGCAGCACATCGTACATGTGCAGATAAGCCTGAACGTGGCAAGCCACGAAGTTCGGGGTCTTGATTTGGTACGTGGAACGGATGGGAGTATCGCCGAAGCGGAGGTGAGAGCAGGTGAAGCCGCCCGATTTCTTCGAGTCGTAAGAGAAATAAGCCTGGCAGTACTTGTCGGTATTGTCGCCGATAATCTTCACGGAGTTCTTGTTGGCACCTACCGTACCGTCAGCACCCAGACCGTAGAACTTGGCCTCGAAGATGCCTTCGCCGCCGAGAGCCTTTTCAGCCTCCAAAGGCAGAGAAGTGAAGGTCACATCGTCCACGATGCCCACGGTGAAGTGGTCCTTGGGTTCGGGCAATGCGAGGTTGTCGTAAACGGAGATGATCATGGTCGGCGTGGTGTCGCACGAGCCGAGACCGTAACGTCCGCCCACGATGACGGGGCGTTCTGCCTCGTTGTAGAAAGCATCCTTCACGTCGAGGTAGAGAGGTTCGCCGCTGGCACCGGGCTCCTTCGTGCGGTCAAGTACGGCAATCTTCTTGCAGGTCTTGGGCACGGCAGCGAGCAAGTGCTTCACGCTGAAGGGGCGATAGAGGTGAACGCTCACCATACCAACCTTCTGGCCTTGGGCGTTGAGGTAGTCAATGGCTTCGCGGGCAGCCTCGGTCACGGAACCCATGCAGATGATGACGCGGTCGGCATCGTCGGCACCGTAGTAGCTGAAGAGCTTGTATTCGCGGCCGGTGATCTTGGAAATTTCAGCCATGTACTTCTCCACGATGGCGGGCACAGCGTCGTAGTAGCTGTTGCAAACCTCGCGGTGGGCGAAGAAGGTTTCGGGGTTCTCGGCCATACCGCGTGCCACGGGATGTTCGGGCGTAAGGGCGCGGCTGCGGAACTCGCTCACCTTGTCCATGGGCACGAGGGGACGGATAGCCTCCTGGTCCATCACTTCAATCTTCTGGTATTCGTGCGAAGTGCGGAAACCGTCGAAGAAGTTGATGAAGGGCACGCGGCTTTCGAGGGTAGCCAAGTGAGCCACGGCGGAGAGGTCCATCACCTCCTGCACGGAACCTTCGCAGAGCATGGCGAAGCCGGTCTGGCGGCAAGCCATCACGTCCTGATGGTCGCCGAAGATACAGAGAGAGTGGCTGGCCAGGGTACGTGCAGACACGTGGAACACGCAGGGGAGCAGTTCACCAGCAATCTTGTACATATTAGGAATCATCAGGAGCAAGCCCTGTGATGCCGTAAAAGTAGTGGTGAGGGCACCGGCCTGCAAAGAGCCGTGAACAGCTCCGGCTGCACCGCCTTCACTCTGCATTTCCTGCACTTTCACCGTGTCGCCGAAAAGGTTGATGCGGCCTTGGGCCGACCATTCGTCAACATGCTCCGCCATGGGAGAGGACGGTGTGATGGGATAAATGGCAGCAACTTCAGAGAACATGTACGCGATGTGCGCAGCAGCCTGGTTGCCGTCACAAGTAATGAATTTCTTGTTTGCCATAATTATTGTTAGATAGAATAAGAGTTGTTATGAGCTTCGCATGGCCTCTCCGGCGAAAGCGAGGAAAGGCGTTGTCGTTTCCACAGCCGCCCTGCCGCAGCAAAGGCGCAAAGGTGTCGGCCATGGTGGAACAGAAAAGCCCCATCTGCCCCGTTGCGGAGCCGATCAGGCTGTCTGTTTGTCAGTTCCTAATAAAGGAAACCGAAGAGCCAGAGAGGAATTTCGTTCTCCCGGCCGATGTCCGTATTGTATTTCACGTACACGGTATTGGCAGTCGTACGCACCCGACGAGACTTGTCGCATACGCAGATGTTCGTATCGTTGTTGATGCGGAAGAGTCCGTTGCGCCGCCCTTTGTTCACGGTGTGGTGACGCCACAGGCAGTTCACAAAGAAAGTTTCCATGATATGCTGTTCCGACATGCTCTGGTCGTAAACGGCATGCATCAGGTTGGCATCATGCAGGTAAATGGCGGCCGGCTTCTTGGGGAAAGTCTCGCCCTCGCGGTGTACCATGTTGATAAGGCGTGTCTCCTCCAGGTATTTCAGGTAGTTCATCACCGTGGCGCGCGAGGTACCGATTTCCTGCGCCAGCTTGCTCACATTGGGCGACGAAGGGTCGCCGATGGCCAGCAGGTAGAGCAGTTTCTTGATGCGCGAAAGGTACTTCAGCTCAATCTGCTTGTTGAGCAGGAGGTCCACCTCGATCATGTTGTTCATGGCCTTGAGCAGTGCCTCCGTGAAGTTATGGTTCTCCAAGAAGAAGGGATAATAGCCGTGTTGCAGGTAATCCTGGAAATACTGCCAGGGATGCACGCGCGGCAGGATGGAACGCAGGATGCGCTCGTGCTCGGCCAGCAGGCGGTCCAGGGTGTAAGCCTCGAAATTCTCGTGAGTCACGAGGTTGATGTATTCGCGGAAGGAAAATCCGTGCAGCACATAGGTGCGGCTCAGCGAAGAAAGCTCACTGTTGTCCTCGCTGTCCTCACCGGTATTCACCGATGTGGTGGTGTAGACGATGCGCAGATAAGGGTATTTATGGTAACACTCCACCAGCTGCTCGCGCCAGTCAGGCAGTTTGAAGGCCTGGTCGATGAGCAGCACCGAACCACCCTCCTCCACGAACCTACCGGCAAAGTCCACGATACCGTGAGCCTGGAAATAGAAGCTGTTGAGGTTGATATAGAGACATTGACGCAGTTGGGGGTCAAAGTTCTCCTTGGCATACTGCAAGAGGAAGGAAGTCCGTCCCACGCCACGCGGGCCCTTGATGCCAATCATGCGATAGCTCCAGTCTATCGTATCCATCAGCGAGCGGCGCACGGGAGCATTGAAATGCTCCATCAGGTAGGCGTGTGATATAAAAAACGTTTCCATGGATTGTTGTTTTTCTTGGATAAAAGCATCCGCCGGGGCAATCTGTCAACGAATGCGAAGCAAAGGTACGAAGTTGTATTTAAACTTGCAAAGCATACATGACATTTTTTCTGATTTACTTAACTTTGGGTCATACAGCTACCATACCCGGATTTTCTGTCCGGGGAGCATGAAACCGAACGGGAAAAGACGGTTGGAAGGAAAGGCAGCGGACAGGGGCGAACGATGCCCGCCGAAGCGGACAGTTCGTGCATGGAGGAAGGAGGACACACGCATTTCCACGAAACCCTCCATAAATCCAACTGCAAGGATGAAACTGGCGAGCTTGCATGAAAATCTCGGTTTCAATCAAAGATTTCTACAAACATTATGCTTAATATTGCACTTGATTGTTGACGCTACGGTCGTTTTGTGCGCACTGCCGAACGCCAGTAGCCTCATTTTGGAATACCTTTCAACTTAACTATTTATAAAATATGTGTGACAAAAAAATCCGCGCAGCCATTGTGGGCTACGGCAACATTGGCCGTTACACGCTTCAGGCACTTCAGGCTGCCCCCGACTTTGAAATTGCCGGCGTAGTGCGCCGCCGTGGTGCAGAAAACAAACCCGCTGAACTCGAGCCCTACCCCGTTGTGAGCGACATCCGCCAGCTGGACAACGTGGACGTGGCCATTCTCGCCACCCCCACCCGTAAAGTGGAGGAATATGCCAAGGAAATCCTCAGCCTCGGCATCCACACCGTCGACAGCTTCGACATCCACAGCCAAATCCTCGCTTTGCGCAGCAGCCTCGGCGCAGTGGCCAAGGCGCACGGCGCGGTGAGCATCATCTCTGCCGGTTGGGACCCCGGTTCGGACTCAGTGGTGCGCACTCTCCTGCAAGCCATCGCCCCGAAGGGCATCACGTACACCAACTTCGGCCCCGGCATGTCCATGGGCCACACCGTGGCCGTCAAAGCCATTGAGGGTGTGAAGAAGGCCCTCTCCATGACCATCCCCACCGGCACCGGCATTCACCGCCGCATGGTCTACATCGAACTGGAGGAGGGACATGATTTTGCCACCGTGGCTGCCGCCATCAAGGCCGATCCCTATTTTGCCTCAGATGAGACGCACGTGAACCTCGTGCCTTCGGTGGACGAAGTCATCGACATGGGTCACGGCGTGAACCTGACCCGCAAGGGTGTGAGCGGCACCACGCAGAACCAGCTCTTCGAGTTCAATATGCGCATCAACAACCCCGCGCTCACCGGCCAGGTGCTCGTCTGCACCGCCCGTGCCGCCATGCGTCAGCAGCCGGGTTGCTACACCATGGTCGAAGTGCCCGTCATCGACCTCCTGCCCGGCGACCGCGAGGAGCACATCGCTCACTTGGTATAGTCGTTTTAGTCCTTATTATATATAGTCTACACCATATTATATATAGTGAAGGCGCAGCTCATCGGGCTGCGCCTTTTTCGGCTTCACCGTTTTGTAACACGGCTGTAGCATCCCTGCAAAAGCACCAAGCTACTTTTGCTGCCTAATCCATCAACACAATCAATATGGCAGCCAAGAAGAAAACGAAGGGGAAGAAAAAAAGGAAACGGAAACATACATTCCGCGCGAAGTGAGCTGGATGTATTTCAACCGGCGCATACTCCAGGAAGCGCAAAAGCCGAATGTGCCATTGCTCGAAAGGCTTTCGTTTCTGGGCATCTACTCCAACAACCTTGATGAGTTCTTCCGCGTGCGTGTTGCCCTGCTCGGGCGCATCGTCACCTGCAGCGGGAAAGATTCGCAGGCGGAACGTGAGGAGGCACTCCGCACGCTGAAGGTCATCAACAAGCTGAACGCTGCGTATGCCAAGGAGTACGGCGAAACAGTGGCGCAGGTAACGGAGGAGCTGAAGGCTCAGGGAATCGGAATAGTGGACGACGGACAAGCCTGCGACGCTGCGACCGGTGGCGGCGAAAGACGCTGTCTCCGTGCAGAATGACATTAACATATTTAACTTTCCTGCGCAACTTTTGCGCCAAAAATCCACACGGAACAACGACCTGATTTTCCGGAACTGGGGACAGGATTTTCAAATCCGGGGCTTGCAGCGACAACTCGCCGTGAGAAATTTTCTACACTGGGCTTAGAAAATCCTGGAGTAGGCCTTGAAAATCCTAAGCCAGGCTCTGTAACGCCGAAAGCAGGGACAGAAAAAAAGGAAGGGAGCTTGGCTACTGGCTCTCTTCCTTTTGCTATAGCAAATATAAGTATAAAGGCGCGAAACGCCAAATCGCGATTTTTCGATTTAACATTTCGGTCATGCAGGCGGAAAGGGGTATAAACAGAGCGAACTTCTCCGCGACGGCTGTCGGGAAGAAGTTCGCCCGTGGCGCGCTGCGCCAGTCCTTTTTTACCAAGTGGCAGGGCCGGACTCAGGCTTCGATTTGCTTGTCGTAGACCGGAGCCGTGGTCACGCCGTGCTTGGCGAAAACCTCGGCGATGTAAGCCTGCTGTTCGGCGTTGATGGGTTTCTCGCCGCTCTTCATGCGGTAGTAAAGTCCCTTGCCGAAATGCTCCACGAGATCCTGCTTGATGGCAGAGGCCACGGAAGTGCTCACCTCGTCGTAAATGTTTGTCATCCCCTGCACCAGTATTTCGTGCGTTGCGTTTGCGTTGTTTGTGTTCATTTTTTTATTGAGTTGTAGTAAAGTCGGCGCGAAAATACGAAAAAGATTTGGTCACGCCCCACTGAAAAGCGTAATTTTGCCGCCGTCCCGCGCCTCAGAGGCGGCGACAGGCGGCTCATATTTAGGAAACCAACTCGTTTCCGGCTCCCTGCACTCCCCCACCTGCGGCCCGGTGAGCCTTGAACCTTGAATCTGACACACAGCACGTTACACTATCATGAAAAAGGACCTGTTATCTTGGCTGAGCATCCTGTTGGGCTGTACCATCATGGCGGCCGGCTTCGTTTTCTTCATCAACCCATATAATATTGTGCCCGGCGGCGTTTACGGCGCGAGCATCGTGCTCCACAACCTGTTCCCCTCCATCCAGGTGGGTACGTTCGGCTACCTGCTGGACGTGCCTTTGCTCATCCTGTCGGTGGTGTTGCTGGGCAGCAAACTGGGTTCGCGCACGCTGGTGGCGGCCCTGAGCACACCGTTCATCATGAACGCGCTCTCGTGGTTGGCCTATCCCTCGGAATCCGCGCTCCAGGCGTTGGACCCCACGCAGATTGCGGGCGGAACGCTGGACCTCTCGAACCACCTCATGCTGACGACGCTCATGGGGGCGGTAGTGGTTGGCGTGGGCGAAGGTATCGTTATCCGCAACCGCGCCACGACCGGCGGCAGCGACATTGTGGCCATGATTTTACAGAAGTACATGCACATCAAGTTCTCCTCGGGCATCCTGTTGGTGGACGGCATCGTGGTGGGCCTGGGTCTGCTGGTGATAGGCTTCGGGCTGGGCGGCCATGCAGAGGGTTCGCAACCTTCGTGGATGCTGTCGTTCTACTCGCTCATCGCCATCTACGTCATCTCGCGCGTGCTCGCGCGGGTCATCAACGGCTCGAAGAACGACAAGCTGCTCTTCGTCATCAGCGACCTGAAGCTCGAAGAACTGCACCGCTATATCCTCCACCACCTTGACCGCACGGCCACGTGCATCAAGAGCAGCGGCCTCTACACGCAGCGGGAGAAACAAATGATTTTCCTTGTGGTTAGCTACAAGGAGGTGGCAGGCGTAAAGCAAGTAATCAAGGAAGCCGACCCCCGCGCCTTCGTGGTCGTCACCGACGCTTACGACACCTACGGCGAGGGCTGGAAACAGCTGCCCGACAAGGGGGAAATACAACCCGAGTAGGAGGAATAGTGTGAATCAATGAAATGAAAAAAGAGTTCAGCATTAGTTGAGCTTACTTTGGTTCCGAAGCCCTGGAAGTGCCCCGTGCATTTCTGGGGCTGTTATTGTGCCTGAACGCTAAGCAGCATATACACGCCGGGAAGTTCGTAACACCGGAGAGCGGCGAGGGGCAGACGGGAAGTGGGGAGGGGAAATATCAGGCAGGGAAAAGGTGAAACGATGTGCCGAGAAGCGGCAAAGGCAACCCCGCCCTTCACAATTTCTTCATTTTTGCGAAACGCGGCTGCAACACCCGCCCCCTACTTTTGCACCCGAAAACAAGCGAACGAACTCATCTATGAATTCAACCCTACGCATCGGCTGCCCGGCTTTGTTCTTATGTGGCAGTATGCTTACACTGAAGGCTGAAGTGCCTTTTCTTATTTCCGAAACACCCATTGTCAAACCCATTGCCCACCCCATCAAGGGTCGGGTTGTCGATGCCCGCACCGGCGAGCAGATGGTGGGTGCCAGCGTATTCCTCAAGGATTTCCCTCAAATCCACACCACCACAGGACTTGACGGTACCTTCACGCTGAACATAGAAGGACACGCCGGCAAGCTGTGCTGCACGTACCTGGGCTACAAAGCCGGGGAGTTCGACCTGGACCCGAACACCGCAGGGGAGGAGCTGTCACTGCCGATGGAAGAACAGAACCAGGAACTGGGCGAAGCGGTGGTGATGGCGCACAACCCGGGGCGCACCGAGGCGGGAGCACGCGGTATTGAGCGCAAGGCAATGAACGTGATGAACGTCATGAGCGCGAAGGCCATCGAGCTGTCGCCGGACCTCACGGTGGCCAACGCCCTGGGGCGCGTTTCGGGCGTTACATTGGAACGCGGCGATGGCGGGGAGGGGCAATATGCCATCCTGCGCGGCATGGACAAGCGTTACAACTACACCTTGGTGAACGGGGTGAAGATTCCTTCGCCCGACAACAAGAACCGCTTTGTGCCGCTGGATATCTTCCCGGCAGAGATGCTGGACCGCCTGGAGGTGTCGAAGAGCCTGACAGCCGATTTGGAGGGCGACGGCATCGGCGGGGCGGTGAACATGGTGATGAAGGACGCGCCGGACCGGCGGCAGCTGACGGCAAACGCCGCACTGGGCTACAGCGCACGCTATTGGCAGCACGCTTTCGGCTCATTCGCCACCTCGGACATCCAGTCGCACTCGCCCAACGAACGGCACGGCACGGACTACGCCGTGAGCATGAGCGATTTCACGCTGGAGAACCTGACGGTGAAACGCCGGAAGGTGGTGCCTGACTGCACGCTGGGACTTTCCTATGGCGACCGCTTCTTCCACCAACGCCTGGGCGTGATGCTGGCTTTCAGCGGACAGAACATTCACCGAGGCAAGGATGCCGACATTTACTGGCTGACAGGCTCGTCAAGCAACGACGGGACGCTGACACGGCGCACGACGAGCGAACAGCAGTCGCGGCTGGGGGCACACGTCAAGCTGGACTATTCCTTGGCTGAGCACCACCGGCTGGCCTGGTACAACGCTTGGCTGTACTTCCGCAACCAGCAGGTGCGCGACACGGAAAAGAGCCAGTCGGAAGCGGTAAGACTGAAGCTGAACTCGCAGCAGATTTTCAACTCGACACTGATGGGCGAGCACGGTTTCGGCGACGAAAGACCCTTTGAGCTAAACTGGCGGGCGGTGTACGCCAAGGCGGAGAGCCGAACGCCGGACAATGCGGAAGTGTACCTCACCACGGCTTCGACGGGCTTGCAGACGGTGAGCGTGAACCCGGCCGCGCTGCGCAAATGGGAGCACAACGATGACGAGGACCTGGCGGGCTACGTGGACCTGAAGCAGGAGTTCGAAGCGGGCCGGATGGGCACGTTGCAGCTGCAGGCCGGCGGTATGTTCCGCGACAAGCAGCGCACTTCGTTCTACAATGACTACACGTTCAAGGCGAGCACGGCGCAACGTACCTTGGTACGCGGCAAGGACTGGCAGGACTTCGACGAGATACTGTTCGACGCGCCGCGCTTCGGCAACCTGAGCGACCCGCTGAACTACGAGGCTTCAGAGCAGGTGGGAGCCGCCTACCTCATGGGCAAGCTGTCAACGGGACGCACGGAGCTGACGGCAGGACTGCGGGCAGAACATACGAAGCAGGGCTACCACCTGCTCTACCCCACCGAGGGGGCACGCAACCGGGGTAAACAGCGTTACTGGGACTGGCTGCCCTCGGTCCACCTGAAGCACCGGCTGACCACACGGAGCAACCTCCGCCTGTCGTACGCACGGGCCATCAACCGTCCGGGCTTCTTCGAAATTGTGCCTTACAAGCTCTTGGGCGAGGACTACAACGAACGAGGCAACCCGGACCTGAAACACACGGTGGCGGACAACGTGGACTTGCGCTACGAGCTGTTTCCTTCGGCAGCGGAGCAGCTGATGGCGGGCGTGTTCTACAAGCGCATCCAGAACCCTATCGAGTACGGTATGGAAACGAGCGGACAGGACACTTACTATACGCCGGAGAATTTCGGAACGGCGCACAACATGGGTGTGGAACTGGACCTCACGAAATACTTCCACCGACTGGGCATCAAGGCGAACTATACGTACACTTACTCGAAGATACGCACGAACAAAACGGTGGAGGAGGCAAACGCGGACCCGAATGCGGAAACGACCATCGTGACGCGCACTGTGCAGCAAACGCGCCCACTCTTCGGGCAGGCGGCCCACGTGGCGAACCTCTCGCTGCTTTACAAAGACACGCACCACGGGCTGGACGTGCAGCTGGCCCTGAACTACACAGGCAAGCGGCTCTGCGTGGTGTCGCGCTTCTTGGACAACGACTCGTGGCAGGCCGGATACACGCAGCTGGACGCATCGGCAGAACAGAAGTTGGGTGCTTCGGGCTGGAGCCTGTTCGTCAAGGCGAACAACCTGCTGAACCTGCCCTTGGTGCAGTATGTGGAGAAGAACGCACGCAACGAGATTTTAGGGCCGGAGTACGAACGATACAAAGGCGGTCTGTTGGAACGCAAGGAGTGGCACGGACAGAGTTTCCTGATAGGCGTGAGGTATAAGCTATGACCTTGCCCGCACGACAGGAGCGGCACCGAGGAGATAACGCATTAAGGGGTGTTCTATAAATTAGGTTTTAAAGAATACCCCATGAGTGATTTTACTTATTCCGGCCGTCTGCTGTTTTTTAGAGCGACCTTTTGCAAGTCACGTCAGTCGCATAGCCCGCTATGCTCCTTCCTCCACTTACAAAATGTCATCTCTAAAAATCCAGCATCCAGCTCGGCCTAATTTATAGAACACCCCTTAAAAGAAAATCAACCAACACTTTTCATTATATCAACTCTATGAAATCTTCATTCTTTTTGGCCGGTATCATGGCACTTGCGCTGACCGGCATGACGGCTGCATCGTGCAGCGACGACAACGACGATTCTGCTGAAATTCCTCTTCCCGAAAAGCCGAAACCGGCGGAACCGGAAACACCGACAGAACTGGTACTGACTGGCGACACGGCCACGGGTGTATGGGCCAAGAACACCACGGTGAAAGTGGCTGGCCACCACGTGGTAGTGCCCGAAGGACAAAGCCTGACTCTGGAGGAGGGCGTTACGGTACTGTTCGACGATGGCGGTGTAGGTGCCAGCCACACTCCCATCGAACTGATTGTAGAAGGAAGCCTGTACTGCAAGGGCACGGAGGAGAACCCGGTGCGCCTGACGGTGGAGGAATCGAAACGCACGACCGAAAACGCCTTCGCCGGCCTGTGGGGTGGCATCGTGGCCACAGAGAAGTGTCCCGAAATGCTGATTGACCACACCATCATCGAGTACACGGGCGGCGCGGTGTCGCAGGATTCGCCCTCGGCCCTGAAGGGTATTTACACGCCCGGCGAGGACTTCGACCCGCAGATTACAACGAACAACGTGAACGGACGCTACGTCATCACCAACTCCACGTTGCGCTACGGGGTAAGCGACGCCATCTACATGATGGGCGGACAGGGCATCATCCAGCACAACACGTTTGCCGGAAACGGCGAAACGGGCGGCGAAGCGGTGAACGTGAAGGCAGGATGCAAGGTGGATGCCGCCTACAACCTGATGTTCGCGCCCAACACGAACGGCTTCAAACTTTCTTCTTCAGGACAAAATGACGAGGCCGGCCGCAAGCAGGCTCTCATCCGGGCTTACAACAACACCATCGTCAATGCGGGCTGGCGGCGCGACGGCGTGAAGGGCGGCAGCGTGTATGTGGAGAAAAACGCCTTGGTCAGCGTGTTCAACAACCTGATGGTAAACTGTAAATACAAGGCACAGACTCCGAAATGGGGCAATCCGGCCATCGACGCGGGCTGTGCTACTGAAAGTGTCATCGACTACAACTTCTATGCTGCCGGAACGGTGTCGTCTGACCTGCCGCAGGATGTAGAGGAGGGCACGCTGAACAGTTTCCTCGGCTATACGTTGCCCAACAAGAACGTGTTCACGGACTATATCGACTTGCACAGCCCTGTGGCCGCATCGGCCGGCGATGGAGCCACGAACCCGCTGTTCATCAACTTCGACCTGAACGCCGTGGCCCTGACTGCCTATGTGCTGAACCCCGCATGGGATTTCCATGTGGCAGCCAACTCGCCCGTGCTGCAGGGTGCCTACAGCGGCAACGATAGCCGGTTGCAACCATATTTCGGACAAACGGGCCTGAAGGTGGGCGGCGTGGCTTATACCACGGATGCTCCGGCGGCACGCTTCGGTGCGTTCGGCACGAAGTAGGACTTCCGCACCTGATTTCATGAAACCATAAAAACGACTTATGATACGTTTTTTCATCTATCTGCTTGGGGTGCTGCTCCCCGCCTTGGCGTGGGGGCAGAACCCGGCCGAATGGCAAAAGCTGTGCGGCACACTGAACTTTTATCTCTGCAACGACATGGGTCGCAACGGCTACTACGACCAGAAGCCGCTGGCGGAACTGATGGGCGAGATGGCAGAGACTGTAGACCCGGAGTGTGTGCTGGCAGCGGGCGATGTACACCATTTCCACGGGGTGCAGAGCACGGCGGACCCGCTGTGGCTGACGAACTATGAGCTGATTTATGCACACCCGGAACTGATGCTTCCCTGGCACCCTATTCTCGGCAACCACGAGTACCGGGGCAACACGCAGGCGGTGCTGGACTACGCACAGGTGTCGCGCCGCTGGATGATGCCGGGACGGTACTACTCGCTGGTGTTCAACGAGAAAGGCGTGAGTGTGCGCTTCGTGATGATTGACACCACGCCGCTCATCGGCAAGTACCGCCGCGACACGGAGGACTATCCGGACGCAGTCCGGCAGGACGAGGCGGAACAGCTGCACTGGCTGGACAGCACGCTGACGGCGGCACGGGAGCAATGGGTGGTGGTCATCGGACATCATCCCATTTATGCGGAAACGGGCAAGGACACGAAGGAACGCGCGGACATGCTGGCAAAGGTGGACCCGATACTGCGCCGCCACCACGTGGACGTGTATGCCTGCGGCCACATCCACAATTTCCAGCACCTGCGCGCCCCGGGCTCGGACATTGACTATGTGGTGAACTCGGCAGCGGCCCTGAGCCGCAAGGTGAAGGAGGTGGAGGGCACGCGGTTCTGTTCGCCCGAAACGGGCTTCAGCCTCATTGCCGCCACTGATTCCACGCTCAACCTGCACTTTATCAACAAGGAAGGACGGGCAATATATTCGGTGAAACGACGGAAATAACCACAAAACGTCCGGGATTTGCGCTTGACAAATCCCGGACGTTTTGTATCAAATGCCTGCGACCTCACGATGCAGTGGGGAGCAAGCGGAACGACGGTGAAAGAGGACGGCCTGAAGGGCCGACGGCTGTGCCCTTGGAAATGGGGCTTATGCCTTGCCCTCGGGTACGCCGAAGGGAGTGGCGGTACGTCCGCCCTGAGGCTGCTCGGCTCCCGGAAGGTTGATGGGGCCAAATGCCTTTTCGTACTTCATCACGTTGTCCTGCAAAGCGAAAAGCAGACGCTTGGCGTGCTCGGGAGCGAGGACGATGCGGCTCTTTACATTGGCCTTAGGCACACCGGGCAGCACGCGGATGAAGTCGAGCACGACCTCGGCGCTGGAGTGGGTGATGATGGCCAGATTGGCATAGATGCCTTCTGCTACTTCGGGAGTCAGTTCAATCTTCAACTGACCGTCGTTGTGTTCTTGATTTTCCATTGTCTTGACGTTTATAATGTATTGAATGTGAATGCAACAGGAATAAATTGCTCTGCCAAAGGTTTCAAGGCTGGGCAAAAGTAAAGCCATTCAACGAATTAGGCAAGGGGCTCAACTATTATTTCCCATATTTTGGCCTAAAACACCAAATATGACAGTCAAGTTTTCCTAAAAATGAAAATCAACCTTATATTTGCACCGCATAATCTATAGAACTTCTTTTTTTCTCTTATTTTCCAAACAAACCCTTTCTTTCCAAACGCAACACAAACCTTTTAATTCACTATTAAATATGAGAAAACTCTTTACTCTTTTGGCTTTGGGCGCAACGGTGCTCACAGCCAATGCTCAGAAGTCTGTACAAGGTTCCAAATTCTTTGACAACTGGTCAGTAGGTGTGATGGGCGGTACCATCATCCCCACCAAGAACAATGACATTCCGGATGACTTCCGTGCCACCTACGGCGTGGAACTGAGCAAGCAGATTACGCCCGTCTGGGGTATGACGGCCCAGGTGATGGCTACGAACAATGTCACTGCCAGCCCCACCTTGATCGATGCCGCCACCGTCCACGCCTTGGGACGCATCAACGTGAACAACCTCTTCTGGGGTTACAAAGGCAGCCCCCGTCCGTTCGAGGTGGAAGTGGCCTTCGGCATGGGCTATGGCCGTAACTTCTACACCGGCAATAAGGGCGATGATGACTACATCACTGCCAAAGGCGGCCTGAACCTGAACTTCAACCTGGGCGAAGAGAAAGCCTGGACGGTATCACTGCGCCCGGCTATCGTGGTGGCCCAGGAAAACGTGGCCGCCAACACGGGCGCATTCATGAAACTGGACAACAGCGACCTGGAACTGACTGCCGCACTCGTGTACCACTTCAATAACAAGAGCAACGGCAAACGCTACATGACGTACATCCGCGCCTATGACCAGGCTGAGGTGGACGGACTGAACGCCCAAATCAATGACCTCCGCGCTGAATTGGAAGGCAAGAAGGCTGAGGTGGCCCGCGAAACCGCACAGGTGCGCAGCCTGCAGAACCAGCTGAACGACTGCCGCAACCGTAAGCCGGTGGTAGAGAAGGAAATCATCACAAGCAGCACCAAGTCGCTCGAACAGACCGTGACCTTCCGTCAGGGCAAGAACACCGTGGACGCTGCACAGCTGCCTAACGTGGAACGCGTGGCTACTTTCCTCAAGAACCACAAGAACGCTACCGTCACCATCAAGGGTTATGCCTCTCCCGAAGGCAGTGCCGAAATCAACGAACGCATTGCCAAGGAACGCGCCGAGGCTGTGAAGACAATCCTCGTTGAGAAGTACAACATCTCCGCCAAGCGCATCACGGCCGAAGGTCAGGGCGTTGGCAACATGTTCAGCGAACCGGACTGGAACCGCGTGAGCATCTGCACCATCGTAGAGGCTGAATAATCCTGCCTATTGACACGGGCAACACGGCACTGCCGCCGTCCGTCTCTCCCTTATAACAAGCGCAGCTTTGGACTTTCACATTCCAAGACTGCGCCTTTTTTATGCCGCCAATTCCCTTTCTCACCAAAAACGGACGGGAAGCTGCGGGGCGTGCATGAAGCCTTACAGATTGCCATTGTGCAGTCTGTCTGCATTTCGCTTAGCGTGAATAGTGGAATGCTGTTGCACCAACTATTATCTAACCCTCAAAATCCCCGATTTCATCGCATATTTTACGCTTGGACATGGCATCCCAAAATCATCTAAACAGGAAGCCGACCGGAATGCCGCAGCCATCAGAACGGCTGGACTGATGGTGTCCGTTGGCCTTTGCTATATACGTAAAATTTCCCGTTTTTGGGGTTCACCCCTTCACACGACAGGCGTTTCCGCCTCATTCTCAGACATTCTGTGTGTGAAGGCTTGGGGTTGAAAGCATTCACCAAGGGTTCACAGGCTTCACCGCCCTGCCGAAGCGTTACTTGCGGAGAGACTAGAAGTTACTAATGGAGTAACGGAGATCAGCTGGAGTGGTGAACGGTCTGTGAATGCTTCACCGCCTGTGTGAATGCTTTGAAGCCTAAGCCTTCACACTTAAAACCAATGAAAATCAGCAAGAAACAATCATTGGGTGAAAGGGTGAACACTAAAAAAGGGGAAAAACACGTATATACGCGCACGAAAAATTTGTATTTGTCTACCTCAAATCGGAACGGAAGTTTCTTTCCACACTCACCTACCCACAAGTCGGTGACTTGATGTTTCAACTCGGCGACTGGTCTTAGCAACTCGGCGACTTGTTCCCACAAGTCCTGGACTATTTTTTTCTAATCGGCGACTTGAAAAAACAAATCAGGGAGTTGTAACAACAAGACGGGGAGTTGTGAAAACCAATGGTGGGAGTATCCAGAATGACGGTTCTGCAATGGAGAGCCAACGGAAAACCGGCAAGAAGACTGAAAGGCATATCGGTTTCTTTACCATTCCGATATGTAAATGCGAACCGGAAAAAGAACCGAATGACCACAAAAAAGAAATCGGAACAGGATGCCTATGGCGGTTTCACAGAAGGGTAAACCAACCAACAAATTAATGGAGGCTACCGTCTCTACGGGCCTCCATTAACCAACACAAAAACTAAACTAGACTTAACTAAACTATTTGATAGCGTTATCTCCCGACAACTAAGTGTTGCAAATATAGGGCTTACTTGGAAGTAATGCAAGAAATTGCGAACTTTTCTTTACAAAACCCTGTTTTTTAACATTTACGAGTGTTATTAAGCATCAAATTGTCCGCAACAACCATGGCTGACATGGCTTCGACGATGGGTACGGCACGCGGCAACACGCAGGGGTCGTGCCGGCCCCGGGCCTTGAGCGTGATGGGTTGGCCGCCAGCCGTTACGGTTTGCTGCTCACGCAGGAGTGTGGCAACCGGCTTGAAAGCTACCCTGAAGTAGATGGGGCGGCCATTGCTAAGCCCTCCCTGGATGCCGCCGCTGTGGTTGGTGAGGGTGGTGATGCCCTCGGCTGATGGGACGAACAGGTCGTTCTGCTCGCTTCCACGGGATGTGACACCTGCAAAGCCTTCGCCATACTCAAAACCCTTGACGGCATTGATGCTGAGCATGGCGGCTCCCAAACTGGCATGCAACTTGCCGAAAACAGGCTCGCCCAAACCTACCGGACAACCTTCGATGACGCAAGTGATGATGCCGCCGATGGTATCGCCCTCGGCCTTGACCTGAGCGATGTACGCTGCCATCTCCTCGGCTTTGGCAGGGTCGGGACAACGCACGGGATTTTGCTCGATGCGGCCGAAATCGTAATGTTCCCAACTTTCAGTGAGTGCTATGGGGCCGACCTGGGAGGTATAGGCGGTGATGCGGATGCCATAGGGACGCAGAAACATCTTGGCAAAAGCTCCTCCCACGACACGGGCCACGGTTTCACGGGCCGAGGTGCGGCCGCCACCGGTATGGTCGCGCCAACCGTATTTGGTCTGATAGGTGAAGTCGGCGTGCGAGGGGCGGAATACGTCGCGCAGGTTGTCGTAGTCGGACGAATGCTGGTTTTCATTGCGCACCAAAAAGCCGATGGGACAGCCCGTGGTGCGTCCTTCAAAAACACCTGAAAGCAGCTCTACACGGTCGGACTCCTTGCGAGCCGTGGTGAGAGCACTCTGACCGGGGCGGCGACGGTCAAGCTCTGACTGGAGGAAATCGGCATCGACCGTGATGCCGGCGGGCATTCCATCGATAACACCACCAATGCCGGGACCATGACTTTCTCCAAAGGTAGTCAAACGGAATAGTTGACCGAAGGTGTTCATTGCAAATAGGGGAAATTGTTATGCTTCATGTGTTCCGTGATGTCCGCAGCAGCATCCGTCGCCGTGGCCTCCTTCGTGTCCGTGGTGGTGACCGCAACAACCTTCCGCGTGTTCTTCGCCATGACCGTGATGTCCACAGCCGCAGTCGCTGCCACCACAGTCGCCGCCACAATCGTCGCAACCGCATCCACAACCTTCACCACTCAACATATTGATGAAACCTTGGATTTCCTCATTGGTAGCGTCGCGCAAGGTTACGACTGTTCCCTTGAAATGCAGGGCCTTGCCAGCCAAGGGGTGGTTGAGGTCAATGACTACGGTCTGGTCTTTTACTTCAAGTACCAGTCCCTGGAAACGGTTGCCGTCTGTATTGACCAAAGGAAGAACTGCTCCCGGATAGATCATGTCACGGTCGAAATGCCCATTGACGCTGAATTTTTCTTTCTCCAACTCGAGCACGTGTTCTTCTTCATAGGCTCCGTAGGCTTCTTCTTCTGTCAATACGAAGTCGAAGGACTCGCCTACGCTGTGACTCAGGATTTGCTCTTCAAAGCGTTCAAGGGTTACGCCCATACCGGAAATGAACTGATAGGGATGTTCTACCGGGGCTTTCTCTACCATCTCGTGAACGCCTTGTTCGTTATCGACATACAACTCGTAGGCTACAGTTACGTACTTGTGGGAAATCTGTTCCATATAAATAAAAATGTTTGTTAATTGGTTGCTATTTCTTTCTGTAAAGGAGCTGCTAACCGTTAATCAGGCTAACTCCAAATTTAACTCGTTGCAGAGCAGGTCTAAAGCTGAGCTTCGCTTGCGCATGTCCTGCAACATCTCCAAACGGCTGAAACTCCGCGGGACTTCGCCCTGAGGTTGCACAAAACGCAGGGTTATATAGTCGTTGCGCAGATTGGTCCGCAGATAGTTCATCAGGGAAATCTGGATGTTGCGCATATAGTCCTCAACAAGACTGTTTTCCACTTCTACTTCTACCACGTAGTCGGAAGTGACCTTGAGTTGCATGGCACGCATACGGCCGGCTGTGGCACTGTCTGTACGAGGCAACTGGTTGGCAAAACGATGCCAATAATATTCCAAGGTGTCTAATTGGAAAGGTGAATTTAACTTGGCCGCCGGAACAGAAGAGGAAATTGAACCTACAGGGGCGGAAGTGGTGTCAGCTTGGGGAGATGAGGGGGATACGGGAACTGCTGCGTTCGTGTCTCCGGAAGGGACGGCTTGTGACTCTGCCCGTGAACGCAAAGATAGGGTCTTCGCAGGATTTCTACGGACAGGAGCTGTTGTTGCACCACTCGCTACCTTTTCCAGTGACGAGAGATGGGGTATGCCAACCGCATTGGTCGAACCGGAAGAAGAAGTGAGTGAGGGCTGGGACTCCTGTACTTGGGAAGCTTGTTGAGGTGTGTCAGATATCGAAACTGCATAGGAAGCTGACTGCCGGTCTGATACTTGTGGCTGATTGCTGACCGGCTGCTGGCCGGAGGGGGCTGCTGCCGCAGGGGCAGCGGCAGCGGTGAAGAGGGGTTTTAAACGTCGCACAGGGCGACGCCCACAAGAACCGTCATCATCATCGGAACAGGCCTGGGCTATTTCAATGAGAGTGAGTTCAACAAGCAACCGCTTGTTGCGTGCTGCCCTGTAATTGATGTCACAGTCATTGCACAGCTTGAGTGCCTTATACAGCACCCTGGGCTTGCAACGCATGGATTGCTCATGGTAACGCTTGCGGAGCTGGTCACTTACCTCCAAGAGCGGAAGGGTTTGCTGGTCGCGGCTCATAAGCAGATTGCGAAAGTGGGAGGCTAAACCGCCAATAAAATAGTTGCCTTCAAAACCTTTATTGATAATGCCTGCTAATCGGACCAAGACTTCTGGTAACTTCTGCTCCAATATTTCGTCTGTCATGGCGAAATAGTGGGCATAGTCCAACACATTAAGGTCTTCAATGACTTTCTGATAGGTGATGTTACCACCACAAAAACTGGCGACTTGATCAAAAATGGACAAAGCATCGCGCATTCCACCATCTGCTTTCTCGGCAATGACGTGCAATGCTTCTGGCTCACAGATATAACCCTCCTGATCAGCGACATATTGTAAATGTCTGACTGTATCAGCCACTGTCATGCGGGCGAAATCATAGATTTGGCAACGACTTAAAATGGTCGGTAAAATCTTATGCTTCTCCGTCGTGGCCAGAATGAAAATGGCATGGGCAGGGGGTTCCTCTAAAGTTTTGAGAAACGCATTGAATGCCGCAGCGGAAAGCATATGCACCTCGTCAATGATGAAAACCTTATACTTTCCGACCTGAGGCGGTATCTGGACCTGCTCTATAAGTTCTCGGATGTCTTCAACGGAATTATTGGAAGCTGCGTCAAGTTCATGAATATTATAAGAACGATTTTCGTTAAATGCAACACAACTTTCACATATGTTGCAAGCCTCACCGTCTGCTGTGGGGGAAAGACAGTTGATATTCTTGGCGAATATACGAGCGCAGGTTGTCTTGCCAACTCCTCGAGGTCCGCAGAAAAGGTAAGCATGGGCCAATTTCCCCTGCAAAATTGCATTCTTCAACGTCACAGTCAAAGAATGCTGCCCTACGACACTGTCGAAATTAGAAGGGCGGTATTTTCTCGCAGAAACAATATACTTGTCCATAAAAATCTATTTGAATAACGTGGCTGTCAAACTAATACAGGACATCGCACTCATTACTTATGAAGTGGCAAAAGTAAATGATTTTTCTCAAAAGAAGACGAAAAAGTAAGATGTAAGAAGGCAAAAAGTTGAAGTGTGGACAAAAAGCAAATCCCTCCCCCGGGACTGGCCCGGAGAAGGGAATGCGACTTGATT
>CAMBHR010000024.1:0-32990 GCA_945867195.1 uncultured bacterium | reverse complement strand
TCTGTGCGTGGAGCCAGACTTTTGTCCTTAGCTTCCTTCCGATTCTCCTCGCGGTGGACACCGTTGCCTCGGACTATGCGCTTCCCGCTATCGGGGCGCGCTCGGGACTTTCACCCATTAGATTATGCCCATGTCGGGCGAACTAACAAAAGGAAGAGAGCTGTATGCAAAGCCCTCTTCCCTTTTTTTATCCCTACTTTCGGCGTTACAAGTCCAGGCTTAGGATTTTCTAAGCCTATTCCAGGAATTTCTAAGCCCAGTGTAAAAAATTTCACACCCAGTGCCGTAAATACGGCACGGCGAACTGTCGCGACAAGTCCTGGATTTGATAAATCTGTCCCCAGTGCAGAAAATTTCGCACGGTGAGTCGTGCCGGGAATTGGCACAAAAACCACACCGTAAGGTTAAAAATGTTAATATCCAACCTCTTCAGGGGGCAGGTCAGCTATGGGAGGTTCGGGAAACAGATGTGCCGTAACAACAGACACAGCCGGGGCGGCAGCAAAGTGTCGCCCCGGCTGTGGATCCGCAGGGTTCAGCGCAACGGGTCGCTTGAAGATGAAGGAAATGAAGAAGTTTTTTGGCTTTGAAGCCGCAGGGTTCAGCGCGTCTGTCCGCCGTCCTTCACGCGCAGCAAGGACAGGCCGTCGCGCAGGGGCAGGATAACCTGTTCCACGCGCGGGTCGGCGGCGATGCGGTCGTTGAACTGCCTGATGGCCACCGTTTGTGCATCGTGGTCGTAGGCGGGATCAGTCACGTGTCCGTCCCACAGCGTATTGTCGGCCAGCAGGAGCGAGCCCGGGTGCATATAGGGCATGAGCAGGTCGTAGTAGTCAAGGTACTCCCGCTTGTTCGCGTCGATGTAAGCCACATCGATTTGCAGCTGCATGGGCGGCAGGAGTTCAAACACGTTGCCTATCCACATTTTCACCTTGGCAGCGTAGGGCGCGCCCTCTAACCACGGACGGGTGAAAGGCTCCTGTTCGTCGTTCACCTCGAATGTGTGGACCACCCCCTCCGCCGGCATTCCCGAAGCCATGGCCAGGGCGGCGTAGCCCGAGAAAGTGCCTATCTCCACCACCGTGCGGGGCTGCACCATCTGCATCAGCATCCGCAGCAGCTGCCCCTGCACAGGGCCGGTCGTCATGCGCGGTCGCAGCAGGTGCAGGTGGGTGGCGCGGTAAAGGCGGTGAAGGTATTCGTCGGGCGGGGTGGAGTGGGAGGCTATGTAGTCGGAGAGCATGGCCGGGGATTATTTGGGGTGAAGCGTAGGGTGGTAAGTTGAGGGAAGGGAGGCTTTCGGGCGGAAGGTGGAGGGATTGTCAGTTAGGGTACGTTTCCTCCCCTTCGTTCTCGAACAGGTTTTCCACAATGTTCATTTCCATGAACGAGGTGCGCTGTTCTTTCCTCTGCGAGCCGAGGTAGCAGATGCGGTCCTCGGGGCGCAGCATATTGTCCGCCAGAAGTTTGCGCAGGGCCGCCAGCAGGAACTCGTGGCCGTAGCTTTTCATCGGCATGTAGATGGCATAAACACCGTAGGAGAGGGCCAGGTGGCGCACCGTCTTCGCCTTGTAGCAGATGGCCAGGATGGTGCATTTGCCACGGAAGGACGAAACGTAGCGAGCCGTGCGTCCCGTGAACGAATCCATGATGATGGCGCGCAGCTTCATCTGCTTCGTGGCCATCACCGCCTCCTTAGCGAAGAACTCCGTCACGTCCGGATTGGGCGACAGGGGAATGTCCATGCCTCCGAACTCCTTGAACGACTCCTGTTCCGCCTGCAGCGCAATGGCCGCCATCACCTTCACCGCCTCTTCGGGATAGTCGCCGTAGGCCGTTTCGCCGGAGAGCATCAGCGCGTCGGCACGCGAATACACGGCGTTGGCGATGTCCGTCACCTCCGTGCGTGTGGGTCGCGGGTTGTGTATCATGCTTTGCAGCATCTGTGTGGCCACGATGACCGGCTTGTGGGCCCTGATGGCCTTGTCCACGAGTCGCCGCTGGATGCCCGGGATGCGTTCCTGCGGCACTTCGATGCCCAGGTCGCCGCGCGCCACCATGATGCCGTCGGCCGCCTCCAGTATCTCGTCGATGTGGTCCACCCCTTCCTGGTTCTCGATTTTCGCGATGATGCGGATGTCGCTGCCGGCAGCGTCGAGTAGATGGCGGATTTCGGCAATGTCCTCCTTGGAACGTACGAAACTGTGGGCTATGAAAGCCACGTCGTAGTCGATGGCAAAGGCAATGTTCTCGCGGTCGCGCTCCGTGAGTGCCGGCAGGTTGATGCGTACGCCCGGCACGTTGACACTTTTGCGTGAGCCCAGCGTGGCATCGTTCTCCACGTGGCAGGTCAGCACCGCGCCGTCCTTATGGTCCACCACGAGCCCCAGGGCGCCGTCGTCGATGAGGATGTGCGCTCCCACGCCTACGTCCTTGGCGAAATCCTTGTAAGTTACGGCAATCGTGTCGCGCGTTGTCTGCAGTTCCGGGTTGCCCACGATGTTCACCATGTCGCCCTTTTTGAAATCAATGGGCGTGTCGGTGGCCGTGGTGCGCACCTCAGGTCCTTTGGTGTCGACGAGGATGGCCATGTGGCTCGACACCTCGCGCACATTGTCGATGACGCGTTTCATGCCCGCCGCGTCCTGGTGTGCCGTGTTGAGGCGTACCACGTTCATGCCGGCATCGTAGAGCCGTTGGATGAGTCCCACATCGCAGCGTTGGTCTGAGATGGTGGCAACGATTTTTGTTTTCTTGTACATAATTGGTAGTTTAGTTAAGGTGTGTATCGGATGTTGTTTAAGCTCCTTTCAGTGCTTCGATGGCCAGGCGGTAACTGTCCGTCCCGAAGCCGCAGATCACGCCGGCGCAGGCTGCTGCGAGCACCGAGTGGTGGCGGAACGCTTCGCGGCGGTGGACATTGCTGATGTGCAGCTCCACTACGGGGAAGGGCAGTGAGCGGATGCAGTCGTGCAGGGCTATCGAAGTATGCGTGTACGCCCCGGCGTTCAGGGCGACGCCTTTCACCCCCTCGTCGGCGGCCTGTTGCAGGCGGTCGATGAGCAAGCCCTCCACATTGCTTTGGAAATAGGCTATCTCGTCGTCGGGATAGCGCAGGCGCAGGGCTTGCAGACAGTCGTCCATGGTTTGTGAACCGTAAATGCCGGGTTCGCGGTTGCCCAAGCGGTTCAGGTTGGGCCCGTTCACGATGAGAAGTTTCATGAGGCGGAGATGGTGAAAAGAATTTGCTGTTAAACGGAAGGAATTGCGGGAGGCAGTTTGGCCGTCGCCGCGCCGATGATCCGGAAAGCCGCGCCGTGGATTACAGGTACTTGCGGCTGAGGTATTTCACGGGATACCATACGCTGGCATAGCCCACCACGAGCACCGTGGCCAGCACCAGCACCACGTCGGTCGGGTGGATGCTCACGGGATAAGCGTCGACAATGAAGCTGCCCTCCGACGCGCCGAGCCGCAGGAAGCCGAACGACTGCTGCAGCCAGCACAGCGTCAGGCCCAACACCGTGCCGATCATCGCGCCCAGCGTGGCGATGAGCCGGCCCTCGTAAAGGAATATGCGGAAGATGAGCTTGTTGTCCGCCCCCAGGTGGCGCAGCGTGTCCATGTCAGCCCGTTTGTCGATAATCAGCATCGAAACCGAGCCCACGATGTTGAAGCACGCCACCAGCAGGATAAAGGTGAGAAAAAGGTAAGCCATCATTTTCTCGATGTTCATCACGTTGAACACTTCCTCCTGCTGTTCCAGCCGGTCGAGCACACGGTAGTTGTCGCCCGCCATCTTGCGCAGTTCCTGTTTCACCGCCTGCACGTCGGCTCCGGGTTTCAGCCGCAGTTCCAGCCCCGTGATGCAGCCCTGCTGCTCGAATAGGTTCTGGGCGAAGTCCAGCGACGTGAGCATATA
Organism: uncultured bacterium; assembly: GCA_945867195.1. Taxonomy (GTDB): domain Bacteria; phylum Bacteroidota; class Bacteroidia; order Bacteroidales; family Bacteroidaceae; genus Alloprevotella. The sequence continues at coordinate 29,068 of CAMBHR010000024.1, read as the reverse complement.
GTTCTCGTCGTACTTCCGCTGGCTCACTTGGAAGCAGAGGTTGGGCGATGTCAGGTCATCGGCGTTGAAGCTTTCCGAAGGGTTGTTCAGGTTTACCTTTTCCCCCTTCCGGGGCGCGCAGATTTGGATGGAGCCGTAGTCGATGCTGCCTATCACCGCCGCCAGTCCGATGCCGGGAATGCCGTAGTGGATGTCCGGTGCGTGGAGGCGGTAGGTTCCTGTGCCGTAGAGGATGGAGCGTATGTTCGTCACCGAGTCGAAACGGTCGTCCACCCCCTTGAGATTGATGACCATGGGCCGGCCCCGGAAAAGGATGAGCGCGTTGTCCTCCAGGCAGGCCGATGCCGCCTTCACCTGTGGGTGCGCCTCGATGCGCGCCAGCACGGGGTCGTCGGCGGCAGCCAGTTTCCCCTTGGCCGGCACCACTTCAATCTCGGGGTCGAAGGCCGTGTACAGGCCGCCGATGAGGTCGTGGAAACCGTTGAACACCGACAGCGTGCAGAGCAAGGCCGCCGTGCCGAAAGCCACCCCGGCCACCGAGATGCCCGAGATGATGTTGATGGCCCCCACCCGCTTCCGCGAGAAGAGGTAACGGAGGGCCATGAACAAGGGCAGGGCGTTACTGTGCTTCATCATTGTCGGTTTGTGCCCCGATTTGCGGCTCAGTGCCCTTGAGCAGTTCGTCGATGTGGTCAAGATAGTCGAGCGAGTCGTCGATGAAGAATTTCAGTTCCGGGATGATGCGCAGCTGGAAGCGCACCCGTTTGCCCAGGTCGTAGCGAATTTGTCGGGCATTGGCGTTGATGTTGTTCAAAATCTCCTGTGCGCGTTCCGAAGGGAAAATGCTCAGGTAGCCTTTGGCGATGCTCAGGTCCGGACTGATGCGTACGGCACTGACCGACACGAGCACGCCGTGCGTGGCCTGCGTTTGTTTTTGGAATATGTCGCCCAGCTCTTTCTGGATGAGGCGGGCTATTTTCTGTTGGCGCGTTGTTTCCATATATAATAAGGTGTGGTAAAATGAAGTCAGGTATAGGTTATCGAACAAGTCAGGTCAGCTGGGCGGTGGCTTGGAGCAGCCAGTTGCGGTCCGCTTCGTCCGTGAGCAGCGGCAGGAGGCGTTGGCACACCTCGGCGTGGTAGGCATTGATTTGCGCCACCTCCTCAGCCGTGAGCAGCGCACGTTCCACGGGGCGCAGGTCGTAGGGGCAGAGCGTAAGGTTCTCAAATTCCAGGAAGCGGCCAAAGGGCGTTTCCCCGGCGCGGCGGCAGAGCAGCACGTTCTCGATGCGCACTCCGAAGCGGCCCGGGACGTACACGCCCGGCTCGTCCGTCACCGTCATGCCGGGCCAGAACGGCACCAGCGTGCATTGGCGCAGGTCCTTGCGGATTTGGTGCGGCCCTTCGTGTACACAGAGATGCGCCCCGACACCGTGCCCCGTGCCGTGGCCGAAGTCGTAGCCCGCTGCCCAGAGGTCGCGCCGGGCGGCCAGGTCAAGTTGCAGGCCCGTTGCCCCTTCGGGGAAGCGCAGGCGAGCCAGGGCGAGGTGGCCTTTGAGCACGAGCGTGTAGACACGGCGTTCCTCCTCCGTGGTCGGCCCCAGGGCGATGGTACGCGTGATGTCCGTTGTGCCGCAGTCGAACTGTGCGCCGCTGTCGAGCAGCAGCAGTCCGCAGGGACAGAGTTTGGCATCCGTCTTCTCGTCCGCTTCGTAGTGGACGATGGCACCGTGTGCCGCATAGCCGGCAATGGTGGGGAAACTCAGCTCGCGGAAGCCCGGTTGGGCAGCCCGCAACGATGTGAGCAGCTCGTCGGCCGAGCGTTCCGTCATGTGCTGGCCCGAGGTCATGGCTTCATCGAGCCGGCGCAGGAACTGCACCATCGCCACGCCATCGCGTAGCATGGCCTGGCGGAAACCTTCACATTCCGCCTCGTTCTTCTGCGCACGGAGCATGACCACCGGACTTTCCAAAGGTTCTTCCGTGGCTACGCGGAGGGCTGCCGTCACCGTTTCGGCGGCCTGTACGCGGTATTTGCGGCAAAAATCCGCCGCCTCCTCGTAAGAAGCCACCCCCACCTCCGCCTGCTCCAGCTGTTGGCGGGCTTCCGGGGTGAGCGTTTCGGGATGGGTGAAGAGCACGAAGCGCCGTTCCTCCTTGCCGTAAATCAGGTAAGCCAGGAACACCGGGTTATAGTCGATGTCCGCTCCGCGCAGGTTGAGCAGCCAGGCAATGTCCGCCAGGTCGTTGAACAGATAGTACGGAGCCGTCAGCTGTTTGTCGAGCGTGTCGGCCACGAGCTGCAGCTTGTTACATGCCCAGCGGCCCGTCCACTTCTCCGGTTGCGGCTCAATGGGTCGTGCCGGCAGCGGCGGTCGTTCCGTCCACAGCGTGTCGAAAGCATCGGGCAGGTCGGTGCGCAGCGTCATGCCCGCCTCTGCTGCCTCTTCCGCCATGGCGCGTGTCATCATGTCCGCCGGGCCGGCAATCGTCAGGGCCTTGCCCGACAGTTCGGCCTCCTTCTCCAGCCATTCCGTGGGAGAGGGCACATCGTCCCGGCCCTCGCACATGAGGGTGAAGGGCGTGTCCTTCAGCTGTTCCTCCGCCTGCAGCCAGTAGCGGCTGTCGGTCCAGAGTGCGGCATCAAGGCGTGTGACCACCGCCATGCCTGCCGAGCCGGTGAAGCCCGTGAGCCATTCGCGGCACATCCAGTGTGGGGCAATATATTCGCTGTTGTGCGGGTCGGCGGTGGGCACCAAGTAAGCATCCACGCCGTGAGTTGTCATCCATTCCCGCAGTGCTTCGACGCGTGAGTTGATATTCATGGACAGAAGGGAGTTTGTTTTTTGCAGATTATGAGTTCAGGAGATGATGGGGTGATGAGGGCATGAGAAAGCCATGCCCCGGCAGGAGGCATGGCACGGCCAATGATTATTTGCTCAGCTCCAGCATACGCCGGATGGGTTTGATGGCCTCGCGTGCCACCTCTTCGGGCACCTCCACGGTGGGCCATTCGTAGCGCAGCGCGTTGTACACCTTCTCCAAGGTACACAGGCGCATGAAGTTGCACTCGTTGCAGCCGCAGGTGCTGTCCTCCGGCGGCACGGGGACGAACCGTTTCTGCGGGCACTGCTTCTGCATTTCGTGCAGGATGCCGCTTTCCGTCACAACCAGGAACGTGTCGCAGGGCGAGGCCACGGCGAATTTCAGCAGGGCGGCGGTGGAGCCCACCACATCGGCCAGTTTCACCACGGCTCCCCGGCATTCCGGGTGAACCAGCACTTGCGCCTTCGGGAACTCCTTTTTCAGTTCCAGCAGTTTCTCCACGGAGAAGCGTTCGTGAACATGGCACGCGCCGTCCCAGAGCAGCATATTCCGTCCCGTCACCGAGTTGATGTAGTTGCCCAGGTTGCGGTCCGGGCCGAAGATGAGTTTCGCGTCGGGTGGGAAACTGTCCACGATGCGCCGGGCGTTGCCCGAGGTCACCACCACGTCGGTCAATGCCTTGACGGCAGCCGAAGTGTTGACATAGGAAATCACCTCGTGGTCGGGGTGTGCTTCGACGAACTCCTTGAACTTGTCCGCCGGGCAGCTCTCTGCCAGCGAGCAAGTGGCGTTGAGGTCGGGCACCACCACCTTTTTGCCGGGGCAGAGTATGGCATTCGTTTCTCCCATAAAGTGGACGCCGCACATCACGATGATGTCGGCGTCGGTACGTGCCGCCTGTTGTGCCAGTCCGAGGCTGTCGCCCACATAGTCGGCCAAGTCCTGGATGGCTCCTTCGGTATAATAATGTGCCAGGATGATGGCGTTTTTCTCGCTGCACATCCGGCGTATTTCGGCCTTGAGGTCGATGCCTTCGGGTATCGGTTCATCAGCGTACCCCTTGGCTTGCCAGCTTTCTTTGATGTTACTCATCTTCTTAGTGGTTAAATTTGGGGGCAAAGATAGTGCAAGGCGAGCGCAGAGAAAAATGAAAAAGCCGCAGGTTTTTGCTTTTTCTCTGCCGAGCTGCCGCCTATCTTATGCAAAGATAGTGTTTTTTCTTCCGAGCCGTCGCCTATCTTATTAAAAGTGGAGGTATTTGGGAGTGTAATAGATGGGAAGTATAAGGTTTGTTGTATGCCGTAGGATTTGTGTGCCGACAATGTTCCGGAACTGTTGTCTTTCGTTGTCTTGGTTGTTGTTTCAATTTCTCTGCAAGGATAATTTTCCGCAGTAATACCTCAACTGACAATAATCTGTAACTTTGCGGCCTGAAAAAATGAGGATTTCAAGATGAAGATACTCCATACTGCCGATTGGCACCTCGGCAACAATTTCCACGGCTACGACCGTACGGACGAACACCGCCATTTCCTCCGCTGGCTCTTGGAGGTGATGGAAGAGAGGCAGCCCGATGTGCTCATCGTGGCAGGCGATGTGTTTGATACCGCCAACCCTTCGGCACGTGCCGAGGAACTCCTTTACGACTTCCTGCTCCGCGCCACGCAGACCGTGCGGGGCTTGCAAATAGTGCTCATTGCGGGCAACCATGACTCAGCCGGACGCTTGGAAGCGCCGGCTTCGTTGTTGAAAACCCTCAACATCTACGTGCGCGGCACGGTACACTTCACCGCGAAGGGTACTCCCGATTTCGACTATTACCTCCTGCCTCTTGCCCCCCGTGGAAGCGACGAGGCGGCCATCGTCTGCATGGCACTGCCCTACCTGCGCGGCGGCGACTATCCTGCCGGCATGACCCCCGAGCAGGGACTGCGCCACTTCTTCGGCGAGATGCACCGCAGTCTTCGCCACAGCGACTTTGCCGGTCTGCCCGTGGTGGCAGCGGCCCACTTCTATGCCGCCGGTGCCGAAGTGTGTGCCGAAGGCCATTCCGAACGCCTCGTCGTGGGCGGCCAGGAGTGCGTCGATGCCGACGTGGTGGGAAAAGGCGTGGCCTATACCGCCCTTGGCCACCTGCACAAGGCACAGCGCGTGGCCGGCAAGGACAACGTCTGCTACGCCGGGAGTGCGCTGCCCATGTCCTTCGCCGAACGCGGCTACCGCCACGGCGTGCAGTGGGTGGAAATTGACAGTGAAGGCCGCGCCGGGGTGAGCCGCGTGGAGTACAATCCCCTGCGCCACCTCATGTGCATCCCCCATCAGGGCAAGGCGGCCACCGTGAAGCAGGTGTTCGACGAGATTGCCCAGCTGCCCAAACGCGCCAAAGACGACGACGGCAGCGACTGGCCCTATCTCGAAATACGCATCGAGGAGCAGCAGCCCGAACCTTCCCTGCAGCACGATGTGTGCGAGGCCCTGACCGACCGCGCCGTCCATCTGTGCCGCCTGGTCCGTGTGCGCCCCGAAGCCGCTCCTGCCGACAACGCCGCAGCCTCCTCCGCAGCCGACACACCCGACACCCTGCGTCAGGCAGGCCCCTTGCAGCTGGCCTGCCGCTACTTCGAGTCGCGTTTTGCGCAGCCCATGCCCCAGCCCCTCATTGACCGTTTCAAGGAAGCACAGGCCGAGGCGGAGGCCGGCAACGCCTGACACCGGTTCATCATCCCACTGCCCGACAGAACTAACGAACTATTTCCCCACATGAAGATAGAAAAGATTATCCTTCGCAACCTCACCTCCATCGAAGGCGAACAAACCATAGACTTCACCGAAGAACCGCTGCGCTCGGCGGGACTCTTTGCCATCACCGGTGACACCGGGGCGGGAAAATCCACCATCCTCGATGCCGTATGTCTGGCTCTCTACAACAAAGCACCGCGTTTTGAAAACGCCGAGAGCCTTTCCAAGGAGGACCTCAAGCTCGTGGCCGACAAAGCCCAGCAGGTGCAGGCCGGCAACGCCGCCGGCATCCTGCGGCGCGGACAGAAACAGGGCGGCTGCACCGTGGTCTTTTCCACAGCCGCCGGCGAGCGCTACGAAGCCTCCTGGAGTGTGCGCGTGAAGCGCACCGGCACTTACGACTCGCCCGAACGCACCCTCACCCGCCTCGCCCCGAAGCGCGAAAAGGTGGAGCGAACGGAGCTGCAGGCGCGGTTGGAACAGGCTGTGGGGCTCAACTACGAACAGTTCACCCGCACCGTCATCCTGGCGCAGAACAGTTTTGCCAATTTCCTCAAGGCAAAGGCGGCGGACAAGGCCGTGCTGTTGGAGAAACTGACGGGCACGGAGGTCTACGGCGCGGTGTCGCAGCGCATCTATGCCCGTTCGGTAGCTGCCGATGCCCAGGTCAGCGCACTCCAGAACCGCATGGAGGGAATGCTCCACGACCGGCTCGAACCCGAGGAACTGGCGGAGCAGCAGGAGCGCAGCCGGCTGCTTACCGCATCGCGCCAGATGGAGGAGCAGCGGGCGGCAACCCTGGACAAGCAGCTCGACTGGACAATCCGCTTCGACCGCGCCACGGCCTGCGTGGCGGAGTGCGAGGCGCAGTTTGCCGAGGCGGCGAAACGCTGCATGGAGCTGCGGGCCGACGAGCTGCGCTTGGCGCGCTACGATGCGTTGCTCGCCATGCAGCCCCTCTATCAGGAAATCATGGTGCGCACCGGCGACATAGGCAAGGCGAAGTCGGAGGAACTGGAGAACGCTGCCGAGCTGGAGCGCACGCGCCGCGAACTGGAGGCGTTGGCGGGAAAGCTCGACGTGGCACGCGAACGGACGGCCGACGCGGAGCGGCAACTGGAGCTCCGTTCGGCGGCCATCAACCGGGGACATGCCCTGACGGGCGAAATCAGCGTGGCCACGGAACAGCTGAAACGCCTGGACGGCCAGCTGGCGGAGGCGGAGCGCACCTTGGAGGCACGCCAGAACATCGTGGCGGCCAAGAAGGAAATGCTGGAGAAGGTGGGACGAGAAACGGAACAGCAGCAGCTCCACAAGCAGTCGCTCTCGGTCCACCGCTTCATGTTCGAGAAGTTCGACCTCATCAAGGACAAGCTCTCGATGCTCAACTCCGAAACACGGCGAAACGTGGAGAGCCACGAGAAGCAGACGCTCCTGCAAAAGCGCAAGGCGGAGCTGAAGGCACAGGGGGAAAGGGCGGAACAGGAACAGCATAAGAACCAGGCGAAGCTCAACGCACTGAAGAGCGAACTGCTCATCCACCGGCAGATGAACCAGGGGCACGACTCGGCAAGGCTGCAGAAGGCGGCGGCGGACAACCGCAACCGGTTGGCGGCCCTTCATCGCGCGGCGGTGCTCTGGCAACACATTTCGGAGGGCTACGTGCGCATTGCTGACAGGTATGCCCTGCAAAAGAGGGAGATGACGGAGCTGGCGCAGAAACGGCAGGTGGCCTCGAAGATGGAAGGGGAGGTGAAGGCGGCCGAAGAGGCGTATGAGCGCATCAGCACGGCCTTCACGCTGAGCCAAAGCCAGAACATCGTGAAGCTGCGCAAACAGCTGAAGGAGGGGACGGCGTGTCCGGTGTGCGGTGCCACGCACCATCCGTACCACACGGAGACGGAACGCGAACTGGGCGAACTGCTGACGAACCTGAACAAGGAGTATCTCGACATGCAGCAGCTGCTGGAACAACGGCGCGGCGCACTGAACGCCCTGCAACGCGAGATTGCCGCCGATGCGGCACGTCTGGAGGCGGACAACCGCAGCTTGGCGGAGCTGGAGCAGCGGCAGCGCGACGACGTGGAGGAGTGGCAGACGTGTGCCTACTTGGACAACTCGTTTGCCGACTGCTCGGCCACGGTGAACCGCGATGCGCGGCGCATGATGATACAGTTGCTCATCGACAATACCACGCGCGCCGCCGACGAGGCCGACCGCGAGCTGGAAACCTTCAACTTCCACCAGCAGCACATCAACCGGCTCAACGAGGAGATTGCCGCGCTCGACACGCTCATGGCGGACAACCACACGTACCTCGACAAGGTGCGCACGGAGGCACACATCGCGGCGGCATCGGCAGAGGACTTGCAGCAAATCATCAACCTCTCGGACCGCGCCTGCTCGGAACTTTACACCGACCTCGACGAGATGATCACGCTCTCGGGATGGTTTACGGAATGGAAGAACAATCCGGACGGGCTGCGCCTGAGGCTGACAAATCTCCATGAGGACTGGAACCGGACGTGTGCGCGGTTGGACAACGCGCTGCGGCAGACGGACTTGCTCCGCGAGGAACTGAAGGGAACGGAGGTGAACGTGGAGGAGGCGCGCCGCACGGTGACTGCCAGCCGCGAAGCCCGCGATGCGGCGCGTGAGGCGTTGAACCGGAAACACGAGGAGGTGCGCCGACTTTTCGGTGAGATGACACCGCAGCAGGAGGCGGAGAAGCTGAGGCAGAACATCGCCACGGCACGGCAGGCGGAGAAAAAGGTGGGGCAGGACTACGAGAAACAGCAGGGGGAACTGCGCCAGTTGGAGGGCTTCCGCAACAATCTGGTGCGCAACCGGGAGGAGAACCAGCAGCTGCTGCAACAGTGCCGGCAACGGCTCGACGTGATGATCCTGCGCTTCAACGGCTCTCACTCGCCCGTGCAGTTCGCCGAGCTGGACGAGCTCTTCAGCGACAGCCGCGACTGGCAGGCACTCCGCAACCGGCTCAGCGCGCTCCGCGAGGCGCGGATGCTGGCGGAGAACAGGTTGGACCAGGCGCGCTCGTCGCTCACGGCCATCCAGGCGGAAACGACACGGCCACAGGCTTACGATGCAGAGGCGCGGAAACTGATGGAGACGGAGCGCGAGGCGTGTGCCGTACGCTTAGAACAGATTGCCAACGAGCTGAGTATGGTGAACTCCAGACTGCTGTCGCACGAAACCTGTGTGCGCCAGGCGGCGGAACTCCGCGAGGCGTTCGACCGGGCCAAGGAGGACGCGCTGGAGTGGAACCGCCTGTCGACGCTGCTGGGCTCGGCAGACGGGAAACGCTTCCGCACGGTGGCGCAGAGCTATACTTTCGGCTTCCTCGTGGAGCACGCCAACTGCCACCTCCGCCGGCTGACACCGCGCTACGAGCTGCGCAACTTGCCGGGCACGCTGACGCTGGAAATCATCGACCGCGACATGTTCGACGAGCACCGCTACGTTTCTTCGCTCTCGGGCGGCGAAACCTTTGTGGTGAGCCTCGCCCTCGCCCTCGGCCTGGCTTCGCTCTCGGGTGCGAACCTCAGCATCGGCTCGCTCTTTATCGACGAGGGTTTCGGCAACCTGGACCGCGACTCGCTGGACTTGGTGATGACAACGCTCTCGCACCTGGAAAATGTGCAGGGTCGCAAGGTGGGAGTCATCAGCCACACGGAACAAATTCGCTCCCAGATATTCCCGCAGATATGCCTTGTCCGTCAGCCCGGCGGCAGCAGTTCGCAAATCGTGGTGAAGTAGCTCCTCCCGCCGCTTTCACCGCTTCACCCTCTTCGCCCTTTCCACTTCCACGGCTGTTTTCTCCGGCCTTACCGTTTTCCTCGCACAACGTCACGGACTGTCCCAACGCACAGCCTCCCGCCGCATCCTTTCAGATGGCAGCGGGAGGCTGATTGGTTTATCGTATCGTTGTGCGATGCGGATTATTCGCTCCATTCGTCGGACGACCAACCCTTGGAGTTGCTTTGGAACTCCCCGTCAAAAGTTTCGTCTCCAGGAGTCAGGCTTTGGTCTACGGTTGCATCGTTTCCAAAAACAGAAGCGCAGAGGAAGCCTTCAGTCCGCAAATTATAGTGTGCTGTTAGGGGAGCAATATAAGTCTTTTTCATTGTGTTGTTTGTTTTCGGTTGTTTAGGCGCGGTTATTTGATGATAAACTTCTTTCCGTTCATGATGTACAGACCGGCAGGCAAATTCTTCATGCTGCTGTTGCTCACCTTCACGCCTTGCAGATTGTACACGGCACCATCTTCGGCTACACCGTTATTGATAGCATTGATACCGGTGATTTCTTCACCTTCCAGACGGATGGCGTATGCAGCTCCCATCGTTCCGGAGTTGGTGAAATAAGCACAAGTGGCAGGGAGGGTAGAGTTTGTCGAACCCTTCACAATCTTCTGCTCGCCGTCAATGGTGGCAACACCGTACAAGCCGTCCATGCTCATGCCAGCGGTATAGTTGCCCTTGAAAGTGAAGTTGCCGCCGTTGTTTACGCTTTTAGCTTCAGCATTTTCCACTTCAACGCCGAAGTACATCGGGTCGCTCTTTTCAGTGCTGAAGTAAACGATGTACGGCGTGTTAGCTTCCATATTTTCTACCTTGCTGAAGTTCAGCACATTATTGCTCTCACTCGTAAAGGCTTGTGCTCCTTCAGCGCCAATGGCTTTAGGTGTTGTGGCAAAGGGCAGGCAAATGGTGCTCCAGCCTTGGTTGAACGAACGGTTCAGGACAATGTTGGCAAGACCAGCCGAAGTAACAACATCTGCATTTTTAGATATGTTGGTAGTTTTAGCGATGACCACTTTGATAATTTGTTCTAATGTTTCACTCATATCAATATCAATCTTGGCTGTCATTTCGCCGTCAACTAAATTTGCTTCCAATATTACAGGAACTTCTCCCAACCAGGGCCCCATCCATGAAAGATTTTCATCATCGCCCTCTTGAATTTCAATGGTCTGATTTGTTGTGTATTTATTACCTTCAACGGTCAGGTTCTTCAAGTAGATATTTCCAATAGGCATTTCTCCGAAGAAGAAGTTCTTCAGTACAAAGGAATGAGTGCCGTCAATTTCGTTAATCAGTTGAATGCTTGTTTCTTGAGGTGCGGCAGTTTCACCGTCAACGCTGACTGTCAAGTCATTCACGTAAGTCTGAGCAGTTTTGAACTGAACCCTATAGGTTGTTTCGTAGCCTGCGTTAGCGACCGTGATGGTTAATACTCCTGTGTTTCCATCATAGTTTTGAGAAACAGTAGAGGTACGGCCTGTTTTAGTATATGAAACCTTGGATGCTTCATAGTAATCGTCTACACTATAGTTAAGTGTGTTCTCATCAAACCCTTCCAGCGTCACCTCGTTATATTTCAAATCGCTAAGTGAGTGATAATAGACCAACTCGACATCATCAACCGTAATACTATTACCAACACCAATCGTACTTCTATCAGCGAAGTAATCGTTAGCGGAAATAATGATATTGATTGAATCGGGTGTTTCTGTTGAAGTATAGGTGAAAGGAACGGTATATTGCGTCCATTCTGCTGCATCACCAGAAATGTAAGATTCTATTTGGGCAATCAATGTTCCTTGGCTGCGATCGGGGGTGTCACCTTGGCACCCTGTCATATCATGATTCAAGACTACGCGGTCGCGACTATACATCGTTTTTTTGGTAGTTGTTCCCATGGCAGTATTACCCGGAACATTGGTCTGCTTGAAAATGCCTTTCCACATATAAGCAACAACAGAAGCATTTTCTGTTGCATTTGCTGTTCCGTGGGAACGCTTATAATAGAAAGTCAAAGCATCGGGTTGATAAGATAAGCCCTTTCCTCCAAAACAACCACCATCAGCGGCAGATACAGAACCAGTAAAAGAAGCTTTTGCTGTTGCCCAAGATACTCCAAGATTGATATATGCAGGCACGATTTGTGAGCTTGAGAACGGGTTTGCTGTGTTGGTTAGTTGTACCGCATAGTCAGTGTCTTCTCCGCTTCTTCCCGTTACTTGTTCGGCAACCTTAGTGGCTCCCAAACCATTTATGCCTGAAACATTGGATACAACCCAGCCTTGAGGTTGTGTGTACCCACTCATTGTTTTATAACCGTTTTTGGAGTCCCAAGGTTTGTTGTCTTCCCAAGTAGCGTCGAAATCGCCGTTTACTTGTTGTGCATTTGCCGAAAGTGCGAGTCCCAGCAATGCGAGAGAAAGCATTTTTTTCATTTCTTCTTTATTTGAGTTTGTTGATTTTTTTATTGCTTTTGTGTTTTCAGCTTGGCCGAGTATGGGCTTTGTGGGGCGCGCATTTCGGCCAGCCCTTATCTGATCACTTTCTTCCCGTTGACAATGTACACACCTTTGGGCAGGTTGTCGGTGCTCGTGGCGGGCACGCGGCGGCCGGAGAGGGTGAAGATGCGGGTGGTAGAGTTGTCGGCGACGGTGGCGGAGTGGATGCCGGTGGTGAGCGGCTGTCCGATGACCACGTTGATGACTTGTTCGAGCGACTCCGTCATGTCGATGTCAATGGTGCAGTAAAGGCGCGTGTCGTTCAGCTTACCGCTGAGGAGGATGGGCACTTCGCCGAGGAAGGGGCCGATCCAAGACTCTTCGGGTATGTTGGGGTCATCGCCGGGCTGGATGGTGATGGATTGGTTCGTGCTGATGGCTTTGCAGCCCTCTTCCTGCACCACGTCGACTCCTTCCAGGCGGATGTTGCCCACGGGCATCACGTCCTCTCCGGCCACCAGCATAAAGTTCTTGAGGACAAAGTTGATTTTCCCGTCCTCGCGTTGTTCCACGATGATGCTCGCCGGAATGGAGTCCGTGCTCTCACCGTTGATGGTTACGACCAGCTTTTCGTCGTAGTTCTGAGCGGCCACAGGCAGCAGGCCCGTGCAGCAAAGTGCGACGAGAGTGAGTAAAAATTTATTCATAAGCAGAGTTATTTAGAAGTGATAGTTTGGTTGGTTTGTCTGTTCAGAATAGATAGCTGAAGCCCAGTGTGCCGTAGATGGGGTAGAGGGCGAAAGTCACGCTGCCGAAATCGGAGGGGAAGATGCCGTTGAGGCCCCATTGCAGGTTGAGGTTGACCGTCAGGTGCTTGTAAGCCTGAAACTCCGCCCCGGCCTGCAAGCCCCAGTGGAAACGCCGCAGGTCGTCGGAGAAGTCGTACGTGGCGCGCGTCACTTCCGCTTTCTCGCCCGTGGGGTTCTGGTCGCGGATGTAGCCATCGTAAGCCTCGCCCTTGAAGTCGCCGCTCATCATCCAGGCCACGTAGGGACCGGCCATGACTTGCCAGCGCGGGTCGAGGCTGTAGGTGGCCAGGATGGGGAAGGTGAGGTACGTGTTGTTCACCTCCGTCTTGACACGTCCCGTCCAGGCTCCGACCACGGTGCCCGAACCGTCCACGTTGACGGCCTCCATGTGGTAATTCTTCACCTTGGCATCCGTCTTCATGCCTTTGTTCTCAAAGCGCACGCCGACCATCATGCCCCAACGGTCGTTGAATTTCTTCTGCACGTCGCCTTCGAGGGCGATGCAGAGCGTGGGTTTGTAACTCTCTATCTTGCGGATTTCCGCCGGCAGGGGCAGGGGAGAGGTGCCGCCCATGCTGAGCCCTGCGCCGAGGCGTACGTGCCAGCCTTTGAGAGCGGCTTTGATCAGGTTGTTGTCCGTTTCCTTGGCCTCGCGCGGTTGTGCAAGGGTGCAGAGCGGCAGGAGCGTGAGCAGGAGCAGGGCGTAGCGTTTCGTGCGGGAGAGTATGTGGGTGAGGGTCATGTTTGTATGAGTTGAGTTTTGGAGGTTATAAGGTAACTCGTTGCGGCAATGCTGTTTGCCATGAGTTGCAAAAGGATAACTTCATAATCCGTAAGGGGTCATTCCGTTGTGCCCTCCCACACCACGCGGAGCTCGTCGACGTAGAGCGTGGAACCGATGGCTCCTTCAAAATACGCTCCCTGCCGGCTCGATGTGGCCACCACGGCTATGGCGTAGCCGTCGTTGCGCAGCCGCTGTTCGTCGAATTCCTTGCCCGGCATGAGGCGGAAAGGTTCGGAAAAGTGCGTCCATTCGGTGGGTTCGCCCGGCTTGTCGATGCGTGCCATCATCACGATGCGGGGCGAGGAGAGCACGTCGTCGCCGTTGAGGGCCTGGAAGTCGGCGGGGTCCACCTCGTAGAGCACGGCGTAGATGTCTGCCGTGTCGTGGCGTTCGGGACACACCTGCTTGTTCTTGTCCGTGAAGGTTTCGCCGGCGGTGTATTTGTAGTAGCCTTCGAGGGCGAGGGGCTTTCCGCCCACGAGCTGGAGGCCGAAGTGGGTGGCTTCGCGCGGCTTCTTCATGGCGATGGAGGCATCAAAGGAGCCGATGAAGATGTTGCCCGCCGCGATGGGCATTTTCACTATGTCGCCGAAGGAGCCGGTGCGCCGGGTCACCAGCTTGATGCAGTTACCCTGCACGCCCAGGGGGTCGGAGGCCGTGGGGTAGTCGGCGGGTTGCTTGGCTATGCCCACGAGGGCGTAGCCGCCGTTGCCCGAGGCCCAGTAGTTGCGTTGCGGATTTTGCGTGTCGGTGGGGTCCACCTCGAACCACGTCTGGTAACGCCCTGTGCTTTCGAGCGCGAAATGCTCGAAGCTCATGGTTTCGATGGGGCGGGGGAAGTTGAAGGCCACGGTGTAGTCCTTGTGCCACTGGCCGTCCTGCGAATGTACGGTGTAGGTTTGTGGCGAGGAGAAGTTGCGCGTCAGGCCGTTGCCCTCCACTTCGCTGCCGCCGACCAGTGCCGTGATGCGTGCGCCCTCCGTCAGGGTGAAGAGGGGGGAGAGTTGCGAGCGGTCGGTGCCTTTCTTGATGTTGAAAGCCACGTGGTCATTGGTCAGGATGGGCGTGCCCACCAATATGTCTTTGTGTCCGTCCAACCACGTCTGCTCCACGCCGGTAATGTCGCATTCGGCGTTAAGGGGTTCGTCCTTGATGCACGATGATGCGAGGCACAGCGTGAGGAGTGTGCTGAGGAACAGGGAAAAATGTTTCATGTTGTTTGAAAAAATTGAAGGAGCAAGGACGTTTGTCCCTGACTATCCGCCGCAAAGGTAAGAAAAATATTTTTGCGCTTTGAGTTTTTTTCTCTGGGCACTTGGTTTTTTGCCGTTAAAAAATGTAGTCATGACAAAATACTCCTTATGGGGTGTGAAAAAGGTAATTCAGACCATTAAATATGGTTTTTTAATCGATAAAAGTAGGGGGGTGTCGGTGTTCCGGATGATGTTTGCGGAGGGGGTTTCAAGGCGTTGCGAAGAGTCCGCCACTTGTGTTGCAAAAGTCCCGGATTAGTTTTTTCAAGTCGGCGAGTAGGAAAAAATAGTCCTGGACTTGTGCAGGGTATGTCTTAGCTGCTGTTGCGTGAGGGTCGGTGAAGGGTTGGGTTGGGGAAAGGTGGAGATTGGAGTAGGGGTGGATGTCGGTGAAGGGTTGGTGAAGGCAAGGTGAAGATTGGAGGGGGTTGTTGGGAGTCGGTGAAGGGTAGGTGAAGGCATGGTGAATGTTGAAGAGTGGTTGTTGGGTGGTGAAACGTGCTTTTTGTGCTGTTTTCACGCTCCCTTCGCGTGCGCTATATACGCATTTTATTCCCTGTAAAAAGCATTCACCCCTTCACCGACCCCTCGTTTTCCATTGATTTTCAGCGGAAATGGTGTGAAGTTTTGGATTTTCAAGCATTCACACTTGTTCCGTTGCAGGTGCTGCGCGGCGGTACAGCCGTGAACGCTTGGTGAACGCTCGGTGAATGCTGGTGAACGCTTGGATTTCCGATCCTTCACACCGTTTTCTGTTGAATTTCACGGAAAAACAAACGGTGCGTGAAGTGTTGAATCTTTTGTCGGGGGAAAACTTGCGTTAACGCGCGCGTAAAGGGAGTAGAAAGCTATAGGCAGCTATAGATCACTATAGATATCTATAGAACACTATAGCCTCCTATAGACATCTATAAAAAACTATAGCTATCTATAAAAAACTATAGGTACCTATAATAACCTATAAGTACCTATAGTAAGCTGTCAAAAGAATTCGCGCGTGCGAAAAGGATTACGGATTTTGTTTCCCGCCGATTTCCGGAAGATTTCGGCGTTGGCTATTTCGCCATTTTCCATGTGCCCTGTGCTGTGCGCAGCAGATACACGCCGGCGGGGAGGTCGGTCTGGTGGAAACGGTTGGCCGGGATGCGGGCCACGCGGCGGCCCGTCAAGGTGTAGACATCGGCCATGGTGTCGGTGTCAGCCGGGAGGGTGGGCAGCTGGTCGATGCCGGTTTCCTCAGAGGGGAGCACCACGCTCTGCCATGCGCTCCAAGCCGATTCTCCTCCTTCGGCATAAGCTTTCACGCGCCATTCGTAGATGCCGCCGGGCTTGAGATTGGTGAGCGTATAGCTGTTGGAGTAAACGATGCCTATGGCGCGTGCCGAGGGTTGCATCTCTGTGCCGAGGTTGGGCAGGGGGCCGTCGCCGCTGGGGTCATCGTTCGGCTTGTCACCGTCGTCCACGGGGTCCGGGGCGAAGTCCTCTTCCGTGAATTGACCGTCGTAGATGGCCAAAGTCTTGAGGTACATACGCTTGGTGGGATAAATGCCCACGCGGAAGCGGTTGTCAGCCGGCGCTTCGAGCGTTACGGTGTGCGAGCCGTTGGTCAGGTCCACCACGCGCGAGTCCGTGACGTTGCCGTAGAAGTCCACGATGCGCAGGGTGACGGTCTTGTCCGCCGTTTTCACCTGCTGCTCGTCAAATCGCACCGTGATGAATCCCGTTTCCGACACGTCGTAGAGCGGCGAGAGCAGCCAGCCGTACGTGAAGGTTTCGCTCATGCGCAGTTTGCCGGGGCTGCGGAATAGCTTGTAGCCCGTCCAGCCCGAGCGTCCCATATAGGAGCTGATGGAATTGTCTATGGCCGATGTGCCGTCCTCGGTGAGGTCCAGGTCCTTCTGTGTGAGGTCGTAGCTGTCGCGCAGCTGTTCCTCCGGGTCAATCTTGCCCGTGCGGCGCACCTCCACATCGTATCTTTCAGCCCCTTCCACACTTTCCCAGCGTGCCGTGAAGCCCGTGGTGCTGAGTTCGGTGGCCGGCAGGGGGCTCGGGGTTTCGATGTCCACCCCTCCCATGAAGCGGAAGGAGATGAGGCCGCCCTGCTCCGTGATGGCGGTGATGGGCTTGTGCATCCGTTTCACGCCGTCCTTGTTGTTGTTGTACAGTGTGGCGGCCGGGGTGCTCTCGTCCGTCAGTTCCGTATTGCCTCTGATGCCCGGGAACGGGTCGCCCGAGAGGTCGTAGGACGATGCCGAGCAGTAGTTGTCGGCCGGGATGATGGTGCAGCGTTCGTGGGTGCCGTATTGGGATGAGTTCACCGTGTTGTTCCGCCAGGAGGCCGCGTCGTAGTCCACGTGTGTTACCAGCAGTCCGTGGCCGTACAGGTAACTGTCGGTTTTCTTCTGCTGTCGGTTTTCGAGCAGGTAAAATTCGTTCCTGTTTCCGTCATTATATATAATGTATGCTTCGGGGCTGTCCTCCAGGGGCTGCATATTTTCTATGAAGCTGCGGTCGGTCAGTTCCACCGGCTCCAGCCATCCGCTGTACATGCGCTCGTAGGCCGTGTAGCCGCAGGGTGCGTAGCCGTTGTTAAGGTAAACGCCCTGGTCCATAATGCTCCATACGTTCATGCCGAAGTAGTAGTGTCCATAGTCGTACATGTCGGGCAGTCCGAAACAGTGGGAGAACTCGTGGCAGGCCGTTCCGATGCCGTCCATCTTCGAGCCGGCGCTGCCGTTCAGCTCGGCGGTGCAGCCGTAGGTTTTCACCTTCACGCCGTCGAGGCGCAGGGTGTAGCCGGCTGAGCTGAGGTCCCATTCGTGCGGCCAGATGCTGGTGGAGGGGCCGCCCTGTGCCTCGCTGTAGCCGGCATAGATGACAAACACCTGATCCACCTCGCCGTCGCCGTTCCAGTCGTAGTCGGCAAAGTTCACCTCCTCATCGGCCAGCTGGCAGGCTTCCACAACCATCTTGACGGCATTTTGCGCATCGCTGCCCGCATAGTTCTTGCCGTAGGTGGCCATGTTTTCCGAAACCGTGACGGGGCCCACCACGTCGAAGGTGAGGTTCAGCTTTCCGTAGGACTGCTCCTTGAAGTAGTCGTGTACGCTGCAGGCGTTGCCGTTTCCCGAGTAGTTCTCCTGGTTCATCATTTGGTTGAACACCTCGTTGGTGTGTCCGCTGGCCATCTGCACGTCCTGGAAGTTGACGAGGATGATCAGTCCCTTGCGGTCGCCTGTGATGGCGGTGCTTTCGCCCACGGCGCGTGCTGCCGGCGAGCGCAGTGCGGTGTTGGCTCGTGTCGCCCTCATGGCATTGAAGCTGGCGGCTTTGGCGGCGTGGAGCGTCTGCAGGTCGGCCAGCTTCGCGGTGTGCAGGCCGATGAAGTCCGTTTCCTCCGCGCTGCGCAGTGCAGCCTCGTGCGCCATGCGGCCCGTTGAGAGCAGCCTATTGTCGCGGAGGCAGGCATATTCAAAGCCACCGTTGTCCAGCCGCACCAAGGGTATGCCGTCGAGCGTCTGGAAAAAATGGAACGACTCGTCGCCCGTGAGGACGACGGTCAGCATGGTGCCGTCCGGCTGCCGTAGCGTGACGGGTGTGCGTTTGGCCGGAACGGCCCACAGGCCGCTCGTGAAGCAAAACAGCGTGAGCAGAAGGAATAGTTTCTTGAACATAGGAATATAGATCTGGTTTATCATTCAACAGTCAGGTGCGCAAATATACATCTTTTACGGTTTTATGTTACATTCATACATAAAAATCCTGACCCAAAGAAAAATGTGGTTGCGCCGAAGTCGTTTCAAAAGTTCGCCACTCGTGAATACAAAGTCCTGGACTATTTTTCTAATCGCCGACTTGAAAAATAGTCCAGGACTTTTTGCTGCGTATCAACCGCCGGCAGGCGGAAGGTTTATTTGTTATAATTATCGAGACCCTTCTTCAGGAAATCGACAAACTTGTCCACATCCTCGTCGTAGGAGTAAGAGCTGTTCAGGGGATTGCCTTCGTTGTCAATCAGCACGTAGAACGGTTGCGCATTGGCTCCGAACTTGGAGCGTTGCAGGTAGCTCCATTTGTCGCCTACGGTGCGCAGCGTGACAGTCTGTCCGTTCTCCTCCACCTCAATGTTTTCGGGCAGCGGGGTCTTCTCGTCCACGTAGAGAGAGATGAGCACGTAGTCCTTCATCATGAGGTCGCGCACCTTGGCATCGTGCCATACGGCCAGCTCCATCTTGCGGCAGTTCACACAGCCGTGGCCGGTGAAGTCCACGATGACCGGTTTGCCCATCTGCTTGGCATAAGCCATGCCGGCCTCGTAGTCACGGAACTTCGCCTCGATCTTCACGGGGTCGAGGTTGAAGTCCTGGGTTGACATGGGCGGTGCAAACGCGCTGACGGCCTTGACAGGAGCACCCCACAGACCGGGCACCATATAGACGGCAAAGCTCAACGAGCAGAGTGCCAGGAAGAAACGGGGCACGGAGGTGTGACGCTCGTCCTCATCGTCGTGCGGGAACTTGATGCCGCCCAGCAGGTAAATGCCCAGCAGGGCGAAGATGACAATCCACAAGGCGAGGAAAGTTTCGCGGTCCAGCAAGCGCCAGCCGTAAGCCAGGTCGGCCACGGAGAAGAACTTGAGGGCGAAAGCCAGCTCAAGGAAGCCCAGCACCACTTTCACGGCATTGAGCCAGCCGCCGCTTTTGGGCGCGCTCTTCAGCAAGGTGGGGAAAAGGGCGAAGAGGGTGAAGGGAAGGGCCAGGGCGATGGCAAAGCCCAACATACCTACCGTGGGAGCCAGCGACGAACCGCCCGTGGTGCTCACTTCAACGAGCAGGAAACCGATGATGGGGCCCGTGCAGGAGAAGCTGACCAGCGAAAGGGTGAAGGCCATAAGGAATATGCTCAACAAGCCCGTGGTTTTCTCGGCCTTGTTGTCAACAGCGGCACCCCACGATGAAGGCAGCGTGATTTCAAATCCACCGAAGAAGCTGGCGGCAAAGACTACCAGCATGAGGAAGAACAGGATGTTGAACACGGCGTTCGTGGACAGGTCGTTGAGCGCGGAAGCACCGAATATGGAGGTGATGGCCAAACCCAACGTCACATAAATCAGTACGATGGAAACACCGTAGGTGATGGCATCGCGGATGCCTTTGCTGCGGTCGCCCGAACGCTTCAGGAAGAAGCTCACGGTCATGGGGATGATGGGCCATACACAAGGGGTGAAGAGGGCAACAAGTCCGCCCAGGAAGCCCAGGAAGAAGATGTAGTACCATGCCTTGCCGGTCATGTCGTCGGCACCCAGCTGCTTGAGCTCGCCGGTGACGGGTTTCCACCACTGCTGCATGGCTGCACTGTCGGCTTCAGCCACTGCGGGTGCGGCTGCCAGTACGGTATCGGCGGGAGCAGCCGTGCTGTCAGCTGCGGCCACTGCGGGCGCGGCCTCCTGCTGCGGTTCGGCCTCCTTTTCTTTCACGGCAGCAGCCGGTCCGTCGGAACCGCTCAGCTTGCAGTCGACGCTGGTGGGCGGCAGGCAGTTCTCGTCGTTGCATGCACCGAACTTCAGGTAACCCTTCAGCTCATAATCCTTCTCTGTCAGTTCCACGCGCTGGGTGAACGTGGCGGTGTGTTCAAAGTAGGAAACAGGCATTTCAAAGATGGGATCCTGCATGGTCTTCACGCCGGGGCCTTCCTTGAGCTTGCCCTTGAGCTTCGCTCCTTTGATACGGTCCACACCGAACGAGGCGGGCGTGGGGCCACCCTCGCCAATATGCGTGGAATAGATGTGCCACCCGGCATCGGCTTTGCCGGAAAATACGATGTCGATGGTCGTGGCGTTGATACGCTTGTACGACACACTGAAACTCACCTGCGCCTGCACTGCCGATACGGCGGCAAGGAACAGCAAGAGGGTGGTGAAAAGAAATTTTTTCATTGGATATGGGGTTGATCTGTGTGGTTATACAGACGTTGAGTGGACGCATCGGCAGAAGATGCCTGAAAATGCGGCACAAAAGTAAGAACTTTTTTAGTTTTAGAGCGGTTCACACCCGTTTTGGGCTGCCGAGTGGACCTTAATTCATCTTTTTCTCCACAAAATCATACCAAATTGCGGCTCGAATTGCATATTTTATCGACAAATGTGCAATATTTAAATCCCTATTCGTAGATTTGCGCACGTTTGTTATACCAGCCCCAAAAAACAACTCATGCAACCTATACATAGTTTCAAGGAACTTACGGCCCACTTGCAGCAACTGGGACGGCGCGTCCGTTTGGCTGTAGTGTGTGGCTCGGATGCGGGAACGGCAGAGGCCGTGGTGCGCGCCGTGAACGAGGGCTTTGCCGAAGCCGTCTTCGTGGGCGACTGTGATGCGGTGAGAGCCTGTCCCCAAGTGGCCGGAGCCGACCCGCTGCACATTAAATATATAGAAGCCTCCTCACATGAGGAAGCAGCCGAAAAGGCCGTACGTCTGGTCAGGGAGGGAAAGGCCGACGTGCTCATGAAGGGCCTGCTCCACACCGCTACGCTGCTGCGCGCAGTGCTCAACAAGGAATGGGGCATCCTGCCGCAGGGCAACGTGCTCACCCACGTCACCATGGCGGAAGTGCCCGCTTACCACAAACTCCTCTTCTTCACCGATGCTGCCGTCATTCCTTACCCCACCCACGAGCAACGGGTGGCACAGGTGGGCTATCTCTCCGAAATACTCCACGCCTTCGGCATCGGGACACCGAAGATTGCACTCCTCCACTGCGCCGAAACGGTGAGTGACAAATTCCCGCATACACTGGGCTACGCCGAAATCCGCCAACGCGCCGCAGCGGGGGAATGGGGCAGCCTCATCGTGGACGGGCCGCTCGACCTGCGCACCGCCTGCGACCCCGAAGCCTTGCGCATCAAGGGCATTGATTCGCCGCTCGGCGGCGAGGCCGATGCATGGGTGGTGCCCGACATCGAAGCGGGCAACGCGCTCTACAAGAGCCTCGGTCTCTTTGCCAAAGCCCGGCTGGCCGGCACGCTGAAAGGCACTGCCGCACCCGTGGTGCTGCCTTCGCGAGGCGACGATGCCGAGTCGAAATACCACAGTCTGGCTCTCGCCACCATGAACCTTTGATATCTCTTTATTCCTCACCTGTTCTTTACCTTACCACTCCATGAAATGTACAGAAGACCAAGCCCAGACGGTGGAAACACCGGGATTCCGCATCCTGGTTATCAATCCCGGTTCGACCTCAACGAAAGTGGCCGTTTACATAGGCGATTCTCCGCTTCGGGTATCTACCATACGCCACAAACCCGAGGAACTGAAACTGTTTGAGCAGGTGGTGGACCAGAAGGACTTCCGCCGGCAAATCATACTCGACTGGCTCAAGGAAAACAACATCCCCTTCAGCTTCGATGCCATCATCGGGCGCGGCGGACTGGCCAAGCCGGTGCGGGGAGGCGTTTACCGCGTGAACCGCAAGATGTGCTACGACACTTACTACGCCATGCGAAAACACGCCTGCAACCTGGGCTGCATCATCGCCGCCGAACTGGCCGCCAAACTCGGCACGGGCTGCAAGGCATACATTGCCGACCCGGGCGTGGTGGACGAGCTGCTGCCTGAAGCCCGCATCAGCGGGTCTCCTCTCATGCCGCGCATCTGTATCTGGCACGCTTTGAACCAACGCGCCATCGCACGGCGGTACGCCAAGAGCATCGGGAAAAAGTATGAGGACCTGAACCTCATCATTTGCCACCTCGGCGGCGGCATATCGGTGGCCGCCCACGAACACGGCCGGGCCATCGATGCCAACAACGCGCTCGACGGCGAAGGCCCCTTCTCGCCCGAACGGGCCGGCACGCTGCCCGCCGCCGACCTCATCCACCTGTGTTTCAGCGGACGCTACACCGAGGAACAGCTCAAAAAGCGCGTGGCAGGACAGGCCGGACTGATGGCTCACCTCGGCACTACGGACATTCCGGAAATCATGCGGATGATAGAAAACGGCGACCAGCACGCCAAACTCCTCATCGATGCCATGATTTACCACACGGCACGCAGCATTGCCGCCGAGGGCGCGGTACTGAAGGGCAAGGTGGACGCCATCCTCCTGACCGGCGGCATCGCCTACTCCGAATATATCACGCAGGGCCTGCGCGAGCGCGTGGAGTTCATTGCACCGGTCCACATCTTCCCGGGTGAGGACGAAATGAAGGCGCTGGCACTCAACGCACTCGCCGTGTTGCGCGGCGAACGCGAAGCCAAGGAATACGAATAGCCTCAGGTAATTGGGGATATATAAACTGATTTTGGCACCTGCTTATTTCATCAGCTGGCTCGTCTTTGCCCAATAGAAATATGCTTCTGGCAGCCCGATACGCAGTTTATTCAGTTTGCTTGTCAAAACAGGTTCAATCAGCAAATCCCCTGATAGTTGCGCATCTGAGAACCGTTCAATGGTTTCACCGCCGGTTTCTATCAACGTGGCAAGGTATGCTGCTTTTGCGGCATCAATGATGGCCTCTTCAATGCGGTAAGCCCCCTTGTACATGAAAGGTTTGATATTGATTATACCCTTTTGCAGCAAAGCAAACTTGTCCTTGTCAACAAAGCCCCTCGTACTGATGATTAGTGCTGTCTGACGGATGTCTTCATAGATTTGTGAAAGGTCATGCCCCAAGTTCCGATAGCCAAGTTCCACATCGGCAATAGCTTTGAACGATTGTGACACAGTACCAATGTCCTGTATGTTGTCAAAAAGTCTTCCTACATCATATAGTTGCTTGATAATCTCCAGAGTAGTGAGGTTGCCGTTCTTATAGTATGGAATGCCCGTTGTCTCTGGTGCGAATGCAGTCAGCTTATCACCGAGAATGTCCTCGACAGAAGGTACAACCACCTTCAGCGGCTCTCCATCCAGTTTAATGAATGGGCTTGCGATGTCTATGAAATTGGTCTTATGATAATGGCAATCCTCATACAGAACATCCAGCAAGATAAAAGATTTCATATCAGATGGCCCCTTGAAAGCCACCTGATAGAAGAACTTGGAATGACTCTTCGGTACGTCTTTCCCTGCCTGCCGACGTTCCACGAGTTGATACTCCAGAAATCCACTATGTGCGTAGTCCTTCAGGTAGTATTCTATATTTGTGCCAGGTGGACACATGATGTCAATGTCGATAGACAGACGATGAGAACCTCCACCAAGGATAAGCATGAGACTTGTACCACCCTTGAAGTGGAATGGGCAGCCTGACGCAGCCAGCATTTCCAGCAAGGAAAACGCTCGGATGACCTTTTCTATGAGGTTCTTGTCATTGTATCGCAGTTCTATGGATTTCTGGGCAATCCATTCTGTGGTGAAGCATTCTTTGCTAATCATCTGAGTTGATGGTTTGGATAATGTTTTTTATTTCATTTCTTATACCACGCCGGCCTGCATATCTCAAGAGACGGCTTTCGTTGATAGAGTAGAGTGACAGCGCGTTTCGGAAAAGATTCACGCCTTCAGACTCTTGCAGGTAGAAGAAATCTTTGTCTTTCTGCAAATCGACCAAAAGTTTTTCCAACGTAGGAACCAGTATTCCGTTGCATTCCTGCACGGGAGACTCTGTTATCAGCGGCTTGACGAAGATGGACGGCTGCGACAAGTCTATATAGTGATAAATAAGTTCTCGCGTGGGGCGCAAATATGCGGCCTTCCCCTCATCCCTCAAATGGTTAAACACGACTGTTACGGCTTCGCGCTCAGTTTCTATGTAGGTGATATTGTTGGCGGAAAGATGGTGCTGCAGAGAACTGATGACACTGCCATTGTAAATGCAGAAACTGGCGAACGGCCATTTCTGTTTTAGTTCTTCATTCAGGGCATGCTGTTCATCTGTGGGGATAATCAAGAACTGTTGTTTCGTCCCTACTGCATATTTCCCATGTGAAACCCTTTGGAGTTTTCCTGCTTCTATCAATTTCGTCAGATACCAAGACACGGTTTTGTGGGATATACCATTGTTACCTTCCCTTTCAAGATGTGCGAATAACTCACGCAACCCGAATTGGGGCTGCGAGAGGGCAAAGTCCATGATGTCTTGGCTGTATTTGTTCATGATGATGCTGTTTGCTGAGGACAAAGAAAACAAAATTTCGGCAATAGATAAAATTCTTGCCAATATTTTGAGCATTGGATGCCCCGTAACCGCTATTCTGCCGTCAAAACTTATAAGTCAATGATAAGTAGTGTGCAAATACTGTGGCTGTACTGGTATCCATTCTATCTTCAGCTCATGGATTTACCCTTTCGTCCCATGGTATCATGGGCAGCGAATTATCCAGACAAATGGCCGGCCTCCATCTGGCGGGGCCGGCCATTTCCTTGTCCTTCAGCACCTTACATAATCAGCGTATTATCAGCGCACAATCGCCGCCAAATCTATAAAAAAGGCTGAAATACATTACGTTTTCAAAAATTCGCGTATATTTGCGCGTTCAAAAGCGTGCAGAGGCATTTATTGTGCCCCTACACTTCGTGTTTCCCGAAAAAATACATCAATAAACACAATAATCTTACAATCACAAAATGCAAAACAAAGGATTTGTTAAAGTAATTGCAGTGCTGCTGACTTTGATTTGCCTTTTCTACCTCTCCTTCTCCTTCGTTACCAACCGGTACGAGAAGAAAGCCGAGGAGCTGACGGCACAAGGCAAAGACGGCGCGGCCTACTTAGACTCCATGCGCAACGAGAAGGTTTACCTCAACTGGAAGACGCTCAAGGAGTGCGAGGAACTGCAAATCGGCTTGGGACTTGACCTCAAGGGAGGCATGAACGTCGTGCTCGAAGTCAGCGTGCCCGATGTGGTGAAAAACCTGGCCGGAGAAAGTGCCAACGACGCCAAGTTCAAAAAGGCATACAGCGATGCCTTGGCAGTGGCCAAAAAGGACAACATCGACTTCGTCGAAGCCTTCGTCACCACCTATCGCCAGCAGAACGGCAACGACAAGCTGGGCGGCATCTTCGCCTCCAAGCTGAAAGAGAAGAACATCACGTACACCTCAAGCGACGACCAGGTGAAGAAAGTGCTCACCGAAGAGGTCAACGCTGCCGTGGAAAACTCCAACAAGGTGGTACGCTCACGTATCGACCGCTTCGGCGTGGCCCAGCCCAACATCCAAATCCTCAGAGGCAAAGGACAGATCGGCCAAATCATGGTCGAAATGCCGGGCATCAAGGAACCCGAGCGCGTACGTAAACTGCTCCAGGGTTCTGCCAACCTCGAATTTTGGGAAACATACACACTGAACGAAATCTATCCCGCCCTGCAGTCGCTCGACACCCGTCTGGCCAAGGGAGAAGCACCTGCCGACTCCGCCGCCACCGACTCCACGAAGGCACAGGCCAAGCCCGCACAGCAAACCGCCAACCAGCACCCGCTGCTCTCCAAGCTCGTGCAGCTGCAAGGCATGGCACCCAACGGATGCGTCGTAGGTTACTGCGTGGCCGCTGATACCGCTGCTGTCAACGCCTGCATCAACAGCGAAGCCGCCAAGGCCGTGCTTCCCGCCGACCTCCAGCTGGCTTGGGGCGTGAAGAGCGCAGAAGGCATGAAGGGCAACGTGTTCGAGCTCTACGCGCTGCGCAAGGTGAACGGACAACCCTCCATGCAGGGTGACGTCATCGCCGATGCCAAGGACGACTTCGACCAGAACCACCAGCCCATCGTCAGCATGACCATGACGACCAACGGCTCCAGAGACTGGGCTGCACTCACCAAGAAGAACCTGAAGAAATGCGTGGCCATCGTGCTCGACGGCTATGTGTACAGCGCACCCGTCGTGCAGAGCGAAATCACCGGCGGCAACTCCCAGATTTCCGGCCACTTCACCACTGACGACACGCGCGACTTGGCCAACGTGCTCAAGAGCGGTAAGATGCCCGCGCCCACCAAGATCGTGCAGGAAGAAACCGTAGGTCCGAGCCTCGGTGCCGCCTCCATTCAGGCCGGCTTCACCGCCTGCGTGGTAGCATTCGTGCTCCTGATGATCTTCATGTGCCTCTTCTACGGCTTCATCCCCGGTATGGTAGCCAATGTGGCACTGTTGCTTAACTTCTTCTTCACCTTCGGCGTGCTCGTCAGCTTCCAGGCAGCCTTGACCATGAGCGGTATCGCCGGTATGGTGCTGGCTCTCGGTATGGCCGTGGATGCCAACGTACTCATCTACGAACGTACGAAGGAAGAGCTTCGTGCAGGCAAGAACATCAAGACTGCACTTGCTGATGGCTACGGCAACGCCTTCTCCGCTATCTTCGACTCCAACCTCACCTCCATCATCACCGCCGTTATCCTTTACAACTTCGGTACAGGCCCCATCCGTGGTTTCGCCATGACCTTGGGCATCGGCATCTGCGCCTCCTTCTTCACCGCAGTATGGATCACGCGCATGGTTTACGAGCACTTCCACAACAAGGACAAGTGGTTGAACCTCACCTTCACCACCTCGTTGAGCCGTAACTTCCTGACCAACACGCACGTCAACTTCATGGGCAAATCGAAGGCCACTGTCACCACCTTCCTCATCGCTGCCGTGGTGGCCATCGGCTTCCTCAGCACGCGCGGTCTGTCCAAGGGTATCGACTTCACCGGTGGCCGCAACTATGTCATTGAGTTTGAGCAGAAGGGCGTAACCCCCGAACAAGTACGCGAGGCCGTGGCCAGCAAGGTCAACGCCAAAGACCCCAATGCCAACGTCAGTGCCATCGCCATCACCACGACGAACAACGAAGCCGTGCGTCTGACCACCAACTACCGCATTGACGACGACAATGAGAACATCGACCAGGAAGTAGAGAAGTTCATCTTCGACGCGCTGCACGAGGCCGGACTCATCAAGGCCGACTACAAGACCTTCATCGACCGCGACAACCACGCCGGCGGCTCCATCGTTTCAGCCCAGAAGGTAGGTCCTACTGTAGCTGCCGACATGGCCAAGGGAGCCATCATCTCCGTGCTCCTCTCCTTGGTAGCCATCTTCATCTACATCCTCATCCGTTTCCGCAACGTCGCCTTCTCCGTAGGTTCCACCATCGCCTTGGTATTCGACACGCTGCTCATCCTCGGAATGTACTCCATTTGCTGGGGATGGGTGCCCTTCTCGCTCGAAGTGGACCAGACGTTCATCGGAGCCGTGCTCACCGCCATCGGTTACTCCATCAACGACAAGGTGGTAGTGTTCGACCGTATGCGTGAGAACCTCGGCCTCTACCCGACGCGCGACACGCGCCGTTTGTTCAACGACTCCTTGAACAGCACCTTGTGCCGTACCATCATGACATCGCTCACCACCCTCTTGGTGCTCCTCTGCATCTTCTTCCTTGGTGGCGACAGCATCCGTTCCTTCGCCTTCGCGATGATCCTCGGTGTCATCTTCGGTACACTCTCGTCCATCTTCCTCGCCGCTCCTATTGCCCTGAAAACGCTCAGCCGCAAGAACGTGGTAGTGAAGGAAGAGGAATAACAACCGCAAAGGGCTTTTCCTTTCACATACATATTTCCCCGCAGTCCGCAAGGGTTGCGGGGATTTTTTTTAGAGGCTAACGAAGGGGCAAGGCAAACGGCGCAAAATGCCGGTACGTTGTGTACCGCAATTCCGCGCCCTCATCCATTGGGCCACGGAGGACGGAGAAAGACACGTAAAATACGTTTCCGAATCCCCTTTATGCGCGCGTATTTATACGTAAATAAATCCCCCAAAAAACATTCACTCGTTCACAGAACGTCCGTTTTCTTCTGATTTTCATAGGAAAAGCGTGTGAAGGTTTGCCTGTTCAAGTATTCACACCGCCCGTTCATGGCTTGCCATTCCATCATTCAGTTTCTTCGTGAATGCAGGAGCAGTAGAAATCCAGTCAAACAACGCGCATCATGTCATTCCTGTTTTCATTAAAAGTTAATATATATTAAATATATGGCGTTGCACGGCCATAGCTTGTGTGAAGGCTTGGTGAAAGCTTGTGAACACTTGAAAGTGCCAAGTGTTCACACTTAAACAGCTGATTTTCAGTAGTTCTACTGTCATCTGTGAATGGGTGAATACTTTTTTGGGGGATTTATTTACGTATATATAACTGCGCAAATGCTTCAGACAACAAGATGAAGGGTGGGAACCGTTACCGGGAAATTACAATATTTTACATTCCGCGCTTCATCCCATCCATTCTTCCGCCAGTCCTACAAAGTGGCGACGGATGCCTCACAAGTCCAGGACTATTTTTTTCTACTCGGCGAGTAGACAAAACAAGTCCGGCTCTTGTAGGCATAAAGTCCGGGGGTAGGCTGCGGCTCGGCAAAGAAAATAAAAATCCTTTGGCTTTTCATTTTTCTCTGCGCTCGCCTTGCACTACTTTGCTTCG
>CAMBHR010000023.1:0-33084 GCA_945867195.1 uncultured bacterium | reverse complement strand
GTACAAGTGTTATCACATTGCCAACAATGAGTCGTGTATTCCAAGCTTTGGGTATCGCAACAGCCACTCTTGATTTGGGTGTTGCAGGCAAGATTGCGTTGTGGTAAGATGACGGTTAGATTGTGTAATCTTGGTAGGATTGTACAAGAGTGAGGCTATAGAATTGATACTCAATGCTTGTTATTTTGTGGTTACTTGAATTGAATGGAAAACAGATCAATTTAAATAAATGTTCTTGTCAGTCTATTTTATGTGTGTTTTTTCTCTGAAGGAAAGAAGAGGTGATCTTTGTCTAAGAAAACAGGATAGAATACAGATTCAATGATGTAACCTGCAAGTCTTGGTTTCTGTCCACCGATTCGTTGAATGGTGCCCCATGCAACCTCTCCCTCAATATGTTTTGGAATCTTGAACTGACTTTTTGTGGGAAATTTTCCATAGACCTTTAAAAGCTCTTTCTGTTCAGCTTCAAGTCTAGTACACGCACAAACATCAATAAACTTTCTTAGAAGTTTATCCAACATATTGCTCTCTTGCCATTTTTCAAGAGTTTGTCCAGGGGGACACTGGTTGAAGTCAAAGTCCTTGAAGTTGAATGACAACTTTGGTAGGTCATCCTTGACCTTTCGTTCTGTTCGCACATTAGCAGTACGGCTGTCAGAAGCAGCTGTGCTTTTGAACTTATTATCAAACCTACTCTTCTTTTTTGCTGCCATACTCTTTAATAAACTTATCGATATTACCGAAATAAGGAATGGCACCATAGCGTCCTAACAGATAATCCTTAGAGAAAGATGCATCGTTTCGAACGCTGTTTGCCTGATTGATTTTGTATTCTACCAAGGAGTACAAATCAGATACGCCCTCAGAAGATTTTTCTGCGAACCATATTTGGTCACGACGAAGCAAATCCTTACGCAGGAGGTTCGTGTCGTGTGTGGTAATTATCAATTGTGCCCCCAAGACGTTCATCGTGCTATAAAATAGTTTAAGTAATTCAACAGACAGTTGCGTGTGAAGACTTGTACCGAATTCATCAATGATGAGCACTCCGCCATTCCGAATGGTATCGAAGAATGGACCAAGGAGGGCAAACAGTTTAGTTGTTCCTAAAGACTCAAATTTGAAATTTAAGGATTCATTACCCACAACCTCACTGTCATTATAAAGATTGTGAGTTGCTTGTATCTCTAATTCATGCTGTTCTATCCTTTCTATTTGTTTTGACGTGTCAGTTGGCATATTGATACCCAATCTGGTAAGTATCTCAAAAGAAGGGTCCTGTGGATTAACTTCTTTGACATTCTCTCTTACGCTAACATCCTTTATGCAATTGTCAACAATTCCTATCATTTCCAATATCTGAGAACGAATTACATTATTGTGCATAAAAGTTCTTGCAGTATATGCCAATGTATCATCAAGACCAGAAAGAACATGAAAACGCTTACGGAACCATTCTTTTACCGTCATGGCAGCTTCAACATTGAACTGTGCTGCAGTAGAGAGATATAGAGCATTGCTACGTGTCTTTTTGTCAACACCTCTTGCTCCTTTTACCACTTTGGAATTAACCTTTATGTTTTGTCCTTCTCGTTTAAAACAATAACTCTCTTTTGTGCTACCTTTAAGCAATACATAGAGCCATTCGGCCAACACTTTGTCTTGACATACCTCAACTCCATATCTATATCTTTCTCCATTGCAGATAAATATCATTTGCATGGACACTGGTTCTTTAGTACTGTCAACATTAAAACGATAATATAGCCTTGAAAGATGCTTGACTATATTTTCATCTACAAATGACTGTAGAACCATAGACTTGAAAATGTCCATAGCGGCAATTATGGAACTCTTACCCGAACCATTTGCACCATATATGGCAGCAGATCTTAAATAACGCTTGCCATTTTCCCTGATGACAATATTCGAATAACCACCATTGCTCTCGCACTCCTTTACAGTAGTGCTTGCAACCATACTAAGCGAAACCTCATCTCGGTATGACATAAAGTTTCTTATCGTAAATTCTATCAGCATTTGTTCATACGTTGTTGTTTGTAATGGATGCAAAAATACAAATAATTCCTCATGTAATATTGATTTTTGAGATTATTTCACAAAAATTGCGATTATAAGTATATAAAACTACTTTTTATATTTTTTAATTGTACGTCTAAAAGGTTTTATCTACATATTATTTTATTGAATCATCTTAAACATAAGAAATACTGTTCAGTTTTAGCTTTAACAGCATTTTATCCAATAGTGTCCTAAAAAATGAAGGAGGTAGTTTTCCACTATGTAAAAAATGTACCTTAGTGGTTGCAAACAAAACTACCCTCCTTCATGGCAAGGATAGTGCAAGGCGAGTGAAGAACGAAAAAAGCTTTCGGCTTTGTTTTTCTTATTCCGAGCCGCCTATCTTATTCAAAATGCGGAATTCTGTGTTTGGGTAAATCCGCCTTCTGCGAAATACGCTTTTCATGCGCCACGGAAAGGAAAAAGCGCATTCAGCGAAGCGGCAGCTGACAGCGAAATCGCAAAAACCGTCGTCTATAAACGATAAAAACAAATGAATTTTGTCGTTTATATTCGATAAAAATAATCACCTTTGCACTGGATAATGCGTTATTGTCATGACTAAAGATTTGATAAAGACCCTGATTGCAGAGTATCAGCAATATGTGACCGGGGTGAAGCTCATTCCTCGTCAGGTGGAGTTTATGGACGGGCAGAATTATGTGCTCGTAGGGTTGAGACATGCAGGGAAATCTTACCTTATATTCCAAAGGATTGCGGAATTGCTCTCACAGGGGCATCAGCAGGACGAGATTCTCTACTTCAATTTTGAGGACGACCGCATCGACTCGCTTGACATCACCGATTTGGAACTCATCAAGACTTGCTATGAGGAGATGTATGACCACAGGCCGCTGTTTTTCCTCGATGAAGTCCAGCTGGTCAGGGGATGGGAGAAGTTTGCCCGCCGATTGGCCGACCAAAAATACCAGGTGTTCATCACCGGAAGCAATGCCAAGATGCTCAGTAGCGAGATTGCCACCACCCTCGGTGGCAGGTATATGATACAGGAAGTATTCCCCTATTCCTTCCTGGAGTATCTGAAGGCGCACGACATTGACTTGGCGCAGAAGAATGCAGAGTTCAAACATCGGAAGCAGATAGTACGCTTGGCAGACGAATATTTCCGCAAGGGAGGTTTGCCGGAAACAGCACTGATGCCTGACAGCCGTCAGTGGTTGAGCAGCCTGTTCAGCAAAATCTTCTTTGGCGATTTGGTGGCACGCCATGGCATTCGCAACGATTTTGCCCTGAAGGTATTGATACGGAAACTAGCGGAAAGTGTCAAACAGCCACTGTCGTACTCCCGGATGGCGAGCATTGTGTCAAGCACAGGGAAGAAGATGAGTACAGATACCGCCATCGACTACGTACGGTATATGGATGAATCGTGGTTGCTCCTTCCCTTTGAGAATTACGTCGGCAAACTTCAGGACAAGGAGATGAACCGCAAGTATTACTTCATTGACAATGGCCTGCTGGCTCTCTTCCTGCTGGATCCGGCCACTTCGCTTTTAGAGAACATCGTGGCGGTCAACCTTCGGCGCAAGTACGGTGACGAGTGCTATTTCTTCAACGCGCCCAAGCACGAGGTGGATTTTTACATCCCGGCAGAAAGCACCGGCATCCAGGTAGCTTATTCCATAGCCGACCGGGACACCCGCAAACGGGAGGCCGATGCCCTTCTGGCCTTGGCGGATTTTCAGCACGTACAGCATTTGCAGATCGTGACCAAGGATGAAGAGGAAACACTTGAAGAAAACGGAAAGGTAATCTCCGTCATTCCGCTGTGGAAATGGATGATGAACCTGTAGCAATCTGCCGAGGACATCATGGTGCATGAAATTGATTGCGCATGAGCATTGTCAAACTATTGATATCCGGTAAAAGTACAAGGCCGTTAGCTACGCCCATTTGGAATCTTAGTTTGAACGGATTTTTACCAGACATCAAAAAAATCAGATTCTCAAACTGAAAGGTAATCCAATGGACTACCGGCATAGCTACACGAGTTACGATCCCGCCCTCCCCTGCTTCGCCCACAAGTCGCCGACTTGTCGCCCACAACTCGGGGACTTGAAAAAACAAATCAGGAAGTAGAAAAAAATAGTCCTGGACTTGTGAAGCCATATTCCGCCAACCAACAACACCAACCAAGGGAAAGGAATGAAAATGCGCAAGATGTGAATTTATATAAAATCAAAACAGACTTCCCTACCCTTCACACAGTAAACTCTTCACACACGCGCGCGCATATACGCTAATTTATTCCCCGAAAAAGGGTTCAAGCCTTCACACACCCCACTGAAACGACTGATATTCAATGATTTACGGTGTGAATACTTGGGGCGTTCAAGCCTTCACACCGCCTCCGCAACCCTTCACACGCGGTGAAACCTTGAAATACCCTGAATTTAACATAACTTTGTCATTCGCCCCATCATTCACCGCCCGACCCATCCGCACCCCCCAGTGTGAAGGTTTGAAAAAGCAAGCCTTCACACTGTTTACTCCTGAAAATCAGCAGGAAAAAGCCTACCTGTGAAGAAGTGAACCCTTTTTTCAGGAAATAAAATACGTATATATACGCGCGCGAAAGGGGACATATCATTAACTTTGCCGAGAATTTTTGCCAACTCTCCCATGAAATATCTGTTAAGCCTGCTTTTATGCCTCCCGGCGTTCCTGACGGCTGCGGCACAAGACGCTTACCCCACGGCCAACCCCACCATGACTTACGTGGACGAGGACGGCATGGAGGTGGACGACACGCAGTATGACGGTTCCGCACCCTTGGTGGCCACCTTCAAGGCGAACCCCGAAAACGTGGGCACGTACACGCCGCTCTACGAATGGCGGTTCACCCGCGTGGGCGAAGAGAAGCCGCTCCTTGTGCGCTACGAGGAGGATACGCAGTACACCTTCAACCAAAGCGGCAGTTTCACCGTGGAACTGCTCGTTTCCTTCGTGCAGGGCACGGACACCATTGCCTACAACATGGACGACCCGTTCAACATCACCATCTCGGAGTCGAAACTCGAAGTGCCCAACGCCTTCACCCCCAACGGTGACGGCATCAACGACGTGTTCCGCGTGAAGGAGGGCTACAAAAGCATCGTGAGCTTCAAGGCCCGCGTGTTCAGCCGCTGGGGCAAGAAACTCTACGAGTGGGACGACCCCGAAGGGGGATGGGACGGACGCAGCGGCGGCAGCAACGTGCCAGACGGGGCCTACTATCTGCTAATCGAAGCCCGGGGAGCCGACGGGAAAAACTATCACATCAAAAAAACCATCAACCTGCTGCGCGGCTACACCGAAAACGGCACAGGTTCCACCGAATAGCCCACCACCGGCTTTCACCCATCCATGGCAAACAACGAACAAGCCTACATAGAAATTCTCGGCGCAAGGGTCCACAACCTGAAAAACGCCGATGTCACCCTGCCACGCCAGAGCCTGAGTGTCATCACGGGACTGAGCGGGTCGGGAAAAAGCTCTTTGGCCTTCGACACGCTCTATGCCGAAGGCCAACGGCGTTATATCGAAACTTTCTCGGCCTACGCCCGCAACTTCCTGGACAACCTGGAGCGGCCCGATGTGGACAAGATTTCGGGCCTCAGCCCCGTCATCAGCATTGAACAGAAAACCACGAACAAGAACCCGCGCTCGACGGTGGGCACGGTGACGGAAATCTACGACTTCCTGCGTCTGCTCTACGCCCGGGCGGCCGATGCGTACTCCTACGTGTCGGGCGAACGGATGGTGAAATACACCGAGGAGCAAATCGTCAGCCTCATCCTGCAACGCTACGAAGGGCGCAAGGTGTTGCTGCTCGCCCCCTTGGTGCGCACCCGGAAGGGCCACTACAAGGAGCTCTTCGAGTCCGTGCGGCGCAAGGGGTTCCTGACCGTGCGCACCGACGGCGAGCTGCGCGAGGTGGTGCCGGGCATGAAGCTTGACCGGTACAAGAACCACGACATCGAAGTGGTGGTGGACAAACTGGCCGTGAAGGACAAGGACGAGGAAAGGCTGAAGAAGAGTGTGGCACAAACGCTCGCGCAAGGCGACGGACTGATGATGGTGCTCGACGTGGAGACGAACGAGGCACGCTATTTCTCCAAGCAGCTGATGTGCCCCACCTCGGGCATTTCGTACCGCGAGCCGGCACCGCACAACTTCTCGTTCAACTCCACGCAGGGGGCTTGCCCGAAATGCAAAGGGCTGGGCTATGTCAATGTCATGGACCGCGACAAGGTGGTGCCCGACCCGAAAAAGAACATTCACGAGGGCGGACTCGCTCCCTTGGGGAAGTACCGCAACGCCTTGATTTTCTGGGAAATACAGACGGTGCTGGAACCTTATGGCTGCACGCTGAAAACGCCCATCTGCGACATACCCGAGGAGGCCATGGACGAAATTTTCTTCGGCGTGACGGGCAGACTGCGCATACCTGCCGCAACGGCCCACACCGTGGAGGATTACCACGTGGAGTTTGACGGACTGGTGAAATACGTGAGCCAGATGGCCGACATGGAAATGTCGGCGGCTTCGCAACGGTGGGCGGAACAGTTTTCCAAGACGACGGCCTGCCCGGCCTGCCACGGCACTCGCCTGAACCGTGAGGCCCTGGCTTACCGCTTTGCCGGGAAGAACATCGCGGAACTGGCGGACATGGACATTGCGGAACTTTACGACTTCCTGCAACACGTGGAGCCGCAACTCGAAACGAAAAACCGGGCGATTGCCCACGAAATACTGAAAGAACTGCTTTCGCGGCTGAAGTTCCTGCTCGATGTGGGGCTGGACTACCTGTCGCTCTCCCGCTCCTCAATGACGCTGTCGGGAGGCGAGAGCCAGCGCATCCGGCTGGCCACGCAAATCGGCTCGCAGCTGGTCAATGTGCTCTACATCCTGGACGAGCCGAGCATCGGCCTGCACCAGCGCGACAACGTGCGCCTTATCCATTCGCTGAAGGAGCTCCGCGACCTGGGCAACACGGTGGTGGTGGTGGAACACGACAAGGACATGATGCTGGCCGCCGACTACGTGGTGGACATGGGGCCGCGCGCCGGACGCTTGGGCGGAGAAGTGGTGTTCCAAGGCACGCCGCAGGAAATGCTCCGCACGAATACGCTCACGGCGCAGTACCTGAACGGACAACGGCGCATCGAAATCCCGGCACAACGCCGCAAAGGCAACGGCCACTGCCTGACGCTCTGCGGGGCGAGGGGCAATAACCTGAAGAACGTGACGGTTCACTTCCCGCTGGGCACGCTGATTTGCGTAACCGGCGTTTCGGGCAGCGGCAAGAGCACGCTCGTCAACGATACGCTACTGCCCATCCTTTCACAACACTTCTACCGCTCGCTGCGCGAACCGCTGCCCTTCGACAAGCTGGAGGGCCTGGAGTTTGTGGACAAGGTGGTGGCGGTGGACCAAAGTCCGCTGGGGCGCACTCCGCGTTCCAACCCGGCTACTTATACGGGAGTGTTCTCTGACATCCGCTCCCTCTACGTGAACCTGCCGGAAGCGAAAATCCGGGGTTACAAGCCGGGCCGCTTCTCCTTCAACGTGAAGGGGGGACGCTGCGAGGTGTGCAAGGGAAACGGCTACAAGACCATCGAAATGAATTTCCTGCCGGACGTGTACGTGCCTTGCGAAGCCTGCCACGGGAAACGCTACAACCACGAAACGCTGGAGGTGCGCTTCAAGGGCAAGAGTATCGCCGATGTGCTGGACATGACCATCAACCGGGCAGTGGAGTTCTTCGAGAACGTGCCGCACATCCTGCACAAAATCAAGGTGTTGCAGGAGGTGGGACTGGGCTACATCAAACTGGGACAGAGTTCCACCACGCTCTCGGGCGGCGAGAGCCAGCGCGTGAAGCTGGCCACGGAGCTGTCGAAGCGCGACACGGGACAGACGGTCTACATCCTGGACGAGCCGACCACGGGGCTGCACTTCGAGGATATCCGCGTGCTGATGGAGGTGCTGCACAAACTGGTGGAGCGCGGCAACACGGTAATCGTGATTGAGCACAACCTGGACGTGATCAAGGTGGCGGACTATCTCATCGACATGGGGCCGGAGGGCGGACGCGGCGGAGGAAACCTGCTGTTTGAAGGTTCGCCCGAGGAGCTGGTGGAAAAGAACGTGGGCTACACGGCGAAATTCCTGCGCCCGGAGCTGGAAACGCATAACGGGTAATCATCCCAAAGAACTTCTGAAACTCAAATTCACTCAATAATAACCCTAAAACAACTGCTTAATTTATGTTTGAAGGACAACCTAAAGGGCTTTGGGCTCTTGCTCTCGCCAACACCGGCGAGCGTTTCGGCTACTACACGATGTTGGCCGTGTTCCTGCTTTACCTGCAAGCCAACTTTGGCTTCGCCACGGGTACGGCGAGTGGGATTTACTCCACCTTCCTGATGATGGTGTACTTCCTGCCCGTCATCGGTGGTATTGCCGCCGACAAGTTCGGCTTCGGCAAGATGGTGACCACCGGTATCTTTATCATGTTCATCGGTTACCTGTTACTTTCCGCTCCGTTGGGCAGCGACATGGTGGCTATCGTGGCCATGGGCGCAGCCCTCATCCTGATCAGTCTGGGTACGGGGCTTTTTAAAGGCAACCTGCAGGTAATGGTGGGCAAACTGTACGATGCCCCCCAATATGCCGACAAGCGCGACAGCGGTTTCAGCCTTTTCTACATGGCCATCAACATCGGTGCGATGTTTGCCCCTACCGCAGCCATCAAAATCATGGAATGGGCACAGACGAACCTGGGCCAGACGGAAGCGGAGTCGTACCACTTTGCCTTTGCCGTGGCCTGCGCCAGCCTGATTGTTTCCATCGCCATCTACTACGCTTTCAGCGGCACTTACAAGCACGTGCTGGCCAGCGAACAGAAGGGCCAGAAAGTGGAAAAGGAAACGGTGAAGGCGAAAGAGCTCTCGCCCGCCGAGACGAAGGAGCGCATCGTGTGCCTCTGCCTGGTGTTTGCCGTGGTGATCTTCTTCTGGATGGCTTTCCACCAGAACGGTAACACGCTGACGCTCTTTGCCCGCGACTACACGCAGACGCAGTCGTTCGGCCTGCAGAGCATGGCCTTCGACGTGACGAACCTGGTGGCTTGCATCTTCATCGTGTATGGTCTGTTCGGCCTGTTCCAAAGCGTGACGAGCAAGGGCAAAGCTATCAGTGCCCTGGTGATTTTGCTGCCCGCCATCTTTTTGGGATGGAAGTACACGGAAATCACGCCGGAGGGCGTGAAGGTGCTGGCTCCTATCTTCCAGCAGTTCAACCCCTGCTATGTGGTGGCACTGACGCCCGTGAGCGTGGCCTTGTTCGGCTGGCTGAACCGTAAGGGCAAGGAGCCTTCCAGCCCGCGCAAGATTGGATTGGGTATGCTGGTGGCTGCCGCCGCCTTCTTCATGATGATGTTTTTCTCGTTCGGACTGCTCTCCCCGATGGCCCAGGCCGACGCGATTGCCGCCGGTGAGGATCCTGCACGTGTGAGCGCGAACTTGCTCATCTCCACTTACCTCGTGCTGACGTTCGCCGAGTTGCTGCTCTCACCCATCGGTATCAGCTTTGTAAGTAAGGTGGCTCCCCCGAAGTATGCCGGTCTGATGATGGGTCTGTGGTTTGCCGCCACGGCCATCGGTAACCAGCTGGTCATGATTCCGGGCCTGCTGTGGGGTGCCGACGTTTCACTGCCCATTATCTGGGGCGTGCTGGCCGGTATCTGCCTGCTGAGTGCGGCATTTATCTTTGCCATCATCAAGAAGCTGGAGAAGGTGGCTTAAACCGAACCGCTCTTTTCCGGAAAAAACTTGGTAATGATTCCCGGAGCACGCCACACGATGGGCGAAAGCTTTGGCGAACACAAACGCTACGACTTATTTGCGCCACTTGCTGGGGGTTACACCGCCGCTGTGGGAGGAGATTGACAAATAAGGCTAACGATCATTTGCTACTGACTCCAAGTGCTCCTGTCTGTCAAGACTGCACCAAACAAAAAGGTCCGGCTCACGCCGGACCTTTCTATTAATAGTTTGTAATCTTTCATCCGTCAGTATGTTCTTGCTTCACGAGCTGACATCAGACGGTGCCATTGCAAGCTCTGACCTGACGACTGCAAAGCGCGAACGGGCCGGGCTTGCATTTATCGTTTCAAGAAGCTCTGTTACTACTTGGGCTGACGCTCCTTGTACTTTTCAATTTGGCGCAACAGGGAGTCAACGCAGAGGTCTACGCCTTCTTCAAAGGTGTCGCACACCTTCTCAGCGCGGAGTTCTGTACCGGGTAGCACGATGTTGACGGCCGTTTCCTTGTTGCGGGCGGTTTCGGGCTTTACCACCTTGAGTATAAATTCGGCCTTGATTATATTTTCGCAGTTCTTGGCCAGTTTGGCAGCTTTCTTCTCGATGAACAGGTTCAGCTTTTCGGTAGTGTCGAAATGGATGGCTTGAATTTTGAGTTCCATAGTAACCTCCTTTGTTTTATGCCCTTGGATGGGCGTGTTCGTATTCTTTTTTCAAGTCTGCAAACGTGGTGTGCGTATAGACTTCCGTGGTGACGACGCTGGCGTGCCCGAGCAGTTCTTTGATAGCTTCGAGCTCTGCACCGTTGTTGAGCATGGCCGTGGCGAAAGTGTGGCGCAACACGTGCGGACTCTTCTTCTTTTGCGTGGTGACGAACGAGAGATAATGCTTCACCATGGTCTGCACCTGGGCTTTGGTCATCCGTTTGCCTTTGTGGCTGATGAACAGCGCGGTGTCCTCGGTTGGCTGTTCCAAACGTGCCCGGCGATAACGGAGCAGTTCCTGATGCAGCTCGGAGCCAAAGGGGATGATGCGCTGCTTGTTGCGCTTGCCGGTTACCTTCAGCTCACGGGCGGACAAGTCGACAGAAGACAGGTCTAACCCGATGAGTTCGGAAAGGCGGAGACCGGTGTGGTAGAAGGTGAGCAGGATGGTGCGGTCGCGCAGGCCGATGAAATTGTCGGGGAACTCCACATCATCGAAGAGGCGGTCCACTTCTTGCTGCTTGAGGAAGGTGGGCAAAGGGGTGTGTATCTTGGGATTTTTCACCAACCGCACGGGGTCTTTCCTTACCCGATCCATCCGGAGCAGATAGCGATAGAAGGAACGGAGGGCACTGAGGTGTTTGGCCACATAGCGCGCCGAATTTCCGTTTTGCATCTCTTCGGCCATCCATTGCCTGATGACGTCGCCATCAAGGCTGTACCATGTGAGCTGACTGTCCAACCGGGTGAAGAAGTCCAGGAACTTGGTCAGGCTCAGGCGATAGGTTTCTACCGTCTCGGCTGAATAGCCTCTGTCGGCAATGAGATAACTCAAAAAGTCTTCTATCTCCTGCATCAGCATTTCTCGTTTGTTTGGCGAATATCGTAACTATTTTTTAATGAGCAAAAAATTCGGGAGAAAAAGGCTATACTTTCTGGACGATTTCAGTTTTCGTCATTACAGAGCGTGGGGAGATGTACGGAGGAGGGGGCATCATCAGCCCTCAACGGAAGAAAACATACAAGGCCGCTTTGCAAATGATGATGCAAAGCGGCCTTGTATTGCAATTCCTTGAATGAAAAGCACAAGGATGAACCGGCAAGAAGCGATTAGTCTTCTTCGCGGTGCAGCTTCTGAACGTAAACAGCGTGTTCCTTGGCGAGACGCTTCAGTACGCTGGGCTTGTCAAACTGCTGGCGGGCACGGAGCTCCTTGATTACTCCGGTCTTTTCAAACTTTCTCTTAAATTTCTTCAGGGCGCGTTCGATGTTCTCACCGTCCTTTACTTGTACTACAATCATTTTGAGTTTTTATTATTTTGTTGTTACTTGATATGCATACTTCTTGCGAGGTGCAAAATTAGGTATTTTTTTATTCTATCCCAAACTTTGCGCGTTTTTTTGAAGTGACGTATGACAAACGGATTATTTTTCCATGTGTACCACAGTCTGCGGGTAGGGGATGTTGATACCCTCGCGGTTGAAGAGGTCGTAAATGCGCTGTTGCATTTCAAAGTACACGTTCCAATAATCGGCATTCTTCACCCATACACGGATGACAAGGTTCACGCTGCTGTCGGCCAGTTCGTTCAGCCCAACGAAGGGGCGGTTGGCCTCGGGATCCTGCAGGATGCGCGCATCAGTGAGGAAGAGCGCCAACAACTTTTCGCGCACACGACCCACGTCCTCGCCATAGTCCACGCCGATGGTCCACTGCACACGGCGGTTCTCTTCTTTGGAATAGTTCACCACCACGGAGGTGCTCAGCGAGCCGTTGGGCATATACACCTGTTTGTTGTCGGCTGTGAGGAGTATGGTATGGAAAATCTGGATTTCGTGTACCTTTCCCTGCACTCCCTGTGCCTCAATCCAATCGCCCACACGGTAGGGCTTGAAAAGGAGGATGACCAGACCGCCGGCAAAGTTCTGCAGGTTGCCCGAAAGGGCCATACCCACAGCCACACCGGCCGAGGCGAGCAGGGCGGCAAAGGAGGTGGTGTTGACACCCAGCGCACCGATGACGGATACTATCAGGAGGACGGTGAGCAGGATGTTGACGAGGCTGCGCACAAAACTCTGCACACTCACGTCGATGTGCCGCCGCTGGAGCATACTATGCACCAAGCGGTTGATGATCTTCACGAGGAATGCTCCCACCACATACACCAGAATGGCTATGAGGATGTGCTTTCCGGCTCCCACGGAAAGGTCTATCAGTTTTTCTATCAGTTTGTCAATTTTGCCTGCGCTCAACTCTTGCGGCAAGGCTTCTAATAAAGGTAATGTCATTGTTTGTTTGAGATTGAATGGATGATAAAGGCCACGCCGCTACTTGCGCCGCACGTTGCCTTGGTTGTCAATATGCAATGGGGTGTCGGGTACGTCGAGCCGCGTGAGGCGTTGCATTTCGCGGGCGGCACGGCACGAAGCATCCTTCCGGGGACCGATGCCCTTGTGCTGGATGAAGGAGTGGATTTTCCCTTTCACAAAACGCCCGTCGCGGGTGAGCTGGAGTTCCAACAGAGGGGCATAGGCCAGCACGCCGGCCAGGCTCATGCCATAGGGTGTGCAGAAGTTCCCCAGACTGTAAGCGATGAAATGCTCTTTGTAAAGTTCCACCGCTCGCACCACGTGTGGACCGTGGCCGAAAACGACATCCGCCCCGGCATCGATGCAGAAATGCGCAAACTCACGCAGCGAGCCCCGGTCCTCGTCGCAGAACATCTCCGTGCCATAGGGCAAGCGGCTCTGGCTGCTTCCCTCCGCGCCTCCATGGAACGATACAATTACGATGTCGCAGTCGTTGACCAGTTCGGTAACGATTTCCCGCGTTCTCCGCAAGTCCTGATGGCGCACGGTATATCCGTTGTGGCCGAAGGCGCACAGCCCAAAGCGCACGCCGTTACGCTCCACCACCACACGGTCGGGAAAGCCCTCTATGCCAGCGTATCGGATACCTTGGCGGTCCAGGCATTCCATGGTGCTCTTCACGCCCGCTTCAGCGAAGTCGAAAGCGTGATTGTTGGCCAAACTGAGAAAATCGTAGCCGGCCTTGCCCAGCAACGGAGCATAGGTAGTGGGCGTTCGGAAAGCATAACAGATGTCGGAAAGTTTCTTGCGTGTCTCACCACTGTCGCAGAGCGTGCCCTCCAGGTTGCCTGCTGCCAGATCGGCCCTCTTCAGCACCGGCAGCGCATCAATGAACAATTGCCGTCCCTCATGGGGCGGCAACTGCACTTTTGGGTAGGTAGTACCCATCATAATATCTCCTGTAAGGGCCACTGTCACCACGGTGTCGTTCTTCTGGGCAAAACAGCCCCAAGAACAAATCAGTGCCAAGACCCATAAGAACCAAGTCTTCACGAGCTTAATTCTCTACGATTCTACGTGCTCCTATATACCGGCGACTGTAGTAAGCCTCGTTGGAGTCCGAAATTTTCACGCCCGAATTGCTGGCGTGGACAAAGGAAAAATTCTGGCCGTCGGGGTCAACCTCCGTGACGATGCCAACGTGTCCCACCGAGCGTGAGTTGCCGCGTCCGCCGAAAAACACGAGGTCACCCTTTTTCAGGTCGGCAATGCGTGCGATGGGCGTGCCTTGAGTGAACTGTGAGCGCGACGAGCGCAAGATGGATACGTTTTCCTGACCGTAAACGAAGCGTGTGAAGCCGGAGCAGTCGAACACATTGGGGCCGCTGCTTCCTCTCGAATAACGTGCGCCGAGATACTGCAACGCGGTGCGCACCACACTTTCGCCGAAGCCGGCATTGTAGGAGACTGACCGTTCGGTGGCAACGGTGACATTCTCGTCCACGCCCACCGGAGCCACCTCCTTCACGATTCTTTCGGCCACCGGACGCAAAGGCAATTTCTCAGGCATCACATCCTGAGCCTGGGCACTCATCAAACTGAGCACGCCAAACGCTAATCCGGCTATATACTTTCTAATTTGCACGTAAATAATCTTTATATGAAATTAAATAACAAAACAGAAAATCCGACCCAAGTCAAGGAGGCTGATGCTCATTCCTTGCACGAAAACAAGCGGGTGGCCCTTCTGCTTTTCTTTCAACGATGGCAAAGGTACGACCGAAAGACTCAAGAACCAAAAAATTTAGAATTTTTTACACCAATATTTTTCCCTTCATTTGTCAAATTGCACACATATTTTCGCAGTGTGTAGAAAATCGGTGTTTCATTCCAGAAAAGACGTGTCTGCGACCGCCCTGTTGCATTCATTCTGCTGGCAGTTGCCGTGCCACCTCGCACAGCTCATCGTACCACGCCTGTCCGAAGCGACGCACCAAGGGATCCTTCAGGAACTGGTACAATTTCAGGTTGAGCCGGCGGCCTTTCTCCACGGCAGGGCGACATATATTCCAGCGATGGTATTGCAGTCCCACGGAACCGTCGCGGAAGTGTTTTTCGCGGATGGGATACAGCGCGCAGGACAGGGGCTTGTCCCACGCCGTGCGGCCTTCGCGGAACGCCTTGTCCGAAGCGCAGTAGCAGCAGCCGTCAGTGCCGTAGCAGGTGAACACGCAGTCGCGTCCCTGCACGATGCTCGTCACCAGGTCACCCTCCGCGTCGGTATAGGCCACCCCTTGGCGGTCAATCAGGCTTTGCGCCTGTGCGCTGAGGTCGGGCCACACCTCGTCGAGCACGTTCTCCATCTCCCCCACCTCGTCGAGGCTGAGGGGTGCGCCGCTGTCGCCTTCCACACAGCAAATTCCCTTGCAAGCTTCAAGGTCGCAGCAAAAATATTCGGTCAGTATTTCGGAAGTGAGTATCACTTCGCCCACTTGGATAATCATATACAATATTTGTTACCAGTTGATAGGTGTCAGGCCGTGGGCAATGAGGTAATCATTGCAGCGGCTGAAATGGTGATTGCCAAAGAAGCCGTGATAGGCTGAAAGGGGCGAAGGATGGGCCGAGCAGAGCACCAAGTGGCGGTTGCGGTCAATCACCCTACCCTTCTGTTGTGCCGAACTGCCCCAGAGGATGAACACGAGGTGTTCGCGTTCGTTGGCCAAGCATTGGATAACGGCATCGGTAAATTCCTCCCAGCCGTGGCGTTGGTGCGAAGCGGCCTGATGTGC
The DNA here is from genome assembly GCA_945867195.1 of uncultured bacterium. GTDB lineage: Bacteria > Bacteroidota > Bacteroidia > Bacteroidales > Bacteroidaceae > Alloprevotella. Next base: position 17,364 of record CAMBHR010000023.1, on the reverse strand, counting down.
CCTCACGGTGAGCGTGGCGTTGAGCAGGAGCACGCCCTGGGCCGCCCATCGGCGCAGGCTGCCGTCGGAAGGGAAGGGCCGGCCCGTGTCGTCCGCCACCTCGCGGAAGATGTTGACAAGTGATGGCGGCATCTTCACGCCTTCCTTCACGGAGAAGCAGAGTCCCTCGGCCTGTCCCGGGCCGTGGTAAGGGTCTTGGCCGATAATCACCACCTTCACGCGGTCGAAGGGGCAGAGGTTGAAAGCATTGAAAATCTCCTTGCCCGGCGGATAGCAAGGCCCTTGGCTGTACTCTTTGCGCACGAAGTCCGTCAGGCTCTGGAAGTAAGGGGCATCGAACTGGCTTTGCAGCCGTTCGGCCCAAGTAGCGTCAATATTTACCTTCATGGGCGCAAAAGTACGGCAACGGATGGGGCGAGCCAAGCGAAAGCGGCATTTTTCACGGTTCCGTGTACCGAAGCAACTACGGCAACAACAACGCAGCCACCGAAGGGACGGGTGGAAGGACCCGTTCCCCGGTGGCTGCGCCTTACGTCATGCGGAGATTACCACTCCGTTTTGTCGGACCATTTCTTCTCGCCGCCGAACTGTGCACCGTAGTCGTCGTAGTCGTCAACGGTCACATCGTCGGGACGGGAATAGTTTTTATCGTTGAGACCGGGCGATGTGGCGAACACGCCTTCGGAATGTAGCAGCACGAAATGTGCGCTGGGGGAAATATATCTTTTCTTCATGTTTCTGTTGTTTCTGTTTGATACAAGAGAATGTCGGAAACAGCCATCAAGGCACGAGCACCTTCCGGCCACCCACGATGTAAAGGCCACGGCTCAGGCGACCTGCGGCACGGTTGACGCGTCGGCCATCGATGGTGTAAACCACGGGGTTCTCCTTATCGGATACGGCAGTCTGGTCCACGCCGGTCACTTCGCCGTTGAGGTCGATGCGGAAGCCGCGTGCCTGCGAAAGTGAAACGGTGGGGCAAGCCAGGTAAGCCTTGCCGGCCTTGGTCACGAAGGGAGCACCATCGGCTGCGCCGTAGAAGAAGCCCAGCACCTTCTCGCCGTTCTCATAGGAGTAGGTCAGCTTGTAGAAGCGGCTGGCTGCCGGCGAAGCTATCAAACCGTCCTCCATCTGTCCGTAGAGGTACTGCGAACCGGAGAAAGCATCGGTGGAGGCGGAGTAAGCAAACTCGTAGTTGCCCTTATCGCCCTTGATGAGCAATGCCGTTCTGGCGGGCACTGTCGTTCCGGAGGTATAGGTCCAGGCAGGAACCAGTGTACCTACCGTTTCGCCGTCTTCGATGGAGACATTCTCTACCGTGGCTCCCGTTACGCCTTGCGGCATCACGATGGCGCGGTCAGAGTAGAACGTGCCGTAGCCTTCGGCGGTGAGGATTTCCATCACACCCTTTTCGGGCTGGGTGCTGGTCTGGGTGAAGCCAATAGCGATGACATCGTTCTCAGCAGTCTGCAAGCGTACCACATCGGTCGAGAGGATTGCCACGCCCACAACTTCGCCGTTCTTGGTGAAGCGGGCCTGGGCGATGTCCTTGGCCTTGATCATGAGGGGCTGTCCCTTGTGGGATTCGATGCGTACGGAGGTAGCGGCGTTGTTGGCCCAGTCGATGTCGACGGTGAAGTTGCCCACAGCCTTCAAGCCCTGCATCGTACCATTGTGCCAAGCCGTAGGCAGGGCGGGCAGGATTTCGATGGTGTCGCTCTGGCTCTGCATGATCATCTCGGCCATACCGGCGCAAGCACCGAAGTTACCGTCAATCTGGAAGGGAGCGTGCGAGTCGAACAGGTTGTAGAACACACCGGCACCGCCGTTGGCATGGCGCAGCGCATTATTCAGGATGGTGCGGCTGTGGTCGCCGTCCTTGGCGCGTGCCCAGAGATTGATCTTCCAACCCATGGACCAACCAGTAGCACCGTCACCGCGCAGGCGCAGCGAGTTGACAGCAGCCGTGTACAGGTCGGTGCCCGGAGTTACCTGGCTGAACGGATAGAGGCACATGAGGTGGCTCATGTGGCGGTGGCCGTCAGCACCGGCTTTATAGGACGAAGATTTCCATTCGCGGAGGATGGTAGTGTTGGGATCCACGCCGTTGCGCGATTGCGCGGTCTCATTCTCGCCCCACGTACCGTCGTACACTTCCGTGGCAAGTCCCTTGTCAAGTTTGTTGAACTTGTTCTTCAGGTCGGCATAGTCAGCATCGGTAATGCCGGCTTCGGCCTGACCCAGCACGCGGATGGCTTCCAGGGTGTTGCTGAAGAGGTCGTAAACGAGCTGCTGGGCATGAGCCACACCATTCTCGCTGCCGGGTCCGTGTTCAGGCGAATACTCGTTGGGGCAGACGTAGGTGCCGTCGGTGTCAGGCACGAGGCGGTCAAGCCAGAACTGCGTGGCGGAGAGCATGGCGGGGAAGGCGCGCTTCAGGTAGTCCACATCCAGTGTATAGCGGTAGTGCTGCCACAGGTGGGTGCAGTACCAAGCGTTGGAGATGACATAGTTGTGCATGAAGCTGCCGCAACCGCCGAAGATGTTGTTCTCCGTGTAGCACGTCCAGCCGCGTCGCTGATTGGCATCGGTGGCATACTTCTTCCACTGCGGACTGTTGGCCATGTTGATGATGTAGTTCAGGAAGGGCAGGTGCATCTCGCTGAGGTTGGTCTGCTCGGCGGGCCAGTAGTTCATCTGCACGTTGATGTTGGAGTGGATGTCGGAGTTCCAGGCGGGGTTATCCATGTTGCTCCAGATACCCTGCAGGTTGTTCGGGAGGTCCACACCGCGCGAAGAGCTGATTTCGAGATAGCGTCCGTAAGCGAAGTAGAGCTGTTCGAGCATCAGGGCGTTGGGTCCGCTGCCGCTGTTGTAGGTGTCGATAAGCACGTTCGTGGGCACGGTGTTGGTAGTGCCGTTGAGGTCGAGGCTCATGCGGTTCCAGTAGTTTTGGAAGTCGGCGAGGTGGCTGCTGTAGAGGTCTTCGCAGCTCTTTGCTGCGGCAGCGTTCACGCGGTTGCGGAGGTTGGTGGTGAGCTGGGCCGTGCCGCTGGTATAGGTCGTGGAGTAAGGATCGAAGTCCGTAGCACCGGCAATGACCACCATCACGTTGTGCGTGCCGCTCACGGTTACGCCCTCTTCGGTCGTAGTGACAGTTCCTTCGTTGTCGAGGTTGACCACCTTGAAGCGGAGGGCATACTTGATGGTCTGGGTTTCACCGTTGAACGTGTTGCCCGAGAAGAAGCCCGAAGCGTCGTTGTAGAAAGTCGTGCGTCCAAGCACATTGCCGCTCTGCAGCGTGAAGCGGAGGTTGAGCGGGGCTGTACCCGTGGAGGTGTAATGAGCCACCACCACATTGTCGGGATAGGAAGCGAAGTACTGGCGTTCGTAGCTCGTTGCGGTCTTCGCGCTCTTGAACTGCACGAAACCGGTGGCTTTGGTCAGGTTCAGGCCGCGCACATAGTCCATTGCGCCTTCGCCCGGGCGGAGCGTGAGGTCGTCGCTGAGGTTCTCAACGAACACGGAGCCGAAGTTTTCGTACTGTCCGTAGTTGGCACTCACGTCGGAGGAGCGTCCGCTCCAGAGGGTCTTCTCGTTGATTTGGATTTCGTCGCGCATCACGCCGCCGAAGAGGCTGGCACCGAGCTGTCCGTTACCGATGGGCAACGACCACTCCATCCAGTTGCTGTAGCCCTGACCGCCGGAATAGAGGGGTGCGGTGGTGGCAGGCTCAGAGTACCAGAGGGTCAGTTTCTCGGTGGGCTGGTAAGTTTCGGAACCGGCCACCTCGTAGTCGGCATAGCTCATCTCGCTCACGGGCACGAACTTGATGGGGTTGCCACCGTCACCGGCAGTCCAAACGGAAATTGAGGTTCCCTCGTTGGCACCCCCATACATATTGAGGTGGGGATAGGTGGTGCTGGTCACGCCCGTGGGTTTGATTTCCCAAGCCTGGGCATAAGCACCCTTGGAAACAACGAGGCTGAACTTGTATTTGTCCGTATCGTCTGCTGTCGTAGAAGTCTTGAGGGAACCGTTCTGGTTCGTGCCATCGAAATAAGCAAACTGACCCTTCTTGTTGACGAGCTTGAAGGAGTTTTTGTTGCCGATGAAGCGCCACATCATTTCTTCCTTGTACTGGGTGCTGGCCGTTACGGTCACTTCGCCGCCCACCGTGGTGGGAGCGATCCAGTTGAGGGAGTTTTTGCAGAACTGGATGTAGTACCACTCATCGCCTTCGGCAGGGGTTGCGTCTGCGTAGAAGGCCGGCTCAACGGGAGCGGGGGGAAGTACGACCCGGAAGGGGTTGTTGGAGTCGCCAATGTTCCAAACGCCGAGGGGTTTTCCGGTCCCCGTGCCGCCCCATTGGTTCATGGCCTGCGAGGCACCGCTGTTAACCAACTCAAAATAGCCGGGATGGGCGGAGCTTTCGCGAAGTTCAAAGGTCACAGCACTGGCTTCGTCGGTCGTAGTCTTATATCTGCTGTCTGAATAGCTGAGGTATCGTCCGGCCTTGCTGATGGCTTTGAGCGAACTGATGCTTGTGCCGATGAAGGCCCAGCGCTGTGCATCGGAGTTGGCCATCGTGGCCGTCTGTGCATTGGTGTTGGCACCCTTGTCCTCGACTACGGCACCGCCGGTCTTGAACTGGATGTAGTAGTAGAGCGACTCGTCGTTGAGCTTGGCGGCCGAGGCGTAGAGCGTGGGATTTGCGGCAACGGTGAAGAACTGGAGGCGGTTGCCGCCGGCGTTGTTGTCCCAAACGCCGACACCCGCAGGGGTGTTGACAGAGCGGTCGTTCATGCCATACTTGTTGTTGTCGCCCTTGCGGACGATTTCCACGTAGTCGCCACAGGGGTCGAAGTAGAAAGTTTCGGCCGAGGCAGCCTCCGTGCCGAGCTGGAAGCGGGCAGTGCCCGTATTCTCTGCGTCCATCGCGTAGACGTACTTTCCGGCCTTGCTCACCATGGTGAAGTTGTCCTTCGTACCGATGAACTTCCACTTGAACTGGTCTTCGTTGGTTGCGGGTGAAACCAATTCAAGTTTCGTATCGGTTGAAGCACCTTTGAAATACTTACTGCGCTCCGTCATCTTGACAAAGTACCAATACTCGTTGGTTTCGTCGGAGAACTTGGGGAGTTTGGCGTTGTAGGCCTCATCGAGCGATGCGGCATCAGAGGCAGCCATCTTGTTGCCGTTGTCGTGGGCGTTCCACACGCCGACTTCTCTGCCGTCTCGCTTGTTGAAGCCCAGGCGTGCGTTGTCGTTCTTGCGGTAGATTTCAAAGTCGGAGGTGGTGGCACCTACGCCGAAACGGAAGACGATGGCATCGGCCTGCGTGGCCGAAGCACTGCCGAGGTAGTAGCGGCCATTAGCCTGTGAACTACCCGTTCCGCCATTATTGGAATCGGAGAAGCTGGTGATGTAACGGCCCTGACGGCTGCGGATGACGAAGTCTCCCTCGTCATTCACGGCGATAAACTGCCATTGGCGGCTCTTGTCGTTGTACGGTTCGCTGGAATCAAGGCCCACTTTCGCGCTCGCACCATTGTCTTTGAGGTAGTGCGTGGCGCCGTTGGTCAGGGCGAGGTAGTAGTAGATGGGTTCTTCCTCGTCGGAAAGCGTGGGGAGCTTCGACTGGTAGGTGGCGTAGTCGGCGACAACCGTGGCCACGGGCACGAAAATGAACTTGTTGAGGTCTTTGTCCTTGGCGCGCTCCGTGAAGGGCTGGCCGTAGGCGGCACTTCCCGAAATAGTCAGGCAGGTTCCGTTGGCCACGTCGCCGACCTCTGTACGGAAGGCTTCCCAGAAATTGTCATACTGGTGCATGCCGTAGGTCTGCGTTTCGGTGGTCGAGGCCTTGTAACGCAATGCTGTCCCGTCGTAAACGAGTGTGCGACCTGCTTTGCTCACGAGCTTGAAGCTCGTGGTACTTTCGCCCACGACTTTCCACTGCTGGCCATCGGCCAAAGCAGTATCATAGCCTTTGAGCAATACATTCTCATTGGCACCCACATCGGTGAGGTAGAAGTCGAAATGCGACTTAAACCGGATGTAGTACCACGTAGCCTCGCCATCGTCTGTAGAGAAGGTGGGAGTCGCCGGTGCTGCGCCCGCAGTGATGAACGCTACGAGCATCAGCCATAAACTGAGGAGTTTTCTCATAGATAAATTAGATATGTGATACAATAAAGATAATTCTGTGTATGCACAACGAGCCTTAACGTAAGAACAAGGTCAACAAAGGTTTTGTCAAAACAGGTAAGTTGTACGATGAACGCCGCAAATGTAAGGCATTATTTCTAAAAAATAAAAAAAATGAGCAATTACGTTGTCTGGCCGATATGATTTTTAGTTTCAAGGGAGAAGCCAGAGCTTGATAGAATGCTTTAGGGAGCGATAGGTTTTTATAGGGAGCTATAGATTTCTATAGTTCTTATAGATTGCTATAGGTTGCTATAGATTTCTATAGCTCCCTATCCCTTCACGCGCCCTTCACGCGCGCAGATATACGATAATTTTTCCCGGAAAAAAGCGTTCACTCCTTCACAGACTGCCCGTTCTGCGCTGATTTTCATCAGGAAAGTGTGTGAAGGCTTTGATTTTCAAGCCTTCACACCTACCCCCGCAATACCCCCACGCAGCTGGTCTGCTGTGAACACTTGAAAATCAAAGCCTTCACAGCGAAAATCGCTGGGTTTCAACAAGAATAGGGCAATCGGTGAAAGGGTGAATGCTTTTTTCAGGATAAAAATTACGTATATAATAGGTTAGAAGATTATGGGGTTACGGTCGCTTCTCTCCCTCACCTCATCACCCAACAACATCGCGACTTTCACGCGCACAAGTCCCGGACTTGTTTTTACAACTCAAGGAGTTGGAAAAAATAGTCCAGGACTTGTGGAGCACTATCGGCGGCCCTGTGAAGGGGTGCGCCGATGTTATTTCAGATAATCGTCAAAGTAGCGGGTGATGCGTTCGTGAAGGTGGACCATGTCGTGACCCATCATGTTGTGGCCGTCGCCGGGATAGACAAAGTAGTCGGGCTGGGTGCCGGCATCCTCACAGGCGCGGAGGAAGGAGAGGCTGTGCTGGAGCACACAGGTGGGGTCGTTGTAGCCCACGATGATCTGCAGCCGGCCCTTGAGGTTCTTGGCTTTGGGAAGCAGGCTGCTTGAAGCGTAGCCCTCGGGGTTCTCCTGCGGCGTGTCCATGTAACGCTCGCCGTACATCACTTCGTAATACTTCCAGTCGATGACAGGACCGCCGGCCACGCCTACCTTGAACACATCGGGATAGCTGCACATGAGGTTGGTGGTCATAAATCCGCCGAACGACCATCCATGAACGCCGAGGCGGTCGGCATCGACATAGGGCAGGCTCCGGAGGAATTTCACACCTTCCATCTGGTCGGCCATCTCGTTGTCACCGAGGTGGCGGTGGGTCACGCTCTCAAATTCGAAACCACGGTTCTCGGAACCCCGGTTGTCGACCACGAAGACCACGTAGCCGCGCTGCGCCATATAGGTTTCCCAGGGCCGCGACAGGTAGTTCCAGGACTCGTCCACGTTGTGGGCATGGGGACCGCCATAAACGTAGACCACGGCGGGATATTTCTTGGCAGGATCGAAACCGGCGGGTTTCACCAGGCGGTAATAGAGATCGGTCTTGCCGTCGGCTGCCTTGATGGTGCCGCTCTCCACGGGGGGCACGCCGTTGCCCTGATACGGACTGTCGGCGCGGTGAAGCTCGGTCTGGGCAGGTTTGGCGGTGGCCACGAGGTCGATGCGGCGGAAGGCATCGGGGGCTGACCAGCGGTCAAGCAGGAACGCACCGCCCTCGCTCAGACGGGCATAGTGAACGCCCCGTCCGTTGTCGAGCAGGGTGCGGCGGCCCGTCTGCACATTGACGCTGTAATGGTTGTAGCGGATGGGCGAGGCTTCGTTGCTCCGGATAATGATGCTCTTGGTGCGCTGGTTGTAGCCCAACACGTCGAGCACCTCGAATGGACCCTTCGTGAGCTGCTTGAGTTCGCGGCCGGTGGTGTCGAAGAGGTAGAGGTGGTTGTAGCCGTCGCGGCGGGTCTGGTAGATGAACTTCGTGTCGTCCCAGGGGAGGAAGCTGATGGAGTGCATCGGTTCCACGTAGCGGGCGTTGGTCTCGGTGTAGAGCACGCCCTTGCGCTGGCCGGTGGCGGCATCGTAGGCCACGAGCTCGGCCTTGTCTTGCGTGCGGGGCAGCTCAATCATGTAGACAGTGCTTTCGTCGGGGCTCCAGGCGATGTTGGTGAAATAGCGGTCGGTGGGGTCGCCGGCCTGGAGGTAGACGGTGCGCTCCGTGGCGGGGTTGTAGATGCCCACGGTCACCTTGTGGCTCGTCATGCCGGCCATGGGGTATTTCTCGGGGGCGAGCTGGGCCACGCGGTGGTCAATGTCGACGAGGGGATAGTCCGTCACCATGCTCTGGTCCATGCGGTAAAAGGCGAGCAGGCTGCCCTTGGGACTCCAGAAGAGCCCCTGGCTGATGCCGAACTCGTCGCGGTGGACACTCATGCCGTACTGGAGTTCACGGCTGCCGTCGGTACTTATCTGGAGGGTTTTGCCGTCGGCCCGGGTCACGAAGAGGTTCCAGTCCTTGACGTAGGCGAGCTGCCGGCTCTTGGTGTTGAAGGCCGAAGCCTGGCTGTCAAAGTTGTCGGGCATGATCCAGGCCACTTGCTTCGTGGTCCAATCATAGATGAAACGGCATTTGTGCGTGTTGAGCATGCACTGCGTGGCCTTGCCGTTGGGGAAGGAGGCATAGAGCAGGGAGTAACATTTGCCCCACTTGGCGGTGTCCACCGCCGCGTTGACCTCATCGAGGGTGAAGAGCGTTTGGGGTGTTTTCACCTTTTTCCCTTTTTCGTCCATCAGGGTCTTGACCTCTTCCACGTCCATTTCGAGAAGGCGGTCGCCCCAGAAATTGGTTTGAAGGCTCTTGGGTTGCAGTTGCCAGTAGTTCGTGCCGCCCCACATGAGGTCTTCGAGCGAATACTGCTTGTTTTGCTGTGCCATGGCGGGTATGACGAGCAACAGTGCGAGCACTGTGCTCCAAAGGTATTTGGTTTTCATTGAGGTAAAGTTGGGTTGTTTCAGCATAATGGTGATGATGGCGGCAGGCTTAATCCTGGTCGCGGAAGGGCGGGCGTCGCGTTCCTCCTTTCCGTCCGTCGGGTTTGGACGCGAAGCCTCCGCGTCGCTGGGCGGACTTGCCGAATCCCCCTTTCCGGAAATCGCCTTTTTTGAAGTCCCCCTTCTTGCCCTCGGGACGCGGGGGGCGGGGCACGAAACGGCTGTCCTGAAATTCGCGGTGCTTGCGGCGCAGCAGAAGGTATTCGGGGTCGAGGTCTTCTTCCTCATCGTGTTCGCGCGGGTTTTCGGTGAGCCGCTGCTTGAAGTCGTCGCGGCGTGCCTTGAAGCGGGTGCGGTCGCCCATGAGGCGGCGTTCCTCATCGGTCTTCACCTTGCCGCCCTCGGCCCGGAAGTCGCCCAGACGGCCCTCGAAGAGCTGGTACTTGCGGAAGTCGCAGTCGAGCTTGCCATTGAAAATCTGCACCTTAAAGCTGGGGCGCAGGCCGATGTTTTCGAAGAGTTCCTGCTTGGAGGAGATGACCCACGCCTCGTTGCCCGAGAACTCGTGCTTGAGGGTCTTGCCTATGGTCTGGTAAAGGTTGAGCAGGTCGGGGGGCGTGAGGCGTTCGCCGTAAGGAGGGTTGGTCACCATGAGGGATTTCTGCTCCGGACGGGTGAACTTGCGGAAGTCCTGCTGCTGCACGGTGACGATGTCATCGACACCGGCACTGCGCACGTTTTTCTGCGCGGCTTCCACGGCGGGCACGTTGAGGTCGTAGCCGTAGATGCGGTGGTGGAACTCGCGCTCCTGGGAGTCGTCCTCGTAGATGGCTTGCAGGAGGTCGGGGTCGAAGTCCTTCCATTTCTCAAAACCGAACTCTTTGCGGAACACGCCGGGGTAGATGTTGCGGGCCATGAGGGCGGCCTCGACCAGGAAGGTACCGGAACCGCAGAAGGGGTCGATGAAGTCGCAGTCGGCCTGCCAGCCGGTGAGCTTGATGAGACCGGCGGCCAGCACTTCGTTGATGGGTGCCTCGACGGAGGCTACGCGGTAGCCGCGCAGGTGGAGGCTCTCGCCGGAGCTGTCGAGCGAGAGGGTGCAGTCTTCTTCGGCAATGTGGATGTTGAGCTTGACATCGGGGTTGGTGATGCGGATGTTGGGACGCTCGCCGGTGGTGTCGCGGAAGTAGTCGACGATGGCATCCTTCACCTTATAGGCCACGAACTTGGAGTGGCGGAACTCGGGAGAGAAGATGACGGTGTCAACGGCGAAGGTGGTGTCGACGCTGAGGTATTGGCTCCAGTCAATCTTGCGCACCGCATCGTACACCTCGTCGGCATCCTTGGCGCGGAAGTGCTTGATGGGTTTGAGAATGCGCACGGCGGTACGCAGACAGAAGTTGGCACGGTACATCATGGCCTTGTCACCGGTGAAAGATACCATGCGGCGGCCTATCTGCACGTTGTCGGCTCCCAGTTCGGTGATTTCCTGTGCCAAAACCTCTTCTAAACCCTGAAAGGTTTTGGCAATAAGTTCAAATTCTTGCATTTCCTGTAATGAGAAAGGAGGGTGAAAAAGTCCGTGAAGCACACGCTGCGGACAAGCTGCCGCACCCGAAAAGTTCTACGCACAAAAGCGCGCGCCGGAAGGCTGTCGGTAACAGATTTTAAAGCCCGCAGGGTGAGCGGTGCGGCATTGCGAAGCAAAAGTAGAGATTATTTTTAAAAATAAAGGGGGTTCAAGGGGATAAGGTCTTAACAAGGGTGAAAAATCGTGGACACGGATGGCATCACTCGGGCAGCGTGACAGGGAAAAGGGGACTGTCGGTGTGCTCGCGGCGGATGATTTCCTTCATCCGGCTCACTACCTCGGGATGGCGGGCGGAGAGGTCGTGGTCCTCGTGGAGGTCGGTGGCGAGGTCGTAGAGGAGGCATTTGCCCTGCTTGACCACGAGTTTCCAATTGCCCATGCGCACTGCCATCATGTCGGTTTCGGAGAACTCCCAGTAGAGGTATTCGTGCTCGGGCTGGCCGGAACGCCCCAAGAGGGTGGGCAGGAAGGAGAGGCCGTCGAAGGGGTCGGCGGCAAGGGCGGGGTTGCGGTAACGCGCTTCGTAACGGGTGATGCCGGCGAGGTCGCAGAAGGTGGGCATGAGGTCGTAGAAGGCGAGCTGGTGGGGGTTGACGGTGCCGGCAGGGACGTGGCCGGGCCAACGGACGATGAAGGGGATGCGGATGCCGCCTTCGTAGGTGCTGCGCTTGATGCCGCGCAACAGGCCGTCGCGGTTGAAGAAGGTGGGGTCGGCTCCGCCTTCCTCATGGGGGCCGTTGTCGGAGGTGAAGATGACAACGGTGGTGGAGTCGAGTCCTTTTTCGCGCAGCTTGGCCATGATTTCGCCCACCTGGGCATCAAGACGGGAGATCATGGCGGCAAACTCGGCATGGCCGCAGTCGGTGGGGTTGTAACGGGAACCTGCACTGCCGGCATAGGTGCGCTCCTGACAGAAACGGCCTTTATAGGCCAAGAGGAGGGAATCCTCGGGCTGCGCCAGTTCGGCGTGTGGCAGGGTGTAGGTGAAGATGCCGAGGAAGGGGCGGTCGGGGGTCTGGCGGTCAAGCCATTCCAACGCACGGCGGTGGATGAGGTCGGCGGAGTACTGCGAACGCTGCTTGTAGTCGGGGCCGAACATGGGATATGGGATGTTCTGTTCCAACACCTCACGCTTCACTCCGGCATCGCCCGCCGCACGGCTGTAGCTGTTGAGGAAGTTGGGGAAATAGAGGTGGGCCTGGAACTGGCAGATGTAGCCGTAGAACTCGTCGATGCCACGACGGTCGGGCGTGGAGGGGGATCCTTCGTAGCCGCCGGCCCATTTGCCGAACATACCGGTGGTGTAGCCGTTGTCGCGGAAGATTTCGGGCAGGATGATGTGGGCGGTGTCGTATGGTTCTTGGCCCACGACGGCATAGTCGGTATTGTCGCCATAGCGGACGCTGCCGCTCCAATATTCTTTGTTGGCCCGGACATGGGTGTGGCCGGTGTGCTGGCCTGTCATGAAGGTGGCGCGCGACGGGGCCGACACGGGGCTGCCGGCATAGGCCTGGGTGAAGCGCATCCCTTCGGCGGCGAGGCGGTCGATGTGGGGCGTGGCGATAAGCTGCTGGCCGTAGCAAGCGAGGTCGCCATAACCCATGTCGTCGCACATGATGTAAAGGATATTGGGCCGCGTTTGCGCCCCGGCGGCCAAAGCAGCCAAACCGGCACAGCCGCTGAAAACAATTCGGTTGAGCATAGTGGTAAAGGATAAAGTAAAAGATAGATAACTATAGATAACTATAGATAACTATAGATAACTATAGAAATCTATAGAAACCTATAGCTTCCAATAGCGGCTATCGCGGCTCCGCCTCGGGCGAACCTGCGCCTTTGCGCCGCTCCAACTGCGCGGCAAGCGCTCCAATCTTCGCTTGAAGCTCTTCAATCTGCGCCTTCTGCCCGTTATAGGCTTTCAGGGCGCGGGCACGGAGGTCGTTGTAGCGGGCATTGGCGGAGGCCAGCGACTGCCGCAACGTCTGGCATTCCTGCCGCAAGGCTTCGTTCTCCTGTTGCAGTTGCCGGAACTCCTCGTCTTGTTGCTGTCGGTAGCCGGTGCGCATTTTGTGCATACGCTCCTTCAGGCCGCCCTCGGTGATGAAATGCTGCTCCACCGACTTCAGGTAGCGATTGAGCATCGAGTCCATTTGGTAGCAGAGCGTGAGCCCCAGGTTAGACAGCTCCTCCTCAGTACAGCGGTTGGCAAAGTCGCGATAGTCCTCCCAGGAATTGCGTTTCCGGGTGAACTCCCGCAACTTGGCATAGCGTGGATGTTGCGCGTCCCACTGCTCCATGCCGCGTGCGGTGAGGTGGTCCTTGTAGTCCTCCCGCAGTTCGCTGATACTGGAGCGCGCCACGTTCAACAGCTTGAGCTCCATCTCGGTAGAGGTCTTGCCGTTCTCCGAACCCTCCACGATGTTCTGTTTTCCGGAACGCGCCGCCTGTACCATCTGGTCCACGGTGCGGTCGCCGTGAAGTGGCAGGAAGCGGCGGCAGAACACTACGGTGAGCTGGTAAAGCGTGTCGGACTTGCGGTAAAGGTGCAAATCCTGCCAGCGGCTGCCGGTGCGCATCACGTGCAAAGACTCCACATTCTTTTCTGTCATAGGCTGTCTTTCCGGATTTAAGGGTTCAGCGGCAAATTTAGCGCAATCAGGCTATAGCTTTTATAGAAGGGGATAGATTTCTATAGGATTTTATAGAATTCTATAGATTTCGATAGTTTTCTATAGGATTTCGATAGTTATCTATAGTTTTCTATAGCCCTTCAAAAGAAGCGGCGCGAAGTGCCCCCCTCCGGGTGGCCTTTCGCGCCGCTTGCTTGCTATACGCCCTCATCAGGGCGGGTGGGATTTCCGAAAGCTATTCCTCTTCTTCGTCCCATTCGGTCCAGATGGAAGGCTGTTCGCGCCGGTTGCTGTCGAAGCTGTCCGTAGTTCCGCCGATGGGGATGCGGGAGGTCTCCATCAGGTGCGCTTCAGGCCGGAACTGGATGGCCGAAGAGCGCGGTTGTTGATATACTTTTCTCATAAGCTGATTTTCCGGGCGAAAAGATTAACGGATATACTTTTTACCATTCACGATATATACGCCTTGGGGCAGGTTGTCGAGACTGCGGGCGGCCTTGCGCACGAGGCGGCCGTTGAGGTCGTAAACATCGGCGGGTTCCTGCTGTTCCATGGGCTGCAACGGACGGATGCCGGTTACCTCGCCCTCATCGCCAACGAGGCGCAGGCTGATAACCCTGGGAGCTGCTGCCACCTGGGCCGAACGGTCGAGCACCTGCAAGTACCAGCGGAAAGCACCGAGCGAAGCCGAATAACTGCCGGCCTGCTGCAAAGCTCCTCCGGCCAGGGCGTAGTAGCCTTCGCTGACCATGGTGGAACCGGGGATTTGCGTGTAGGTACCGCCGAAGACGTAGCGGTTGGACCAGGACGTAACATCAAACTGCTTCTCCTCCGTGGGTTGCATCACGACATTCTGGAGGCTGATGTACTTCGTTCCGGTCTCCTTGGCGCGGATAAGGTACGGCGTGTTGGCCGCGATGCTTCCGCTCTTGACGAACATGATTTCCAACTCGGTGCGGTCGGCCACGCCGTCTTCGTTGTCGTCGTACTGGTGTACATCGTTCAGACGGGCCACGTCGAAGTCGTCCTTCCAGTTTTCATAGCTCATGGCAAAAGGCATGTACCAAGCCTGCCAGTTGGTGGTGTTGAAGGTACGGGTGTAGGTGAGTTGGTCGGCGGTGAAGGCGCGTGCCACCTCATAGGTTTCCCTGCTGTCGAGGATTTCCACATTCGTAGCATCGGCGTAGACCACGGTATAGACGTTCTCGGCGGTCTCCGTCATCGACTGCACGGCGTAAGCCTCGATTTCGGGAGTCAGGCTGAGGGACACTTCGGCCAATTCGGCATCCACGTAGCGCGTGAAGCTGCCCAGCGAAGTTCCTTGGGTATCCTCGCAGTTGAAGGTAACGGGCTTGACGCGCGTCACGTTCCACGTGGCTCCCTGAATGCGGGGTGCATCGTAGGTGGCACCGCTGAGGGTGCTGCCGCTGCTTACGGTACCGGCCTCTACCAAGGGGAAGAAGCTGCGGTCGTTGATTTGCAAGCGGTATTCGCCACAGCTTTCGTCATAGGCCAAGGAAACCGTGGCCTTGGTGCTGGCATTGACTGATACGGGGTAACCCACGCGATTGCTGTAAGAAGTAGCTGCACCGCTGATGTACTGGCCCGTGGTGGCGTTCTGCAAATTGAGCTGCTGCACGCCGTAGAACTCTGAAACCTCGGAGGAAGTAACGGTCCAGGCGTTGGCGGCAAACGGGTCGGTGCTGTGGAGCAAACTTGTGTTGTCGCTTGCTGCAGACAGTGCCGTGGCGTTGAAGCCCTCCACGGCATTGCTGAACATGTAGGTCTCGCCGTAGGTGAGCGGCGTGAAGTTGATGTTGTAGTAGTTGTCGGCAGGGACGAATTCCCAGAATACGGCATCATCACTGTTGGACGTGCCCTGATAGACGTTGATAGAGTTATTCTGTCCACCAGCCGCAGCATTCATATACCACGGGGTGGAGCCAGTGCCCGCCGACTGCGTACTGTGGATGGTGTAGTAGTGGTTGCCATTCACTGAGCCATATCCGCCATGACCCAGGATGAAGTCGTAGTGCTTGGCAGCAACGTCGTAGTCCCAGCGGCCAGTATTTTTGAGTTCCGTCGGCGTGGTGTTCACCGAACCGTCCGGCAGGGCCTTGCTGACCAAAGCAAAACGTCCTGCATTTGCGGGGTCTTCCTCAAGGCTCCACCATTGATAGTCATAATTATCAGCGCCTTCAACGGCTTGGGCGTTCGACCACAGACGATTCTCCTGTGCATTACCAGTGCCTATCTTGGGCGAAGTAGCAGAGAGCAATTCAATACACGTGCCTTTACGTCCGTCCACAGCCTTGCTCACAATGCGATAATAGTACTTCTTCTCCGCCGTATTGGCTTTGGGATAGATGACAGTAGGCGGTTCAGGCTCGGCAACAGCCATGGGAGCAAATTCCCACTTCACGCTGGCGTCGAGGCTATAAATGTTTACAGCACACCCTTGGCCACTCTTGGAAGAGTTCAGATAATTACCAGAAGCCTGCTGGTCGCTGCAAATAGTATAAAAATAGTTGTCGCCGACTTTGCCACTTGCACCTGAGCCCAAGACAAAATTGTAATTCTTAACAGCATCATCATAATTCCAACGCCCATCAGTGTTATCTGTCGTAGGTTGGGGATTAACGGAACCTCCAGGCTTTGCCTTGCAGACCAATGCATACTTGCCAGTGCCTGCGGGGTCTGCTTCAATATACCACCACTGATAATCGTAGTTATCAGCACCTTCAGCAGCCTGCGTGTTAGTCCATACGCGTCCTACCTGACATTTTTTATTACTATAGAATTCAATCAACGGAGAACCTTCTGCCACCAGTTCGATGCAGCGGCCCACGCGCTCGGCATCCGTCGCACCAGAAATCAGGCGATAGTAGTGCTTCTCGCTGGCCGTGCTGACATTGGGCTTGGGCACTCCGGGCTTCTCCCAGCCCACCATCTGATAGTCGCACCACTTGTAGTTGTTGTAGTTAAGCAAGAGCGTGTCGGCGGTGATGCGCTGCTGGAAGTCGGAGAAGGTGCGGCTGGCCTGCGGAGTCCAACCAGCTTCGGCAATGGCGGTGAGGCGCGGCAAGGTGAGCCACTCCAAATAGTCGCGGTCGCTGACAACCTCGGTCCAGAAGGTGGCCTGAATACCGGCATCAACATTCTCTGGGATGGACTTTTCGTACACCGCCTTCACGTCCTCGTTGCCATAGCCCGCAGCAGGGGGATCAAGCGAAGGATCGCCTTGGTATTTGTTGATATAGAAAGGATATTGCGGCGTGTAGATGCGGCTCAAGCCCAACTCGGCAGCTTTGTTAACACCATCTTCGGCAGGCATCCAGCAATATACCATTGCACCCGTGCTCTGCACCGTTGTCAAGTCAGCATTTGCAGCCGTGATAGACTCATTCCACACGGAAAGCTTGCGGCCTTTGGACTTCACAAAGTCGGACATCTCCTTGATGAAAAGGCTCTGAAGCTGGCGGTAATTTGTCAAGTTCAGCTCTGCGTATTTTGCCTGACATTCGGCATTGCTTTCCCATGCAGTGGTGGGGCACTCGTCGCCACCGATATGAACGCGCTCGTAGGGGAACAGTTCCATTATCTCTTCCAAGATTCCCTTGGCAAACGCTACAGCGCCATCGTTGGCCACATTGAGCACATCGTTCCAAACACCACCTTGATTAGTCTGAACTTCGTGCGAGCCTTTAGGAGTACAGCTATATTCGGGATAGGATGCCATGGCAGCGGTGAAGTGGCCGGGCATGTCGATTTCGGGAACAATGTCGATGTGGAGCTTCTGGGCGTAGGCCACCACGTCGCGGATTTCATCCTGCGTATAGAAGTAAGGGCCATAGGGCTTGTTCTGCCAATACATCGTGTGGCTGTACATATCCGTAAGACGGCAGTTGGAAGCGATGCTTCCCACCTCGGTCAGCAAGGGATATTTCTTGATTTCGATGCGCCAACCCTGGTCGTCGCTGAGGTGCCAGTGGAAACGGTTCATCTTGTAGTAGGCCATCACGTCGAGCAT